>CAVZFB010000040.1:0-196597 GCA_963774345.1 uncultured Alphaproteobacteria bacterium
GGCGGCCGGGGTTCCGGGGCTGGCGTTGATTGAAGGGTGAAGCGGATTTGTGAATGTGACCGAGGCGGACGGGCCGCGGCATTGGCTTGCTGTCCTGTGGGGCTGTTGTCCTGTGGGGTGCGAACCGGGTGCGAGGCGCCGTCCGAAGAAGTGTCTTCATGCGAGCGGCCGCGGGCGGGGTTGCCCCTCTGTCGAGGGTGGGGCTTGTCCCTGTGCGCGGCGGTTTTCCGGGGGACGGCTGGCCGTGCGGGTGATCCTTGGATGATCCGCAGAACGGGCGTCCCTTGTGATCGAGCGCGAATGAAGGGCATCTGGTGGATGCCTTGGCACTGAGAGGCGATGAAGGACGCGGCACGCTGCGAAAAGCCCGGGGGAGATGCGAGCGATCGTTGATCCCGGGATCTCCGAATGGGGCAACCCACCCGGCAACGGGTATCCCGCGCTGAATTCATAGGTTCGGGAAGCGAACCCGGCGAACTGAAACATCTCAGTAGCCGGAGGAACGGACATCAACCGAGACTCCGCGAGTAGTGGCGAGCGAAAGCGGACCAGGCCAGTGGCTGTTGATTTTGGTACCGGAAGCGTCTGGAAAGGCGGGCCGTAGCGGGTGACAGCCCCGTACGGGAAACCGGATCGACAGTCCTCGAGTAGGGCGGGACACGAGCAGTCCTGTCTGAACACGGGGGGACCACCCTCCAAGCCTAAGTACTCCTCAGTGACCGTAGTGTACCAGTACCGTGAGGGAAAGGTGAAAAGCACCCCGACGAGGGGAGTGAAACAGTTCCTGAAACCGGATGCCTACAAGCAGTCGGAGCTTCAGGCGTCAGTAGTCAGGGGTCAGGAGTCAGGAAGTACTTGCTTCCTGGTGCCTGACTCCTGGTCCCTGGCGCCTGAGTGACGGCGTACCTTTTGTATAATGGGTCAGCGAGTTGGTCTTGGCAGCAAGCTTAAGCCGTTAGGCGTAGGCGCAGCGAAAGCAAGTCTGAATAGGGCGCTCTAGTTGCCGGGATCAGACCCGAAACCGGGTGATCTAGCCATGGGCAGGTTGAAGGTGCGGTAACACGCACTGGAGGACCGAACCCACTACTGTTGCAAAAGTAGGGGATGACTTGTGGCTAGGGGTGAAAGGCCAATCAAACCCGGAAATAGCTGGTTCTCCGCGAAATCTATTGAGGTAGAGCGTCGCTTGGTCGGCGCCGGGGGTAGAGCACTGGATGGGCTAGGGGGGCGCGAGCCTTACCAAACCTAACCAAACTACGAATACCGGCGAGCGCAGAGCGGCAGCCAGACGGCGGGTGCTAAGGTCCGTCGTCGAGAGGGGAACAGCCCAGACCGCCAGCTAAGGTCCCCCAGTCGTGGCTAAGTGGGAAAGGATGTGGGACGGCCAAGACAACCAGGAGGTTGGCTCAGAAGCAGCCATCCTTTAAAGAAAGCGTAATAGCTCACTGGTCGAACAGCTGTCCGGCGCCGAAAATGTAACGGGGCTCAAGCCACGCACCGAAGCTGCGGGTGTCAGGTGTCAGGAACCAGGAGTCAGGTACCAGGAAAGGTTTAGGGATGCGAGAGAGGATCGAGCGGGTCGAAGATCTCGAAGTCTTCCGGCGCGCGTATCGTCTATCGCTGGAAATCCATAAAACCAGCCTGGGGTTTCCACGGATCGAGCAATTTGCGCTGGCGGACCAGCTCCGCCGGTCGTCGAAATCGATCTGCGCCAACTTGGCCGAAGGCTTCGCCCGGCAGAGTCGTTCTGCGGCGGAGTATCGGCGGTATCTGGCGGTCGCGATCGGCAGTAGCGACGAGACGCAGCTGTGGCTGCGCTACTGCGTCGATCTCGGCTATATCGAAGAAGTTGCGGGACGGCGATGGATGGCCGACTACGTTGAGATCAGCAAGATGTTGCAGGGTCTCCACGCCAGTTGGTCGCGTTCATCCTGATCCCTGACTCCTGGTTCCTGATACCTGACGCGGTAGCGGAGCGTTCCGTAGGCCGGTGAAGCAGGGGCGCGAGCCCTTGTGGAGGCATCGGAAGTGCGAATGCTGACATGAGTAGCGTAAATGAGGGTGAGAACCCCTCACGCCGAAAGTCCAAGGGTTCCTGCGCAAGGTCATTCCGCGCAGGGTTAGCCGGGCCCCTAAGGCGAGGGCGAAAGCCGCAGCCGATGGGAAGGGGGTTAATATTCCTCCGCCTGCCGAGCGTGACGAAGGCCGCAAGTCGTTCTCCCTTACTGGATTGGGGGGGCGGCGAAGGACTTCCGGGAAACAGCGCCGGCGCCATAGACCGTACCCGAAACCGACACTGGTGGACTGGTAGAGCATACCTAGGCGTTTGAGAGAACGGTGTTGAAGGAACTCGGCAAAATGCCCCCGTAACTTCGGGAGAAGGGGGCCCCGCTCTTGCGCAAGCAGGGGTGGGGGGCACAGAGGAGGGGGTGGCGACTGTTTACTAAAAACACAGGGCTCTGCGAAGTCGCAAGACGACGTATAGGGTCTGACGCCTGCCCGGTGCCGGAAGGTTAAGAGGAGGGGTTCACGCTCTGAATCGAAGCCCCGGTAAACGGCGGCCGTAACTATAACGGTCCTAAGGTAGCGAAATTCCTTGTCGGGTAAGTTCCGACCTGCACGAATGGCGTAACGACTTCCCCGCTGTCTCCAACACCGGCTCAGCGAAATTGAATTCTCCGTGAAGATGCGGAGTCCCCGCGGTCAGACGGAAAGACCCCGTGCACCTTTACTACAGCTTTGCAGTGGTGTTAGGGATGGTGTGTGTAGGATAGGCGGGAGCCGTTGAAGCCCTGGCGCCAGTTGGGGTGGAGGCAACCTTGAAATACCGCTCTCACGGTCTCTGGCATCTAACCGCGCCTGGGCGATCCCCGGGCCGGGACCCTGCATGGTGGGTAGTTTGACTGGGGCGGTCGCCTCCCAAAGAGTAACGGAGGCGCGCGATGGTGGGCTCAGGCTGGTCGGAAATCAGCTGTCGAGTGCAATGGCACAAGCCCGCCTGACTGCGAGAGCGACGGCTCGAGCAGAGACGAAAGTCGGCCATAGTGATCCGGTGGTCCCACGTGGACGGGCCATCGCTCAACGGATAAAAGGTACGCCGGGGATAACAGGCTGATGACGCCCAAGAGTCCATATCGACGGCGTCGTTTGGCACCTCGATGTCGGCTCATCGCATCCTGGGGCTGGAGCAGGTCCCAAGGGTATGGCTGTTCGCCATTTAAAGCGGTACGTGAGCTGGGTTTAGAACGTCGTGAGACAGTTCGGTCCCTATCTGCCGTGGGTGTTCGAGACTTGCGAGGCGCTCTCCCCAGTACGAGAGGACCGGGAGGGACGCACCTCTGGTGGACCGGTTGTGGCGCCCGCCGCAACGCCGGGTAGCTAAGTGCGGACGGGATAACCGCTGAACGCATCTAAGCGGGAAACCCTCCTCAAAACCAGGTCTCGTCGAGAGCCGTGGAAGACCACCACGTTGATAGGCCGGAAGTGGAAGCGGAGCAATCCGCGCAGCCGACCGGTACTAATCGCTCGAACCCGCCCGATCCGAACGCTTTTCCGAGCGCGAGCTGGGGAAAGCCGGAAAACCGCCGGCGTGCAGCGGCAAGCGCCCATCACCGGGCGCGCCCGCCGCCGCCCGCCAGACACTTCCTCGCCACCTTCACAAATCCCCCCAAAATCCCTGGTCCAAATCCCATGGGCCCCCGGATCGCGTCCGAGGGCTCCCTTCGGCCAAAACCGCGCGCCGCGGCGCGCGGGGCCCTCAGGGAGGCTTGGCCAGCCTGGTGGCCACAGCGAGGGGCCAAACACCCGATCCCATCCCGAACTCGGCCGTGAAAACCCTCAGCGCCGATGGTACTGCCGCTTAAGCGGCGGAAGAGCAGGTCGCCGCCAGGCTCGCCAAACCCCCAGCCCCCAAGACGCGGGCCGCGCCCCCACCGAACCACGCCCCGGACTCGATAGGATGGATGGCCCTTGATCCGGGGGCCCAATACGCCGTTGCCGCGGGGTGGAGCAGCCCGGTAGCTCGTCAGGCTCATAACCTGAAGGTCGTAGGTTCAAATCCTACCCCCGCAACCATCTTGATTTGCGCCGCCAGCCCGGCAGCCGTCAAGGCCGCCGGGCTTCTTGCTGTCCGCGGCCAGCGCCAGGATTCCGGCGAGCTCGCCGCGCAGCTCGATCCGCAGCTCGCCACTCTCGGGCACGAGGCGGATCCCGTCGATCAGTGAGCGGATCAGCGCGAAGGCTTCATCGCGCGTCGTCGGGTCGCGCAACGCATCGTGCAGTCGCGCGACCCGCTGCCGGTAGACCTCGGCGAGATTGGGGTGGATCAACGGCGCCGGGGCATCGCTTGCGGCGAGTTCCTGCTGCAAGCTTAGCTGGCGCGCCTCGAGGTCGACCAGCTCCTGCTTTAGCGCGCGCACCGGCGCATCGTCCTCGGTGATCAGCTCGACGATCCGGCGGATGCGGCGCTCGATGCGGTCGAGGTCGACGCGCTTGGCCTCGGTTGCGGCGTTTCCGTCGATGCGCAGACGGTTGACCTCGCGGTGAAATTCCTCGCAGAACGCCTTGAACAGGTCGGGGGCCATCAGCTGGCTGCGCAATCCGTCGAGGATCATCGCCTCCAGACGTATCGAGGCGGATATTGAGACGGTTGGCGCAGGTGCCGCGATTGCGCGCGGCGGCACAGCCGAACAGGGTGGCGCTGATCTTGACGTAGCTGGAGCCGCACTGGCCGCACTTGGCGAGACCGGTGATCAGAAAGCGCGGGCGCTGTCGCGCCCAGAACGGTTTCTCCTCAAGGTCCGGTCGCGTATTCCGCTTGAGCAGTTGCTGGCGATCTTTGACCGCGACCCAGAGATCCTGCGGAATGATGCGCAATTCCGGAACCTCGCTGCACGATCCAACGGTCCGGCTCGTTCAGGCGGGAGATGCGCTTTCCGGTTGTCGGGTCCTTGATGTAGCGCAGCCGGTTCCAGACCAGGCGGCCGATATAAAGCTCGTTGTTGAGGATGCCGGTCCCGCGCGCCGCGTTGCCGTTGATCGTCGAGGCATCCCATTCGCCGCCGCGCGGGCCGGTGATGCGTGCGCGGTTTAGGTCGTGCGCGATCCGGCGCGGAGACTTGCCGGCGGCAAATTCGGAGAAGATCCCGCGCACGATCCCAGCCGCGGCGTCGTTGACCTTGCGGGCGCCGTAGACCGGTTCGCCCCGCGCGTCGTGCTCGCGAGCCACGTCGTAGCCGAAGCACAATCCGCCGCCGGACCTGCCCGCGCGCACCCGGCCCTCAAGCCCGCGCCGCGTCTTGTCGGCGAGGTCCTTCAGGAACAGCGCGTTCATCGTGCCCTTCAGGCCGACGTGCAGCTCGGTGATCTCGCCCTCGGCCAGGGTGAACAGCCGCACGCCGGCAAAGCGCAGCCGCTTGAACAATCCGGCGACATCCTCCTGGTCGCGCGACAGCCGGTCGAGCGCCTCGGCGACGACGACGTCGAATTGTCCCCGGCGCGCGTCCTCAAGCAGGCTCTGATAGGCCGGTCGCAGCGCGCTCGCGCCGCTGATCGCGCGGTCGGTGTAGGCGTGCCGGTACTGCCAGCCCTCCAGCTCGATCCGGGCGCGGCAGAGCCGGATCTGATCCTCGATCGAGGCGTCGCGCTGCAGGCCCGAGCTGTATCGGGCGTAGATGACGGCAATCACCGGGTATCCCTGCGAGAGGATCGGCGCGGCGTTTCGGATCACCCGCGGCGCCCGATCTGTCGATTGCGCGCCAGTCCTTGGCCTCTTTATCGGTCGCGGTGGGGCTTCGATCCCGCGGCGGATCGCTTCCACCACCCTGTGATGTCGTTTGGCGGCGGGCCGGGATCTCTGATCTACGAGCCGTCCGGCCTCGTCCATCAGTGGGGCAATCCCGGTAGTGACTCGTTGACCTTCCTCGCTTTCAACATCAATCCCGAAGGCGTGCCGGCCGTCATCCCCGAGACGCCCGCCAAGCCATAGCCGGCGCCGCGGGCCGGAAAGTTGCTACCGTGTTCACTTCGGCGCCGCACTATGTTGGCGTCCTCCGTGTCCGGCGCGGACCGAGGATCTCGGCCAGATCCCGATCCCTAGACTGTATAAGTTATTTCGACTGGAACCAGAAATATATCATAAAACTGTCACTCTTCCGGCTGTTACTCCTAGATTTTAAAATGTCACATTGTTGCCGCAAAATATTTGGATATAGGTTTATCGGTTGATACCCTCGCATTTTTGGCAAAAATCGAGGTAGGTGAACCGACGGGCCATTTACGATCAAACTAACTCTTCTATGTAAGGCTGGGGCTCTAGAGGGGCCCTGGGGACGTTCGGCCAGAGACGAAATCTTGTGGACCGGAAGAGGATTTGAAGTGACCACCATCGACTTCCGTACCGACCCCGCTACCGCTCGGCGCCACCGCGTCGTATCGCTCATTACCCTCGCCGACATCCCGGACGTCGTCTGGGCCGATGACGAGACGGGCTGCTTCGGGGTGTCTGGCACAGATGCTAGGGGCAAACGCATTGTCGTGGAGCGGTCTGGGCCGATCAAAATTGTCAGCGCGAGGAGGTGACCATGCCCGATCGCGACAGTGTCGAACTTTGGGAGGGGACAATCAGTTGCCGACGCATGCGGTACGCGCGTTCCTAGAGAGCCTCGCGAAGCGCCGAATCCCCATTACCTACCAGGAGCTGGCGAAGGCTCTTCAGATCGTGCCGCCCCATTCCATTCAGCGGGTGACGGAATCCCTGGAGCGTCTGATGGAGGAGGACGCGGCGGCGAACCGCCCGTTCGTCGCGGCGCTCGTCATCAGCAAGGCGCGTGGCGGCCTGCCGGCGCTCGGGTTCTTCGACTGCGCTCGACGGCTCGGCCGGTTCGCGGGCGATCCGGACGGTCAGGACGCATGGTCGTTTCACGCCGCCGAGCTGAACGCCGTCTTCGCTCGCTGGGGCGGGTCGAACAACAACTAATGGTAAAAATCATACGCTTGGTACCCGGTTCAGAGGATGGCGGCCGACCCAAAAACGGCCGCCCGGCCCGGCGGGCCGTAAAGCGATTTCACGGGCGCGTGCGATACTGTGCCCACGGTTCAGCAACCCTATAGTCGGCTAGAATGAGGTGCTGTCATTTTGACGAGGAGACTGGAGGACCATGACTGAGCGCAAGCCTCCGGGGACGAGCTGGGAGACGTGGATCGAAGCGCAGATCCGTGTCGCCAGGGAACAGGGAGCCTTCGACAACCTGCCGGGGGCCGGTAAACCCCTCCCGTATCTCGGTCAGGAATACGATCCTGACTGGTGGGTGAAGCAGCTCGTCCAGCGCGAGCAGATCTCGATCCTGCCGCCATCGCTCGAACTACTCCGCAAGGTGGACAAGGAGCTCGCCGCGATCGAGAAGCTCCACGACGAAGCGACCGTCCGTCGTCGGGTCTCCGCTCTCAACGTCGAGATCGCCAAGGTCAACGCGACCGTGCTGGAGGGGCCGCCGACGCGCCTCAGCACACTGGATGTCGATCAGGTCGTGGCGCGTTGGCGGCGAACCCGCTCCGCCAATCCTAGCGGTAGCTCTCCGGTCTCACGGCCTCCCCAAAGCGATACGAAGCGCTAATGCTATGAAATCAGCGGTTCGGGCGTCAGCCTCGCCCTAACCGTTTTGCCAACATCAGACTCTCTTGGCTCGGTTTCCCCGGTCGACTTGAGCCGATCAATTGTCGTCAGGCTAACAGCTGGAATCGCCGCTACCCCGCCATCCATGTGCGTCGCGGCGAAGGCCCCAATTCCCCCCGGAGCCGACCCCCGGCGCGGGTATCAAGCGTTAGATTTTACCCACTGGCAACGAAGACATCATGTTCCCGGGTCCGGTCCACACCGGTATGCCGAGAAGGCTATTTCAGATCGACGATCTCGATCCAGTTCGGCTGCGTGCCCATCGGGTAGTGGCCGATCGGCTTCAGTTCGCCGCTCGCCGGCTCGATCGCGTAGACCGTCATCGCGGCCGAGTCCATCCCGACCGACAGCAGGAACTTGCCGCGCGGGTCGATCGCGAAGCCGCGCGGCGTCTTCTCGGTCGGGAAGCGGCCGATCTGGGTCAGGGTGCCTTGGTTCGGGTCGATCTTGTAGCCGATCAGCATGCTGGTCTTGCGTTCGGCGCCGTAGAGGAACTTGCCGTCCGGCGTCACATGGATGTCCGAGGCCGCAGGCTGCTCCTTGTATTCGTTGGTATCGACGAATTGCAGCTCCTTCAGGAGCCCCGAGGCCGGGTCGACCGCAAAGGTGCCGATCGTCGCTGTCGTCTCGGTGATCAGATAGGCGAACTTCCCATTGGGATGGAAGGTCAGATGGCGCGGCCCAGCGCCTGCCTTGGTGGCGATTTCGCCCGGGCCGTTGGGCGTCACCGTGCCGGTGGCCGGAATCGAAGTTGAGCTCCAGCACGATGTCGCCGCCGAGCACCGGCACATAGACGTGCTTGTTGCCGGCATCGATGACGACACAATGCGCTTTGGGCTTGGTGTCGAGGATCTGGGTCGCTTTCGCCTCGACGATGCTCTGCGCGTTGATCGGGTAGATCGCCAGCTTGGCACCGACATAGGAGGCGGCGAGCAGAAATTTGCCGGTGCGGTCGGTATTGATGTACGCCATCTGGTCGACCAGCGGGGTTGCCGCCATGTGCTTGAGCCGGCCGGTGGTCTGGTCGATGGCAAAGGTCGAAACCGGATACGGCGCGCTGCGGAGCTGCGCATAGAGGAAATGCTTATCCGGGCTGGTCGCCATCGGCAGGCTGGCCGGCGACGGCTTGTCGGTGCCGGGAACCGGGGTCTTCTCGATCAGCTCGAGCGCGCCCGTCGCCCGGTTCATCGCCAGGACGAAGACTTCCTTGCTGCCGGCGTTCGATACATAGACGACCGTTTCCGGTGTGCCTTGGGCCATCGCCTTGCGTCCTCCGATCAGGGCTTGCGCTCCGAGCCCGAGTCCGGCGATCCCGCCAAGACCAAGTGCCAACACGCGCCGCCGTGCCATCCGTCCGTGACTCATCGTTCCCTCCCGCCGTCATCTAACATCGCATGCGGGGGCCGGTCACCACCAACGCTGCGCTGCTCTTCATCCACCTTGATTGCGCCGCGCCGGGCGCGGCTCGGGGGCGATGTCGACCTGCGCACCATCGCCGCGCTCTTCGGCAGCGAAGCGCCGGATACCGGGACGTTGCAATCGTCAAGAACGGGGCGGCCTGCTGAACGAAGTGGGTGCGGGCGGGCTCGCTCCCGCGCGAGCTGGCGAAGTCGCCTCCGTCTGCGCAAGCCTGTGCAGCGGAATACGGGAAGGGGACGGCGTCAGCCACGCGGACGATCCGACGATCCCAGCATCATCTTCTATGACGTGGAGATAACGCTGGACGGCTCGGGAAAGTCGCGGGTGAATTCGGGCGGAGCGGCGGGACGCGAGCCGATGTCATAAGCTGGCCGCTCAGCCCAGGTTATTTGCTGTCAAATCGTTCTAATCCCGCCGGCTTCGGCGCTACAGGGCCTGATGCACTGTCCGCACCGACGTATCCGTGCATTTATCCACGAGGCTTTGCGCCCTTCAGGGGACAATGCCTACAAAGCAGGGATAAGGCTCGAACCGATTCCCTTTTAGTAGGGCGGAGAGAAGCGGCCGTTGCGATCCGGTAACGGCGGCCTCACATCGGCGGAAGCGTAGGTGTCGAGACCGTACTAATAGGTGAGGATGAGATCATATCGCCATTTCGCCAGAACACCTCCAGGATGACATTGCCCGTATTGGGATCTCGGGTAATGGCAGCCGGTCCGTTGTCTCTATGACACTTGCCATCTCTGTACCATTCCTCATCTGTGATTACACCTGTCCTCGGGTCACGTTCGATGTACGCTGGCCCTCCATCACGATGTACTTCACCATCCCTGTACCATTGCTCTTTAACTCGAACTCCACTGATCGGATCACGCTCGATGATGGCTGTGCCGGTTTCTCGGTGTAATCGACCATCCTTGCGCCAATCCTCATAAACTTTTACGTTCAAACACCCTCCGACCGTCGTATGGTCGGTTCCTAATCTGTCACAGGCCTTTGCTAATGCGTGTTCGCCTTTTGCCAGTATGTAGTCGGCTACGCTATAAAATACCTTAGCTATCACCATGTATATTCCCCTTTGAACCAAACATCTACATTGCTATCAGATTATGAATCTTACATTATTACTATAGTAACTGCAAATTTGGCGACGTGATGAACACAGATCCAATGATTCATTCACGGAAACTGTATCGATATAGACGATTCTTTAGAAACAAGAATGGAAACTGTGCTCGTATTACCTTTTTGGCTACGCGCAATACATGAGCTGATTTATGGTAAAAAACGCACGGCAATTTTAACTACAATCGTTAAGTCACTAAACGCGCACACCGATATACCCGATAATATCGTGTCTAACTGGCGCGTCGAAAACTTAGCATCGCCGCCAGACCCATGGCGAATGGCAACACGCCAAAAGGATGGAATTATTGCTGATGTTAGCTCTGATTGTATGACAATATTCATTAATAAGTTGTTAAATAATAGTTCTCACCGGGAGCATATCTCTGTTAGCACAACCGCAACGTTTAGATACGAAGATCACGGATTGGGCACTGTAGAATATGTATTTCATTTTTCGGCAAATAACGATAATCGCGAACAATGGATATTGTTCCTCGACGATGTAAGTTTCTGGCGTACGTGCGGCAGTAAGATGACAGCGGAAAAAATCGAAGCAGGCAAAATTCCGATATACCGCATATGGTCTCTCATAAGGGAGGGATTTGAAAGGTCCATTCATAAGAACGATAAATTTAAAGAGCTTACAAAACTGCTCGGTCAACCATCGCACGGCAGAGCCGATGATTTTTGTTGGACGTATAATAGCAACGTCATTTTGTTTAGAAACCGCTATTTGCCATGGGACGGGGAAGAAGCAATCGCAGTCGTCAATATTGTGGCAGCGGCCTTCGACGACCGCCCCAGAGAAACGTCAAGCACAAAGATTCTTGCCATTGGCGCCGAATCTGGAACTCTGGAGGTGCTGAGCAATGGGTTCTCGATAATCGCGCTAGTGTCAGAAGAGGAAGGCGATGAGCCTTCACGTCCATCTAATCGCATGAAGGCATTATGGCGACAATTCCACATGAATTATGCGGCTATTACAGAAGCCGCTGATGGCCTGTATCGGATTATAGCAGGCACGGTTACGCATCCGTCATCTGAATATCAACATAATGCGTACGAGGGGCTGAGACGGCAAGTGGCTGGGATAGCGCTCGTGCGGTACGTGACGGTACCGCAGAATTTCGAGGCAGACGACTTCGAAACTGTAGTTTATGAGGGCGTTTACAGCGCCTGGGGTCTTGGGGAGTGCCACAGAAGCACTAAAAATGCTTTTGGAAGACGCCGACCGCGCGACGTCACGTCTGGCAGAGCTTGTTGTACAACATGAGGACAGAAAATTAAGTAGAGTGGTAATGTTTCTTACAATGTTGACAATCATAAGTGTACTATATGACCTTAGTGTATTCACTATACCTGGTACAAATATTGCTGAAGGATTATGGACATTTATATTCACAGACAAAACGATAATAATGTTACTCTATGTGATTTTATCAATCTGCATATCTATTTACATGTGGAAACCGAAATTCGCGCGGAAAATAACGGATTGCACATTGAAGCTGCTGTTGCGATGTAGCGGATATGTCGCATCATTGCGGGAAAAGATTCACAACGTGACACGAAGCGAGTGAGGGCTTGTGCGTTCTCGCCAACTCGACTGCCGTGCGCAGTCCTGCGGCCCCCTACGGCACCCATTCCACCCCTCGGGCGGCCCCACACCTTGCGCCAGATGATATGATGCCCCAACCGCTCCGACAGAGGGCGGGTCGTGGTTTGTTCGTTGACCGCGAACCCCTGCCACAGGCGGCATTGCCGGGGAATGAAATTCCTCGACCCCGCCGCGGCCTTTCCCATTGTTACCCAGGTCTCGCCGACGGGCATGGGTGCAGCGCAGCATTGCGCTGACACCCGGATGGGAAGGGGGAGATATGGGCTCGCCGAGATTCATCGAGATCGGACCGGAGCCTGTACCGGAGCGCACCGCCACCAGACGCTACCGCGAACACCGGCCTGTGCGAACTTGTCACTGCTATGGTTCCCGCTATTGCGCTGAGAACCAGGCTTCCAGCCCCTGCGCGTTGAAAATGTCACAAAGTCCAGATCCAGCCCCCGCAACCAACCCTGCCATTTCATCCCGTAAGTTCAATAAGTTATGGATCAACAGATCCGGCCTCAAATCCGAAGTGAACAAAATCAATGACATAGTGATGTAGGTTCAAATCACACGCAACCAACGCACCCATGCCACCCACTGAATTCTCATTAACTGTTCCGCTTGAGAATCTGTAAGGGCCGCTCGGCCATCTCATCGAGAACCGCTCTTTGTCCCTTAGCCGACCTTGGCTCGGCTCGATCTGTTGGTGGCGCAGGTTGGTGAAAACGGTCGTTCCCGATTTCCACGGCATGCGGTCTCCGTGGTTTGATAACGGACCCTCACACATCAGTGGCGAGGATCGCGGCGCAGCGGCGG
This sequence comes from uncultured Alphaproteobacteria bacterium, assembly GCA_963774345.1. GTDB lineage: Bacteria > Pseudomonadota > Alphaproteobacteria > ATCC43930 > CGMCC-115725 > AP-15. The sequence goes on from CAVZFB010000040.1 coordinate 12,639, forward strand.
GTCGCGATCAGCACCCCGGCATTCCCGCTTGCCGCAACGCGTCTGCCACTGGGGCATATAGATCTCTCTGGCTGTTCAACTGCTACACCAGATCGGAAACCGATTTAAAATAGTCGCGTGTCCAAACTCGGATTGCGGTTAACACCTCACGGACGCCTGAGCGTCGAGGAACGGGATGATGGGCCGGACATCGACGCCGCGGCGTCGATTCGTCTGATCGACGCGTTTGCCCGGGGGACCGGGTATGGGCTGGTGTGGCTCGGCGCCGCCGAGGTGGGGCAGGCATTGCCCCCTTTGTTTGTTTGGTGGCGTGACTTCGCGGCCCTGTACGTCGAGTCCCTTTGTCTGCACGCGTCCGGCATGGACGCGGAGGGGCCCCGAAGGCCGCCGAATGTACCGGCGCCAACTGCTGCGGAACTCTCATCTCTGGTGTTGACCGCGCCGATTATGGCGGGGGCCGAATATCTGACCCAGGATGTCTTGCTGGCGCTGTGGAATGAGATGGAGCGAGCCTTCGCTGCGTCTCTCGCCGCCGCTAAGATCGGATTGCAGGCCTTCCTGACCACCCTGAATCGGGCGTGGAACCTGGTCGGTCGGGTGCATTTCAATCTGGCGGAAAACCCCCGCGATCCCGACCAGCCCTTCGCCTTTATGGCGACCTACACCACCCGCCTCTCCGCCCAGGCGAAGGCACAGCACGTCCCCCTCGGCCAAGCACTGCGCGAATACGCCGGGGCGGCGAACCGGGACAAGTTGCTATCCTTGCTCCTGCCGGTGCAACGCGCTGCGGAACATTGCGTCTGGCTGAAGCCGATGATCGATGCCGGCGATATTTTTCATCCGCTGCGCTGGGGACCCACGGAGGCGTCGCGCTTCCTCCAGAGTGTCCCTGAGCTTGAAATCGCCGGGGTGGTGGTCCGTATGCCCGTCTCTTGGCGCGCCAGCCGTCCCGCCCGACCGCAGGTAACCGCAACAGTCGGCGGCCGGGCGCCGTCGTCTGTCGGGCTGGACGGGCTGCTGGATTTTCAGATGAGCGTCATGCTGGATGGCGAGCCACTCACTGACGCCGAGGTTACGACCCTGCTCGCTGGCACCGAGAACCTCGTGCTGCTGCGTGGTCAATGGGTCGAGGTCGATCAGGCGCGGCTTCAACGCACAATGGAACAGTTCCACGCAGCCGAGGAACTAGCGGCCCGTGACGGCCTCACCTTCGCGGAGGCGATGCGGATGCTGGCCGGCGCCGGCGTTACCCGGGACGACCCGGCCGCGACCGACACTGGCTGGGCACGTGTAACCGCCGGCCCCTGGCTGGAGCAGACGCTGAAGGAATTACGCGCGCCGGACGGGGACGGAGTCGATCCCGGTCCAGCGCTGGCAGGGACGCTGCGTCCTTACCAGAAAACGGGAACCCGATGGATGAACCTGCTGGCAGGCCTTGGTCTCGGCGCCTGCCTGGCCGACGACATGGGTCTCGGGAAGACAATCCAGGTGTTAGCCCTGCTGCTGATGGAACAGGCCCGCGACACCGGGCCCCGGCCGAGCCTATTGGTAGCCCCAGCTTCCCTGCTGGCTAACTGGGCAGCGGAGATCGAAAAATTCGCTCCCAGCCTGAAGGCTGTGATCGTGCATCCTTCGACGATGCCGGCGGACGAGGTGAAGGCTTTCACCACCGAACAAGCATCGGACTATGATCTGGCAATTACAAGCTATGGCGCTCTGCTGCGTATCCCCGTGTTCGCAGAGGCAGATTGGCGGTTTGTCATTCTGGATGAGGCGCAAGCGATTAAGAACCCGAACGCCCGTCAGACCAAAGCGGCGAAGGCGCTGAAGGCAAAGGCTCGGATCGCGCTGACAGGGACGCCAGTCGAAAATCACTTGGGCGATTTGTGGTCGATCTTCGATTTCATCAACCCGGGTCTCCTGGGCAACGCCAAAGAATTCGCCCGCTATACCAAAGGACTAGCCGAGCGTACGCATAATCCCTACGGCCCGCTGCGTGAGCTGGTGCGGCCCTACATCCTGCGTCGGATGAAAACCGACAAGTCGATCATCTCCGACCTACCCGACAAGACCGAGATCAAGGCGCTGTGCGGACTATCGCGCCGGCAAGCTGCGCTATACGGCCAGGCCGTCGAAGACCTTGCGAAGAGCCTTGAGGCATCGGCAGGCATTCAGCGGAAGGGCATCGTCCTGGCGATGCTGATGCGGCTCAAGCAGATCTGCAACCATCCGTCCCAATGGCTGAACGACAATGTCTGGGCGGAGAAAGATAGCGGCAAATGGGCACGCCTGCGTGAAATCGCCGAGGTCGTCGCTGAGCGGCAGGAAAAGATGCTGGTGTTCACGCAGTTCCGGGGGATGACCGGGCCGCTGGCCACCTTCCTGGGGCAGATTTTCGGTCGCACCGGAATGGTGCTACACGGTGAGACGGCGGTGAAGAACCGCAAAACCCTGGTGCAGCGTTTCCAGGACGATGAGGCGGTCCCGTTCTTCGTGCTGTCACTGAAAGCGGGTGGCACCGGTTTGACCCTGACCTCGGCTTCCCATGTGGTGCATTTCGATCGCTGGTGGAATCCAGCAGTCGAGAACCAGGCTACCGACCGAGCGTTCCGGATCGGCCAAAAGAAGAACGTCCTGGTACACAAGTTCATCTGCCGCGGCACGGTAGAGGAGAAGATTGACGCCTTGATCGAACTCGAAGCAGGGCTTGTCGGATGAGCTTTTGACGGGCGGCGACGAGATCAACCTGACCGAGATGACCAATGACGACATCATGCGAATGGTCAGCCTGGATCTTAACGCCGCGATAAAGGAGTAACGCTGATGTCGCGCTCCTTCGGAGGGTGGGCGCCATATGTGCCAGTCGCGGCGCGACGCCGTAAAGCCGAACGCGAGATGGAGAGGCTCCGCAAGAAGGGCGCGGTGGTCTCGCCGGTGAAGATCGAGGGACGACAGATCGCCAGAACGTTCTGGGGCAAGGCGTGGTGTGACAACCTGGAGAGTTATCGCGATTATGAGAACCGGTTACCGCGTGGGCGCACCTACGTGCGCAACGGCTCGGTGGTCGATCTACAGATCGCACCCCGCGAGGTAACGGCAATCGTCAGCGGGTCGAAGATCTATAAGGTGAAGGTCAGCATCGGAGACGTCAACGCGGCCCGCTGGAAGATGCTTTGTGCGGACTGTTCGGGCGGGATCGACTCCCTGGTGGAGCTGCTGCAGGGGAGATTTTCCAAAGGCGTGATGGAGCGGCTGTGCCGCCAGGATACCGGCCTCTTCCCGCGGCCATCGGAAATCCGGTTCACTTGCAGTTGCTTTGACTATGCGTCGATGTGCAAGCACATTGCAGCGGTGCTCTATGGCGTCGGCGCGCGGCTTGATGAAAGGCCAGAGTTGTTATTTCGGTTGCGTGCGGTCGACGAGACTGAACTGCTATCCAATCTAGGGAGCGCTCTGCCAGATACGCGGACGAAGCGCGACCCCGCGCAAACCTTGGTCGGTGACGATCTCGCGGCACTGTTCGGTCTGGACATGGAGGAGAGTAAGGCACCGGCCTCACGCTCGGCCGATGCGACATCGGCCGGCCTCCGAAAGAAAACGCCCAAAAGCGTGGTTGTGAACTTGGCTGTTGCCGCTGCTAGCGCAGTTAAGGCCAGGGCCAATGAGGTGCCGCCCGCCCGGGAAAAGAAAGCAGGCCCCGACAAGCAGGGAGACAGGCCGGCAGCGAAGGAATCAACCAAGGCCAGGTCGGGCCCAGCGCCTCAGAAGAACACCATGGTACCCACGCGGTCACCAGCAAAAAAGACCGTTACCGCCCAAACCAAATCCGCAGCGAAGCCAGCAACAGCAAAGCCCTCGGCGGGAATCCGAAAGGGACAAGCAAAAGCCACCGTGTCCGCTCGCCGCCGATCCGACCTTGTTCGGGTGATCGCGGCCCCTGTGCCAGTCAGCCAATTTTCGTCTCGGCGGCCGGTCGGATCATCCGCTGCGCCCAAACTGGCCAACAGCGTGAAGCGGCGACGGCATCAGGAAAACGGTTGATCTCAGTGTAACCGATCGTCCGTGGTCCGGATATGTCCGCTTCCTAACCAACCCAACCAGCTCAATCTAAATCCAACAGGCCTAGGTTTCATATCATTCGCCTGATGGTCAGCGGCGAATGGCACGAGCCGCATCACTTCGCGATGGTGAAAGGCGAATTCGACCACGCGCATCTTGGGCTAGCCCACATCCAAGAAACGTCTGGCCGTTGCTCGGCTGACGGTCGTTGCTGCCTAATCGGCTTCCTGATCCAATCTGCCCAGCGCTATTATGACCGAAGCGGCGCTCGGAAATTGGCCAGCCGGTGCGGAACTCCGGTACATCGAACTTCCCCGTGCTGGACCGACGACGGGAAAGTCCGGAATCCGGCGCTGACCTGCCGCTACTTCGGCAGTTTACGAATGCTGAAGGTTGCCCCTTTTCGGTCATTGGGCGCGTCACCCGGACGGCTCAGGCGGCCGTAAGCGCCGATTCGCTCCCCACCAAATCGCGCAGAAGGGCCACCAGCTTACGGCTGTGCCGGGAGGCGCTTGCCGTCGGGGCCGATCAGCCCAGGAAACGGCGCCTTGAAGCGCCAGAATGTGCCGCTGACCGCGCCCTCCAGAAAGATGTCGCGGTTGTCCGGCCCGCCGAACGCGAAGTTGGTGGTCGCCAAATCACCATTCGGCACCGGCACAAAGCCGAGAATGATGCCGCGCGGATCGATCTGCAGGATGCCGCCGAGCCGCGCCGTCGCCGCCCACAGATTGCCCTTCACGTCATAGTGAATGCCGTCGGGGCAGCCATTGCCGGGGAAATAGGTGCCGGCCTTGACGCCGGTGAAGGTAAGGCGCTGCGGATCGGTATACCCGCCCGGCACGCCCATCGTCGGCCCGGCGGCAAAGGCGGCGTACAGCATCCGCCCGGCGGTACAATCGCCGATCGCTAGCGTGTTGTTGTCCGGTGACACCGCGATCCCGTTGGGGAACTGCAAGTCGTCCATTATTTTCCGTAGCACGCCTTCTTTTGAGTACTGGTAGACGGCTCCGGTGCGGTCGGAGGCGTTCGGTCCGGGGCCGGTCGCCCACGGATCGGTGAAGTAGAGGTTGCCCTCGGCGTCGAAATCGAGGTCGTTGGGGCCTTTGAACAACTGATTGCGCCAGGTGTAGACCAGCGTCTTCAACTCCTTGGTCTGTGGGTCGTAGACGAGGATGCCGCGGTGTCGGGTTGTCAGGTAGAGCTTGCCGTCCTTCCAGCGGGTGCCTTGCGGCTCGCAGGTCTGGCCGATCTCCGGTGGTGGATTGCAGTTGACCACCGGGACCAGCTTGCCGTCGGGCTGCAGATAGGAAATCCAACCGCTGCCGATGGCGACAAACCACAGGTTGCCCTGGTTGTCGAACGAGCCACCTTCAAGAAACTTGCCCTGAGGCGTGCTGCTGATGTCAGCGAATTTCTCCATCGGTCCGACCCCGGGTGGCAGCGGCGGCAGACCCCATGGCTGCACCGGACCGGCGTTGGTCGGCTGCGCCGGTGCTTGGGCGATGGCCGGACCGGCGCTAGCGCAGAGGGCAGCGATCAACACAAAGGTCAAAGCCTCGATCAAAATTTGCGTGCGCATGGCGTCCGTTCCTCCCGTCTCAATATTTTGGCGGTCACCCCCCGATTTTGGCGATCGCACATACCGCGGCAACCGCCGATACAGTATTTGTCAGCAGATCAGCCGTCACGCCGTTTTATGACTATATCGGTCGCACCTCGCCGATCCATCGCGGTCGCGCGAACGGCCGGTATACGGCGCAACCTCGCCGTTCGCGCGTGTTCCGGCGAAGGACGGCTGCCTACCAATCTGCAACATCCTGGTTGACGCTCGGCAATGGCGGGAATGGGGTCAACTGCCCTCAGGCGAGCCTTGAAGCCGCAGAAACGGCAGGACATCATCCGGAGCAAGCTGGTCCAGGAGCCGAGCGAATAACGCATCAGGTCCTGCCCGGCACAGATCCTCGTTGAAATCTCCCCATACCGGCACCAGGATCTCGACTGCGGCCCCCATTGCCATGGCGCCCGCGCGCAGACAGCGGTCGACCTTGCGGTTGGCGTCGACGATGGCCTCGAGCGAGGCGCCGCGCACGAAGGTCTCCATCGTCACCTCGGCCGGGACGACGCTGACCGCGTCGCCGCCCTTGGTGATGATCGGGTGGATACGGATCGTGTCCTTTTCCCAAAAGGTCTCGCTGGGAATTGCGCTGCGCGACGAGTCTCGCCCGCGTGCGGCGACAGCAGGGCCGGCCGCAAGAGGCGGTGGCCCTGCTCGCCCCGATCCTCGGCTGGTTCGAGGAGGGCTTCGATACGGCCGATCTGAAGGCCGCCCGCACGCTGCTAGATGAACTAACTGAGCCAGCGATTGCCGCGGAGGGGTGACTAAGTACACAGCAGCGGCTCCATGGGGCATACTCGGGAGAGCGAGCCCGAGGCGGGCTGACTTGGTCCAGCCGGGGCGCTGCTTAAATTTAGACGGCCCCTGCCCTTAGGTGGCTTAGGTCTAGCTGTTCCACAAGCTGTCTCATGTCAGCGCAAGATAGAAATGCCAGCCGGCGTGCTTTGCGATGAGGTCGAGCAGCCATTTGGCCGGCTGACGCCGCTGACCGGATCGGGAAACAGCTGATGCATTTTCTGCTTGTGCGCGACCTCGCCCGCAACCGCGGCTCGGGCAAGGGAATCGTCGGCATCCGCCCAAGCCGGCGTAACAGTCACGAGGAGGCCGACCACCACACTCGCTGACAACAGACCGATCAGCCAGGGTTGAATAAAAGCCGGCGTCATTTTTTGCCCCACCGACGCTGCGACGCTCCGCCTATGCCGTTATACCTTCGTGAGCAATGTACTTCCCGTCACGCCTTACGACTTGGTTGGCTTTGGACAGAGCGGTAAGAGCGTTCGATACCGACATCGCGCCGGACTTGTCACCCTTGAGCCCCATTTTTTCAAGGATCTCCCCCCGAGTGAGGCCGCCGGGATTGCTCTTGATGATTCCAAGCAACGCGTTTCGCTTGCTCCCTCTGCGGCCTTGCGGGGCACGCCGCTGTCGTGTTTGAGATGGTCCCTTGCCCTGCTTGGCTGCTTCATAAGCGTTTATCGCCGAGAGTTCCCGGCCGATCGTGGCAAGCTGCTCTGCAAGCGCTTGCTGCTGGGCGATGATCGTCTCGCGTTCTTTGGAAAGACGCTCACGCTCCTGATCTATGAAGGTCTCAAAGGTTTGTGCCATTCGTCCTCTCCGTTGTTGATCAGAAAGATAGTAGCCAGCTTTTTTAGCGATGCATAGCCCGCGCGTTTCGCGGGTAGTTGTGCAAATCGTAGATGTGCCCGATTGGATCTCTTGCCATAAGGCGCGCGCTCGATTGTCCCTTATCCAACAGGGAGCGAGTGTGTTTACCGCGAGTTTGTTATTTCCTTCTAGTTCCGCCGCGCTGCTAAGATCGCCACCGGATAGGCGTATTTGGCATTTACCTGCCGGTGCTGGCGCGCAAGCCGGGGGCGCTGCGCAACGGTGATCTCAACATCCTGGCACGACAGCGCGATGACCGCAGGATGGTAATCCAGTTTCCAGTTCACAAATATAGCCGGATTGCCGGTGCGGCGGCGTATATGGCCAATGGATCGCGCAAGTGTGGGGGCTGAGTGCGATGGCTGCAAATACAGCGGGAATACAGCGGGGGCGCCCGTTTTCGAAAGGCCGTTCCGGGAATCCCGGAGGCAAGCCCAGGGGTGCGCGCCACCGCACCACGCTTGCAGCCGAAGCACTGCTCGACGGCGAGGCCGAGGCGCTGACCCGAAAGGTCGTCGAGATGGCGCTAGCCGGCGACAGCACGGCGATGCGGCTGTGTCTCGACCGTATTTTGCCGCCGCGCCGCGAGCGGCCGGTCAATTTCAAGCTGCCGGCCTTACAGAGTGCCGGTGACGCCGCTGGGGCAATGGCCGCGATCGCCAGCGCAGTCGCCTCTGCCGAGATTACGGCGGGCGAGGCGGGCGAGTTGGCGAAGCTTGTTGAGGCTTTTGTTCGGGCGCTCGAAGCGAGCGAGCTCGATCAGCGGCTGCGAGCGCTTGAACAGTGGAAGGCCCGCGGTCAAGAGAGCCGCGGCAGCAAGTGGGGGTAGGTGATTCGGTCACGCGAGTTCCTGCGGCGATTGGACAAACTCGGTTTGCCCGGGGGGGACGAGCCGGAGTTGGTCCACGATTTCGGCGTGCTGTCACGCGTTGAGGATGCGCGGTTCTGGGAATTATACGACGCTTTCCGCCAGGATGAGGACTTGGCGAAAGATGAGCTCACAGAAATGCAGGTGCTGCTCGACAGATGTCCACTGGTCGATCCGCGCGAAGCCGGCAATCCCTATACGGAGACGCATGAGGAGAGGCGCGAGAGACAGCTATTGGAGCGGGCCTTTGCGGGAGCGTTTCATGATTACGCGAAACAATATCCGCACATTGCTGTGCCGAATTACGCCAACATGCTGAACGAGTACCGCCTCGAAATTGGATATCAATTGTTTGGGAAATACGGCTGGACTGCGGGCGGGCGGGACTGCTCCGGCATCCTGCCGCTCGACGATTGGGCGCCTGAGGACCGCGAGGCGCTGATCGATCTTTACCGGCGCGCGAACCCTGAATGCTCCGGCAACGCCCCGCATGGCTGGAAGTCTAAATATCGCGCGGGCGGCCGATTTTGACCGCCCGTTGGCGACGATGACCACCGTCTGGAGGCCGACCCGAGCCAACCTTCTTGGCGTTCGGGCAGTTCACCTCGATGGGCACGGGCGTCCCGATGCCCCAAAATGCATAGCTTGTCTCTGGTTGTGTCATACTATATCGATCGATCACGACTATGACGGGGGATGGAGTGGGGGAGCGATTTGGTTTTGAGAGTATAATATACTGTTTAAGCTACCTTAACTGTCATAATAAGGGGGACTCCCTCTCCGCCAATTTAAGCTCGCCCAGGCAAGCCGAGCACGATCAATATGTCGTCAGGGTCGGGAAGGGAAGCGGATGAGCGTCCAGTTCCAATTCGTCAATTCCGCCACGGCGATGGGCGCTACTTTGATCGCAGGCGGCACCACCTTTCGGACCTGGGCGCCGCGGGCAAGAAGCGTCTATCTGCTGACCGGCGACGCGTTGGCCGGCTCCGCTGCTGCCGGGTGGACGCCGAGCCCGGACGATCGACTGACGCCGCTCGGCGACGAAACCTGGGGCGGATTCCTTCCAGGTGCGAGCGACGGCGCGCAATACCTGTTTTGGGTTGAGGGTATCGGCGCGACCGGGCCCAAGCGGGATCCCTATGCGCGGGAGCTGAGCCCCGATCCTGCTTTTCCCGCCTCCTACTGCGTCGTCCGCCGGGCTACGAGCTACCCTTGGCACGATGCCGCTTGGCGCACGCCCGATTTCCGCGACTTGATCCTCTATCAACTTCACATCGGCACTTGGTGGGCGGTCGATCGGGACGGCAACGATGTCCGTGCGACGCGGGGCGGCCGCTTCCTCGATGTCGTCACCCGCCTCGGCTATCTGCGCGACCTCGGAGTCAACGCCATTCAACTGCTGCCGATCCAGGAATTCGCCACCCAGTACAGCGAAGGTTATAACGGTGTCGACTATTTCTCTCCGGAAGGGCTCTATCAGGTCGACGACGACGATCTTGCGCGATATCTCGCCCAGATCAATGCGATGCTTGCTTCCCTCGAGAAACCGCCGCTGATGTTGGATCAGCTGCGCCCCGGGATCAACCAGCTAAAGTGCCTGATCGACTTGGCTCACCTCCATGGCATCGCGGTCATTTTCGACCTGGTCTACAATCATGCCGGTGGTGATTTTGGCGACCGGTGCCTCTGGTTCTACGATCGGTTCACCAACGGCAACAAGAACAACAGCTTGTATTTCACCGATGAGGACTGGGCTGGCGGACAGGTATTCGCCTACTGGAACGTCCATGTGCGGCAGTTCCTGATCGACAACGCGGTGTTCTTCTTAAACGAGTATCGGGTCGACGGTATCCGCTATGACGAGGTCCGCGTGATCTCCGACAATGTGCCTTCGGGACGCGTGCTGTGTCAGGACATGACCGGGACCGTGCGGTTTGTTCGTCCTGCCTCCATCCAGATCGCCGAATATTGGGACTGGGATCGCGCATCGCCCGTGACCGCGGTCCCCGCGGGGCTTGGCTTCGATGCGGCGCTGGGCGACGGGTTTCGCGACGCGGTCCGCGCATTGGTGTCGCAAGCCGCAGGCGGTGAGACCGCGCAGCTGGGGTTCGATGCGATCGCCGAATCTCTGTATCCACCTGAGGGATACGACGCTGCTTGGCGGCTCGTGCAATGCCTCGAAAATCACGACATCACCTACGCGGCCCATGATGGTGCGGCGCGTGTGGCGATGCTTGCCGACCCGTCCAACCGCCGCTCGTGGTACGCGCGCAGTCGCAGCCGCGCTGCGACGGCATTATTGCTCGCGGCCCCCGGGATTCCGGCCCTGTTCATGGGCGAGGAGATTCTCGAGGACAAGCTGTGGAGCGACGACGAGAAGGACCATCCTGGGCACCTGGTGTGGTGGGATGGGCTCAAGACCGACACGGTCATGGCCAATTATCTGCGCTTCATGCAGGATCTGGTCGCATTGCGGCGGCGCGAGCCGGCACTGCGCGCCGAAGGGGTGCGCGTCTCTCGCGTAAATGATTACGACCGGGTGATCGTGGTCCATCGCTGGGTGGCCGACGGCAGTCCTGGTCGCGACGTACTCGCGGTCGTCAGCTTCGACGAGAACCCAAAGCGGGGTTACGGCATTGGCTTGCCGCGACGCGGGCGCTGGGTGGAGCTGTTCAACAGCGATTTCTACGATGGGTTCCCCAATTCCAATGCGGTCGGAAACGGCGGTTTCGTAGATGCCGAAGGCCTAAGTCTCGACGGCTTCGAGCAATCAGCGTTGATCAGCATCCCTGGCAACGGCGCTTTGTTCCTGGCTAGCGGGTAGCGGTCAACTGCGCCGAGCGCCTCAGGCGTGGGCGGCCGTCATATTGTCGCGGCGTTTGGCGGCGGCATCGGCCCGTCCGAAATCATCTGCGTGGAACCCATATAGGCGAGCACCGCCCGACAGGATCTTGGCGCCGATTTCCGGAGTGATGCTGGGGTTCTGCAATACCCAATTCGACACGTCGGGGAAGCTCGAGTCAAAATGCGGGAAATCGCTCGACACGCAAATATTGTCGGCGCCGCCCAGTAGTTCGACAACCGAGCCGACCTCGCGCTCGCCGCTCTCAATCGCTGAGAAGCAGTTGCGCTGCCAGTACTCGAAGGGCGTGAGCTTAAGATAGGGCGCGTCGGCCTGGTGGTGCTGGCGCAGATCCCATTCGATCCGTCCCAAAAGCCCCGGCACCCACCAGCTCTGCGCTTCGAGAAACGCCACCTTCAGCCGTGGATACGATTCGAGGATGCCGCCCAGCATCAGTGCGATCAGCGCCAGCTGCATCTCGGTCGAATGGCTGGCGACATGGCGCATGAACCGGTTTTCGCCAAATCGCGGCTCGATCGTCGAGTAATACGAGCCGGTGCCTTCATGGAAACACAACGGCACCCGGAGGTCCTGCAGCATGCCGTAGAGCGGGTCCCAATAGGTCGAGTGCCAATAACGGCCGTTGACGTAGTTCGGCCGGACAAAGGCGCCGACCGCCCCGTATTCCTTGACGCAGCGATGCAGCTCGCGGCAGGCGAGGTTGACATCGTGCACCGGCAGCATCGCCGCCATTTTGAGCTGGTCCGGACTGTGCTGAACGAAATCGTGCAGCCAGTCATTGTAGGCGCGGCAGATCGCGTTGGAGAACTGTGGGTCCATATCGTCGCGCGCGAGAAACGACAGGCCGGCGGTCGGGAACAAGACGGCGATGTCGATCCCTTCCATTTCCATGCCGATGATCTGCGCCTCGGCGTCATAGCCGCGCTCGACCGCGAACATGACGTTCTTGTTGCCGCGGGCGCCGACGAGCGGGCCGCGAATGCGGTTGTATTGCGAAACGTTGCCGTCATTGCTGGTCGGCGTGCCGTCGAAGAACCACAAAGGGCGGCGCCGCATCCCGGTGCTGCCGCCATCGACCGGCTGCATCGCCGAGGTGATCCGCGGTTTGAACGCGGGGTCGAGATATTTGTCGAACAGGTCGGTCGGCTCCATGATGTGCATGTCGCAGTCGACAAACCGAAAGCCCTCTTTCATATCTTGCTCCTTCTGTTCCGGACTGCCAGCAACGCGAACCGGGGCCGAGAGCACCCTAAGCTGGCGCATCTACCTGCGGCGCGTTGTCTTACGATGTCCACGACGAGGCTCATCGATAGCCCATAACCTTCGAATTGCGGGAGGTCAACGAAGGACCCTCCAGCAGGATGGGCAGCGTGAGAGACCTCATCCGCTCGAGGTGTGCCACAGGGCAGCGTCGGCGAAAGCGAAATGTGCGAGAATTTCGGCCCGGGGAATTTCGTGCACGATAAAGACAAGACGGCTGCGGCGATCACCCCCGGGCCAGTCCTGCGGCCAGGCGTCGAGCCATTCCGGCGCGAACATCGCGTGCTGCGCCGCCTGCACCACCGCCGGTCCCTCCGGGCGGTCGGAGAAAAGCACAATCCCCTTGACCCGTAGCAAATCGTTACCGCGCGCACGGGCAAGCCCGCCAAGGGCGCGGGCGAAGTCGAGACGGGTCATCGCGCCGCCGAGACTGACTGCAAAGGTGTCGATCCCGTGAGTATGGGCGGCAACCGGGTCGCTCGGCGGCAGCGCCGGCGAGGCGCGACTTGCCGCGGCGAACAATACCGCGCCGAAGTCGCTGGCCGTGGCCGCCAAAATGCGGGGCGCGTGGTCGTTGATCCGATCGAGCCGGCGCGTCAGGGCGGGGCTAACCGGGGCAAGATCGGTTTTGCTGATGACCAAGGTGTCGGCGAGGGCCGTCTGGCGGGCTGCCTCGGCGAAGCGGCCGATGGTGTCGGCCCCAGTTAACGCGTCGACCATGGTGACCACCCCCGCCAAGTGCAGGCAATGGTCGAGCATCGGGTCGGCGCCCAAAGTATAGAGAATCGGCGCCGGATCGGCGAGACCGGTGGTTTCGATCACGATCCGGCGGAACCGTCGGATCTCGCCCGCATGGCGCCGGTCGAGCAGGCTGCGCAAGGTTCGGGCGAGATCCTCACGGACGGCGCAGCACAGGCACCCGCCCGGCAACTCGACGACGCTGCCTTCGACGAAATCGACAAGGTGATGGTCGATCGCGATCTCGCCGATCTCGTTGATAATCACGGCCGTGTCGGCGAGCGCCGGCGAGGTCAGCGCATGGCGCAGCAAAGTGGTCTTGCCGCTGCCGAGAAAGCCGGTCAGCACCGTCGTCGGCAAGGTATCCGGTTCGGACATCCTCGTTAACCACCGTAAAGCCGGCAATCGCTCCGTCGATCCTTTCACGTGCCGAAACCCGCCGCAAGCGCTGGCGCCTCACCGCATAAATCCACGCGGAACCAATTGCTTTCTTCGCACTCCATCAGCATCATGCCGGCCATAATCGCTCGGCATGGATGATGCGGCGGGCAGGCGAGGAAATGCGGACGGCATCGTGTCGGGCAATGTAAGCGGTCGTGAGGGTCCAGCGGGCGGCGAAATGCTGCTCGCCGTTTCCGGGGTTTCGAAGCATTTTGGCGGCGTGCGCGCGGTCGAAGATGTCTCGCTGTCCGTGCGGCGCGGTGGGCTGACCTCGATTATCGGCCCGAACGGTGCCGGTAAGACCTCGCTGCTCAACATCATCAGTGGCTTCTACCGGCCGGACACCGGCTCGATCCGGTTCGAGGGCAGAGACATAACCGGGACCCGCCCTTCCGGCATCGCTGCGCTCGGCATCGCCCGCACCTTTCAGAACATCGCGCTGTTCAGCGGTATGACGGTTCTCGACAACATCATGCTGGGCCGGCATGTCCGGATGCGCGCCGGAGTGTTGTCTTCCTTTGTCTATTGGGGACTGGCGCAGCGCGAAGAGGTGGCTCACCGCGCCCGAGTTGAAGAGCTGATCGAGCTCCTCGAGCTCGAAGATCTGCGCAAGCAGCCGACCAGCGGGCTGGCCTATGGGCTCAGAAAGCGGGTCGAACTTGGCCGCGCCCTAGCGCTCGACCCCAAGCTCCTACTGCTCGATGAGCCAATGGGCGGCATGAACCAGGAAGAAAAAGAGGATATGGCCCGCTTCATCCTCGAGGTGAACCGGGAATGGGGTACGACGGTGATCCTGATCGAGCACGACATGGCGGTGGTGATGGACATTTCCGAGCGGGTCGCCGTGCTCGATCACGGCCGCAAGATCGCCGACGGCACCCCGGCTGAGGTGCAGCGCCACCCGGAGGTGCTCCACGCCTATCTCGGCGGCGGCGCGATGCGCGAGGAGGCTGCCGAATGACCGGCGCCTCGACACCGTCCGTGCCTGCGACCCTACCCAAGCTGCTGCGCCGCAATGTCGCGAGGATGGCCGACCGGCCGGCGATCCGCGAAAAGAGCCGTGGCATCTGGCAAGACCTACACTTGGGCCGAATACCAGCGTGAGGTGCACGATTTCGCTCTCGGCCTGGCGGCGCATGGCTTTCGCCGCGGCGACAAGCTGGCGGTGATCGGCGACAACCGCCCACGGCTTTATTGGGCCCAGCTCGCCGCGCAATGCCTGGGCGGCATCGCGGTGCCGATGTACCAGGATGCGATCGCCACCGAGATGGCCTATGTGCTGGGCCATGCCGAGATCAGGGTGGTCGTCGCCGAGGACCAAGAACAGGTCGACAAGATCCTGTCCTTGAAGGCGCGGCTGCCGCACCTCGATCTCGTCGTCTACGACGATCCGCGCGGCATGCGGCACTATCCGACCCCAGCGCTTGAACCGTTCGAGCGGGTTCAGGCGGCCGGCCGCGAGTTCGGTCTATCGCATCCGGGCTATGTCGACGGCGAGATCGACCAAGGCGCCACAGGGGATGTGGCGCTGTTGACCTACACCTCTGGCACCACCGGCCACCCCAAAGGGGTGATGTTGTCGCACGCCAATCTGTTGGCCGCGGCCGAGGGTTTTATCGCTGCCGAGGATATCCGCCCGACGGACAGTATCCTGTCCTATCTGCCGATGGCGTGGATCGGTGAGTCGCTGTTCTCTCTGGTCTTGACGTTGCTCGTCGGATTTACCTGCAATTGCCCGGAACGCCCGGACACGGTGCAGCGCGACCTCCGCGAACTCGGCCCGACGGTGGCGCTGGCGCCGCCGCGCATCTGGGAGAATGTGCTGACCCAACTGCGGGTGCAGGCGGCGGACGCGTCACGAATGAAGCGCCGAACGTTCGAGTTGTTTCGCGGCCTCGCCGAGCGGGTCGAGAACGCCCGCGGCGCCGGGCAAAAGCCGTCGTTGCCGCAGCGTCTCGGCTTGGCGCTCGGTGAAATTCTGGTTTACGGCCCGGTGCGCGACCAACTCGGCTTGCGCCGCGCTCGCTGGGCCTATACCGGCGGCGCTCCGCTCGGCCCCGATACCTATCGCTTCTTCCGTTCGTTCGGGATCAACCTGAAGCAGGTCTGGGGCTCGACCGAACTGGCGGGGCTCGCGGCGCTGCAGCGCGACGGGGAAGCTGATCCCGACACCGTCGGCCCGGCGATACCCGGCACCGAAGTTCGGATCGCCGAAAATGGCGAAGTACTGATCCGTTCGAGCGCTGTATTTCAAGGCTACTACAAGCAGCCCGAGGCGACTGGCGCCGCGGTCAATGCCGAGGGCTGGTTCCGCACCGGCGATTGCGGATTTATCGACGCACGCGGCCATCTCGTCGTCGTCGATCGCGCCCGGGATGTCGGCAAGCTCGTCGACGGCACTCCCTTTGCCCCGCAATTCATCGAGAACAAGCTGAAATTCAGCCCCTACATTGCCGAGGCGGTGGCCTTTGGCGATTGCCGGCCATTCGTCGCGGCGATGATCGCGATCGATCTCGGCACCGTCGGTAATTGGGCCGAGCGGCACAGCCTCGCCTATACCTCGTTCCAGGATTTGAGCGCCAAACCCGAGGTGCGCCGGCTGATCGGCGAGGAGATCGCCCGCTGCAATGCTGGCCTGCCCAAAGCCGCGCGGATCCGCCGCTTCTTGCTGCTCAACAAAGAGTTAGACGCCGACGACAACGAGATCACCCGCACTCGCAAGGTTCGCCGCCGCTTTATCGCCGAAAAATACGCGACGGTGGTCGAGGCCTTTTATGGCGACGGCGACGCGGTCGAGCTGACCACCGAGATCACCTATGAGGACGGGCGCAAGGGCCGGCTCGACGCCCGGATGGCAATCGACACCGTCGCCGGCGCGGCCGATCCGGCGCGCGAGCCCGCCTTCGCCTGAGCTAAACGATGGCCGGGATCGATTGGCAGTTCACCCTGGCCTTGGTGCTCAACGGGGTGATGATCGGGCTGATGTACGCGCTGATCGCGCTGGGGTTTGTGCTGATCTACAAGGCAACCGACGCGATCAACTTCGCGCAGGGCGAATTTGTCATGTTCGCCGCTTTTATCGCCGCAGGCGCCGCGGGTCTCGTTGGCCTGCCGTTTTGGGTCTCGGCGTTGCTTGCGGTCGCCGGCATGGTAGTGCTCGGTTTTGGCCTCGAGCGTGTCGTGCTGCGACCACTGATCGGGCGCCCGATCATTTCGGTGATCATGGCGACGATCGGATTGGCCGCCGTGCTCAGAGGCTTCGCCACGCTGGCGTTTGGCGCCGGGACGCGGGCGATCGTTATGCCAATCAGCGACTCACCTATCTCGCTGGGACCGGTCACCGTGCCGCCGGTGCAAGTCGTCGGCGCCGGGGTCAGCCTGGTCTTTCTCGCCGGCTTCACCTGGTTCTTTCTGAAGAGCCGAGTGGGGGTGGCGATGCGGGCGGTGGCCGACAGCCAGCAGGTGGCGATGGCAATGGGGATCAACGTCCAGCGCTATTTCGCGCTCGCATGGGCGATGGCGGGAGTTGTCTCGGCATTGGGCGGGATCGTGTGGGGCGCAATGCTCGGCGTCGATAACCAGCTGGCGCTGGTCGGTCTCAAGGTGTTTCCAGTGGTGATCCTAGGCGGCCTCAACTCGATCATCGGCGCGGTCGTCGGCGGGCTGATCGTCGGCGTCGTCGAGAATTTGGCGGCCGGCTACCTCGACCCCTATGTCGGCGGTGGTACCAAGGATTTCGTGCCTTATGTCCTGATGATCGCGGTGTTGATGATCCGCCCCGAAGGCATCTTCGGCCGGCGCCGGATCGAGCGGGTCTGACGATGTTTCACCGCGAAGCCGGGGTATTCAAGACCAGCTACGCTGCCGACATGGCGCTCTACCCGCTGCCGATCGCGCAGTGGAGCGTGGCGACGCTGGCGGCGTTGTTCATCGTGATCGTGCCGCTGACCTTTAGCGAATACTACGTTTCGGTCCTCAATCTGATCCTGATCGCGATCGTCGGCGCGCTCGGCCTCAACATTCTGGTTGGGTATACCGGGCAGGTGTCGATCGGGCACGGGGCGTTTATGTCGGTTGGCGCCTACACCGCTGCCAATTTGATCACGCGTCTCGGCATGCCGTTTTGGGTCGCGATCCCGGCGGGCGGGCTGATGGCCGCGCTGATCGGCTTGATCGTCGGCATCCCGTCCTTGCGCATCAAGGGGATCTATCTGGCGATAGCCACTTTGGCGGCCCAGCTGATCATCGAATGGTCGATCAATCACATCCAATGGATCTCGGGGGGCGTGCAGGCATCGATTGAGATCCCGCGTCCATCCTTTTTCGGTATCGTCCTCAAGCACGAAGTCCAAATTTACTTGTTTCTGATGTTTTTCGTGGTGCTGGCATTGGTGGCCACCCTCAACCTGGTGCGCAGCCGCATCGGCCGCGCCTTTATCGCCATTCGCGACCAGGACATCGCCGCCGAGATCATCGGCATCAATATCTTTCGCTATAAGCTTTACGCGTTCGCGATCTCCTCATTCTATGCCGGAGTGGGCGGTGTGCTCGAGAGCTACTATCTGGGGATCGCCAATTACGAGCAGTTCCAGATCGATGTCTCGATCGATTATTTGGCGATGGTGATTATCGGCGGTCTCGGCTCGGTAATGGGCTCGGTCCTCGGTGCTATCTTCGTGACCTTGTTGCCGATCGCAACTCGCTGGTTTCTCGAACTCGTTCGGCGGCATCTTTTTCTCAAATGCGGACCTGCTCAATGTGGTCCCCAATCTACGGCTCGTGATCTTCGGCGCGCTGATCATCTTTTTCCTGGTGGTCGAGCCCGAGGGGCTGAACCGGCTGTGGCGCAACATCCGCGATTACTTCCGCGTTTGGCCATTTTCCTATTAACTTGGTAAAGGCAGTGGGAGGAGCGACGATGAGATTCTTATCGAGGGGTGCATGGACGATCGCGGCAGGCGCTGCGACCGGGCTGGCGCTCGCCGACGTCAGCCGTGGCGCAGCCCAAGGAGATCGTGATCGGCGACCAGTGCGACCGCACCGGCGCGACCCAGATCGTCGGCACGGTGTTGTGCCCGGCGATGCAGGATTATTACAAGCTGATCAACTCCCAGGGCGGCGTCGACGGATGGATGATCCGCGGAGACGAGATCGACAACTCATACAAGGTCCCCCAGGCGATCGAGGCCTACGAGCGGCAGAAGCAGATGGGCGTGGTGATGATGACGCTCTACGGCACGCCGCAGACGGTGGCCATGAACCAACGGCTCGAGCAGGACAAGATGCCGACGACCTCGCCTGGCTTCGGCATCTCTGCCGCGGCCGACGGGACCCGCTATCCCTATCTGTTTCCGGTCGCCGCGAGCTATTGGTCGCAGGGCGCTGGCGCGGTCAAATTCGCCAAGGATCAACTTGGCGGCAGTCTCAAAGGCAAGAAGATCGCCTATGTCTATTACGACAACCCCGCCGGCAAGGAACCGCTGCCGATCATCGACGCCTTGCAAAAGACCGAAGGGTTTGAGCTGAGAACCTTTGCCGTGCCGCCGCCGGGCGTCGAGATGGGAGCGCAGATTCTCGACATCACCCAGCGCTATCATCCTGACTTCATAATTGCCCATCTCTTCGGGCGCTCGCCCTCGGTGATGATCAAGGGGCTGAAGGGCGCCGGGTATCCGCTGTCGAAGGTTCTGGGCCTGGTCTGGGCCTCGGCCGAGGCCGACATCCTGGCGGCCGGCGGCTGGGGCGTTGCCGAAGGCTACAACACCCTGCAATTCGCTGGTGCCGGCGACAACTATCCGGTGCGGCAGCAAATCGAGGAGATGTACAAGAAAGAAGGCAAGGCGCCGCCGAAGGAGATGGATAATACGGTCATCTACAACCGCGGCCTGTTGCAGGCGGCGATCCAGGTCCAGGCGATCAAGAACGCGCTGAAGATCAGCGGCGGCGCAGAAGCCGACCGGCCCGCAGATTAAGGCAGGGCCTCGAACAGATCCACGACTTCACGCTGGGCGGTCTTGTCCCGCCGTTGCAGATCACCCCGACCGATCACGAAGGCGGTGGTTGGGTCCAGGTCTTCCGGGTTCATGACGGCAAGTTCGTCAAGGAGACCGACTGGTTCCGTGCGTATCGCGACGTTGTCGAAAACACGGTGAAGGCCTCCGATTAGTCCGGCGCGCGAGCCTACCCGGATCCCGCCGCGCGGTTGCCCGATGTTGGCGCTCAACAACGTCGAGGTCGTCTATGACGGCGTGATCCTGGTGCTGAAAGGCGTGTCGCTGAGTGCCGAGGAGGGACGCATCACCACCCTCCTCGGCGCCAACGGCGCCGGCAAGACGACGACCTTGAAGGCGATATCCGGCCTGTTGCGTAGCGAGCGCGGCGAGGTCACCAAAGGCACCGTCGAGCTCGACGGGCAGCGGCTCGACCGGCTGCCGGCGCACGACGTCGTCAGGCGCGGCGTCACCCAGGTATTTGAGGGCAGGCGGGTGTTCGAGAACTTGACCGTCGAGGAAAACCTCGTCGCCGGCGCTCATACGCGCAAGGATTTTGTCCGCGCACGGGAAAGCATCGACGGCATCTTCGACACCTTCCCGGCCCTCAGAGAGCGGCGTCACCAGCCCTCGGGCTACCTGTCGGGCGGCGAGCAGCAGATGCTGGTGATCGGCCGCGCCCTGATGAGCGATCCCAAGGTGATCTTGCTCGACGAACCCTCGCTCGGCCTGGCGCCAATGCTCGTCGCCGAGATCTTTGGCATCATCCGCCGCCTGCGCGAGGAACGCGGGCTGACCGTACTGCTGGTCGAGCAGAACGCGGCGCTGGCGCTCGACATCGCCGATCACGGCTATGTCATGGAGAACGGCCGCATCGTGCTCGAAGGTCCGGCCGAGGCCTTGCGCCAGAACTCCGACATCAAGGAATTCTATCTCGGCCTCAACGAGGCTGGCGTCCGCAAATCCTACCGCGACCTCAAACACTACAAGCGCCGCAAGCGCTGGCTGTCGTGATGGGGCCGAACCGCTGGAGCCAAAGCGCCATCGCTGGAAGTCCGCCTGCCGCTACGCGGTCTCGGGCGGCGTGCCGCGGCGGTCGCTTTGGGTGGCTCTGGTCGTCGGCACAATCCTCAATCTGATCAACCAGGGGGACCGATTGTTTTCGGGTCAGTCCCTTGATTTCACCAAACTGGCCTTGACCTATCTCGTGCCATATTTCGTCAGTACATATGGCGCCGTCTCGTTCCGGCTATACGCAGAGCGCGGCGAAACCACCGATCCGAGCTGAGCGCAGGAGACGCAGCATGGCAACACTTCCCCGGATCGCTGTGATCGGAACCGGTGGCACGATCTCCTCGCTCGGCGCGTCGAGCCTCGATGTGCTCGACTATCCCGATTTCGGGCAGAAGCTGACCGCCGAGGCGCTGATCGAGCGGTTTCCGGAGACCGCAACTCGTCGCCGACCCGATAACGGCGACCTTTCGCAAGGTCGGCAGCACCGAGATCGGTCCGAAAGAGTGGCTCGAACTGCGGGCGCTGATCCACCGCACCGCGCGCGACGATCCTGCCATCGTCGGGTTCGTGATTCCGCACGGCACCGCGACTCTGGAGGAGACCGGATTCTTCCTCAACCTGACCCTCGCCGTCAGTCAGCCGGTAGTGCTGGTCGGTGCGCAGCGGCCGGCAAGCGCGCTCGGGACTGATGCCGGCATGAACCTGGTCAACGCGCTACGGGTCGCCGGCTCGCCCGAATCGCGCGGGAAGGGCGTGCTGGCTGTTCTGAACGACGAGATCCACGCCGCGCGCGACGTAGTCAAGACCTCGACCTACCGGGTGCAAACCTTCCGCTCGCTCGATTTCGGCGCGCTCGGCCATGTCGATGGCGATGGCGTGCACTTTTACCGCTCGCCATTGCGCGCCCACATGCCGGACACCGCGTTCTCGGGCCTTGATCTCGCCGCGCCGTTGCCGCGGGTCGACATCGTCTATTCCTATGCCGGCGCCGACGGCGCGCTGGTCGAGGCGGCGGCCACCGCCGGGGCGCGCGGCATCGTTTCGGCTGGGTTCGCTCCCGGCAGTCCCACGCCCGAGCAGCGCGCTGCGTTCGAACGCGCCGCCAAGGCCGGAATTGTCATCGTCCAATGCAGCCGCGCTTTCAGCGGCCGGGTCGCCCCGCGCCGCCGGCTGCGCGAGAGCGGGATCGTCGCCGGCGAAGACCTCAGCCCGCAAAAGGCCCGCATCCTGCTGATGCTGGCATTGTCGACCACTAGCGACATCGCCACGATCCAGCAGGCATTCCAGGCCTACTAATCAATCGCGCGCGGCGCAGTTAACCTTCGTTCTGCGAGATGAGCCCGCTGTCGATGAGCGCGCGCAACAGCCCGCGCAATTCGGCCGAGCGCTCCGGGCCGAACCCGGTCTCGAAGCTTTGCTGCGCCTCAATCCAGGCTTCGCGGGTTTCGTTGAAACGCGCGTCGCCGGTGGCGGTCAGCCGCAATTCCTTGACGCGCCGGTCGGTCCGGCCGGGGGTGATAATGATCAACCCATCACGTTCGAGCGGCCGGATGTTGCGGCCGAGCGTCGTGCGGTCGATGACCAATTCGGCAGCCAGCTCGTTGATTGCCATCGGACCGCGTCGCTTAAGCTTGGCCAAGATGCCGTATTGGCTAGTGCGCAGCCCGGAAGCGGCCAGATGCCGATCGTAGAGCTGGGTCACATAGCGCGCGGCCTGACGCACCGCCAGACAGTTGCAATCGGAAAGGTTCGGCTGATCAGACAATGAAATCGCTCGAAGGATAAAGAAGGTAGATTTCAGAGCATATGCGCCTTTGTCAATCAGCGAATCGCCAAAAAAGGCACCGACCCTTCGCCGGGCGATTGAGGTGGATCAATCCACCAGCGCAGACATCTGTGATAGAAATTCAGAATGGGGATAAAGGGCAACTATGTCGCCTGAAGATCGGAGCAAGATGCAGCCGAGCGCGGACTGCGCCTCCGAATTCTGGTGGAGCATTTGCGGCCGCGCGGCTTTGGGCTCAAGGCGGAGATACTCGAATACCCGGGAGGGATGCCCGGGGACATCGGGTTATTCCTGAAGTAGCAGTTGCTTTTCGGCACCTTTAGCAAGGAAATAACGATGTTCGTCCGATCTTGTCGTAGTTTGGCCTGCAAGCTTGTTACGGGGCTGGTGGTCTTGTGCATTCTCTCGGCTGGCACGTTCGCGCAAAGTGCGCCCCCCACTCGAGCTTCGGGCAGCGTCAACATCCATCAAGTGCAGGTCGCGTTTATCGGCAGCGGTGCTGTCGGCGGAGGAACCTTATACTTCCGCGGCCGGAGCTATCCGTTCAAACTGGGTGGCCTGGGGATCGGGGGAATTGGGATATCGACGCTTGATGCCGCCGGCGGCGTGTACAACCTTCACCGCCTCGAAGACTTCAACGGGGTTTATGGCCAGGCGCGTACGGGGTGGGCCGTGGGCGAGCAGGGCAAAGGCCAGATGTGGCTGCAAAATTCCAACGGCGTGTATCTGCATTTGAGGGCCAGGCGCCAAGGACTGTCCTTAAGCCTCGGAGCCGACGGTATGCTCGTCCGCTTGGGCTCGTAAGCAGCGCCGCCTTCCTACGAGTCGTTGACCGCCGGAGAATTCTCGGATGAACGCCCTACCATCGCCTTTACCAGCGGGTTTGCGGTTACGCCATGAGCAACGACGCTCAACAGAACGGTGCCTCCGGCTACGGCGATGATCGTGTCGTTTCCGGGTAGCTTCTCGTTCAAGATGATCACCCCGAACACGATCGTCGCGAGCCCGCGTGGGCCGAACCAGGCGATGAACAGCTTGTCCGCAGCGCGAATTCCGGTTCCGGTGAGGCACAGAAACACGGGACCCATCCGGATCACTGTCAAGCTGAGCACGGCATAAAGCAGCGCCGGCCAGGTGAGTTGCGCGACGATCGGGGCAAGCGCCCCGATCCCGAACGCGATCCATGTTATGAGCGCCAGAGCCTCTCCGGTGGCGACGGCGCCGCGGAGCAGCTTCTCTTTGTGACGTTGGCGCAGCCCACTCAACAGCAGCCCACCGACAAAGCAGGCGATGAAGCCGCTGCCGCCCGCCGCCTGAGCCGCGGCAAAGCACGCGGCCGCTAGAGCGACGATCGGAACTTCCTCCCAGTGCTCGCTGATCCAACCCTGCCGCTCGGAAAATCGCAGCATCAAGGTGGTCAGCCAAGTCAGCGCGACGCCAACCAAGGCCCCGATGCCGAGCTCTTCGACGACCACCCGGATTGCGTGGATCATCGTCGCGTGCTCGATCTGGGTCTCGACGGCAAGCCCCAGCAGCAGCACGACTATCGGCACGCAGATGCCATCATTGAGGCCGCTCTCGAGGTTGAGCGCCTCGCGCATCGCCGCTGGGACGGTGGGGTTGGTCACTACCGGTTTGCCGAGCGCCGCGTCGGTCGGAGCGAGTATCGCCGCCAGCAAGGCCATTTCGAGCGGGGCGATGCCGGGAAAAAGGACCATCGCGACCAGGAAGCCGAGAACGATCGTCAGCGGCAGCCCGATCAGCAGCAGCCGTTCGGGGACGCCGATGTGTCGCCTGACGACGTCAAAATCCGCGTTGGCCGCATCGGTAAACAAAACCATGGCGAGCGTCAGCTCCGCCAGGGTGCGCAACCCCTCAGCACCCAGGTTGAGCCGGACTAGGCCCAGGCCGTAGGGTCCAAGCAGCAAGCCGCCCACGGTAAACACGATCGGGCCGCTGAGCCACGACCGTTCGATCCGGCCCGCGACCGCGCTGTAGATCAGCAAAAACGCGGCGAGGATAGCGGCATTCTGGTACATGTCAGACGTTTCCCGAATATGCTGCGAATTCCATCGGCCGGTCGCGGTCCGCGGGCCTTGAACTGGATCATCGATCAAATTCGCTATGGATCCGAAGTTGAGGATGTGGATTGGGAGATAAACCCATGTCCGACGCCAAGAATGACGCTCACGAAGCCGGCGGCAAGCTGAAACGGATGGAATACGAGGGAGAACTTACCCGCCTTCATCGACGACAAGCGGTGGGCGACGTTGAACGCACTCACTCACATCCTGAGCAAAATCCCCTATGAAGAGCTGAAGCGCGCGAAGGTCGAGCCGCCGAAGCGACGATGCGCCCAAGCGGCGGGAGCAAACTGGAAAGATCCTCCGTCCGAGCTCGCCGTGTTGAGGACGCCGCCCCGGTATGGCGCTCCCGAAAAAGACCTCTGCACCCCAGGGTCGAACCTGAACTTGGTAGAGCCCCCGGCTTGCCGAAGGGGTTACGGCGCTGCTAAATGCGCCACCACTTCGAGCGCCATTTTGGGAGAGCCGATAAATGCCCGCCTTCACCGACTACAGGGTTGCCGATATTTCGCTTGCCGATTGGGGGCGGCGCGAGATTGCGATAGCCGAAACCGAGATGCCGGGGCTGATGGCGTTGCGTGACGAGTTTGGCACGGCGAAGGCGCTTGCCGGCGCGCGCATCGTCGGCTGCCTGCACATGACGATCCAGACCGCAGTGCTGATCGAGACCCTAATCCATCTTGGCGCTACCGTGCGGTGGAGCTCGTGCAATATTTTTTCGACCCAGGACCATGCCGCCGCGGCGATCGCGGCGCGCGGTATTCCAGTGTTCGCCTGGAAGGGGGAGACCGAGGAGGAGTACGAATGGTGCATCGAGCAGACCCTGCGCGGTCCGGAGGGTTGGACGCCGAATATGGTGCTCGACGATGGGGGCGACGCGACCAAGATCCTGCACGACCAGCACCCCGATCTATTGCGTCACGTCCGGGGCATCTCGGAGGAGACGACAACCGGGGTCAACCGACTCTACGAGATGATGCGGGAGGGGGCGTTGAGGGCGCCGGCGATCAACGTCAACGACAGCGTCACCAAATCGAAATTCGATAACCTCTACGGTTGCCGCGAAAGCCTGGTCGACGGCATCAAGCGCGCCACCGACGTGATGCTGGCCGGCAAGCTTGCGGTCGTCTGCGGCTTCGGCAATGTCGGCAAGGGCTCGGCCGCGAGCCTCAGGAGCCAAGGTGCACGTGTCATGGTCACCGAGATCGACCCGATCTGCGCATTGCAGGCGGCGATGGAGGGCTATCAGGTAACGACGATGGACGACGCAGCATCGCAGGGCGACATCTTCGTCACCGCGACCGGCGACATCGACGTGATCACCATCGACCATATGCGCCAGATGAAGGACCGCGCCATCGTCTGCAACATCGGCCATTTCGACAGCGAGATTCAGATCGACGCCTTGCGCAATTATCCCTGGGAGGAGGTCAAGCCGCAGGTTGACGAGGTCGTCTTTCCAGACGGCAGGCGGTTGATCGTCCTCGCCAAGGGGCGGCTGGTCAATTTGGGCTGCGCCACAGGCCACCCGAGCTTTGTAATGAGTGCGTCCTTTACCAACCAGGTGCTCGCCCAGATCGAACTGTGGACCAACCATGGCAAATACCAGAACAAGGTCTACGTGCTGCCCAAGCACCTCGACGAAAAGGTGGCCGCGCTTCACCTCGACAAGCTCGGGGTCAAGCTGACCAAGCTCAGCCCGGCGCAGGCCGGCTATCTCGGCCTCGACCGCTCAGGCCCGTTCAAACCCGAGCACTATCGGTATTAATCCCGAAAAAAGCTCTCTTTAACAACTTATAAGGGAATCAGCGTCGAATCCCTCTTCCCTTTTACCAAGAACACCCCATAATGCCGGAATTCGGGAGTCGGGCATGTCGACTCCTACCCCAGGCTGAAAAAGGGGTGTCCGATGGTGATCGAGGCCACCGCCGTACTTTGCATGATCGTTGCTATCGCCTGTGGCGGGCTTTGGGTGCACGCGGTTGCGCGTTTGTGTGTAAGCTGTCGCAGCCTGGCCGCTCTCGAACTTAACCGCGCCGAGGTCGAGTTGGCGGCGCGGGCAGCCGGCGAGGAGATGGCGCGTCTGCGTGAGACGCTCGACGCAGTGCCGATGCCGGTATGGCGGCGCGACCGTGGTGGTCGCCTGGTCGACTGCAATTTGGCCTATGCCGCTTCGCTCGGCGCCGCCCGCGAGGAAATTCTTGCGCAAGCCCGCGAACTGATGCCCGTTGGCAGCGGGGATGCGGTCGGCGCGACCGCCGGCATGGTTGGCTTCGCCGGATCACGCTCGGAACAAGCCCATGTCGTGATCGGCGGGCAGCGCCGGCTGCTCGATCTCGTCGAGGCGCCATGCGCCGCCGGCGGGACGATCGGCTTCGCCCGCGACTGCACCGATGTCGAAGCCGCGCGAGCTGAGCTGTGGCGCCACATCAACGCGCATGCTGATGTACTTGAAAGCATCTACGCCGCGGTCGCCATCTTTGGCCCCGACAGAAAGCTGACATTCTTCAACCATGCCTTCGCCAGCTTGTGGGGGATTGAGGAGGCATGGCTCGCCGGCGAGCCCACCTTGGGCGAAATCCTCGAGCGCCTGCGCGAAGCCCGCCGCCTTCCGGAATTCGCCGATTTTCGAGCCTTCAAGCGCGAGCGATGCGCGCTGTTCACCTCGCTAATCGAACCTCGGCACGAGCTTGTGCATCTGCCCGACGGGCGGACCTTGCAGCTGACGATATCGCCACACCCGTTCGGCGGGCTGACCTTCGTTTACGAAGACGTGAGCGACCGCCTGGCCCTCGAATGCTCGTATAACACGCTGATCCAGGTGCAGCGCGCCACCCTCGACCATCTGTTCGAAGGCATCGCCGTCTACGGCGGCGACGGCCGATTGAAACTCAATAATCCGGCGTTTCGGGCGATGTGGGCACTATCGGAGGAGGACGTCGCCGGCGAACCGCATATCAGCGAGATCGTCGAGAAGACTCACGATTTTATCGACGATCGCGGCGATTGGACCGAGGTGAAGGGCAGAATTGTCGCCAAGGTCATCGCGCCGGGCTTGACGAACGGGGTGCTCAATCGGCGCGACGGCTCGATGCTGCAGGTGGCGAGCGTGCCGCTGCCCGACGGTGAGGTGCTGCTGACCTATCTCGACGTCAGCGACACGGCCCGGGTCGAGCGGGCATTGCGCGAACGCAACGACGCACTTGAAACCGCCGGGCGGCTCAAGAGCGAATTCATCGCCAGCGTTTCTCATGAGCTGCGCACGCCGCTGAACACAGTCATCGGCTTCGCTGAAATTTTGCACAACCAATACTTCGGCTCGCTCAATTCAAGCCAATCGGAATATTGCCGCGGAATTCTCGACAGTTCACACCAGTTGATGACTTTGATCAACGACATCCTCGATCTAGCAACAATCGAAGCCGGCTATATGGTGTTGGAGCGTAGTCGGGTCGACATTCCGGAAATGCTGCGGGCAGTGGTGAGCCTGACCCAGGAACGCGCGCGCAGCCGGGGGCTCGAGATCAGCCTGCGCTGCTCGTCGCAGATCGGCGCGATCGAGGCCGATGAGCGGCGGCTTAAGCAGGCGCTGTTCAACTTGATTTCGAATGCAGTCAAGTTCACCCCGCCCGGCGGCGCTATCGGCATAGAAGGCCGGTATTCTCAGGGGGAACTGCTGCTCACCGTAGCCGACACCGGGATTGGCATCGCTCCGGCCGATCAAGCAAGAGTCTTCGAAAAATACGCCTGCAAGCGGGAAGGAGGTTCCGGGCTCGGCCTGTCCCTGGTCAAAAGCCTAATCGAGTTGCACGGCGGAAGTGTCGAAATCGAATCGGCCTTGGGCTGCGGAACCCGGGTGATTTGCAGGCTCCCCATCGGCCGTGGGGCCGGTCTGTTCTCGAGCGCCGACACCCTGGCGCCAGGGCGCGCGCACCAGCGCGCCGGCACGGTGAATGAGGTGCCGGCGTAGCGAGCACGCCGCGCTGCAACCACCAGAGCCGGAGTTGCGCCTCCCGCAATTCCCACCAGTGGGGCCTGTTCCGGCGCCTCCGCGATTATCCGCTTTCCTGCAGTGGCAAGCACTGAAAAGCAGATATTGCGCATAATCATCGCTACATATACAACGCGTAGGTGATGATCGCTGTCGACCTACCCGATGAAGCCGCTACCGCCGCGCTCGCCTCGCGTGTTGCGGCGCTGGTCGTACCCGGCGACATCATCGCGCTGAAGGGCGATCTCGGCGCTGGAAAAACCAGTTTTGCCCGAGCCTTTATCCGCGCTCTCGGCGATGCGCATGAGGAAGTCCCAAGCCCGACCTTCACGCTGGTTCAGATCTACCAGACGGATGCCGTGGCGGTCTGGCATTTCGATCTCTACCGCCTCAACACCGCCGAAGAAGCTTGGGAGCTCGGCATCGAAGAAGCCTTTGCCTCCGGCGTGTCGCTGATCGAATGGCCGGAGCGGCTCGGGTCTTTGCTGCCGCGGCGGCGTCTTGAAATCACCCTTGATTTTGGCGATCGCCCGCAGACGAGGCGCGCGTTTCTGGCCGGCGATGTCGGGTGGCGGGCGCGATTAGCCGGGCTTGAGGCTGATGCCTGACCCGGCCATTTCCGCCGTCTTCGCCGAATTGCGGGGCCGCATGCTCCCGGCGACCGTCGCCATACGGCAGCAGGCGATCTCGGATTATCTCCATGCGTGCGGCTGGGGCGGTGCGGTGTGTGCGCCGCTCGCCGGCGATGCTTCTTTTCGCAGCTACTACCGGCTCAGCCGTGGCCGTGATCGAGCGGTCTTGATGGACGCTCCGCCGCCCCAGGAGGATGTCGGTCCGTATGTCGCGGTCGCGGCGATCCTGCGCAATCTCGGCTTCAGCGCTCCCGAGGTATTGGCCGAGGACCGAGCCGAAGGCTTCCTGCTGATCGAGGACTTCGGCGACGACACCTACACCCGGCTCCTGGCCGGCGGCGCCGACGAGCCCGCCCTCTATGCCCTCGCGATCGATACATTAGTAGGTTTGCAGCAAGCGGTGGCGGCGGGCGGCGCGCCCGACCTCCCGTCCTACGACGAGGCGCGGCTACTCGGCGAAGCGGCATTGCTGGTCGATTGGTATCTGCCCGCGGTCCTTGGCGCCCCTACCGCATCGTCTCTGCGCGAGGAATATCTGGCGCTGTGGCGGGCAATCTTGCCGCAGGCGGTGGAACCGTTCGGTTCGACCCTGGTCCTGCGCGACTTCCACATCGACAATCTGATGCTGCTGCCCGGACGCCGGGGCGTGCGAAGCTGTGGGCTGCTCGATTTCCAGGACGCGGTCTGCGGCCCGCCGGCCTACGATCTCGTCTCGCTGTTGGAGGACGCGCGGCGCGATGTCTCCGATCGGCTGCGCCAAGCGATGACCGTGCGCTATCTCGCCGCCGTCCCGGCGCTCGACCGCGCCACCTTCACGCGCTCGGCCGCGATCCTCGCCGCCCAGCGCAACTGCAAGATCCTCGGCATCTTCACCCGGCTATGGAAGCGCGACGGCAAGCCCGGCTATCTCGCGCATATCCCCCGGCTGTGGCGCTTGCTCGAGGCTGATCTTCGCGACCCGGCGCTCGGCGCCATCGCGCAGCTGGCTCGATCGCCATCTGCCACCTGCCCGGCGCATGCGCAATCTAAGAGGTGCCGCGTGATCGCACCGCCGCGGCGGGCAATGGTGTTGGCGGCCGGGCTCGGGACGCGGCTGCGCCCGGTGACCGACACCGTGCCGAAGCCGCTTGTCGAGCTTAACGGGCGCGCTTTGCTCGATCATGCGATCGATCG
This sequence comes from uncultured Alphaproteobacteria bacterium, assembly GCA_963774345.1. Classification (GTDB taxonomy): domain Bacteria; phylum Pseudomonadota; class Alphaproteobacteria; order ATCC43930; family CGMCC-115725; genus AP-15. The sequence continues at coordinate 42,821 of CAVZFB010000040.1, forward strand.
ACTGGCGTCGGCCGGCGTCGAGCACATTGTCGTCAACACCCATTATTTGGCGGCGAAGGTCGCAGAGCATCTGGCCAGCCGCCGCCACCCGGACATCGAGATCTCGGAAGAAGCCGAGCTGCTCGACACCGGCGGCGGGGTCGCGCAGGTCTTGCCGTCACTCGGCGAGGCCTTCTTTGTCGTCAACGCCGACGTATTCTGGCTGGACGGCATGGAGCCGGCATTGCTTCGTCTGGCTCGCGCCTTTGATCCCGAGCGGATGGACGCAGTGCTGCTGCTGCAGCGCACGGTGAGCGCTGTCGGCTATGATGGCAGCGGCGATTATTTGCTCGACCCATCGGGGTGTCCTCGTCGCCGCGGGGAGCGCGAAGTCGCGCCCTACCTGTTCGCCGGCATCCAGCTGCTTGCACCGCCGCCTGTTCGACGGCGTGACCGACCGCGTCTTCTCGCTGGTTCGGCTGTTCGACCGAGCCGAGCACCTGGGCCGCCTGAGCGGGATCGTGCACGACGGCGAATGGTACCACATCGGCACGCCGGCCGGGCTGGAGGCGACCCGCGAGCGTCTGTCCTCCCACCGCATCGAGCGCTAACCGTCCGCAGCACGCTGCCGTGCAGCCCAAGCTCTACACCATCGCGCCGGACCGCCCGTTTTTGGCGACCCTGGCCGAGGGGCTGCTCGCCGTCGCCGGCGATGATCCGCTGGCGTTGCCGCGGGTCATCGTTTTACTGCCGACCCGGCGTGCAGTGCGCGCTCTGCGCGAGGCTTTTCTGCGCGTCCTGCCCGACGGGCGGGACCCGGGCATGCCGTTGCTGCTGCCGAGGATGCGGCCGATCGGCGACCTCGATTCGGACGAGTTGTCCTTGGTCGAGGGCGTGGCGGATGACGGTAGCACCTTGGCGGTGCCGCCGGCGATTCCGGAACTGCGGCGCCGGCTGCTGTTGACCCGGCTGGTGCTGGAGTGGGGCAGACGGCGCAGTCCCGAGCCGCTCCTGCCGGGCCAAGCTGCCGCGCTCGCTGCCAGTCTCGCGCGGTTTCTCGACACCGTTGCGACCGAGGGAGCGAGCTTCGCCCGGCTCGCCGACCTCGCGCCAGCCGATCTGGCCGAGCATTGGCAGATCGTGCGCACCTTTCTCGAAATCCTGCCGCAGCTCCTGGCCGGGCATTCTCGCTGCTGAGGGCGCGCTCGATCCGGCCGATCGGCGCAACCGCCTGCTGGCGCAGCAGGCGGCGATCTGGCGCCGATCTCCGCCCCGCGACCCGGTCATCGCCGCCGGGCTCACCGGCGGGATCCCGGCGATGACCGAGCTGATCTCGGTGGTCGCTGCCCTTGATCGGGGCGCCGTGATCCTGCCCGGGCTCGACCGCTTCTGTGATATGACCCAATGGGCCGCGATCGGAGAAGACGAGGCCCACCCCCAGCACCTAATGGCGACCTTGCTGAAGGCCCTCGACCTCAGCCCGGCCGATATCCGCGATTGGGATCTCCCGCTCGCCCGGACACGGCTCACCGCGCATCCAGCGGATGCAGCTCGTCAGCGAAGCGATGCGGCCGGCGGCGACGACCGATGCCTGGCGCGACCTGCCTCCCTGCTCCGCCGAAACGCTTGCCGGGCTCAGCCGCTACGATTGCGCCGGTGCGCATGAAGAGGCGCTGACGATCGCGCTGCTGCTGCGCCGGAAGCTGGAAACCCCCGGGGCCACCGCCGCTCTCGTCACCCCCGATCGCGAACTAGCCCGCCGAGTGGCGGCCGAACTGCGCCGCTGGGGCATCGAGATCGACGATTCGGCGGGTCTGCCGTTGAACCGCACACCACCCGGCGTGTTTCTGCGCCTGGTGCTCGAGCTTTCCGCGAGCGAGTTGGCGCCGGTGCCGCTGCTGGCTGCACTGAAGCACCCGCTGGCCGCCGGCGGGCTCGCCCCCGCGGCGTTTCGCGACCTGACGCGGACGCTCGAGCAGGCGATCCTCGGGCCGCGCCCGGCCCCCGGCTTTGCCGGTCTTAGAGCCGCCATCGCCGGGGCCGACATCAAGCTCGCGCGCTTTGCTGACCGGCTCGAATCCTGTCTTGGCACGTTGCCGGATCTGCTCGCCGCCGACTCGGTGCCGCTCGCCCGCCTTGCCACCGCGCATATCGAAGCGGCCGAGCGGTTGGCGGCGACCGATACCGAGGCCGGCGCCGCGCGACTGTGGCGCGAAGCCGCGGGCGATACGGCGGCCCGCTTTTGCCACGAGCTGATCGATGCCGCGCGGCGATTTTCCGCCATTGCCTGGCCACCACTACTCTGGCGTTGTTCGAGGCGCTCGCCGTCGGCGCCGTCGTACGGCCGGCCTTATGGCCGCCATCCGCGGCTGGCGATCTGGGGCCTGGTCGAAGCGCGGTTGCAGCAGGCCGATCTTGTCGTCCTCGGGGGGCTGAACGAAGGCACCTGGCCCGGGCCGCCCGCCCACGACCCGTGGATGTCGCGGCAGATGCGGCGCGAGTTCGAGATCTCCGTGCCGGAGCGAGCGATCGGCATCGCCGCGCATGATTTTACCCAGGCAATCGCGGCCCCGGAGGTGGCGCTGACCCGCGCGGCGCGCAGCGAAGGGGTGCCGACGGTACCGTCGCGCTGGCTGTTGCGGCTTGACACGGTGTTGCGCGCGTGCGGCCTCGACCATGCGCTGCGGTCCGATCCGACGATCCTGGCTGTCGCCGACGGGCTCGACGCTGTGGAATACCGACCCTCGCCGCCGGCCGCGCCGCGTCCACCGATTGCCGCGCGGCCACGCCAGCTGTCGGTCACCCAGATCGAGACCTGGCTCGGCGATCCTTACGCGATCTATGCCCGCCATATCCTGGGCCTGACAGCCGCTCGACGAACTCGACGCCGATCCGGGCCGAGCCGATCTCGGCATCTGCATCCATGAGGCTCTTGCCGAATTCGTGCGTCGTTTTCCGCGCCAATTGCCGCCCGATCCGGTATGCGGAGCTGATGGCGATCGGGCGCCGCCACTTCGGCGCCGTGCTGTCGCGGCCCGGCGCATGGGCGTTCTGGTGGCCGCGCTTCGAGCGGATCGTCGCACTGGCTCGTCGCGGAAGAAGCGACGCATCGGCCAGGCGATCATCGAGAGCTTCAGCGAATTGAAGGGCAGCCTGACCTTGCGCGGCCTGCCTGGCGGGTCATTCGAATTAACCGCCACGGCCGACCGCATCGACCGTCTGGCATCGGGCGGGTTTCTGCTGATCGATTACAAGACCGGTCGCGTGCCGGCGAAGAAGGCGATCGGCGCAGGATTCGCGCCGCAATTGCCGCTCGAAGGGGCTGATCCTGCGCGACGGCAGCTTCGGCGAGGTCAGCGGCACCCCGGCGGCGCTCGAGTATTGGAAGCTCGGCGGTCGGCACCGGCCGGGAATGCGCTGCGCGATCGACGATGGCGAGCCACGCAGCACTGGTCGATCGCGCGGGCGACAAGCTGCGCGCATTGGTCGAGCGCTTCGACGATCCCGCCACCCCTTATCTCGCTATCCCAGTACCGGCAAGAAGCGCCGCGCTTTTCCGATTACGAGCATCTCGAACGGGTTGGGCGCAGGCGAGGTCGAAGAATGGTAGGCACCTTCCATACCCGCACCGCTCCGGGGCGGCCCATCCGCGCGCTTCGGTCTGGGTCGCGGCTTCGGCCGGGACCGGCAAGACGACGGTGCTGACCGAGCGGCTGCTGCGGCTGATGCTCGACGGCACCGACCCGGCGCGCATCCTGTGCCTGACCTTCACCCGAGCCGCCGCGGCCGAGATGGCGAACCGGCTCGATGGCGAGCTCGCAAAATGGGCGACAATGCCGCCCGGGCGACTGGCGCAGACGCTTCGCAGCTGACCGGGCAATTCGCCGACGAAGACGACGATTGCGCGCGCGCGCCGGCTGTTCGCGCTGGTGCTCGACACGCCGGGCGGGATCAAGATCGCGACGATCCACGCCTTCTGCCAGATCCTGCTGCGCCGCTTTCCGCTCGAAGCCGGAGTGTCGCCCGAGTTCGCCGTGATCGAAGAGCGCGGCGCCGACGAGCTGCTGGCGGAGGCCGCGCAGAACGTGATCATCGCGGCGCGCCGGCAGGCGTGATCCCGAGCTCACCGAGGCGCTCGCGATCGTCGCGGACTACACCGCCGAGGAACGCTTCGGCGAGCTGATGCGGGCGCTCGCCCAGGAGCGCGGCAAGCTTCACGCGCGTTGCGCCACGGCCACGCGACGTTTGCGGCGCAAATTGTCGGCGGCGCTCGGCGTCTGGCGGACGAGACGACCGTCGAATCCTCTGGTCGAGGAATTCTGCGCCGAGGACGCTGGCGATGAGACCTCATTGCGCGGCGCCGCCGCAGCGCTGGCGGACGGGTCGGATGCCGACAGCAAGCGCGGTACCGCGATCGCCGATTGGTGCGCTGCCGAGCCCGGCGCCGGCGCGACATGTTCGGCCGCCTATGAACGCGTTTACCTGACCGACGAAGGCGAGATCCGGAAGTCTCTGATCGACAAAGGGTGCGGCGTGCAGGGCAGTCTGCGACGCTGTCGAAATCCTCGGCGCGGAAGCGGAGCGGGTCCTCCAACTGCGCCGGATGCGCGCCGCGCTCGTCGTGCGCGAGGCGACCTGCGCGCTGGTGCGGCTCGGCGAAGCGCTGCTCGCGAGTACGAGCGCGGCCAAGCGGCTGAAGGGCGTGCTCGATTTCGACGATCTGGTGCTGACTGCGCTCGACCTGTTGCACCGGCCGGGGGTCGCGCCCTGGGTGTTGTTCAAGCTCGATGGCGGACTCGACCACATCCTGATCGACGAAGCGCAGGACACCAACCCCGAGCAATGGGAGATCGTCGCCGCCCTGGCCGAGGAGTTCTTCGCCGGCGAGGGCGCCCGCCACCCGATCCGCACGATCTTCGCGGTCGGCGATACGAAGCAGTCGATCTACAGCTTTCAGCGCGCCGACCCGCAGGCCTTTCTGCGCATGCGGCAGCATTTCGAGCAGCGGGTCAACGACGCCAACCAGGCCTGGCTGGAGCTGCCGCTCGCCGTCTCGTTCCGCTCGACCGAGCCGATATTGCAGGCCGTCGATGCGATCTTTCGCGCCTGAGGCGCGACGACGGGGTCGCGCTCGACGGCAGCGAAATCCGCCATATCGCCAACCGCGCCGGTCAGGCCGGCCTGGTCGAGCTATGGCCGCCGGTCGTGCCGGCGCAGGAAGACGAGCCCGACGACGAGGAATGCCGGTTACCCGCAAGCGCGTGGCCGAGCCATACGCCCGGCTCGCCCGCGCCATCGCCGCCACGATCAGGCAATGGCTCGCTGCCGGCGAGCGGCTGGAGGCGCGCGACCGGCCGCTGCGGCCCGGCGACATCATGGTGCTGGTGCGCCGTCGCAACGAATTCGTCGGCGAATTGCTGCGCGCCTTGAAGCAGCGCGGCGTCCCGGTCGCCGGCGCCGACCGCCTGGTGCTGACCGAGCAACTGGCGGTGCAGGATCTGGTGGCGCTCGGCCGCTTTCTGCTGTTGCCCGAGGACGATCTGACCCTGGCCACGGTGCTGAAAAGCCCGCTCTTCGACATCGACGAAGAGGCGCTGTTCGACCTCTGCTACGCGCGCGACAAGGAAACCCTGTGGAACCGGCTGCGCCTGCGCGCCGAATCGAGCGCGAAATTGCGCCGCGCCGCCGACCGGCTTTCGGCCTGGCTCGCCCGCGCCGATTTCGTTCCGCCCTACGAGCTTTATGCCGAAATCCTTGGCGCCGAGGGCGGGCGCCGCGCGCTGCTGCATCGCCTCGGACCCGAGGCCGAAGATCCGGTCGAGGAATTCCTCGGTTTGGCGCTCGCCTATGAGCGCGAGCATGTGCCGTCGCTGCAGGGCTTTCTGCGCTGGCTGATCGCCGCCGCCACCGAGGTCAAGCGCGACTTCGCGGCCCGCCCGCGCGACGAGGTCCGCATCCTGACCGTGCACGGCGCCAAGGGCCTCGAAGCGCCGGTCGTCTTCCTGCCGGACACGATGGCGGTCCCGGACCAAAAAGCTGGCGGTGCTGTGGAGCGATGACGAGCTGCCGTTGTGGAAGCCGCCCGGCGATCATGTCGCCGCACGTTATGTCGCGGAAAAGACTGCGTGGCGGGACCGCCAGATGCAGGAATACCGCCGCCTGTTGTATGTCGGTCTGACCCGCGCGCAGGACCGGCTCTATATCTGCGGCTGGCAGACTTTGCGGGCGCCGCAACAGATCTGCTGGCACACGCTGTGCCGTGCCGGTCTGACGGAGTGCGCCCAACCTTTCGCCTTCGACGCGAAACCGCTGATCGGCGAAGAAGAGGGCTGGTCGGGCGACGGACTGCGCCTCGAAAGCCCGCAGACTGTCCCGCCTCGCGCGAGCCGGCGATGGCTGTTGCGGCGGGAGAAGCGACGCTGTTGCCGGGCTGGGCGACGGCGCCGCCGCCGGCCGAGCCGGACCCGCCGCGGCCGTTGCTGCCGTCACGGCCGAGCGGCGAGGAGCCGCCGACCCTGTCGCCGCTCGCGATCGGCGGACGCGACCGGTTCAAGCGCGGCCTTCTGGTCCATCGGCTGTTGCAAAGCCTGCCCGAGCTGCCGGAGACCGAGCGCGACGCGGCGGCCCGGCGCTTTCTGGCCTTGCCGACTCACGCCCTTTCGCCGAGGACCAGGACGAGATCCGCCACGAAATCCTGGCGGTGCTGAGCCATCCCGATTTCAGGGCATCTGTTCGGTCCGGATTCGCATGCCGAGGTGCCGCTGGTCGGGCTCGTCGGCCGGCACGCGTTGTCGGGCCAGATCGACCGCCTCGTCGTCGCTCCCGACCATGTGCTGATCGTCGATTACAAGACCTTGCGCCCGGTGCCGGCAAACGAGGCCGAGGTTGCGCCGATCTATCTGCGCCAGCTGGCTATCTATACCGCCGCACTCGCGCGCATCTATCCCGGCCGCGACATCCGCTGCGCTCTCTTGTGGACGCAAGCGCCGCTTTTGATGCCGATCAGCCCCGAGCGGCTCGCAGGGCACCTGCCTTGACGCCGCTTTTTTGCCGCCCCTAATGTCAGCCGCGTTTGAGCGAGAGGATGATGCAATGAAGCCGACCGCCGTCACCGATAGCAGCTTTGAGACCGATGTGCTTTCCGCCGAGGGGCCGGTTCTCGTCGATTTCTGGGCCGAGTGGTGCGGCCCGTGCAAGATGATTGGCGCCGTTCCTCGAAGATCTCGCTGCCGACAAGGCCGGCAAGCTGACCGTCGCCAAGGTCAACATCGACGAGAACCCGCAGTCGCCGACAAAATACGGCGTGCGCGGCATCCCGACGATGATCCTGTTCAAGTCCGGCAAAGTGGCCGGCACCAAAGTCGGCGCGCTGGCCAAGACCAAACTCTACGAATGGGTCAATTCGCTGCTGTGACCGGTAGCAGTACTGATTGACCATGAAATTTGCCATCGCCATCCCGACCGATGCCGATTCGTGGCGGGTCGTGCGGCGGGCCGAGGAGCTCGGGTTCTCGCGGGCGTGGTTCTACGATACCCAAATGCTGAGCGCCGACCCGTTTGTGGCGATGGCCGCGGCGGCGATCAAGACCACTAAGATTCGGCTGGGCACCGGGGTCCTGATCCCATCCAATCGTATTGCGGCGGTGGCGGCCAACGCCTTCGCCTCCTTGAACAAGTTAGCGCCGGGACGCATCGATTTCGGGGTCGGCACCGGTTTTACCGGCCGGCGGGCGATGGGGCTCGGCGCGGTCAAGCTGGCGGACATGGAAAAATATGTCCAGGTGGTCATGGCCTTGCTGCGCGAGGAGACCGTCGAGGCCGAGATCGAGGGCAAGACGCGCCTGATCCGGCTGCTGAATCCCGAGCTTGGCCTGATCAACACCAAGGACCCGATCGGCCTCTATATCGCCGCTACCGGCCCAAGGGCGCAGGCGCTGACCGCGAGGCTCGACGCCGGCTGGATCAGCACGATCGGCAATCCCGAGGAGGCGAGCGCGGCGTTGCGGGAGATGCGCTCACAACGCGAAGGCGCAGGGCACGGCCGCGATGCGTTCGAGTCGGTGGTGCTGACGGGCGGCGCAATTCTAGAGGAGGGCGAACCCGCCGATAGCCCGCGCGCGATCGCTCAGGCCGGCCCGCGCGCGGCGATGTTGTTGCACCGCGCCGCCGACCAGGCATTGGCCGGGATGCCGAACGCAACCCCACCCTCGCCTGCAATCGCCGACACCGTCGCCGGATATGTGGAGCTGGCGCGCAATTTCCGTCCGCAGGGCGCGCACTATCTTGAAAATCACCGCGGCCATCTGATGTTCGTCAAGCCGGAGGAGCGTCCGTTCGTTACCGCTGAGCTGATCCGTCTGACGACGATCACCGGGACCGAAAAGGAAATCAAAGATCGGATCACCGCGCTATTCGCCGCCGGCTACACCGAGATAGCGATCCAAATCGTCCCCGGTCGGGAGCACGCAATCGAAGACTGGGGCCGCATCCGCCGCGCCTTCGCTTAACGGAGCCCCAACATAAAAGTCGGGGTAAAGCAGAGGCGGTCGGTTGGCGCCTCACTTTCTCCCACAAAAAGGGGCGCTCGATGGCGCCCCTTCCGCCTCTGCCGTGCCGGGTGTTCAGGTCATGCGGCTCGAGAATTGCACCGTCGTGGCGCGGGCGCGGTAGTCGGTCTTGACGTTGACCAGCGCCACCATGCCCTCGTCGACCTTTTTCTGCGCGCGCTCCAGAGCCGGGCGGATGTCCTCAGGCTGCTCGACATATTCGCCATAGCAGCCGAGCCCTTGGGCCATGATGTCGTAGCGGGTGTAGCCGAGATCGCGGCCGGGCTTGTCGCCTTCGGGATCGGCCGTCCAGCCGCCGTTGAGGCTGATGACGCACAGCAGCGGCAATTTGTGCCGGACCGCGGTGTCGAGCTCCATCGCGTTCTGCCCGAATGAGCCGTCGCCGTGCAGACAGATGACCTGGGTGCCCGGGCTTAGCCGCCTTGGCGCCGACCGCAAACGGCAATCCCACGCCCATCGTGCCGAACGGGCCCGAGTTGAGCCGGTGGCCGGGCGTGTAGGTCGGGATCGACTGGCGGCCGAAATTGAGGATCTCCTGCCCGTCGACGCAGAGGATCGCGTCGCGCTTCATGAAGTTCTTTACTTCCTCGCACAGCCGCAGCGGGTGGATGTCGCCGTCGGTCGGGTAGTTGCCGCCGGGGCCGGTGCGCTTGGCCGCCTCGCCATCGGCGAGCTTCTGCCGCCAGCCCTGGAAGCGGTCGGCGGTCTTGCCGTCGATCGCGTCGACTAGCTGCTGCAAGGACCGATCTGCAGTCGCCGACAACCGGGATGTCGACATTGCGCGCGGACATGCCGAGTTCTTCGGGGTCGATCTCGATCCGGGCGATCGTCGCATCCTTGTTGAAACGCGGTGGTGCGGCGTGACCGATCACATAGTTCATCCGCGTGCCGAGGATGATGATCAGGTCGGCGTCGCGAAACGCGCTGTTGCGCATCGTCAGATAGGAATAGGGGTGGTCGTCCGGCACCACGCCGCGGCCTTGCGGGGTCGTGTAGAATGGGATCCCGGCCTTCTCGACAAAGGCCCGCATCTCGTTCCAGGCCTTCGACCACAACACCCCGCCGCCCGAGCAGATGATCGGCTGTTTGGCCTTGTTGATCGCGTCGACGAGGGCGTTGATTGCCTTCGGCTCGGCATAGGGACGGGCCTCGATGATCGGCCGCCCGCAATAGCTCCAATCGACATCCGTCTCTTCGACCTTCAGGTAGAGAACGTCGCCGGGCATGTCGAGATAGACCGGGCCCGGCTTGCCGTTCAGCGCCTTCTGAAACGCAAAATTGACCTGTTGCGGGATGCGCTTCAGGTTGTGGACCCGGTCAGCGTATTTGACGCACGCCTTCAACGCCGCGACCTGGTCGATCTCCTGAAAGACCTGGCGGCCGAACTGGCTGATCGGGCTCGACCCGCCAAAGGCGACGACCGGGCAGCAATCGATCAGCGCGTTAGCGAGACCGGTGCCGAGGTTGAGGGTAGCGGGTCCGCTCGCTGCCATGCACACGCCCGGCCCTTGCGTCACCCGTGAATAAGCTTGCGCCATGTAGGCCGCACCCTGCTCGTGGCGGGTGTCGATCGCGCGGATGCCCTCCTTGATGCAGGTGCTTTCGGCATCCAGCATAGGCCCGCCCATGATGTAGAACAGATCCTTGACGCCTTGTGCCTTAAGGCACTTCGCCAGGATTTCGTAGCCTGCGAGCTCCGCCATCTTGCTGTCTCCTCCTACATTTCGTCATGGCCAAGCTAGTCCCGGCCATCCACGCCTCGTCTCGCTCGTGCGGTCCGTCCTCGCTCCGTGGACGCCCGGAACGAGTTCGGGCATGACCATGGTTGGTTGCGCCGGCCTCGACTTCTCAGATCGCCCCTTCCTTGCGCAGTTTCTCAATATCGCCGGCGCTCATGCCGAGCCATTCACCAAAGACTTCGGCCGAATGCTGGCCAAGAAGCGGCGCTGGCTCGAGCTTTGGCGGGACGCCGTCGAAGCGCACCGGCCAGCTCGGCATCTTGAACGGCCCGGTCGGGTGTTGTGCCGTCTGCAGGATACCGCGTTCGGTAAAGCTCGGCTCGTTCATCAACTCCATCGTATCGAGCACGGCACCCGCCGGCACCCTGGCGCCGCCGATCAGGCGCATCGCCTCGTGCTTGTCATGCCGCCTTGTCCAATCGGCGATCATCGCGTTGACCTCGTCGATGCGCTCGCCACGGGCTTGCGCGGTCTCATAGCGCGGGTCGCCGATCAGCTCCTCGCGGCCGAGTAGTTTGAGCAGCCGGTGCCAGTGGTCCGTCTGGCGGGCGAATACATAAATCCAGTCGTTCGGACCGCCTGGCGCGCAAGGGAAGATCCCCGAGGGTGCGGTGTTGCTGCGGTTGCTGTTGCGGGGCGCGGCCCGGCCCAGCACCGCTTGGGTCTGAAACGCGAAACGGATGTAGTGCAGCATCGCATCCTGCATCGCCACCTGGAGCCGCCTGCCTTGGCCGGTGGCGCGGCGCTCGTAGAGCGCGCCCAGAATGCTGATCGCCATCAGCATGCCAGTGCCGGTGTCGCCGAGCGAAACGCCGGGCCTGATCGGCGGCCCGCCCGGCTCTCCGGTGATGCTCATCGTGCCGCCCGCAGCCTGCGCGATCATATCGAAGGCGAGGTTCTTTTCGTATGGGCTACCCTCGCCGAACCCCTTGACCTGCGCATAAATGATGCCGGGATTGATCGCGCGGATCGCGTCATAGCCGAGCCCGATGCGCTCGATCGTGCCGGGCGCCATGTTCTCGATCATGACATCGGCGCGACGCGCCATGTCCTTGACAAGCGCCAGACCGCGCTCGGATTTCAGATTGACCGTAACCGACTTCTTGTTGGCGTTGAACTCGAAGAAATAATAGGAATCCGGGCTGCTCGGAGGTCCCGCGAACGATGTCCGGCCCGGCTCGCCGCCTTTCGGGTTTTCGACCTTGACGACCTCGGCACCAAGCCAAGCGAGCGCCTCTGTGCAGGAAGGGCCGGCTTCGAATTGGGTCAAGTCGAGCACCTTAACCCCGGCAAGGCATTTGAGCGGCGCGCCCGTTCCATCCATCGCAGTTCACTCCTCTCCCCCCGAATTGCGCACGATAGCGCAGCATATTCGCCGATGGGAATGGAAACCATTTCACGGCTGGCGCCAGTTAGTTTAGTAAGCGCGCTTGTCATTACAGGGCGCTTCAATGGCGAACAATCAACCGAGCGTCTTTATCGATGGCGAGGCCGGCACGACCGGACTCGGCATCCGACAGCGGCTCGAAATGATGCCCGAGATCGGGTTGCGCAACCTACCTGCGGCGCGGCGCAAGGATCCGTCGGCTCGGCAGGACATGATGGCGGCATGCGACCTCGTCGTCCTGTGCCTGCCGGATGATGCCGCGCGCGAGGCAGCCGCGCTGGCCGGGGCCCTGGGCGCCGACGCGCCGAAATTGCTCGACGCCAGCACCGCGCACCGGGTCGATCCAGAATGGACCTACGGCTTTCCTGAAATGGCGCCCGATCAGCCTGACCGGATCGCACTGTCGCGCAAAGTCGCCAATCCCGGTTGCTACCCGACCGGCGCCATCGGCCTGCTGCGCCCGCTCGTCCAAGCGGGGCTCGTCCCGCCCGACTACCCGATCACGATAGGCGCGGTCAGCGGTTATTCCGGCGGCGGCAGATCGATGATCGAGGCTCATGATCATGAAGGCGGCCCCGCCTTCGAGCTTTACGCACTCGGTTTGGAACACAAGCATGTGCCGGAGATCGAGCGCTTCGCGGGGCTGTCGCGGCGGCCGATCTTTATGCCCTCGGTCGGGCATTTCCGCCAGGGCATGCTCGTTTCGGTGCCGCTCTACCTCGACGATCTGCCCGGGAGGCCCACTGGCGCCGATTTGCGAGAGGCCCTGCGCGCCTTTCACGAGGATTTCGGAATACGTAACGGTCGCGGATGGCAACGGGGACGGCACGCTCGAACCGGAGGCGCTCAATGGAACCAACTGGCTCGATCTTTACGTCTGGACCAATGAGGCGCGCCGCCACGCCGTGCTCATCGCCCGTCTCGACAATCTCGGCAAAGGAGCCTCGGGCGCGGCGGTGCAGAATTTGCGGCTGATGCTGGATCTTGACCCCGGGGCCTGACTGATCGGCGGCAGGCGATCCAGCGCCTGAACACAATACTCGACATCTCAAAGACCGCCGCGCTCAACCGCGCCCTGTTCCCCCGAACCAGGGCGAGCGATAATATCCGATCAGCCCTTCAGGAGTGGACAAGATGGCCGATACCGCGATCTGGAATTTCCGCCAGCTGGCGCACCATGAGCTCGACGGCTTCGGCGGGATCGGCGAGGGCATGTCGATCCAGATCGCAAAAGACGGGCGCCGCATCCTGTGGCTCGCCCATGAAAGCGCTCCGAAGAACTTCACCGCGGTCGATGTCAGCGATCCGCGCACGCCAAAAATCGTTGCCCGCCGCGACCTGCCGCAATCGCATATGCGCTCGAACTCGCTGGAGACGGTCGGCGACCTCCTGGCGGTCGCCTACCAGACGACACAGCCCAACCTTCAGCCCGCCGGGTTCGAGCTGTTCGATATCTCGGTGCCGGAAAACCCGCGCTCGATCACTTTTTTCGATTGCTCCGGTCCGACCTCGCGCGGAGTCCATCAGCTGTGGTTCGCCGACGGCGAATACATCCATATGAGCTCCGGCGCGGCCGATTTTCAGCCGACCCATCCCCGCGACGACCAGTTCTATCGGATCATCGACGTGAAGAACCCGTCAAAGCCGGTCGAGGTCGGGCGCTGGTGGCTCCCCGGCACCCGAGAGGGCGACAGCGAGCCGCCGCCGGTGCGCCACCCCGAGGCCGCCGACACCGGCTTTCGCCCGCACAACACCAACGTCTATCCGGAACGCCCCGATCGCGCCTATCTCGGCTATATCGACGGTGGACTGGTGATCCTCGACATATCAGACAAGGCGCACCCGAAGATGGTGTCGCGCTGGGACTACCACCCGCCATATTTCGGCTTCACCCACACGGTCGTGCCGTTCTTCGACCGCGGCCTGTTGATCGTCAGCGACGAGTGCACCCGCACCGAGGGCGCCGACTGGCCCAAGCTGGTCTGGATCGTCGACGGGCGAGCCGAGACCAACCCGGTGCCGATCGCCACCTGCCCGTTGCCGCCGCTCGACACCTATATGCGCCGCGGCGCCCGTTATGGCGCCCATAATCTTTACGAGAACCTACCGAAGCCGAACGCGTGGAAATCCGACCGCATCGTTCTCGCCACTTATTTCAATGGCGGCTTGCGCGCCTACGATACCTCAAATCCCTATCAGCCGGTCGAGATTGGCTATTTCGTACCGGAACCGCCGGCGCGGGCGCCGAGCGGAGCTATCCAGATCAACGACGTGTTCGTCGACGAGCGCCAGATCGTCTATACGGTCGATCGCCATGTCGGCGGCCTCTACACGCTCGAAATGGATTTCTGACCGACCACAGGCTTCTTGGGGCCTTGCCCGTGGCTGGGAGGCGTCGCGCCCTATCTCGGCGCACAAAACCGCTTAAATCTGCACGCGGGCATTTCTTTGACCTGCCTGGTCTCTATTTAGCGTAACCCGATCGTTTTTCAGCTACGTGGGATTCCTTTACAGGAATGTTGGAGTGTCGCCCGAGGATTCGCCAGATGATCAATCCGAAAAGAAGGATTAGTGGCAGGCTCCTTAACATCGACAATCGCCACGTGTCCGCGATTACCGCCGGGAGAACGAGAGCCGTCGCAACAAAAAATAACTCCGGCATGGTCAGGGGGCGGCCTGCCCGATGTTGTCCGTTGACAATTGCCAGCGCGGCGTTGGTGACCATAGGCATGTCGTAGACAAAGGCGTAGGGCGTTGCGAGAAACGTCCCGACCAAGACAGCTGCCGCTCCCAACATCGTCACGCCGCGGCGGAAACAAAGAATTATAAGGATGGCAACAAGAACACCGATACACGCCTGGATGATCCTCGCTACCGACAAATTCACGCCAAGAAGAGTCAAATTTCCAACTATTGTGGCGCTCGACCGGCTATTGACCTCGGCAGCCCAATTAGCGTGCGCAACGAGCTTCGAAAGCCATAGCGGCCAAATCGCCCAACCGAAGGCAAGACTGCTCACGAAAACGAGGACTAAAACCGTTGCGACCGATGCCATCACGGTCCGCCACTGACCGGCGGACACCAGAGCAATTGGTATCAACAATCCCAGCTGCGGCTTAATCGACGCCAACCCAAACATTATTCCACTGAGTACCGGGTGCGAGGTGACAAGGCGAAAACCACCAAGTATGAAGGCAGACGACAGAAATCCGGTTTGCCCTGCTGCAAACGTGATAACTGTCGCTGGCGCAAACATGGTCAGAAAAACAGCAGCTCGGCTCGCTTGTTTATAGGTGGATACAAAGAAATAAAACAAGAATGTCCCGATGATCCAGCCTCCGAAGGCGGCATAATATGATAAAAACCCAATCGGGATGATAAAGAGTAGAAATGATGGTGGATGTGCATATGGTAAATAATATGTCGGGGAGCTTCCGAGATCCATCTGAAAATCGTGCAATGTGGCATCGTCGTAGATTTGTCCAGCACTGTGAGCCATCGTAAATTTTGCAAAAGACCAAATCGCAAAGAAATCGTTCTCCCAAATGTCACGATGTGACAAGATCACAAACATTCCATAAGCATACTTGGTTGCGTAAAGTATGAAAGCTGCAGCTAGCACCCACTTCACTGTGTTCCGTACTACGTTTTCATACAATGCTGTCGGCCCAATGCTGTCGGCGCCGCCGGGCCTCAATGCCATTCCACAAACCGCCGTTTGGCGTCGAGTCGATTTGGCGCTTCCTATAGAGACAACGCTACGATAGTAAACCCTCTAATGCTGATCCTTTGAATCTCTTCGCAAGCACACCGAAATCGGGAAGCCGGATGGGAAAGCCGGGTTGACATCGACCTCCAAGAGCGTGCCGCAAATGCTGTTCGCCGCCAAGGATGCGGCGCTGTTCGGGCGGCGCCAGCGGCGGGCGCGCGGCCCGCGGCTGCCGGTTGTCGCGGTGACCGGTTTTCTCGGCTCGGGCAAGACGACCTTGATCCGGGCCTTGCTGGCCAAGCCCGCAGGCGCCAACACGGCAATCATCGTCAATGAGTTCGGCGAGGTCGGCATCGATCAGGCGCTGCTGCGGTCGAGCAGCGATGTTACGGTCCTGCTCGGCAATGGCTGCTTGTGCTGCAACGTCCGCACCGATCTGCAGGAGACGTTGCGCGCCTTGTTCGCCGACCGCGCCCGTGGTGCTGTCCCGAGCTTCGAGCGGGTGATCATCGAAACCTCGGGCCTCGCCGATCCGGGACCGGTATTGCAGACTTTTGCCACCGATCGCGCGCTCGGCCGCGAATTCCATCTGCAGGCCCTGGTCACAGTTGTCGACGCGGTCGCCGGGGCCGGCAATATCGAGCGGATGCCCGAAGCGCGGAAGCAGGTGGCGCTCGCCGACCGTATCGTCGTGACCAAGACCGATCTCACCAACTCGACCACGACCGAGCGGCTGATCGAACGGATCGCGGCGCTCACCACGGTCCCGGTCGAGATCGCCGCCAATGGCGCGATCGAACCTTCCTTTGTGCTCGACGAACCGGGATCGGCGCCGCGCAGCTTCGCTCTTGGTGATGCCGAACACACGCACGGACTGCAGAGCTTTTCGCTGATCTTCACAAAGCCGCTGTCCTGGCCAGCTTTCGAGCAGACGATGGCGGTGCTGACGGCGTTGCGCGGCCCCGATCTGCTGCGCGTCAAGGGCATTATCGCAGTCGAAGAATGCCGCGGGCCGGTCGTCGTCCATGTCGTGCAGCACGTTGCCCACCCGCCGGTCGAGCTCGAGGACTGGCCCGATGCCGACCGGCGCTCGCGGCTCGTCTTCGTCACCCGCGGTCTGCCGCGCGAACCCGTCGCCCGGCTCTTTGCCGGCGTCGCAGCGGTGCAAGAAGGGGTCGATCGGCACTCCTGTTAGGCGGCGTCGAGGACCCTGACGGGATTCTTTACAGCGTCCGGGCGATTGCTGTGGCTTGAGGCAAAAAAGAAGCGGCGCCCGAGGGCGCCGCTTGATCCATCGGATGAGCTGATTACGCGGACTTGCGGCGCCGGCGAAACGCTCCGAAACCGACAAGGGCGGAACCGAGCAGCGCGAGGCTCGCCGGCTCGGGCGTAGTTATCGTCAGCTGGTCCACCGTGTTCTTGACCACCGAAACGGATGCGGTCTCTCCTGTGCCGCTCGACGTTACATCGAGGTCTTTCGACACTTCGAGCATTGACACGGGTCCTCCCGTCAATGGGTTGACGACATCTTGGAGCGGTCCAGCCAGGCTGACCTGAAGCAAGTCGCCGGTTGAGAGAGTTTCCCCGACGGCGCCCGCCGCGCCACCACCAGTACCACTCAAAGAGCCGGTTATCTGAAGAAGAGCGCTGTCGATCAGAGCCTGACCGTCGGTCACCGCCACCGTGTAGCCGAAGCCAGCATCGGAAGTGCCATTGGTGCCGGAATTCCAGATACCAGTGAAACTGAACCCCCAGTTCGGCTTCCCAAACGGCATGACAGTGACGTGGGCGGCATCCGACGCTAAGGCGCCCGTCCCGCCGGTGTTATCGACAGCGTTCGGGGTGTACGAGAAATTCGAAAACGTTTTGTCGCCGATCGTGCACATGAAACCTTCGACGACATAGGTGGACATGGCCGCGGGCGCGCACGCGCTAATTTGGGCATAGGCGGCCCCGACGGCGGCCACCATTGCCAGGGAGGCAAAGGTGCCTACCATAATAAAATTCTTGATCAGCCTCATCGTCGTCTCCCAACTGAACCGATAATCCCGTACGGATCGCCCGCCGACGGACCAAACCGTTGTATTTTAGGGCAGCAACTTCCGTGCCATCTTCCTATGGTACTGATTGCAAAGGGTCTGTACCGGGAGACGTCAGCGGGTGCGTAGCGATTGCATCCGGTGCGTAAGAAAATCCGACATCTACTATGGCAAAAACTGCGGCGTATTGTCGACAATCTTTAGTATTATCTGGAGGTTACGCGAAATTCGCCGCTCGATCGGGCTGTAAAAAATTCCGACAGCCGCAAAATACCCGATAGCATGACCCTCGCCCGTTGAGACGGCACCTTCTAAACCTCCTTCTAGCTTGTCCCGGCGACGTCTGGAAATGGGGCTTTCCCCAAAATAATTAACCAATATATTTTCGCGAAGCACCTCGGGGATGATGACCTCCCTTAATTGCTGTCATAGGCTTACGCCACGGTGACAGAATCTTGGCAAAGTCGGGGCGCGTCTCGAACCACGTACGGCGCCCATGCAACACAATTCTTGCCCGCCTCACAGTGGGACGGCCGTTGGAATCGCTCACCTCGATCGTGTCGGCTGATGACCGGCCGGCTTTTTCGGCTGTTTCTGCAGTGAATCTGTAGTAAAACGTGCCTCCCTGGTGTAAGACGGCGCCCGCTCGCAGATCACCTAATGGCGCCGCGATACGATGCGATTGAGGCGATTTATTGTTGCTGTAACCGGCGATGGGTGCCCTACGGCGCATGGTCATGACGTGAAAAACAAAGACGCGCGAGGTACTTCCGGAAAAGACGAATAACTCCGTTCCCGAGTGCCGCGACGCAGACACCGATACCGGCTTTGTCTTGAGGCCCCGCAATTTCCTGGAGCTGCCGCGCGGCATCGGCAAGCGGTTTGGGAAGTCTCATTTTCGCTTTCGATCAGGTCGACTCGGTTGGGAACCGGTTTATCCGCCTATCGCGTCCTGTCGGGATTCTTTACATGCGATCATGTAGCGAGTTGTACGTGCCAAGGCCGTCCCCGACGGGGCGGCCTTGGCTTCCGAACTACAAAATCAGACAACCCTCAAGAGTCGCATACGCGGGTTCGACTGGGTCGGACCAACGCTTCTGCCGACCCGATGAGGGTCATCCACACCCCTCACTGACAAGGCGGCTTCACGGTGACCGTTAACGGCAAAGTCGTTGTTGTGTACCCAGGAGCCGAGGCCGTGACCGTCATGGTCTGGGAACCCTGCCCAATTGGGCTGGTCCAGGCCGTATCCAGGTTTGCTCCGGACACGGCAAAGTTCGAGTTGTTGACCGAGAAGGTGACGCCCGGAACCGCAGTCCCGCTAGAAGTGGTGGCACTTAGCGTATCGACCACGCTCCCCGCTACCGCATTGGCGGCCACCGAGCTGGACCCGTTGACGCCGATCGTCATCGCCGGATTGCCGGAGGCGACCACAGCAATCGTCAAGGTGAGATCCGCGGTGGTATACCCCGGAGCCGAGGCCGTGAGATCCACGGTCTGAGGGCCCTCGTCGATTTGGCCGGCGGTCCACGTCGTCGTCAGGTAATAGATGCCGGCGTTCGTCGTCGTGTTGACGACAGCAAAGAGCGGGTTATCCACCGTCCACGTAACGCCACTAGCCAGATTCCCCAAAGTCCCGTTGGTTTGCGACACCGTCAAGGAATAAACGATCGTCCCGCTGGCTGAATTGTCAAATGCCGTGGCAACTTGAGCAGGTGTGATGACCATTGTCTGAGGGGCCAATGTGCCGGTCACCGTCACCGTCAATGGCAGGCTCGCCGTCGTGTATCCTGAAGCCGAGGCCGTGATGGTCACGGTTTGTGGGCCGGGTGCGATGATGCTGTTCCAAGCGGTGTGAAGGTCCCCGAAAAAATCGACATAAAAGTTCGAATTGCCGCTGATCGACCAAGTCACCCCGTGAATTTTGCTGCCGCTCGAATTTGATGCGATAAACGCATCAACCACGGTCCCATACGGCACAGTATTGGCGACAGAGCTTGACCCGACGACACCAATCGTGAACGTCGACTGGGCGCGCGCGAGTGCCGGGAAAAACACCAGCAGCGCTATGGCGCCAAGAAAGAGTTTTTTGATCATGGCAAATCCCCCCTTGCATGTTTGGGTGCGTGCGTCAGCACGGGTCGAGGTTTCCGAATTGATAGAAGGTGGCGTGGAGGTTGGTTGGAATCAGAAGGACGGAGTGGGTGGTTGAGTAATTATGTCCCGGCCAAACCATAGCGCGGGCCACCATGGGACCGTATCGAAGGTAGCCGCGTGAGCTTCAGTCCATAACCCCTTGCTCCCTAGCTGTCGATACAAACCTTTGGTTAATTACGTCCCGACCTATAGTTAAATAAGCGGGATCGCCCTCACAAGGGAATTCTCACGTGACCACAATTTGCCCCACGTTAGTCATTAAATAGTCATAATTCCCGTCCTTCTAGCGTCCAAATTGATTTTTGTTGCAGATGTCGCGCAGAGCTGATGCACTCTCTCGATTTTTGCCTCTAACCTCGGCTAAGCTTCGCCGAAGCTGAGGCTCCGCCCCCGCCGGCGCTCACGGCGACGCCGGATCAGGCCCAGGCTGGCATAGGCAGAGCGCGCCCGAGGAATGGCGAGGTGGAGGTGTCACGGGAATTCACCCATCGGCCGGAACGGTCGGGGCCTTACGGCGGGGCCGCCGCGGTGATGGTTACATCACACCGAAGCCTCTCGGCGACGGGGCAATGTGCGGGTCAGGCGGATTTGCGCCTCCGCCGTATTGCTCCAAAACCAACCAGCGCAACACCCAGGAGCCCGAGCGAAGCCGGCTCGGCGACGTCCTGTACCACCGTATTCAAGATAGCCGACACGTCGCTGTTAGCGCCGACAGTGAGGCTTTCTGTCACCGCCAAGCTCTGCACCCCGCCGGGGTAGTCGATCTCATTAGTGCCGGAAGCGTTGATGCCCGTCTTTATGATATCAATCGAGCCGACGCCTACGGGCGTCGTGGTCTTGATCAGCGTCGTCGCCCCACCTCTCGATTGGGTAAAGTCGGCAAACAAGCCGACGATCGGGCTGCCGGGCGGTGTGGTTGCAACGTCATAGCCGAAGCCGGTGTAAGAATGACCGGCGACGAAGCTGTCGGTGAAGGTGATGTTGTGGTTTTCGGTGCCGTCAATGACCTCCAGGTCGAAGGTAACGGTGCCATTTGCCACTAGGTTGCCGAAGCTAAAATTGCTGAATAATTTGTCCTGCGCTTGCACGCACACGCCGGCACCGAGCGCAGAGAAAAACTCATGCCCGTCGCCGGTGGGCATCGTGATCGTGCTGCTGCAGACCGTCGCATTTGCTTGACCGCCGCCGATCAGCATCGCTGTGATCCCGGCCAAGGCAAACCCAAGATTCTTCATAACGACCTCTGGACGCCGAGTGGGGCGCTGATTACCGCCATCGTTAACCGTGACGCTACGCAAATTGTGTGCCATCGGTAAAAATTCTTTATGTTCCGCCTATTATGATCCGGACGGCGGCCCCCTTCGACAAGAGTGTCAAGATTCCCGACGATCGATCACCCAACAGGGTCCCGCCGGTCCTGTGAAGTTTCCATATTTACAACAGCTTACATAATCACGGCCGGTTTTTGGACTGTAAGAAAATCCGACATGATGAATTCGGTGTCAGAACCGCAACACAGCACGCGCCCCGAGCCGCGTCAATATGCCCGGAATCGCGCGGGGGCGCTCGAATGCTTGTTCTCGCACCAGGAAGTCCGAGCGGCACCACAATCGAGCAGATGGCAGAGCAATTCGGCAGCGGCCGGCCGGCCGCCCCCGGGATGGACACCTCCGGCGACTTCAGCCGACGAGCACCGCCTTGCCGATGACCGCGCGGTCGATCAGCGCCTGAACCGCGTCGGCCGCCCGGGCCAACGGATAGCTTCGCCAGATGCGGGGTTTGAGCTTGCCTTGTGCCGCGAGGTCGAGCAGCGCCTTGGTGTTGGCGGCGGCGATTTCCGGGTGGTTCTCGTTCAGACCGCCGATGCGCACGCCGATCGCCTCGATCCCCTTGATCAACAGGTAGTTGGTGCGGGCAAGTGCCGGCGGCCCGCCGAGAAAGCCGAGGATCAGGATGCGCCCGCTCCAGGCGAGACAGCGCAAGCGATTCCTCGAATGTCGGGCCGTTGACCGGGTCGTAGATGATGTCGACGCCGCGGCCTTGGGTCAGCTCCATGATCTTGTCGCGAAAGCCGCCATGATAGGGGATCGCATGGTCGGCGCCCTCGGCGAGGCAGACCGCGCGTTTTTCGTCGGTGCTGGCGGTGGCGATGACCTCGGCGCCATAAAGCTTGGCGATCTGGATCGCCGGCAGGCCGATCCCGCCGGCGGCGCCATGGATCAGCACCCGGTCGACCGCTTTGAGCCGGCCGCGCTGCAATAGCGCATGATAGGCAGTGGTGTAGGCGCCGCGAAACACCGCTGCCTCGTCGAGGTTCAGCCCCGCCGGCACCGGGTCGCAATCCACGGCCTTGGCGTTGCCCAACTCGGCGAAGGCACCAAGCCGCTGTCGGCTCATCACCGGATCGCCGATTTTGAACCGGGTCACATCGGGGCTCGACCGCGACGACTTCTCCCGACCCCTCATTGCCGGGCACGAAAGGGGGCTCGGGACGGAACTGATACTTCCCAGCCAACATCAATACATCGACATATTGGACGCCGCGGGCCCGGACCCGCACTTGCACTTCGCCTGGACCCGGCGGCGGCGGGTCAGGCACCTCGCGCAGCGCCAGCACCTCGGGACCGCCGAACGCCTCGCACACCACCGCCTTCATCGCCTGCTCCTCCGATTCGAAGCAAAGCGCAAGCTTGCCCCGACTCGGCGACTGCGCGCCAGGATGTTTCACAGATGTTGAGGAATGGGGCATCCTGTGCCGAGGCTTCGCGTGGGGAGGGAACATGATCGACGGGTCCGGGGCTGCTGCCGTTCCGGCGCGGCAACAATCGGCGTTCGGCCAAGGAGCCGGCCGGCTGCCGCTGTCGGGCCAGATCACGGTGTCGCTGCTGTGGTTCGCGCTGTTCGCCAATTGGCTGACCGTGGTGCCGGTGATCGTGCCGGACCAGGTCGCGTCGATCCTCGGACCCGACGCTGCCGCAAAGGAGGGCATCGCCGGCTCGATCCTGGCAATCGGCGCCCTGATGGCGCTGATCATGGCGCCGCTGGCGGGCGCGCTCTCAGACCGGGCGCGCGGCATGAAAGGCCGGCGCCGCCCGTTTTTGATCACCGGTATGATCGGTACTTGTGTCGGCTTGGCATTCCTGGTGCCGTTCGGCCCGGGCAGCAGCGTCTTTCTCTATCTACTTGCCATTCTGAACTTGCAGTTCTGGTGGAACTGGGCGTGCGGTCCCTACGCCGGCCTCATTCCCGATGTCGTGCCCGAAGGCGATCAGGCCTCGGCCAGCGCCTGGATGAACATTATGAGCATCCTCGGCACCTTCACCGGCAATGGGATTGCCGTCGTGCTCTACGTCCACGGCCGGCCCGGCGCTTCGATCGCCGCGCTCGTCGCCGTCAATCTCGTCTGCCTGGGACTGACCCTGAGAGGCGTGCACGAGCCGCCCGCGATCGCCGGCGCCGGCCCGTTCGAACTCGGACCGTTCCTGCGCTCGTTCTGGCTCAGCCCCGCCGCGCACCGCAATTTCTACCGGGTGCTGATCACCCGGCTCTTCGCCAATCTCGGCGTCTGGTCGGTCATGACCTTTCTCTTATACTATCTCCATGACGTCATCGGCGTGGCCGAGCCCGGCAAGGTTCTGCCGATGCTGCTCGGCCTCGGCGCAATGTTGGGGATACCGGCGAGCCTGGTCGCCGCACGTCTCGCCGACCGCTATGGGATCATCGCCATCGTCAAGGTCACCAGCTGGATGATGGCGGTGGCGGCGATCGCTTATGTGTTGATCGCCTTCAACCCGCATGTCGGCCTGGCGGCGCCGGTCTTTCTCGTCTATTTCGCAGGCTGGGGCGCTTATCAGGCGGTAGATTGGGCGCTGGCGCTGAAGGTATTGCCGCGCAGCGAGACCGCCGGCAAGGACATGGGCATCTGGCACGTGGCGCTGGTATTGCCGCAAATCCTCGGGCCGGCATTGACCGGCTGGATCATCACCGGCGCCAGGTTGGCGGTCTCGGCGCGCTTTGCCTATGCGCTGGCGTTCGCAATCGCCGCGCTTTGGTTCAGTTTGTCCGCAATCCTGGTGGCGAGGGTAAAGCTGCCGCGCCCAGCCTGACTTGCGGCAACGGCATGGCTTTCCTGCTGTGGCTGCGGGTGGTGCCGTGTAGGCGTCAGACGTAGCGGAAGGTCTGAAACATGCCCGCTTCCATATGGTACAGCATGTGGCAGTGAAAGGCCCAGGTGCCGGGGTTGTCGGCGTCGAAGACGACGATCACGCGTTGCCCCGGAGGCACTCGGACGGTGTCGCGCACCGCCCCCGCCAATGGCACGCCTTGGATCTCGACGACCTGGAACCGGTGCCCGTGCAGGTGCATCGGATGCGGCATCCCGGTCGAGTTGGTCATGACCAGCGCCACTCGCTCGCCTTTGGCGATCGGCAGCGGCGGCACTTGCGGGTTCCAGACGACGCCGTTGATCGACCAGATATATTTCGACATCTCGCCGGTCAGGTCGATGTTGTGCACCCGGTCGGGCTTGCGCGGCTTGAGCGGCTCGGCAGCGCGCAGTCGCTTCTCCAATTCCATCGTGATCGGCGGCGCGACCGTCGCCGCTTGTGCCGGGATGCGGGTGATCGGCCCTTTGCCGGCAGCGAGCACGATGCCGGTGCGTTTGCGCTCACCCTCGACGGTCGCGAGCAAGGGATAGGCCGCGGTGGCGCGCGGGATCGTCAGAATGATGTCAAGCCGCTGGGCGACGTTGATCGGAAACTGGCGACCCATGATCGGCTCGACCAGGGTTCCGTCGACCGCGATCAGCCTCCCGTTGAGCCGGCCGAGATCGAAATGGTAGGCGGTCATTGACGAGCCGTTGATGACCCGCAACAAAACCGGCGCGCCGGGCTCGACTTTAACCACCTCGGGGTCGGCCAGGGTGCGGTCGTTGGCGAGAAATGCGTCGTATTTGACGTCGTTAAGGTCCGGTCCTTCCGATGCTTCGGCCGGCGCCATCCCGGCCATGCCCTTCATGGCGGCCATGCTCTTCATTCCGGCCGGCATCGGCATCCCGCCTCCGGCCATACCTGGCACGGCTGCGCTCCCCATCCCCGGCATGCTGCTGCCCTTTTTCAAATTGGCAAAAATTTCCTCGGGCGGGGTAAAGCTGAAATCGTTGAGCATCAGCACGATTTCCTGCTGGCCCGGCCGGTCGCGCTGATCGCGGATGATCAGCGGCGCGTCCAGCAGCAGCTGCTCCTGCAATCCCTGGTGCGAGTGCATCCAGAAGGTGCCGCCAAAGGCGAGCTGAAAGTCGTAGTCGGCGCTGCCGCCGGCGGGGATCGGCGGCCCCGAGATGCCGGGCACGCCATCCTGCTGCCAGGGCGGGGCGAGCCCGTGCCAATGGATTAAGCTCGGCTTGCCGATCTCGTTTTCGACGCGCACCCGGAACCGGTCGCCGACATGGGTCGTGATGCCTTCTGTGCCGTCGGGCTGGCGGATCCCATAGACCGAGGCCGGCTTGCCGTTGACCTCGAGAGTGCGCCGCACCAATCGCAACACTACTGGCGCCGCCGCGGGTTCGCCGGCCGCGAGCGTCGTTCCCGGACGTATCGCCGCCGCGCCGAGGGCCGAGATCAACAGAGCGCGGCGTGTCGGCATGGCTGGCCCGCTAACCGCGCTGCGCATGGCGTTTCAGCCGGGTGTGGCGAGGCCTTGCCGCAGTGCCGTGGCGCAGTCGCCGAGCGCCCGGCGCGAGGTGGCGATCAGCCGTCCGTAGCGGATAAAGCCATGGTTGATGCCGTCATAGACGTTCAAGGAGTGGGGTACCCCGGCAGCTTTCAATGCCGCGGCCATGCGGTGGCTGTCATCGAGCAGCGGATCAAGGCTGCCGACGATCAAATGTGCCGGCGGTAGGCCCTTGAGGTTGCCGAGGATCGGCGCGGCGCGCCAATCGCTCTGCTGCGCCGGGTTTTCGAGATAGGTCTCCCAGATCCAACGCATCTGCGTCTGCGACAGGCCGGCGCCCTTGCCGAAGCGCTGCCATGACGGGCTTTCGCTGTCAGCCGAATAGACGCCGTAGATCAGCAGCATGAAGCGCAGCGCGCCGAGGCCCTCGTCGCGCAGGGCGATGGCGGTGGCGAGCGCCAGATTGCCGCCGGCCGAATCGCCGCCGACCGCGAGCCGGGTCGGGTCGATGCCGAGACCGGCGCCCTCGCGCGCGGCGAGGCGGGTCACCGCCACCATTTCCTCGAACGCCTTCGGAAAGCGGTGCTCGGGCGACAGCTTGTAGTCGACCGACAGTGCCGCGGCGCCCGACTGGCGCACCAGTTCGCGCAGCATCGCGTCCCAGGAGGGCAGGCTGCCCTGCATAAAGCCGCCGCCATGTGCGTAGACCAGCAAGGGCGGGCGATCGGCGTCGTCCGGCAGATAGAGCCGGCACGGCACCTGCCCGTGCGGACCGGGCAGGGTCAGATCGCGCTCGTGCCGCAGCGGGACCGAGCCCTCGCCGAGAAACGCCCCGATGCGGTCCTGCGCGGCGCGGACCTCGGAGAGCGGCGCCTGGGTGCGGTCGGGCGCCACCATGCCGCTACGCTGCAACAATGCCCCGGCCGCCAACAGCTCAGGATCGATCCACGGTGTCGTGTCGTTCATCGCCACTCTCCCCATCCTGTCCGTCCGCCGATTTAACCCCGCCGGAGCGTCGCCCGGCAACCCCGATCCGGAAGGTTCGGGAGGGGTTGCGCGAAATTCCCGTAATTCCCGTAATTCCCGGTTATTCCCGTTGAATTCGCGAATGTGCTCGAAATGTTCAGAGCAAAGTCTTGCCAAATCAATCGTTTACCACCGAATTCCCGTGGCATGAAACCGGGAATTTTTGCGGCCCTAACCGGGAATTATTTGAGCCGAACCGGGAATTTATTTCGCATAAACGGGTAATCCAAAAACGGCAAACATCGGCGCTTTCCACCTTGGCCTGGAGAGGGGATCATAACGACAAAGCACGGCGAAATTGCGTCACTGGATTGGGACCGTCAAACCGTTTGAATCCTGCTCTTGGCTGCCGCCATAGTGGCGCCATCATCGCCTGCAGTGGAGGAAAGCGGTGCTAGACGCCGCTTGCGCGTGGAAACTCGGTTCGCTCGCCTTCAAGCTGCTGGCGGGAGCGTCGAAGGCGCTTGACCATGAGAAGGTCGCCACTTTCCTCGAAATCGGCGCGACTTCGGTCGAAGCCGGCGAGGCAGTTCATGACCGCCAGCGCGATATCGTGCGTACTGCGGCCGCCCGGCTTCAGGGGCATATCGAACGGAACAGTGACGAGTGGCTGCGGGCCGAATTCGGTTCCGATCCATCGGGGCGAGCGGACGCGGCAGCGGCGATAGTGGCCCTCGGCGACATTCTTCCAAAGTGCCTCCCGGATGGGCTCGGCGTAGCGCAAGCCAATCTCGACACCGAGCGGATCGCCGGCCTGGTCGTGGCGAAGGCCGGCGCCGGTGACGAGATGTTCCGCAAGGACACATTCGGCGAGCGGCTGCTGCGCTGCCTAGTGCAACGCGCCTACGAGGAAGCCAAGCGCGACCACGACTTTGCCGCCGTGATCGGCATTCCAGTACAGCAGGTATTGCTAGAGCGGACCGACGCTCTTCTGGCCGGTCAGGCGGAACTCCCGGATGCGATTGTCTCCAGGTTGGTCGCGGCGCTCGACATGCGGCCGGCGGAGAGTGGCGGCCTTGAACGGGAGACGATCATCAAGATCGCCCAGCGCCTCAGGCCCGATGAGATGCTCGATTTCGATCAGGCGGTCGTCGAGCTCGAAAGAGCGGTCGATGTAGCGTTGGATGTCATCGCCAAGGGTGAGCGCGGCACCAATTACGACGCGTTTGTCGATCTGGTTCTGGCGAAAGTCGCCGAGAAGACCAGGCTCGGCGATTTCGATGGCGGGGCGCAGGCGGTCGACGAGGCCTTGATCGACCTGGACCGCAGAGAAGCGGAACAACGTGACGTCTTCCAGCGATCGCGGGTTGCGCTTCTCGAAGCTGGCGTGGACCAGGACATCCTCCGTCGCGATGCCTCAGCCGTCGCTCGGCGCATCGAGGGGATCGTCGCCGTGGAGAACCCGGACGGCCGTCCAGCTTGGTCGTCGGCATTTCGCCAGCGATACGACTGCTTCTACGAGGAAGGCGGCACAAAGGGGGTCAACTTCTCTTTGTCGGTGGCGATCGAACTTGCGCAGCGCATGGCCGTCTCCGCGCAGGACAGCTACGAGCGGGGTGTGGCCGGCAATTTTTTCGGCAACGCGCTTGCGATGCTTGGGGAGCGGGAGAGCGGGACGGCGCGTCTTGAGGAGGCGGTGACGGCCTGCCGCGCGGCGCTTGAGGAACGGGCCCGCGATCGGGTGCCACTCGAATGGGCGACGACCCAGAACAACCTCGGCAACGCGCTTGCGACACTCGGGGCGCGGGAGAGCGGGATGGCGCGTCTTGAGGAGGCGGTGGCGGCCTACCGCGCGGCGCTGAAGGAAATGACGCGCGATCGGGCGCCGCTCGACTGGGCGGCGACCCAGAACAACCTCGGCAACACGCTTCAGACGCTCGGGGCGCGGGAGAGCGGGACGGCGCGTCTTGAGGAGGCGGTGGCGGCCTACCGCGCGGCGCTGAAGGAAATGACGCGCGATCGGGTGCCACTGCAATGGGCGACGACCCAGAACAACCTCGGCAACGCGCTTGCGAGGCTCGGGGCGCGGGAGAGCGGGACAGCGCGTCTTGAGGAGGCGGTCGCTGCCTTCCGCGCGGCGCTGGCGGAATCCACGCGCGATCGGGTGCCGCTCGACTGGGCGACGACACAGAACAACCTCGGCAACGCGCTTCGGACGCTCGGGGAGCGGGAGAGCGGGACGGCGCGTCTTGAGGAGGCGGTGATGGCCTACCGCGCGGCGCTGGCGGAAAGGACGCGCGATCGGGCGCCGCTGCAATGGGCGGGGACCCAGACCAACCTCGGCAACGCGCTTCGGACGCTCGGGGAGCGGGAGAGCGGGCCGGCGCGTCTTGAGGAGGCGGTGGCGGCCTACCGCGCGGCGCTGGCGGAATCCACGCGCGATCGGGTGCCGCTCGACTGGGCGATGACCCAGAACAACCTCGGCGCCGCGCTTCGGACGCTCGGGGCGCGGGAGAGCGGGACGGCGCGTCTTGAGGAGGCGGTGGCGGCCTATCGTGCGGCGCTGGCGGAAAGGATGCGCGATCGGGTGCCGCTGCAATGGGCGATGACCCAGAACAACCTCGGCAACGCGCTTGCGACGCTCGGGGAGCGGGAGAGCGGGGCGGCGCGTCTTGAGGAGGCGGTGGCAGCCTACCGCGCGGCACTCGAGGAATGGACGCGCGATCGGGTGCCACTGCAATGGGCGACGACCCAGACCAATCTCGGCAACGCGCTTCTGACGCTTGGGGAGCGGGAGAGCGGGACGGCACGGCTAGAGGAGGCGGTGGCGGCCTACCGCGCGGCGCTGAAGGAAAGGACGCGCGATCGGGTGCCGCTCGACTGGGCGATGAGCACGGGGAATCAGGGTGTGCCCTCATGGTGATCGCCGAACGGATCGGC
Source organism: uncultured Alphaproteobacteria bacterium (assembly GCA_963774345.1). Taxonomy (GTDB): domain Bacteria; phylum Pseudomonadota; class Alphaproteobacteria; order ATCC43930; family CGMCC-115725; genus AP-15. The sequence goes on from CAVZFB010000040.1 coordinate 71,974, forward strand.
GACTCGTCCAAGGCGCGCGCTGCCGTCGGGCAGATCGAGGTTGCGCTGGCGATAATGCGGGAGGGTAGGCATGCCCCCGCTGCCGCCTATTACGAGGCGCAGCTGCCGCGAGCCCGAGTGCTGCGCGACCGCCTCGCCGGCGGCTGATCCAGTGCCGGGCGCCCACCTCACCCCGACCCTCTCCCCCCAACGGGCGGAGAGGGAGCGGTCGGGCGGGCTTTTGCCCTCGCCGCCGCAGGGCGGGAGAGAGGGAGGGGACCCGTCGCGAACGCGATGGGGAGGGTGAGGTGGCCGGCAGGGAGAGCAGGCGCTGGGGCGCCGCCCCACCTCACCCCGGCCCTCTCCCCAGAGGGCGGAGAGGCAGCGGTCGGGCGGGTTTTTGCCCTCGCCGCCGCAGGTGCGGAAGAATTTGCCGTGCCGAGCGGGCCTGCGCTCTTCCCCAGAGGCGGAGGGGGACTGGTCGGTTGGAGGATTGCGTCGAGCGATGCCGGTAAAATCAAGAACGCGGGTCGCAAGGAGGCTGAGGCGCGGTGCGACCGATGGCGAAATACGGCTTTGGCGGGGCGTGCGCGAGATGTTGAACGAGCACCGGTTTCGCCGCCAGCATCCGATCGGGCCGTATATCGTCGATTTCGCATGCCCCGCGCGCAAGCTCGCGATCGAACTCGACGGCGGGCAGCATGCCGAGCAGCAAGAGCAAGATGCCGCCCGGACGAACGATCTGGCGCGCCGCGGCTACCGAGAGCGGTCGAAAGTAACATATTTCGCCCGGCGCGAGAGGTGGTCTTGTTGATGCCGCAGGCGCGGAGGCGCCGCCCACCTCACCCCGGCCCTCTCCCCCCGCAAGCGGGCGGAGAGGGAGCGGTCGAGAGGTGAGCTTGCAGACAGGTTCCTGCCGCCCTAAGTCTAGCTTGCTAAAATTAACGAATCGCATTTCGATATCGCGAGTAGCGAATCCGTGCTCGGAGTAAATCGTGCTTAACCGATGGGAAAAATCGAATCCGCGCGATGATGACCGCGAGCGGGTCGCGCGTGCGCGCCAAACGGCCGAGGCGCTGTTCACACCGAAACTGCAAGTCGCCGAGCCAACGGTATCGGGCTCCCCCACGCCGGCCGACCCGCCCGCGCGCAAGCCGCGCGTGCTGGGAATCTCATCGCCGGCGGCTGTCCGCCGCGAGGCGGTCGAACCCTCGGTGAGTGCCGATCAACGGATCATGCCCGAGGTCCCGGCATCGCAATTCGCGCGCGTCCGCAGCTGGGTAAAATACGGCATGACGCCCGCGCAGGTCGCGAAGGTCTATGGGGTAAGCGCAGGCGACATCGAGCGCATTATCCGGGATGCCTGACTTCGATCCGATCTCTCGGGCCGCGGCCGCGCGGCGATTGCGCTCCGCTCAACCGTTATCAAGTCGACGTGGGTAAAGCGCAGCCCCTGATGCGCGATCGGGACGATTCGCACATCCCGATCCAGATATCAGGAATTTTCGGCGAGCGGGAAGGCCGCCGATTGCTCAGCGGCCCCCGGGTTCGGTCTCCTCGCGAGCCGTAGCCGAAGCCGAAGCTAAAAAGACAAACGACCCGCCTGAGCCAGGAACGCGCAGCGGCTGCACGCGGCGCCAGCAGCCGTTCGAGCTGCTCGAGCCGGAGGCGGGCGTCGCGCGCCCGTTGGTCGAGCTCGACCCGCGGTACGCTCTTATTCCACAAGTTACTTTTCAGCATGGCGCCCTCCATAGCGCATGCGCTCCCGGCCGCAGCCGGGGCGGAGCGGCTTAAATATCGCGCCGTGCTCCGAAGGCGTGTGAAGCGCTTCACATTGCCGATGATTTTTTGCGTCTTCGGGCTCGCAAAGGTCGGACCCGTCATCGCCGCTACTTTATGTGCGGGTTTTAGGATAAATCTCGTTCTCTTCCCGACCCTAAACGGATATCTTCGCAGGCGGGGGTATTTCGAAGTGGTCGCACTCAGACGGCTCGACGCAGCAGCGGCGAGGGCGATGCGCAACCGGTCCGCCGGCCGCATCACTCTTGGCGGCGCGGTGATCGCCGGTTTGTTCGCGCTCCCGCGCGTCAATCTGGTGGCGCCAGTCGTCGCCACAGCATTTACGGTGCGTGTCTTCGAAATGTTGCCGGGGGCCCCGCCACAACCGGCGGCCTCCTCCACCGCGTAAATCTTCCCGGAACCATCTCGATCGGGTGTCCGACCCATGTTCAGCCGCAGGCGAAGCGAGACAGAGGACCGTAAAATGGCAGAGTCGTCCGACGATCTGGGCATTCCGATGAAGCCGGCCCGGCCGGTCGGAGCGCCAATAACCTCCCCGGTCAGGCCGCCGGTTGCTATGCCGCCGCGCGCCCCGGATCTGGCGCGCGCCGGCGAGCCACCCCGCCCCGGCGATCCGCTGCGCCGGCCGATGGACCTGACCAATCAGCCCAAGCCGGACGGCGAAATGCGCCGGCTCAGCGTCGGCAAGGAGATCACGCTCTCGGGCGAGATCAATTCTTGCGACAAGCTATTCATCGAGGGCAGCGTCGAGGCAAATTTGACCAACTGCCGCGATGTCGACATCGCCGAGGGCGGCCTGTTCAAGGGCTCGGCCGCAATCGAGGAGGCCGAAGTGCGCGGCCGCTTCGAAGGCAACCTCACCGTCCGCAAGCGGCTGCTGATTAAGGCGACTGGCCGGGTTTTCGGGACGATTCGCTACGGCCAGATCGAGATCGAGTGCGGCGGCCAGATCTCCGGCGACATCCAGGCGCAGGCGGCCGGCGAATCGGGTGAGATCACACCGGACGCGGCGGTCGCGCGCGTCGCAGGCTGACCGCGCTTTTTGGCGCTGCCGCGCCGCGCCCGTCACGGGCGGGCGGCGGGTCGGCCAAGACTTCAGGCGCCGCGGCGGAGGCGCGCGCGGCGAGCAGTTCAGCCGGTCCGGTCTTGGCCTGGTAATGGCACAGATCGGCGACAACGCAGTCCGGGCATTCGGGCTTGCGTGCCTTGCATACATAGCGCCCGTGCAGAATCAGCCAATGATGCGCATTGGCTTTGTATGCGGGCGGGGTGCGTTTTTCGAGCGCCATCTCGACCTGGAGCGGCGTCTTGCCGGCGGCGAGGCCGGTGCGGTTGGCGACGCGAAAGATATGCGTGTCGACGGCGATCGTTGGCTCGCCAAAGGCGACATTCAGCACCACGCTTGCGGTCTTGCGCCCGACCCCCGGCAGCGCTTCGAGCGCTTCGCGCTGGCGCGGCACCACGCCGCCATGACGCTCGACCAGGATCCGGCTCAGCGCGACCAGGTTCCTTGCCTTGGTCCGGAACAACCCGATCGTGCGGATCAGCTCGGTAATCTGCGCTTCGCCCAGTGCCAGCATCTTGGCCGGGGTATCGGCCAGCGCGAACAGCGCGGGGGTGGCCTTGTTGACCCCGACATCGGTAGCCTGCGCCGACAGCACAACGGCGACGAGCAGGGTAAACGGATTGATGAACTCGAGCTCGGTCTGCGGGATCGGCCGGGTCTCGGCCAGCCGCCGGTAGAACTCCGCGATCTCGCGTTTGGTCATGGCGCGCATCGCAGCCAAGTGTAAGGGCAGCATCCGCCGCCGGCAAACGGCGAGACTTGATCGCTCGAGACGTGATCGCTGCAGCTTTACGCCGCCCCGGCGGCGCCGCTATCCTGCCGCCGGCATGATCCCCAGCCCCGCATACGCCGATCCCCCGGCGCCGCTCGGCCGGCTGTTTTTCGAGCGGGTGCTGCTGCCGCATCGCAGCCTGCCGCCGCGCGGTTTTCACCTATTGATGGTGATCCTGGGGTTGATCAGTCTCGCGGTCGGCATCGGCTTCGTTTCGATCGGCGCGTGGCCGGTCGTGGGGTTTTTCGGCCTCGACGTCGCTCTAATCTATGTCGCTTTCCGCCTCAATTACCGCAGCGCGCGGCGCAGCGAGACATTGCGGCTCGCCGGCGACGACTTCACGGTCGAGCGCGTTAGCGTGCACGGCAGCCGGCGGATGTGGCGGTTTCAGCCGTTCTGGGTGCGGGTGATCCTCGAAGAATGCCCGGACGAATCGAACCGCCTGTTCGTCGCCTCGCACGGGCATAGTCTGGCGATCGGCGATTTTCTGGCGCCCGCAGCCCGGCGCGAGCTCGCGGCGACGATCCACGAGGCGCTCCGGCACTGGCGCAATTCATTCACGCCCATGACGGCCGACCGGTCTGCGGACTGAACCGGCAGAGCGCTCGATCGATCAGAGCCCCAGGACCTCCTTCAACCCATAAAGCCCGGCCGGGCGATCCGCGACCCAGCGCGCGGCGCGCACCGCACCCTTGGCAAAAACCGCTCGGTTGGTTGTGTGGTGGGCGAATTCGAGACGCTCGCCGATCCCGGCGAAAATCACATGATGATCGCCGACCGCATCGCCGCCACGCAACGCCGCGAAACCGATATCGCCAGGGCGGCGCGGCCCGGTGATGCCGTCGCGGGCGCGCTGCTCGACCTGTTCCAGCATGACCTCACGGCCGGCCGCTGCGGCGCGCCCGAGCGCCAGCGCCGTGCCCGAAGGCGCGTCGACCTTACCGCGGTGGTGCATCTCCATGATCTCGATGTCCCAATCGGGACCAAGCCGCCGCGCCGCTTCTTCGACGACACTCAGCAGCACATTGACCCCGAGGCTCATATTCGGCGCCCAGACGATCGGGATGTCGCGCGCCGCCTGGCGCACCACGTCGCCCTGCTCAGGGGACAGGCCGGTGGTGCCGATCACCATCGCCTTGCCGAGGCCGGCGGCGAGTGCTGCATGTTCGGCGGTTGCGGCGGGCGAGGTAAATTCGAGCACGACATCGCTGTCGCGGATCAGCTTGTCGACCGCCTCGCCGATCGGGATGCCGATCCGCCCGATCCCGGCAAGCTCGCCGATGTCCTGGTTGACATAACCGCTGCCGGGCGCCTCGCTGCCGCCGGCGATGGTACATCCCTCGGTGGCCGCGATCTCGGCGACCAGCATTCTACCCATCCGGCCGCCGCACCCGACGACACCCATCTTGGTCTTCGCCATGCTCCGCCTCCCTGCTCCGGGAAGCGAACGGTTACCGATCGGCCGGTAAAATACAAGCCCAGGAGGTTAACCACGAATCCGCGAGGATTTGCTTTCGGTGGGTGTAGCCGAAGAGTGCGCGGCTTGCTGCCACCGGCGGCTCCCGCGCCGGTGTCGCGGCGGGTTTACCCGGCCGGCCGAGCGCCGTGCGCGGCCTGCGCCAGGAGTTTCGCGACCAGCGCCTGCACTTGCGGCGATGCGATCAGCACCCGAGAGACGCGATCGGCCATGGCGACGCTGCCGGCATCGGTAAAGTGCACTGAATCTGTGTAATGCTGCGCATCCGCCGGGATCGCATCGGCGTCGCCGACGAGCACGGTTCCGTATGTTTTGGATACCTGGCGGATCACCCGGTTATAGTCGGCAAACCCCTTAAGTAAATCATCAATCGTCATATAGGGCATGTAGTAAAGGCTGGTGCTAGCCGCTGCTCGGCGCTGGTCGGGAGGCTGCAGCGGGCGCAAGCGCGGCGCGAATGTTACAGTCACGACGATCTCGGCGACCTGTTGGCTCGCGGCGACGAGGTTGATGTAATCTTGACGAAATTCGGCATCGAGACGCGGCATGTCGAGCTTGATTTTGTCGGAAAAGTCGGCGGCCTCCCGCTGCAGCCGCATAACCTCGATATTCTTCCCGACCAGATAGGCGAGCAACGAGTGTCGGCTGAGCCAGCCGATGTTCTTTTCCTGATTCGCCGGGGCGACCCCTTGCTCGTGCGCCAGATCGTAGCTGTTGGCGCTCAAATCGTTAACTGCCTCATAGATAACGATAATGTCCGGTTTGAATTGGGCAACCCGCTTTTCGAGGGCCGGCAACAGCGAGCGGATCGTGTAGCCGGGCACGCCGGCATTTATGTAATCGATGCTGAGCCCCGGCCAGCGCTCGTGCAGGGCTTTCTCGACGAGGGCCGGCCAGGTCATCGCGTCGCTGCTGACTTCGCCGCAGAAGGTGGTCGAGCCCCCGAGAAAGGCGATCCGCAAGCCGCCCGGCGGTTTTTGCTGGGCGATTGCCGGCCCGCGGAACCCAAATGAATTGATGTGAATGGGACCAAAGTGGCCATTGGGGACCGGGATGCGCAACCCGGTGGCCGGATCGATCTCGTAGGTTTCGTCGATCCCCCAGAAATTGCCATGCTTGACGAAATCGCGGATGCGAACGGTGGCTTCCGCGCCGAGCAACAGCACAAAGCAGATCACCAGCACCGTCAGGGACAGCACCGCCGCACGCTGCCAAGCCGGCAAGCGATCAAAGCGGGTTGACGGGCGGGGCAGGGTGGGCACCGGCGAAGCCACCCCTCTTAGTCGGGGTCGAACCGGTCTCGATAATCGAGGCGCAGCGCGGGGGCCTGACGGTCTTTGCGCAGGAAGCAATTACCGACGACGAGCACGTCGATCTCGCTGCCCATGAAACAGCGAAATGCGTCTTCGGGCGAGCACGCGATCGGCTCCCCGCGCACGTTGAAGCTGGTGTTGACGAGCACCGGGCATCCGGTCAGCTCCTTGAAGCGGCCGAGCAGCGCGTGGTAGCGGGGATTGGTCTCGCGATGGACGGTCTGAACACGCGCGGAATAATCGACATGAGTGACAGCCGGGATGTCCGAGCGCGGCACGTTGAGCTTCTCGATCCCGAACAGGTTGCGTTCGGCTTCGCTCATGGCCCGCCGACGGGGCTCGACCACATCGGCGACCATCAGCATATACGGGCTGTCGACGTCGAGATCGAACCAGTCGGCGACATCTTCGCGCAGCACCGAGGGGGCAAATGGCCGGAAGCTCTCCCGGTATTTGACCTTGAGGTTAAGGGTGCGCTGCATTGCCGGACTGCGGGCATCGGCCAGGATCGAGCGCGCGCCGAGCGCCCGGGGGCCGAATTCCATGCGGCCTTGGAACCAGCCCACCGCCTTTTCGTCGGCAAGCGCGGAGGCAGTCCTGTCAATGACTTCGTCGTCGCCGAGTTCCTCGAACAGGGCGCCGGCGGCAGTCAACCGCTCCCGAATCTCATGTTGGTCGAAGGAGGGACCGAGATAGCTTCCGGACATGCCGTCCATCTCGTTGGAGAGGTGGCGCGGGCGGTCAAGCTCGAGGTGATAGGCGGCGAGGGCTGCTCCCAATGAGCCCCCGGCATCGCCGGCCGCAGGCTGCACCCACACTTTGTCGAAGCGCAGGTCGCGAAGCACTTTGCCGTTGGCGACGCAATTGAGCGCCACGCCGCCGGCGAGGCACAAGTTGCGCGCGCCGGTTTCGGCCGCCAGAGACCGCGACAGCCGCAAGATTGCCTCTTCGGTGACATCCTGGATCGATGCGGCGAGATCCATATGCACCTGATCGAGCAATTCCTCCGGTTTTCTCGCCGGAACCCCAAAGAGCTGGGCGAAGCGGTCGTTGGTCATCTTCAGCCCGGTACAATAATCGAAATATTCTTGATTGAGGCGAAAGCTGCCGTCATCTTTCAGATCGATCAGATGATCGAGGATAATCTTGGAGAAGCGTGGCTCGCCATAAGGGGCGAGGCCCATGACCTTGTATTCGCCGGAGTTGACCCGGAAACCGGTAAAATAGGTGAAGGCCGAATAAAGCAGGCCGAGAGAGTGCGGGAAATGGATCTCCTTCAGCATCGTAATCTGATTCCCGGCGCCCAATCCGGCCGAAGTCGTCGCCCACTCGCCCACCCCGTCCATCGTCAGGATCACCGCGTCCTCAAAGGGCGACGGAAAAAAAGCCGAGGCCGCATGGCTCAGGTGGTGCTCCGAAAACAGCAGCCGGTGGTCCCAATCAAAATCGGGAGCCGCCGCGCGCAGCTTCTCGGTAAGTTTTCTTTTTTGAAACAGCTTGTCTTTTACCCACAGTGGCATCGCCAAATGGAACGAGCGGAAGCCACGCGGAGCGAACGCCAGATAGGTCTCGAGCAACCGCTCGAATTTGAGGAACGGCTTGTCGTAAAAGGCGATATGGTCAATGTCGCCGAGACGCAAGCCAGCTTCGGCCAGGCAATAGGCGATCGCGTTGGAGGGATATCGGCTGTCGTATTTCTGGCGGGTGAAGCGCTCTTCCTGGGCGGCGGCGATGACGCGGCCATCCTCGACCAACGCGGCGGCGCTGTCATGATAGAAGGCGGAAATGCCGAGGATACGCATCGATCTCTCCGAAGCATCAAGGGCGCTTGCGCCCAATCATTATAAACAACCCGCCATCCCGGCCACCGGTCAGCAGCATCTGCAGCTGGCTCGCTACCCGCGCCGTCGAGGTTGCCCGCGGATGCGGTTCGAACAACCGGGTAGCGCTCGTAAACGGACTTCCGTCAGCTGCCGGAATGGACGATAGAAAGTCGACGCCGCCTTCGTCGAACCAGCCCAGGACGTCGTCTATCGAATGACGGGTTTCATGCGGATGGCGGTACTGGTCGCGAAACCACGCCTGCCACCGCCCCTCGTTCATTTGCGCTGAGGTGAGCCGCCTATCGAGGAAATAGGCCATCGGGCCGAACCGTCCAAAGGCCCACCTGCGCCACAAGGTCGGCAGGCGCGCATAGGTGTTGTACAGACCGACCAAGATCAGGCCGCCGGGTTTGAGCTTGCGCAGCAACGCCTCGAAGCCCATGCGCGCGTCGCCGGTGTGATGCAGAACGCCGTTCGAGATCACCACGTCGATGCTGCCGTCACGGAACGGCGGCCGGAACAAGTTCATCTGCAGAAAGGAGGCGTTCGCAATCCGATAGCGCTCGCGGAAGCCGTTGGCCAACAGCAGAGAATTGAGGCAGATGTCGCCGCCGAAGACCCGGCGCTTCCACGACAGGCCGAGAAAGTTCGTCAGCTGGCCGGTGCCGCAACCGGCCTCCAGCACTATGGCGCCGCGCGGAAGCTGCTCGTCGAGCGCCGCGGCAAACACCCCTTGCCGAGCTTTGGCGGTAAGGCTCTCGCGCGACTCGATGTCGTCATAATTCGGGAACGGCGTTTCTTCGTAGAACGCCTTGACCAATTCCGTGACATCGCGATCGGCCATCGCCGTCTCTACCGGCGCGTAAAGATAAGAGATGCCGTCCTTGATCGAATAGCGCCGGCGCCCGCTGGCGCTGATCCAGGCACCCTCGTCCGGGGTCAGCTGCTCGCCGCTCACCGGGCATTGAAAAACGTCTGCACAATCCCGAAACGCCGGCGGCGGAGCCGGCAACTCAACCGTGTCCATGCTCATGGTGTCGTCAGAACAACGTGTAGATGAACGGGGCGATAGCAGAGCCCTCGACCAACACGACGAGCCCGCCAACCACGCAGGCCATCAATATTACCGGCGTCAGCCAGAATTTCTTGCGGCTGCGGAGGAAGACCCAGAGCTCTGCTGCAAAATCGAGCATCGGCCCCTCAAAACTGCTGGGTCATCGAAGTTTGCCGATCGCCTTGCGAGCTTCGAGCCAGCCAATAGCTCGAGCTTTCACGTTCGAAACGCAGCCGCAACGGATCTTTACCGGCTAATCGCATGACGACGCCGACGGGGGCAATGACGACAAAGAAAAGCAGGCCCATGATGAGTGGCGTCGTGAGCTTGGAAAGAAGCAACGCCAGCCGTCGCCAGGCGCGATTGAGCGGGCCGAGCAAGGGTGGCGCAAGAAGCGTCACTGCGAGAAGCCCGGCTGCCACGATCGCCCAGCCGAGCGCGCCGTGCCTCCCTCGCCACGCAGAGAGCGCAGCTAACACACCCGCTATCGCGGCGAAGAGAAGCCCGAATGCCCGATCCGACGAGCCTGCCGCCGCATCTTCGTCTTGCAGAGTTTCGTGCCAATTTCCATCCGAACCGGCCACAAAGCCCTCGCTTCATCGTTCAGAAACGTATCCAACCGTATGAAAAACCGGTGTGAAAATAAAGTAAAATTCTGGCGACACCGCGTTGGTGCGGCTGTAGTGCCGCAGTTTGCTCGACTTGTATGCCAGGTTTCCTACTCCACGACGACCGCGTACAAGTCACGGGTCGGCAAACTCCGGCCCGTTTACGTTAGCGTTCCCGCATCCCAGCCCGGAAAATGCCACAGTCCTGGCAGGTTGCGGAAAAAGTCTGCTGTCGTTCCGGGACGGCCCTCCGGGGCCGGGCCCGAACCTATGAACACCAGCCAAGCTCATGATTTTTCGAAGCCGGTGTTCATGGTTTCCGGGCTCGCGGGCGTGGCCCGCGCCCCGGAATGACAATGATCGGGCCTTTTTCCGCAGCCTGCCAGGGCGCCCGAATAGGCTCGACGGCCGGTGGCGTGACCAATCTTGGTTCCGAGGGCGGCCCGCGCGGCGCCTCCCACGCCACAACCCGGCGAGGGGCAGCATTTTCACAGCTGGAGTTTTCGACTACACCCGCGCCATGGCCTTGCTGCGTTCCGTCGCCACGGTCGGCTCCTACACGCTCCTCAGTCGGGTCATGGGCTTTGTGCGCGACATCCTGACCGCCGCGCTGTTGGGCGCCGGGCCAGTCGCCGATGCATTCTTTGTGGCACAACGCCTGCCGAATTTGTTCCGAAGCCTATTTGCCGAAGGCGCCTTCAGCGCCGCTTTTGTTCCACTTTTCGCCGGCACTATCGCCGAGCACGGCAAGGAGACGGCCAGAGCGTTTGCCGAAGACACGCTCGCGGTGTTGCTCGCGGCGCTGTTGGCCTTTGTCCTTTTGGGCGAAATCTTTATGCCCGTGGTTATGCGGTTGATCGCGCCGGGGTTCGGCGACGATCCCGACAAGTTCGCGCTCGCCGTCGCCCTTGCTCGGATCACCTTTCCCTATCTGCTGTTTATCGCGCTCGTGGCGCTACAGGGCGGCGTCTTGAACTCGGTCGATCGTTTCGCCGCCGCCGCCGCGACCCCTATGTTGCTAAACCTGTTTCTGATTGCCGCGCTCTTGTTGATGGACCGGTTCGCCTGGCACGACGGCCGCGCCCTCGCCTGGGCAATCACCGCTGCTGGCCTCGCCCAATTCCTGTGGCTGATGTCTTCCTGCGCTCGCGCCGGCCTGGCGTTGCGTCTGCCCTTGCCGCGGCTGACGCCGGGCGTGCGCCGCACCTTGGCGATTATGGGTCCTGGAGCGATCGGCGCCGGGGTTACTCAGGTCAATCTTTTGATCTCGACGGCGCTCGCCTCGTTTTTGCCGAGTGGCTCGGTTTCATATCTCTACTACGCCGACCGATTGAACCAGCTGCCGCTTGGCGTCGTCGGCATCGCCGTCGGCACGGCGATCCTGCCGCCCTTGTCGCGCCAGTTGCGGCTCGGCGATGCTCCAGCGGCCGTCGCGACGCAAAATCGCGGGCTCGAGCTGGCATTGCTGCTGACCCTTCCTGCGGCGGCGGCGCTGGCGGTGCTGGCGGGCCCGATCTTTACGGTGCTGTTTCAGCGCGGCGCGTTCAGCCCGGCCGATACCGCGGCGACCGCGGCGGCGCTCGCGGCCTATGCCGCGGGGCTGCCGGCCTTTGTGCTGGTCAAGGTGCTCGCGCCCGCTTTTTTTGCCCGCCACGACACGGCCACCCCGGTCAAGGTCGCGGTCACCACGATGGCCGTCAATCTTGGCCTGACCATTGTCCTGATGCAGTTTCTGGCCCATGTCGGGATCGCCTTGGCGACGAGTTGCGCGGGCTGGCTCAATGCACTGACCTTGCTGGTCCTTTTGGTCCGGCGCGGGCATTTCCGGCTCGATCCTCGGGCCCGGCGCAATCTGCCGCGGGTCGCGGTGGCGGCGCTCGGCATGGCGGCAGTTTTGGCCTTGCTGCGCCTGGCCGCGGCTCCCGCCCTTGCCGGACCGGGAATGATTCGGATCGCGGCGCTCGCCGGTCTGGTCGGAGCCGGGTTCGCCGCCTTCGCCCTGCTGGCGCTGGCTCTCGGGATAGCCGAATGGCGCGATCTCTGGGGGCGGCTGCGACGGCAACCGGCTTGACCCATGCCCGGCTGCGGCGATAACAGGCGCCATGAACCGCATTTTTTCGGGCGTCCAGCCGACCGGCAACCTGCACCTCGGCAATTATCTCGGCGCTATCCGTAACTGGGTCGCGTTGCAGAACGAATATGAATGCATCTTCTGCATCGTCGATCTGCATGCGCTGACCCTGCCGCAAGACCCGGCCGAACTGCGCGCCAGCACCCGAGAGGTCGCCGCGGCCTATATCGCCGCTGGGATCGACCCCGATCGCTGCATCATCTTCAACCAGAGCATGGTGTCCGCCCATGCCGAGCTCGCCTGGCTGCTCGCCTGCCTCGCCCCGCTCGGCTGGCTCAATCGCATGACCCAGTTCAAGGAGAAGGCGGGCAACCAGCGCGACATGGCTGGCCTCGGTCTCTACGCCTATCCGGTGCTGATGGCGGCGGACATCCTCGTCTACAAGGCGACGCATGTGCCGGTAGGCGAGGACCAGAAGCAACATCTTGAACTCGCCCGCGACCTCGCCGGCGCTTTCAACCGCCGCTACGAGCGGGATTTCTTTCCGCTGCCCGAGCCGCAGATCTTTGGCACCGCGACACGGGTCATGAGCCTGCGTGACGGCGCCAAGAAGATGTCGAAATCGGACACCTCCGACTACTCGCGCATCAACATGACCGACGCCGCCGACGCGATCGCGTTGAAGATCCGCCGCGCCAAGACCGACCCCGAACCGCTGCCCGCGACGATCGCGCAACTCGAGCGCCGAGCGGAGGCCGACAATTTGATCGGGATTTACGGGGCGCTCGCCGGTCTCTCGCGCGAGGCGGCGCTCGCCCGCTTCGCCGGCCAAAATTTCTCGCAGTTCAAGGAGGCGCTCTCCGAGGTCGCGGTCGAGGTACTAGGGCGGATCGGCGGTGAAATGCGCCGCCTGATGGCCGACCCTGATTATATCGACAGCGTGCTCCATCGCGGCGCCGAGCGCGCTCACATGCTCGCCGACCCGGTTCTGCGGGAGGCTCAAGACATCAGCGGGCTGCTGCGGCCCTGAGTTCCAGGCTTGATTCGGGACGCCGAGCCCCCATGCTTAAGAACTGCCTCTTTCCGCATTTTTGGAGCCACCGATGTTCATCCAGACCGAACAGACGCCGAATCCGGCGACCCTGAAATTTCTTCCGGGTCAGGTGGTCATGGCTACCGGCACCGCCAACTTCACCGAAGCGGCGGCCGCCCGGGTATCGCCGCTGGCCGAACGGCTGTTCGCGTTGCCGCAGATCTGCGGGGTATTCTTCGGCACTGACTTCATCACTGTCACAAAAGAGGATGACGGCGATTGGTATCAGCTGAAGCCTGCGGTCCTGGCGGCGATCATGGAGCATTTCACCGCTGGCCGCCCGGTATTCGCCGACGGCGCCGAAGGCGGGACAGCCGATGCCGGCGACGAAGAGGATGATGAGATCGTCTCGCAGATCAAGGAGTTGCTCGAGACGCGCGTGCGCCCGGCGGTGGCGCAGGATGGCGGTGACATCATCTTCCACGATTTCGAAGACGGCGTCGTTTACCTGCACATGCAGGGCTCGTGCTCCGGCTGCCCGAGTTCCACCGCAACGTTGAAGGCGGGCATCGAAAACATGCTGCGCCATTACATTCCCGAAGTAGTCGAGGTCCGCGCCGTCTGAATTCCCGATCCGAACCGCACAGCCCCGATCCCTTTATCCTGGCTCTCGATTCGGCGGGATCGGCATGTTCGGTGGCGGTTGCCGCCGGTGACAACGTCCTTTGCGTCGAGAGCCTGACAATGCCGCACGGTCAGGCCGAGGCGCTGCTGCCGATGGTCGAACGCGCCATGGGCGCGGCGCGGTTGGCGGCTTCGACGCTCGATCTGATAACGGTTACGACCGGGCCCGGTAGCTTCACCGGCATTCGTGTCGGGCTCGCTGCAGCAAAAGGGATCGCTCTCGGGCTCGGCGTGCCACTTTTCGGCGTGACCAGCTTCGAGGCGGGCATGGCCGCGTGCGAAGCCGGCCCTGTCGAAAGGTTCCTTCTCGTCGCTCTCGACAGCCGGCGCGCCGATTTATACATCCAACTCTTCGATCCCGCGCGCCATGCGCTCTGCTCACCCGCCGCGGTGCTGCCCGAAGCGCTGACTGAGATCGTGACCTCCGCTGTGGGCTCTCATCCGCTGGCCGTCACTGGCGACGCCGCGGCTCGGGCGGCAGCCGCGCTCGACGGTTGGGATTGCGCCAGCCTCGTCATCGACGGGGAGCCACCCGCGGTCGGGGCTGTGCGCGTTGCTTTGGGGCTATGGCGCCGGGGCGAGCGCGGCGGCCCTGCACAGCCGCTTTATCTGCGCCCTCCCGACGTCACCTTGGCGCCCGGCCAGGCGGTGCCGCGCGGGTTGTGAATCGGTGTCTCGAAGCGGTTTCCGGGGAGGCGGCCGGCACGCTCGCGGAGCCGCTGTCGATGCTGCACCGGATATGCTTCCCCGAGGAGCCGTGGGAGCCGCAGGCGATGGCGCAAATCATGGCCATGGCCGGGTTCTTTGGATTTATGGCCTGGGAGCATGACGAGCCGGTCGGATTTGCCCTCGCTCTCGACCTCGGCGGCGAGTGCGAGATCCTAGCACTGGGCGTCGTGCCTGGGCGGAGGCGGGCAGGGACCGGATCGGCGCTGCTCGCGGCGATCTGCGAAGAGGCGCTGCGGCGCGGCGGAAACAGAGTGTTTCTCGAGGTCGCAGCCGATAACGCCGGAGCGCGCGCGCTCTACGCGGTTGGCGGCTTTGTACAGATTGGCCGCCGGCGCAATTATTACCGGCGCCCCGGCGGCCCGGTCGACGCGCTCGTGCTTCACCGTGCGATCGCCCGCATCTTGCTTTCGACTTGAGTTCGCCGTCGCCTCGCCTGTGCTGTCGCGTTGTTGGCCCCTACAACCAAATGTTACCTGTGCCGCCGCCGCGATTGCAAGAAATCGGCGATCGAGCGCATTGCCGCCGTTCCGATTGTTACTTATATTTGGAGAGCAGCACCAGTAGGACCGATCGATATGAACAGCTCCGACGAAACCAGCGATTTGCTGGCATTGACGACGGAAATCGTCGCCGCGCACGTTTCCAACAATACGGTGTCCCTGGGTGATTTGCCGCAGCTGATCAACCAGGTATACAACTCGCTTGCCAATATCGGCAGCGTCCCGAGCACACCGGCTGAACGACCACAGCCGGCAGTCCCGATCAAGAAATCGGTTCATGCCGACTTTATCGTCTGTCTAGAGGACGGTAAGAAACTGAAAATGCTCAAGCGGCATTTGAAGACCGCCTACAATATGACACCCGAGGCTTATCGGGAGCGGTGGGGGCTGGGCTCTGACTATCCGATGGTCGCGCCGAACTACGCGCGCCAGCGCAGCCGCCTCGCCAAGGAAATCGGCCTGGGGACTCGGGCGCGACGGCCGCGCGCCTAAATGACCCCGGCCGATGTCACGAGCGGTCGGCGCCGCGGCCCACGTCGGAAATAGGCTTGCCCGAGGATTTGCGCTATAGTGGCTGCAGGACGCTCGTGACGGAGATGCGATGATCTCACGGCTGGAGCAGCTCTGCCTCGACAAAGGTCTCAAAATGACCGAGCAACGCCGAGTCATTGCTCGCGTGCTGTCGGAATCGGTCGATCATCCCGATGTCGAGCAGGTCTATCGGCGGGCGACCGCGATCGATCCGCATATCAGCATCGCCACCGTCTATCGCACTGTGCGGCTGTTCGAGGAAGCGAACATCCTGGCCCGGCACGATTTCGGCGAAGGCCGCGCGCGCTATGAAGAAATGCCCAGCGGCACACCACGATCATCTGATCGACCTGCAGTCCGGACGGGTGATCGAGTTCCGCAACGAGGAGATCGAAAAGCTTCAAGAAGCGGTCGCCGATCAGCTCGGCTTCGATCTCGTCGGTCATCGGCTCGAACTGTACGCCGTACCCCGTGCGGCGAAACCCGGGCCGGATAGGGAATGATGCATCCGCAGAGGTTGACGGGTCTGTCGCCGGCGCAGTTGCTGTCGAATCCTTGGGCGGGAAGCTTACGGCCCCGGTTTCTCTTCCGGTCCGGTCGAGCGGCGTGATCGGCGGCGCCGCGTTCGAGCCCGGCAATCTGGCGATCGAGACCGGAGCCGTGCATCGGCCGGCCCGCATAGTCGATATCTCCTCGGGCCCGCTGCAGGTTCGGCTCGCCGAAAGCGAGGCCGATATCGATGCCGTGCAGGCGCTGCGCTATCGGATCTTCTACGAAACCCTCGGGGCGCGCCCGCAAATCGACACGGCGCGCCGCCGCCGAGACTTCGACCGGCTTGACGCGGGCTGCGATCACTTGTTGGTGCTCGACCACTGCCGCGGTCCGGGACCTGAGATCGTCGTCGGCACCTATCGCCTGATCCGGCGGGAGGCCGCGGCTCGGCTCGGTGGGTTTTATTCGGCTGCCGAGTACGACATCGCTCCGCTCGTCGCCTATCGCGGAGAGATCCTCGAGCTCGGCCGCTCCTGCGTCGATGCGGCCTACCGCCAGCGACCGGCGATGCAGCTGTTGTGGGGCGGGATCGCGGCCTACGTCTTTCATTACGACATCGCCCTGATGTTCGGCTGCGCGAGTCTGCCCGGCACCGATCCCGACGCGCTGGCGATGCCGCTCTCCTATCTGCATCACCATCATCTCGCACCTCCGGCCCTGCGGGCGCGGGCTCTCGCCGACCGCTATGTCGACATGTGCCGGTTGCCGGCCGGTGCGCTCGATCCGCCGCGGGCGCTGGCGGCCTTGCCGCCGCTGATAAAAGGCTATCTGCGGCTCGGCGGTTTCGTCGGCGACGGCGCGGTGATCGACCGCGATTTCAACACCACCGACGTGTGTATTGTCGTCAAGACCGATCTCGTCAGCGACCGATACTCGCGCCACTACGTACGCCGCTCAAAAGACATCAAGGATACATGGGGCAGAGACACATGGGCGTCTTGACGGCATGGGCTCGCCGGCGCTGAGGATCGCGCGCCTCGCGCTCTACGTGGTCTGGACCCTCAGCCTGATGCCGGTGCAGGGGGTGGGGCTGGCTCTGCGCCGCCCCTGGTCGCGCACGCTCCCTGGCTTTTATCACCGCGGGTGCTGCCGGATCCTCGGGTTTCGCGTCCGTACGGTCGGAGCGCCGACCGCCGAGCGGCCGGTGTTGTTCGCGTCGAATCACGTCTCCTATACCGATATCACGGTGCTCGGCTCGTTGATCGCCGGCTCATTCATCGCCAAGGCCGAGGTCGCCGGCTGGCCCTTTTTTGGCTGGCTGGCGAAATTGCAGCGCACCGTCTTTGTCGACCGGCGGATGCGCAGCACTCGCTCGCAGCGCGACGCAATCACCGAGCGTCTGGTTGTGGGCGACGCCTTGATCCTGTTTCCAGAAGGGACAAGCGGCGACGGCACCCGGGTGCTGCCGTTCAAGAGCGCATTGTTCAGCGCCGCTGAAAGCATGCAAGAGATCGTCCCGATCGTGGTTCAACCGATCTCGGTCGCCTATACGAGGCTCGACGGCATTCCGCTCGGCCGGCTGCTTCGCCCGTTTTTTGCCTGGTATGGAACGGCCGAGTTGGCGCCTCATTTGTGGACGATGATCGGGCTCGGTACGGTCGAGGTAGTCGTCGAGTTTCATCCTCCGAGTCTCTATCTCCGATTGCGGGTCGCGCAAATCGCTCGCCAGTTATTGCCATGCGCGGGTCGCCGGCGGCATGGCCGCCGCGCTCGCCGGGCGGCCGCAGCCGGTGCCGGAGCCGCCGACCGCCAGCACGGCTGCGCCGGCGGCGATCACGGTCAGGCGGCCGCGAGCCCTGTCGAAGCCGACCGGAGTGGGTATCGCCGCAGCGAGGGTGAAGGGTGTGACCAAGAGCGTCTTTATAGCAACCTACGGTTGTCAAATGAATGTCTACAATTCGGCGCGCATGGTCGAGTTGTTGGCGCCGCTCGGCTTTGAGCGGGCGCGCCTCGGCCGAAGACGCCGACCTGGTCATCCTCAACACTTGCCACATCCGAGAAAAGGCGGCGGAAAAGGTCTTTTCCGAGCTCGGCAAGATCCGTCCGACTGAAAGCGCGCAAAGCGCGCCGCGGCGAAACCATGCTGATCGCCGTGGCCGGCTGCGTCGCCCAGGCCGAGGGCGGCGAGATCCGCCGCCGCGCGCCGTTTGTCGATCTCGTCTTCGGCCCGCAGACCTATCATCGGTTACCGGAGCTGGTGGCGCGGGCGCTGCAGGCCGGTGGCCGCGGAGTGGTCGACACCAGTTTCCCGGAAGAGCCCAAATTCGACCACCTGCCGCAGGCGCGAACGGAACAGGGGGTCAGCGCCTTTGTGACCGTGCAGGAAGGCTGCGACAAGTTCTGCACGTTCTGCGTCGTGCCGTACACCCGCGGCGCCGAGTATTCGCGCCCGGCAGCCCAGATCCTCGACGAGGCGCGCCGGCTCCTGGCCTTGGGCGCGCGCGAGCTCACGCTGCTCGGGCAGAACGTCAACGCCTATCACGGCGAAGGGCCGGACGGCAGGGAATGGGGGCTCGGCGATCTCGTACGCGCTCTCGCCGAAATCCCGGGGCTCGAGCGGATCCGTTACACGACCTCGCATCCGCGCGATGTCGATGAACGGCTGATCGCCGCCCATCGCGACGTGCCACAGCTGATGCCGTTCCTGCATTTGCCGGTGCAAAGCGGCTCGGACTACGTGCTGGCGGCGATGAACCGGCGCCACACCGCGGCCGACTACCAGCGCATCGTCGAGCGCCTGCGCGCGGCGCGGCCCGATCTCGCGCTGTCCACCGATCTGATCGTCGGCTTTCCCGGTGAGAGCGACGACGATTTTCGGGCGACCATCGATCTCGTCAGCGAGATCGGCTTTGCCCAGGCGTTTTCGTTCAAATACTCGCCGCGCCCCGGCACCCCCGCGGCATCGGCCGCTGGATCAGGTCGCGGAAACGGTCAAGGTCGAGCGGCTCGCCGCGTTGCAGACGCTGCTGGCGCAGCAGCAGCGCGACTTCAACGCAGCTTGCGTCGGGCGCGTCCTGCCGGTGCTGTTGGAAAAGCCGGGGCGGCACCAAGGTCAGCTGGTCGGCCGCAGCCCCTACCTGCAGAGCGTCCATCTCGCCGCTGCCGCCGACCGGGTTGGCGATGTCGTCCCGGCCCTGATATCGGGTGCCGGTCAAAACAGCCTCTCCGCGATGGTTGCGGCATGACCGCGCCTCCTTCCGGTATCATCGCAGCCGAGCCGGCTGAAGGGCGCACACAGCTCGAATTCGACGACAATTTGCTGCTGCCGCCGCTTTACGGCGAGCGCGACCAGCATCTCGATCGGATCGAACGGCAGCTTGGCGTTTCGGTCGTCACCCGCGGCAATCGACTGGCGATCTCGGGCCCGCCCTCGGCGACAGAAGCGGCCCAACTGGCGCTGTCGCGGCTCTACGATCGGCTGAAACATGGGCAGGAAATCGATCTGCCAGCGGTCGAGGCAGCGATCCGTCTGGCCGAAGCCGAGATCGCCGACCGGAGCCTGAGCCTGTGGCACGAGGACGCCGCCTTTCGTACCCGCAAGCGCCGCATCGCCGCGCGCTCGCCGGGACAGGCCGCCTACATCAAGGCGCTGCGCGAAAGCGACTGGTTTTTGGCCTAGGGCCTGCCGGTACCGGCAAGACCTATCTCGCGGTCGCCGCCGCGGTCGACCTGTTGATGACCGGGCGGGTCGAACGCATCATCCTGTCGCGGCCGGCGGTCGAGGCCGGCGAGCGACTGGGCTTCCTACCGGGCGATCTGCGCGACAAGGTCGACCCGTATCTGCGCCCGATCTTCGACGCGCTCAACGACATGCTGCCGGCCGATCAGCTCGCCCGCCGCCTCGGCACCGGCGAGATCGAGGTGGCGCCGATCGCGTTCATGCGCGGGCGCACCTTGGCGCGCGCCTTCGTCATCCTCGACGAAGCGCAGAACACCACCCCGGTGCAGATGAAAATGTTCCTGACCCGGCTGGGCGAGGGCTCACGCATGGTCGTGACCGGCGACCCGTCCCAGGTGGATCTGCCCCCCGGAACCCGCTCGGGCCTGGCCGAGGCGCTCGAAACTCTGCAGAGCGTCGATGGAATCTCGGTCGTCCGGTTTAGCGACCGCGACGTTGTTCGGCACGAATTCGTTGCCCGCATCGTTCGCGCTTATGAAGCGCGCGAACGCGCAGCGCGCGCCGCCGAGCCATGACTGAATTGACCGCGGTGCCATGACTGAATTGACCGCGGTGATCGACGTCGCCTCGCCCTGCGCCACTTGGGGACAGGTGTGCCCAGCCGCCGAAGACCTCGCCCGCAGTGCCGCAGGCCTTGCTTTGTCGCGCGGCAAGGCGGGCTTCGGCATCGAGCAACAGACCGCGTTCGAGCTCGCCATCAGGCTCGCCGATGATGCCGTACAGCAACGGCTCAACCGTGACTGGCGCGGCGTCGACCAGCCGACCAACGTACTCGCCTTCCCGGCCTGGAATCCCGAGGCGCCGCTCCCGCCTGGGGCGCCACTGCTGCTCGGCGATGTCGTGCTCGCCTTTGAGACGGTCGCACGCGAGGCGGATGAGCAGGGCAAGCCGCTTCGCCGACCATCTCTCCCATCTGATCGTTCATGGCGTCCTGCATCTGCTCGGCTACGACCACGCTACCGAGGCGGAAGCGGTCGCTATGGAAGTCGCTGGAAACGTCTATACTGGCAAGCTTGGGGGTGCCGGATCCTTATCGCGGCACTATGTGAGCAGTACAAGCCGAATCAGTTTTTCGATGACCGACTCCGAGCCGCCCCAAAGTAGCGGCCAGCCCGAGCGAGATCGGGGCTTTGCGCGTCTGCGTAGTTTGCTGCGGCTGGTCCGCCGGCCACGCAACGGCGAAACCCTGCGCGAGACCATCGACGAGATGATCGAGGAGCCGCCGGCCGACGGCCCCGATTCGCTCGGCGCGCAGGAGCGGGTGTTGATCGGCAACATCCTCAAAGGCCACGACCGCACCGCCGCCGACGTCATGGTGCCGCGCGTCGACATCGTTGCGCTCGATGTCGAGACGCCGTTCCCCGAGGTCGTCCAATACATGATCGAGCAGGGGCATTCGCGGGTGCCGGTCTACCGCGAAACCTTGGACGACGCGATCGGCTTCATCCACGTCAAGGATATCCTGCTCCCAGTCGCCGAACGGCGTGAAACAAAACTGACGCCGCTGCTGCGCAAGATGCTGTTTGTCGCACCATCCTTGCCGATTCTCGACCTCTTGGTGCAGATGCGCCAAGCGCGTACGCATATCGCGATGGTCGTCGATGAGTTTGGCGGGATCGACGGACTGGTGACGATCGAAGATCTGATCGAGGAGATCGTTGGCGATATCGAGGACGAGCATGACGTCAGCGATGGCCCGCACCTAATCGAGCGCCCCGACGGGACGCTCGTCGCGGACGCCCGTACACCGATCGAGGCGCTCGAGGAACGTCAGGGCATCCGGCTGCGTCCGACAGGTGACCAGGAAGAGGTCGATACCTTGGGCGGCCTCGTCTCGACACTCGCCGGCCGGGTGCCGAAGCGCGGCGAGGTAATCGCGCACCCGTCCGGGATCGAATTCGAAGTTCTCGAAGGCGACCCGCGGCGGATCAAGCGGCTGCGTGTGCGCAGCCTGCCGGCTGCGACCGGGGCTCCGGGCGGCGGTAATGCGTGAGATCGCGTTATTCCGCGCCCAGGCCGGTTCCAGGGTCGACACCCCGTTGTGCCGGCTGGCCGACGGATTGGCTGGGTTTTCCGGGTGGCGGCGCTACGGGCTGGCCTTTGTGCTGGGGGCGGGCGCTGCAGCGGCGTTGCCGCCGTTCGACCTGACGCCGCTGCTGGCGGTCGTCTTCACGAGCCTGTTGTGGCTCGACAACGGCAGCGCCAACCCCTGGGCCTCGTTCAGGCTCGGCTGGGTCTTCGGCTTCGGCTTCTTTCTCGCCGGGCTCTATTGGATCGCGGCGGCGCTATTTGTCGACATCGATCGTTTCTGGTGGCTGGTGCCGCTTGCTGCGGCGGGGCTGCCAGCGGGATTTGCGCTGTACATAGGTTTGGTGCTGCTCGCGACCCGGCTGGTCCGCGACTACCTGCATTTGCCGGCGTCGGCGCGGATATTCGCCTTTGCCATCGCCTGGAGTGTGGGCGAATGGGTCCGTGGCCACGCCTTGACCGGGCTGCCGTGGAATTTGATCGGCTATGCCTGGTCCGGCGGTTTTCCGGGGGCCCTCTCGGTGCTGCAAAGCGTCGCCTGGGTCGGCATCTATGGGCTCAGTTTCGTGACCATTCTTGCAGCCGCGCTGCCTGCCGCTCTGGGCGAGCCCTCGATGACGCCATTGTCCGCGGTGCGGCGCTGGACGCCGGCGATACTGGCCGGACTGTTGATTTTCGTCCCCGCGGTCGCCGGCGCGATCCGGCTCGAGACGATGCCCACCGTCCTCACCGGGACATGGTTGCGCTTGGTCCAACCCTCGATCCCACAAAGCTTAAAATGGTTGCCGGAGGCAGCCCAGGCCAATTTCCGACGGCTGCTCGCTTTGAGCGCCGCGCCGGCCGACCATCCGCTCGCCGCCGTGCTGTGGCCGGAGGCAGCTGCGCCGTTTCTGCTCGGCCGAGACGCGGCCGTCCGCCAGGCAATCGCGACGATCGTCCCGCACGGCGGCTATCTGATCACCGGCACATTACGGGCAAATCCGCCACCGGGTCCGATCGAAGAAGTGTGGAACAGCATCGAGGCGCTCGACGATCGCGGCGCTGTCGTGGCGCACTATGACAAGGCGCATCTGGTCCCGTTCGGCGAATACGTCCCGCTGCGCCCTTGGCTGCCGTTCAAGAAGATCACCGCCGGCACCATGGACCTGAGCGCCGGTCCGGGTCCGCAGACGATCGCGCTGCCGGGGCTGCCGCCCTTTGCCGCTCTGATCTGTTACGAGGCCATCTTTCCTGGCGCAATCGTCGACAAAAGCAATCGGCCGGCGTGGATGCTGAACGTCACCAACGACGCCTGGTACGGTCGCAGCTCCGGCCCGTACCAGCATTTCGCGATCGCCCGCACCCGCGCTGTCGAGGAAGGCCTGCCGCTGGTCCGTGTCGCCAACAACGGCATCAGTGCGGTCGTCGACGCAACAGGAAGGGTGCTCGCGCGCACTCGCCTCGATGCGGTGGGCAATGTCGATGCGGCGCTTCCCGGCCGGGCGGCTCCCACGCCTTATGGTCGCGCCGGCGACTGGATGTTGTTGGCGCTGCTTCTGCTCGGTGCGGCGCCAGTGGCGATGCGCCTGCGTTGAGTCGCGGTAGTACCGACCTGCGGTTGCAATGACTTATTTCAGGTTGAAGGTTCGTCTTGACCGGCTGCCTCCCTGTCATCTAAAAATAAACGAATTGTTATCGAGAAAGCGATCGACCCGAGATGGCGATGCATCAACAGACCCGACGGCCGGGCCGGCAAAAGGGCGACAAGCCCAACCCGATCGACATCCATGTCGGCTCGCGCGTCCGGCTGCGCCGCAATATGCTGGGGCTGAGCCAGGAGAAGCTGGGCGAAGCGATCGGCTTGACTTTTCAGCAGGTGCAGAAATACGAGCGCGGCGCCAATCGTATCGGGGCCAGCCGGCTGCACGATTTGAGCCGGGTGCTCGATGTCCCGGTCTCGTTCTTTTTCGACGATATGGACCCGGTACGGGCGCCGGCGATCCCGGCCGGTTTCGCCGAGCCCCCCGCCGAAGCCTTCGATTCCGACCCTCTGCGCAAGCGCGAGACGGTCGAGCTCGTCAGCGCCTATTATCGCATCGATGATGCCGTCGTCCGCCGCCGCTTGTTCGAACTGGCCAAGGCACTGGCATCCGGCGGCGAGCGCCCGTCAGAGAAATAGCGCTTCGCGTCGGCACCGGCACGACCCCGCCGACGGCCACCTAACGGCCAGATCGGGGCTTGACGCCCGCCCGCCGAGGCGGCATCAACGGCGCCAGACGCTGTACTATCCTCGCGACCTTTCAGGAAGGGCAAACCCTTGGCCAAACGCGATTTCGTGTTTACCAGCGAGTCGGTGTCGGAAGGCCATCCCGACAAGATTTGCGACCGCATCTCCGACGCGATCGTCGACACTTATCTCGCCGTTGAGCCGCAAGCCCGTTGCGGTGTCGAGACCTTGGTCACGACCAATCGTGTCGTCCTTGCAGGTGAAGTCCGCGGCCCGGCCTCGATCACCAACGAAAGGCTGATCGAAGTGGCTCGCCAGGCGATTCGCGACATCGGCTACGAGCAGGAAAACTTTCATTGGGAGCGGGCGGCAATCAAGTGCCACATCCACGGGCAATCGACCAACATCGCCCAAGGTGTCGACGCCTCGGGCAACAAGGACGAGGGCGCCGGGGACCAAGGTATGATGTTTGGTTATGCCTGTAGCGAAACGCGCGAACTGATGCCGGCCCCCATCTTTTACGCGCACGCCATGCTGCGCGCGCTGTCCGAGGCGCGGCACGCCGGCAAGACGCCGCTCCTCGGGCCGGATTCGAAAAGCCAGGTCACGCTGCAATATGAAAACGGAAGGCCGGTGCGGGCAACCAAAGTCGTCGTTTCGATCCAGCACTCGGAGCGTATCGATCAGCAGGAGGTGCGCGAGATCATCAGGCCCTATGTGGTCGCGACTTTGCCGGACGGGTGGATGTGCGACGAGGACAACTTCCTCGTCAACCCCACCGGTTTGTTCGTGATCGGCGGGCCCGACGGCGATGCCGGAGTCACCGGCCGAAAGATCATTGTCGACACTTATGGCGGGGCGGCACCGCATGGCGGCGGTGCGTTTTCCGGCAAGGATCCGACCAAGGTCGACCGCTCGGCCGCCTATGCCGCCCGCTATCTCGCGAAAAACGTTGTCGGCGCCGGGCTGGCCGAATGCTGCACGATCCAGCTCGCATATGCGATTGGGATTGCTAAGCCATTGTCATTTTACGTCGACACCGAGGATTCCGTCGACGAGCACAAGCTCGCCCGTGTCCTGCAGGAGCTGATGGATCTGTCGCCCCGCGGGATCCGCACCCATCTCGGCTTGAATCGGCCGATCTACACGCGCACCTCCGCCTATGGCCATTTTGGTCGCGCGGCCGAAGCCGATGGCGGCTTTTCCTGGGAGCGGCTCGACCTGGTCGACGAGTTGCGGCGCGCTTTCTGACCCTCTGGTGACCGACGCGCCGACGCCGCGGCGGATCCTTTATGGGCGCCGGCGGGGCCGGCCGTTGCGCCCAGGGCGGCAGGGCCTGGTCGATGCCCTGTTGCCGTCCCTCGCGATCGACCTGCCCGCGTCGGGCGAGTTCGATCCTCGCTCGATGTTCGCAGATTCGCCGCGGTCGGTTTGGCTGGAGATCGGATTTGGCAGTGGCGAGCACCTCGCAGCCCAGGCCGAACGGCGCCGCGATGTTGGCTTCATCGGCTGCGAGGTATTCGAAAACGGCATCGCCAAACTCCTCGGCGAGGTTGAGCGCCGGCATCTGGCCAATATCTGCCTGTTCATCGACGATGCGCGCCTGTTGATCGGAGCATTGCCGGCGGCCTCGGTCGAGCGCGTCTTCATCCTCTTCCCCGATCCCTGGCCCAAGCGGCGCCATCACAAGCGCAGGATCGTCTCACGCGACATCCTCGATGGCTTGGCCCGGATCATGAGCGACGGGGCCGAACTGAGGCTGGCGACCGACGCCTCCGATTATTTTTCGTGGATGCTCGAATGGGTGACCGGCCACCCGGCCTTTGCGTGGCTGGTTCGTCGCCCCGGGGATTGGCGCGAGCGCCCGCCGGGTTGGCCGCCCACCCGCTATGAAGAAAAAGCGCGTGCCGCCGGGCGCTCTCCGGCCTTCCTGCGAGCCTGCCGGCGTCCGCGGCTAGATTCGGGCTGAGGTGCGGGGAGCCGTCAATCGCCGCCGGCTTCTTTGTGGTGACGCAACGCGAAACCTCCAGTGTCGGTCCGGTCAGACCTCGCTTAAAAGCTTAGCCATACCTGAACAGTCACGATTCTGTGAACCCCCCTGTAGACAGATAACGGTCGAACGTAATAATCTTCATTCAATCGAGTTGAGACCACCCTAGAGCGCAACATCGCGAAACACCGCTGCGGGTCGTCATCAACGATCGAGATCGGACCAATCGCGTTGCGGTTGAGAACCGGTCTCTGGACAGAGTGAGTTCTCGCATGTGTCCGTCCGGACAGCCCCGGCGCGGGCTCCTGCATTCGAATGCGGGATGGGAGGAATGGCTGTGGACGCGGACGTCGTACCGGAGCGGGTGGCTGCGCATAACAGCGGCGGCGCAGTATTGCATGTCGCCGTCGTGTGGGAAGTGCGCTTCCTGGGCGAAATCCTCGCGGAGATCCTCGGACGGGATCCGATGGTCTCGGTCGTCGGCGTGTGGACCGATCTCGCCGAGGCGGTCGCGGTAAGCCCTGCCTCGCAGGCGGACATCGTACTTGTCGATGCGAGGATTCCCGAGGGTACCGCCGCCGTCAGGCGCGCTCTCGATATCGCGCCAGGGATGCGCATTGTTGTATCTGCAGTCAGGGAAACGGAGGATGACATCGTTGCATGGGCGGAGGCAGGCGTGATCGGCTATATCCCAAGAAACATTGCCCCAGCCGATTTCGTGCGCCTCGTCATGGAGATCCATAGCGGCGAGCAGGTCTGCTCGCGGCGGGTTGCCAACGGCCTGCTTCGCCGGATCGCTCTGACCGCCAGACGAAGTGTAGGCCGCAATGCAGCCCTTCCGATACCTGCGCTGACCAAGCGAGAGCGTCAGGTCGCCGAATTGATCAGGAGCGGGCTCAGCGACAAGGAGATCGCCCGCCAACTGAACATCAGTCTGGCCACGACGAAGTCGCATGTACACAACCTTTTCGGCAAGATGAATCTACAACGTCGCGGTCAAGTGGCAGATTGTTTAAGAGGCTACGATCAAAATCGGGCCTGGAATTAGACGGTCTAGGCTGACCCAACAGCAGGTGCCGGTGGGTCCACGGCGAATTAGAATTGCCGGCGTGGTGCCCTAAGTCCGATTTGCGCTGAGTTTTCGCGTCGCGGTCGTCCTCGCCTGGACCTTTTGTGTCGGGGCAGGTCGTCGCCGCTTCGCGCCCGGCCATCAAGCTTTTCGTGCTTCCTAAAAAATCGGCCGCAGCCCGGCGCGAGCGGCATCCCTATTTGAATCGAATACGAGTATGGATTTAGACCTAACCCTACTGGATTTAGATGAAGACACCAATAAGGTTTAGACCTACGAGCTCATAGATTTAAATCTCAATCTCCACCTAATTTCAACCGTGGGATGGATAGCTTCGTTCGATCGCTCTGGCAAAATCAACTCCTGATTTAGCGCCCAGCAGGGGTGGGGGAGCAATGACCAGAAAGCGGAATATCGGCAACGTGGCGGCGATCGGTGGAGCGACCGCGATGGTCGCGTTGCTGACGGGCCTTTCCGGCGCGCGCGCTGACGAGCTCGCCGATCTGCGCGCCAACCAGCAGCTCCTGCAGCAGCGGATCGACCAGCTGGCGCAAGCCCAGGCTCAGGCGCCCGGCGGCCCGCCGGCGCCGCTAACCGGCGGCGCCGGCGGCGGCCAGGCGCTGACCCTGGGCTACAAGCCCGCACCGACCGCTCCGTCGCTAGGCGGCAGTTTTCCGCGGTCGTTTCTGATCCCGGGGACCGACACCTCGATCCGCGTCGGCGGCTTTGTCGACATCACCGCGCTCGACTTTCTGCAGGGCGCCAACAGTGGGAACCCCGGCACCCCCAGCTCCAACGCCGGCCAAAACGGCAACCTGCCTGGGCTACCGATCGGCGAAGCCTTCATCCCCGGCGCGGCCAATGGCGGCATCGTCGCGCAGTCGGCCAACCATTCGCGCAGCAACGGCGTGTTCATGTTCAGCCCGCAGCAATCGCGGCTCGACGTCGAGACCCGCACCCCGACGGCTTGGGGCGAGTCGCGGACGTTTTTCTCCTTCGACTGGGCCGGCGGCAACGGCTTCAGCGCCTTGAGCGTGCAGCAGGCCGGCGGCGACAGCCTGATCCCGCGCCTCCGCTTCGCCTATGGCACGTTGGGCGGGTTCCTCGGCGGCCAGGCCCTTTCGAACTTCTCCGATGCCGATGCCGACACCGAATCGATGGAGTTCGGCGGCGCGATGGGCTCGACCGGCGGCAATCGCGTTCCGCAGGTGCGCTACACCATTGCCGGTCCGTACGGCAGCGCCTTCTCGGCGTCGGCCGAACAACCGGTCACCGGCATCATCGTGCCGAGCGGCACGATATCCAACGACCAGGTGCTCGCTTCCAGCCCGTTCGGCGCCACCAGCGTGACGGCCCCGCTGATCCCCGCGACCTGCAACGGCCAGCCCTGCACCGGAACCGGGATCGTCACCGGGACCACGACGCAGGCCAACCCGGCCCAGACCAGGGCGCCCACCCTGACCGCCGCCTCCTATTGGTCGCAGCCCTGGGGGCATATGGATTTTGCCGCTGAACTCCTGCCGATGTTTGTCAATGACGGCAAATTCCTCAGCCGGAATTTCCTTGGCTATGGCGGGCATATTTCCGGCGACGTGCACCCCGGCTGGTGGGGCTACAACAAGGACGATTTCCTGTTCAGCGCCGTCGTCGGCGAAGCGCTCGGCACCAATACCAGCGGCGGGTTGGCCACCGCGTTCTCGCTGGCGAGCAACTTCGTCGTCCCCACCGCATGTGCGACGCCGACGCCGACCTGCACGGGTATGGCGGCAGCCTCGAACATCCTGGTCAAGCCAATCTTCGGGTACAGCATGAATGGCGGCTATCAGCATTGGTGGACGCCGAACCTGCGGTCGACCATCGCCGCCGGTAATTGGCAACAAGCCGTCCCGTCGCAGATCATCGGGCCGACCGAGTCCAACTCGGCAAACAAGCAGCTGTACAACGCCTTCATCAATCTGGTGTGGAACCCGGTCGCGTTCATCACCACCGGCGTCGAATACATGTATGGCAGGCGTTTCGTCGTCTCGAACGCCAATGGCCAAGAACATGTGCTGATCGCCAAGTGGCGCGTGGCTTTCTAAAGGAGAGCCGCCTGATCTAGGCACCAAGCGTCGTGGTCAGCTGATCTTCATCCGGACGAGCAGCCGATGATCGAGCTCATCGAAGATCTTCCCAGGAATGTCGTCGGCATCTCTGTCAAGGGCCGGGTGACAAAGCGGGAATGCCACGAAATCCTGACACCGGCGGTGCGGGAATCACTCAAGTGGCGCGAGAAGAGTCGTCTCTATTACGAACTCGGCTCGCGTTTCCCGGGCGCCGGATGGGACGATCTCGACCTCGGGTTCGAACACGCGTCGCGCTGTGAGCGGATCGCGATCGTCACCGACATCGCCTGGGTCAAGCTGACGGTAAAAGCAATTCGATTTCTGATCCCCGGCGAAATCCGTGTGTTCACGACGATCGAAGCCCCGGAGGCGCGGGCCTGGATCATCGCCCGCCCCGGATCCCAGGCAGATCTCGACGCTGCAACACCGGGTCAGGCGCGCTTCACCCCATTACGACAGGTGAGGCGGTTGCCGCGCGGGCGAAAGCCCCTGACCGCCGCACGAAAACCGCCGAATAGAGCCAGCGCGTAGGAGTTGGATTCGCCTAGAGCTGAGCGCTTGAAGAATGCCTTGCAGGAGCGCCGCCCAATCGAGGTTCTCCGTTGAGGCCGTTAAGAGAAGTCCGTTTTAAGGAGCTTCTCCGACGTTGGACTGAGCCGTATCTGGGAATTAGGGTGTCGCGGATACAGTAAAGAGGGGCGGATTAGAATCCTCGATTACTTAATTTCAGGACAGATGCGCCCGATCGCGCTGCAGTCGATTATGGCTAAGCAGCCTTCAAAGGGTGCAACGGTGCCGGGGCTGCTGAAAATGTACTCGAGCCCTTTAACATCCTCGCATTGGACGTAGTAGGAGGGCTCCGGCAGACCCCCCAGCCTCGGCAGGGCATGCGCTATAAGGAGTAGCCTGCCCGAGCGACGGGGCCAAGGCCGTCCAATTGGCTTTCCTTTCAACGTCATAGAGGCCCATTCCATCTATCGACGTAAGCCTTTGATCGCTAGATGGCATTCTTTCAACTGAAACGTTTACATTCCAGGCTCGGCTATTTGCGCATCCGAACAGGAAATAGACATTGTATATGATATTGTAAAGCTCGATCTTTGTATTAGAGCGACGGATGATATGCCCAAATAATGCGAATCATTCGGATTCTAATCCGACGATGGATAGTGCGTTTGTTTGCCCGGCCCTCATTATCAACTGGCGATTTAGCAGCCAGGCGGGGCGGGGGAGTGATGATCAGAAAGCGGAATATCGGCAACGCAGTGGCGATCGGCGGAGCGACCGCGATGGTCGCGTTGCTGACAGGTCTTTCCGGCGCGCGCGCCGACGAGCTCGCCGATCTGCGCGCCAATCAGCAGCTTCTCCAGCAGCGGATCGACCAGCTGGCACAGGCCCAGACCCAGACTGCTGCGCTGTTCCCACCCGGCAGCGCGGGCGGCGGCGGCACGATACCCCTGGGCTACAAGCCCGCACCGACCGCTCCGTCGCTAGGCGGCAGTTTTCCGCGGTCGTTTCTGATCCCGGGGACCGACACCTCGATCCGCGTCGGCGGCTTTGTCGACATCACCGCGCTCGACTTTCTGCAGGGCGCCAACAGCGGGAACCCCGGCACCCCCAGCTCCAACGCCGGCCAAAACGGCAACCTGCCTGGGCTACCGCTCGGCGAAGCCTTTATCCCCGGCGCGGCCAATGGCGGCATCGTCGCGCAGTCGGCCAACCATTCGCGCAGCAACGGCGTGTTCATGTTCAGCCCGCAGCAATCGCGGATCGACATCGAGACGCGCACCCCGACGGCCTGGGGTGAGTCGCGGACGTTTCTCGCCTTCGACTGGGCCGGCGGCAACAGTTTCAGCGCCCTGAGCGTGCAGCAGGCCGGCGGCGACAGCCTGTTGCCGCGCCTCCGCTTCGCCTATGGCACGTTGGGCGGGTTCCTCGGCGGCCAGGCCCTTTCGAACTTCTCCGATGCCGATGCCGACACCGAATTGATGGAGTTCGGCGGCGCGATGGGCTCGACCGGCGGCCAGCGCATCCCACAGGTGCGCTACACCATTGCCGGTCCGTACGGCAGCGCCTTCTCGGTGTCGGCCGAACAACCGATCACCGGCATCATCGTGCCGAGCGGCACGATCTCTAATGACCAAGTGCTCGCTTCCAGCCCGTTCGGCGCCACCAGCCCAACGGCCCCGCTGATCCCCGCGACCTGCAATGGCCAGCCCTGCACCGGAACCGGGATCACCACGGGGACCACGACGCAGGCCAACCCGGCCCAGACCAGGGCGCCCACCCTGACCGCCGCCTCCTATTGGTCGCAGCCCTGGGGGCATATGGACTTTGCCGCCATGCTGATGCCGCTGTTTGTCAATGACGGCCGTTTCGTCGACCAGAAATTCCTCGGCTATGGCGCGCACATCTCGGGCGACGTGCACCCCGGCTGGTGGGGCTACAACAAGGACGATTTCCTGTTCAGCGCCGTCGTCGGCGAGGGGACCGGCCCTTATACCAGCGGCGGGTTGGCCACCGCGTTCTCGCTGGCGAGCAATTTCAGCGTCAACACCTCGTGCGCGACGCCGACGCCGACCTGCACGGGTATGGCGGCAGCCTCGAACATCCTGGTCAAGCCAATCTTCGGGTACAGCATGAATGGCGGCTATCAGCATTGGTGGACGCCGAACCTGCGGTCGACCATCGCCGCCGGTAATTGGCAACAAGCCGTCCCGTCGCAGATCATCGGGCCGACCGAGTCCAACTC
This sequence comes from uncultured Alphaproteobacteria bacterium, assembly GCA_963774345.1. GTDB lineage: Bacteria > Pseudomonadota > Alphaproteobacteria > ATCC43930 > CGMCC-115725 > AP-15. The sequence continues at coordinate 103,795 of CAVZFB010000040.1, forward strand.
GGCAAACAAGCAGCTGTACAACGCCTTCATCAATCTGGTGTGGAACCCGGTCGCGTTCATCACCACCGGCGTCGAATACATGTATGGCAGGCGTTTCGTCGTCTCGAACGCCAATGGCCAAGAACATGTGCTGATCGCCAAGTGGCGCGTGGCTTTCTAAAGGAGAGCCGCCTGATCTAGGCACCAAGCGCCGTGGTCAGCTGATCTTCATCCGGACGAGCAGCCGATGATCGAGCTCATCGAAGATCTTCCCAGGAATGTCGTCGGCATCTCTGTCAAGGGCCGGGTGACAAAGCAGGAATGCCACGAAATCCTGACACCGGCGGTGCGGGAATCACTCAAGTGGCGCGAGAAGAGCCGTCTCTATTACGAACTCGGCTCGCGCTTCCCGGGCGCCGGATGGGACGATCTCGACCTCGGGTTCGAACACGCGTCGCGCTGTGAGCGGATTGCGATCGTCACCGACATCGCCTGGGTCAAGCTGACCGTAAAAGCAATTCGATTTCTGATCCCCGGCGAAATCCGTGTGTTCACGACGATCGAAGCCCCGCGGGCGCGCGCCTGGATCACCGCCCGTCCCGGATCCCAGGCGGACGTCGACGCTGCAGCACCGGGTCAGGCGCACTTCACCCCATTACGACGGGTGAGGCGGTTGCCGCGGGGGCGAAAGCCCCTGACCGCCGCGAGAAAACCGCCGAATAGAGCCAACGCATAGGAAAGCTCCGGTTTCCTTGGCCCGAACGATTCCGGGTTCTGCCGGCGCCGAGTTCGTCCTGTCGCTGCACCCACTGAGCCCCAAGACCAGAACATCGACCGGCCGAAGCCGATCTGGTGCGAGATGGCAATTGCGCTAGGATCGCGCGGATCGAGCCGCCGCAGGGAGGATGTCATGGCCGCCGAACACAGCAAACATCCGATCGTCCACTTCGTCGGCAGTATTCCGCTGCCGGATGCCGAAGCCGTGTTCCGTACTCTTGCCGAAGCCGCGGGGCCATATCTGCTGCGGCTGCCGGACGGCGAGACCGGAATCCGCAAGACCTGGATCCGGTTTCTGCAGACTGTTCTTGCCGAAAACCCGGCAATCGAAGTCGCGACAGACGTGCTGCCCTTCAAGTTCACGCAATGGGACGGCAAGGTGTTGCGTGAAATTCCGCGTCTTCGGATCAAGCCCGGCGCCAAACCTGATCCCAACACCTTCAAAACGGGCTATGCCGAGATGGCAATCGCGTCCTGGAGCTTGTTCGAACGCCTGCAGAAAGCCGGCGTCATTCCCGCGAAGGTGAAATTTCAGGTCTCACTCCCGACGCCGATCGCTCCAACCTACAACAACATGGTGCCGTCGGACCGGCCGGTGCTGTTACCCGTGCTCACAACGCATTTGATCGGCGAGGTTGAAAGGATCGCTGCGGCAATACCCAATGATCGCCTCGCCGTGCAATGGGATGTGTGCCAGGAAGTTCTAGCTTGGGAAGGCTATTACGAAGCGGGACCGGTCGATTTCCGCAACGAGACGATCGGCGTTTTGACCGAGATTGGCGACGCGGTCCCCACCGCGATCGAGCTCGGCTACCACCTGTGCTATGGCAGCCCGGCCGATGAGCATTGCGTGCAACCCAAGGACATGGCGATCATGGTCGAGATGACCAATGCGGTCGCCCGCGGCGTCGAGCGCCCGATCCAATTCTTCCATATGCCGGTGCCCAAGAGCCGCACCGATGACGGCTATTTCGTCCCCCTCGAAAATCTGCGCCTCCCCGCGGAGACGGAGCTTTATCTCGGTCTCATTCATCACGACGATGCGCAAGGCGATGCGGCCCGGCTAGCTGCCGCCCGGCGCCATGGACGCGTCGGCGGCATCGCCACGGAATGCGGGATGGCGCGTGGCGATCCGGCGCGGCTGCCCTCACTCCTCGCGGCGCACGTCCGTGCAGCCCAAGTCGCAGTTTATTGAGATTATCCAAGCTTAGCCGCGGTGAGGGTCCGCCGCCGTCCCTGGATATGCCTCAGTGCGTTGAAGTCTCCGAGGAAGGAGGATCGTCGCCGTCCCACTGGGGTTGGAAGCGGTCCACGTCGACTTCTCTCGGTTCTGCCTCGGATGAGTTCCGTTCGACGTCGGCCGGCGTGCTCGGCCGTGGCGGCGCCCCCTGCTGATTGCCTTCGCGGCGCGCGTTGTTGATGCGGAAATAGTGCTCCGCATGTTGGTAGAAATTCTCCGCAGCAATTCGATCGCCGCTCGCCGTTGCTTCGCGTGCCAGGCCGAGGTAGCGCTCGAATATTTGATAAGCGCTGCCGCGGATTTTGACGTTGGGGCCGTTGCTGTCGAATGTCTGGCTGTTTTGCGGAGTTCTAGGTTGCTGTTTAAACGGGCGGTTTGCGTTAAAACGCCCGCGAGGCCGCTGATCTGGTCCTGATCTCATGTCATCCGTAATGCTGGGATTGGTCCAGCCACCTTAGCCGCGCGGGACCACCACCGCGATAGTCTGCTTTTTGGTCGGCTATGGCAACAACGTTCGACGGCCTCAATCCATGGATAGTTGGAGGGCCCAATTGCGACGCCTGAGAGATGTCGGAGCAATTGCCTCCGCGCGCGGTCGAAGATCCATCCGCGCTCGCCGGAATCTGGGAAATTTCGGTCAAGATCCGCCGAGGCGCCAGAAATTCGCATATTGCCCTTATTCTCGGGGCGATGTCGGCGTAGGGACGATGTAGTGCTCGGGGTGCGGCAATGACGCTGATCGATATTAGGGCGCGGTCCTCGCGGCGCCGGGCGGTGGTGTTTTGCTGTGCGTTCCTGACGGCGGCTGCAGTCAGTCTGACATGGGTCTACACACGCCCGGCAGAGTACCGGGCGATGGCCCGTCTGCACATTTCTCCGGCATCGACCGTTACCCAGCCGACCGAAGCAAAGGATACGCCGGCGATGGCGACCGATGCGAAGTCATTCCTGACGGAGGTCCAGGTTCTGACCAGCCGTCCCTTGCTGCAGGATGTCGTCGCACGGTTGAGAACCGGCGGCGGTCTTCCCGATTTGGGCCCCGACCCGGTGGAATCCGCCCAGCGCATGCTGCGCGCCGAGCCGGTCGAGGGCACGCAGATCGTAGAGCTGTCCGCGGAGGGGCCCCAGCGGGATTTCCTGCCGCGGCTGGTCAACACCGTCGCCGAAGCTTATCGGCAGCATGTCGCCGACGCCTACAAGGGAATCGCTACAAGCACCTACGCTGAGGTCGGCGACGAGGCTCGCGCGCTAGACAGCAAGGTCACAGCGCAGCGGGCGGCCATCAACGCCTTTCGCGAGCGCTATGATATCGTGTCGATGGAGCACAATGAAAACGACGTTCTCGCCAATATCGAGGGCTTGAGCCAATCCTACACCGACGCTAACGAACGTCTGGCCAAGGACAAAGGCCGTTTGCAGGCTCTAAGGATTTCGTCTGCAGCCGGGAATGTCGGCGCCCGCGCTAAGGACGATCCTACGCTCGCCGACCTCGAGCAGCGCGCTTCTGCCTTGCGCGAACAGTGGGGCGAGCTCCAGCGCCGATACACACCCGATTTTCTCTCACTCGATCCGGACGCAAAGTCGCTCCGGGCGCGGCTCGAGAACCTCGAGGAGCAGCTGAAGTCACAACGTGCCGTTAGCGGGCGGGCTGCCCTTGCCGATGCTCAGCAGGAATTGTCCGCGGCCCAAGCCGAGGTAGATCGGTTGCGGCAAGACGTCGCCGACAACCAGAAGCAAGCGCAGGCATTCGCCACCCACCTCAACGACTATAAGGCCTTGCGTGAAGACCTCGACCACCTCGAGGGGATGCATCGGGCAGCACTCGACCGATTGGAGAAACTGCAGGCGAGCGAGCGCGAGCGAGCCCCGCAAGCGGAGCTTCTGGAGGCCGCCGCACCGAGCCAGGAGCCATGGCGACCCAATTACCGGCTGGACGCGGCACTCAGCTTGGCAGGGTCGTTCGCCTTCGGTGTCTTCGCGGCGTGGTTCGCAGAATTCATCGTCGGACCCTCCCCATTGCCAACGGCATTTGTGGAACATTCGTGGGCGCCGGCACTGCTCGCGCGTGAGCCGGCAGGCCCCTTGCGTGAGCTGGGCGCCCCCAACATCGCCCAACTCCCCGCGCCCACGCCGCCGCCCCGGGAGCTCACGGATGCTGAGATCACCGCGCTCATTGCGGCTGCGACCGATGATCCGCGGATCGTGATGGTGGCGCTGCTGATGGGTGTGCGCGCCGAAGAACTCGCAGCACTACGCTGGGACGAGATCGACCCGAACGCCGGCCTCATGCAGGTAAGCGGCGAATCGGCCCGCACGATACCCTTGCAGGAGCCGCTCTGCAGTCTGATCGTCGCGCGACAAAACCGGGGGGTAGAGACGGCCCCAACCGTTCTCCACGACGTGCACGGCCGTCCCCTCTCGATCGAGGAGATCGGGGAGCTTGTGCTCTACACTGCTTATGACGCCGGCATCGATCGCCCCCGCGAAGTTACCGCCGACGCGCTGCGTTATACCTACCTCGGCTTCCTGCTTCGCCAGGGTATCCGCGCCGCGGATATCGGCCGCATCGTCGGTCGCATCCCGCAGAACGAGCTGATCGCCTACATGCAGCTCCATTCGCCGACGGCACGACTTCCGCTCGAGCAGATCGAGCGTCTCCTTCCGGTATTGTGCGAACTCGATGTGAGCGGGATCAGTTGAACACGTGATCGTGCGGTCTCGACCGAGGCGACATTCGCCGGCGCCGACGTTAGTCGGCGGCACCCCAGAACTGCCCCATGCTCAACCCGTTGCGCCGCTGTCTGACCCGAAGAGGACAATGCGTATCTGGCGCGTCCTCGCCGTGACGATGGTGCCGTCCGTGTCGCATTTGGCGGGGGTGGCAGACGCGCTCGCTCAGAACTTTTCACTGCCCGCGCATTCCGCCGAGACTTCGAATCGCCCGCCATTTTCGATACCGCAATTCGACTATGGCGGCACTATGGAAGAAGTGTCGCTGACGTTTGCCGTCTCGGTATGTCTCGCCGATTGGGAATACTCGAGCGCTTGCCGAGAGCGCAGTTTGTTGGAGGCGGCAAAGCGCCTCGAGCAAATTTATCTGGATGTCTACGCCATGCGAAGAGCTGCAGGTTCGTTGAGAATCTGGTTTCCTCCGCATGTGGAGGGAAGCGAGCAGCTTTGGTTCCTTCGCCAGGTTGAAGATCTTGCGATCGCGGCCATGGCAAGGAAGTTGCCAAACGGGGAGGCCGATGAACCGGCTACCCCTCAAATGGATTCGCTGGGATCGTACGGCGACGACACAGTATCGGACCAACAGAGCCCTCCGCAGGTGCGAAAGTGGCGTGAAGACGCAACCATGGAGGCGCGGAACGGAACGAATTGGGCACATGATTGGTCGTTAAGGACGCACTCATACCAAACCGGAATGGCGCTTCGCGAACTTGTCCTCCTAGCGACCAAGGCATCGGGGGCGAGTAGCCGGAGGTGACGAAACCGCTCGTGCTCGCCCTGGCGCACCCAAAGTCTTTCGACGGGCGCCTGCTTGGCCGGATCAGCGCCCACCCCTTCGGTCTGCCGAAATCCGCTTCAGGAACTCAATCAGAGGGGTGATCGAGGGCGTAGCCGGCAGAGCGCACCGTACGCACGATGTCGCGTTCGTCATCGGCGTTCAGTGCTTTGCGCAGTCGGCGGATATGCACGTCGACGGTGCGAGCTTCGACATAGACGTCATGACCCCAGACCGCGTCAAGCAGCTGTTCGCGCGAGAACACCCGCCCGGGATGCTGCATCAAATGGCGCAACAGGCGGAATTCGGTCGGGCCGAGATGAATGGGTTTGCCAGCCCGCGAGACGCGGTATGCGGCGAGATTCATCGTCACCTCGCCAAACTGCAATGTCTCCTCGACGGCATTGGGTTGGGCGCGCCGGATCACCGCGCGCAACCGCGCTGTCAGCTCGCGCAGGCTAAAGGGTTTGGCGATGTAGTCGTCGGCTCCGCTGTCGAGCCCGCGCACCCGATCAGTCTCTTCCCCGCGTGCGGTCAGCATAATCACCGGCAGGGTGCGGGTTTGCGGCGAGCGCCGGATCTGGCGGCACACCTCGATGCCCGAAACCAGCGGCAGCATCCAGTCGAGCAGTACGATATCGGGCTTGCGCTCGGCGATCCGGACCAGCCCCTCCTCGCCGTCGCCGGCCTCGCCGACCTCAAACCCTTCCTTTTCAAGGTTATAGCGGAGCAGGGCGACGAGCGGCGCTTCGTCCTCGATGATCAGGACCAGCGGCTTGGTCACGGTTGGCCGCGCCCCGGCGTCACCACTTCGAGGCTCGAATTGTCGCCTTTCGGCCGCTTCTGGGTCAGCGGTGTCCCATGCACCAGGTAATAAAGATCCTCAGCTATGTTGGTCGCGTGGTCGCCAATCCGCTCGATGTTCTTAGCCATGAACAACAGATGGGTAGAAGCGCTGATATTACGCGCGTCCTCCATCATGTACGTCAGCAGCTCGCGGAACAGGCTCGCATACATCTCGTCGAGCTCTTCATCGCGCATCCACACCGCGTAAGCTTTGTCAGGATCGCGCGCGACATAGGCGTCGATCACGTCCTTGACCAAAAGCTGAGCCAAGCGCGCCATCCGTGGCAGTGCATAGACCGGCTGCACCGGCGGCGCCTGGTTCAGCGCCATTGAGCGCTTGGCGACGTTGGCCGCGTAGTCGCACATGCGCTCTAGGTCGCTGGCGATCTTGATCGCTGCGAAGATTTCACGCAAATCGCGCGCCACCGGCTGGCGCAATGCCAACAGCCGCAAAGCCAGATTATCGAGATCGCGCTGAAGTTGGTCGACTTTCGTGTCGCCCTCGACAACACTCACTGCGAGGTCGCTGTCGCGCTCGACCACGGCGTCGATCGCGGCACTGAGCTGGCTCTCGGCCAGTCCACCCATCTCGGTGATGATGTTGTTGAGTTTGCGCAGCTCCTCGTCGTAACCCTTGACCATATGTTCGGAAGACATCGACAAACCCCTTGCCCGCTCAGCCGAAGCGGCCGGTGATGTAATCTTCGGTCCGCCGCTCTTTCGGGTGGGTGAAGATTCGCTCGGTCTCATCGAACTCGACCAGTTCGCCGAGATACATGAAGGCGGTATAGTCCGAGCTGCGCGCCGCCTGCTGCATGTTGTGGGTAACGATGGCGATGCAATAATCCGGTTTCAGCTCGGCGATCAGCTCTTCGATGCGCTGGGTCGAGATCGGATCGAGCGCCGAGGCGGGCTCGTCGAGCAGCAGAATCTCAGGTCGCACCGCGATCGCCCGGGCGATGCAAAGGCGCTGTTGCTGACCGCCCGACAGGCTCAGGCCGCTCTGCTTCAACTTGTCCTTGACCTCGTCCCACAGCGCAGCGCGGCGCAGAGCCGTCTCGATTCGATCGTCAAGTTCGGAATGCGGCAGCTTTTCGTAGAGATGGATGCCAAAGGCGACGTTATCGCGGATCGACATCGGAAACGGCGTCGGCTTTTGAAAAACCATGCCGATCTTGGCGCGCAGCAGATTGAGATCGCGCCCGGGGGCCAGGATGTTCTCGCCATCGACCAGCACTTCGCCGGTCGCACGCTGGCCTGGGTAAAGCTCGTAAATCCGGTTCAAGATTCGCAGCAGAGTCGACTTGCCGCAGCCTGAGGGGCCGATAAAGGCGGTGACCCTTTTGTCATAGAGCGTCAGGTTGACGTCTTTTAATGCCTGGGCCGCTCCGTAGTAAAAGCTGACGTCGCGGATAAGCACCTTCTGCCGCAGGTTCGCCGGCGTCGAGCGGTCCGAGATCGATGGCGTTTGCATTGCGACAACCGAAGCGGAGCTCATGGCTTGAAGGTACTCCACGAGGCGAGCACACGCGCGCCGATGTTGAGACAGAGGACGGTGACGGTGATCAACAACGCCCCGCCCCAGGCCAGCAGCTGCCAATCCGCGTAAGGGCTCATCGCGAACTGGAAGATCACAACCGGCAGATTAGCCATCGGGGCGTTCAGATCGTTGCTCCAAAACTGGTTGTTGAGCGCGGTGAACAGCAGGGGCGCGGTCTCGCCGGCGATGCGCGCCACCGCCAGCATGACGCCAGTGAGCATGCCCTGGATCGCAGCGCGGTAGGAGATCATCACGATCACCTTCCATTTCGGCGTCCCGAGGGCGGCAGCCGCTTCGCGCAATGCGTTTGGAACCAAGGTCAGCATGTCCTCGGTGGTGCGCACAACCACCGGAATGACAATGATCGCCAACGCCAATGCCCCCGCCCAGGCCGAGAAATGACCCATCTGCACGACCACCAGTTCGTAAACGAACAGTCCGATAATGATCGAAGGCGCACTCAGCAGGATGTCGTTCAGAAAGCGGACGACCTCGCCAAATCGGCTGCCTCGGCTGTATTCGGCAAGAAAAGTCCCGGCCATGATACCCGTCGGCGTGCCGATCAGGGTTGCGATCACGGTCATCACGAGGCTGCCGAAGATCGCATTCAACAACCCACCGCTACTGCCGGGCGGCGGCGTCATTTGCGCGAACAATGCCGGGGTTATCGCGGCGATCCCGTTGCTGACCAGGGTCCACAGCACGAGGACGAGCCATAGGAGGCCGAAGGCGGTCGCGGCGACCGATAGGCCCATGACTACAGCGTTGACCAGCCGGCGCCGTGCATAGACACCCATCAATTCAGCTTCCTGCCTGTTTTTGCAGCCGCAGCAGCAGCAATTTCGCGATCGCCAGCACGATGAAGGTGATGACAAACAGGATGAAACCGAGCGCGATCAGCGAGGACACGTAAAGATCGCCGACCGCCTCGGTGAACTCGTTCGCCAGAGATGCCGAGATCGTCGTCCCCGGTTGCAGGATCGACAGGCTGATCCGATGGGCATTTCCGATGACAAAGGTCACGGCCATGGTCTCGCCGAGCGCCCGACCGAGGCCGAGCATGACCCCGCCGACGACACCGATGCGGGTGAACGGCAGCACGATCCGCCAGACGACCTCGCTGCGGGTGGCGCCTAGCCCATAGGCGCTTTCCTTCAGCATTGGCGGCACGGTCTCGAACACGTCGCGCATGATCGAGGAGATGAACGGCAAGACCATGATCGCCAGGATAAAACCAGCGGTCAGCACGCCGATACCGAGGGGCGGTCCGGCAAAGAGCCCCCCGATCCCCGGAAGCCGGCCAAAAGTGTCGATGATCGCCGGCTGGATATGCTCCTGCACGAACGGCGCGAAAACGAACAGACCCCAGATCCCGTAGATGATGCTGGGGATCGCCGCCAGCAGCTCGATCATTGTCGACAGTGGGCGCTTCAGCCAGATCGGAGAAATCTCGGTTACAAACACCGCCACGCCGAACGCCACCGGGATGCCCACAACCATCGCGATCGTCGAAGTGACGAGAGTGCCGTAGATCGGCGCGAGCGCGCCGAACTTGTTGGTCACCGGGTTCCAGGCGCTGGTGTAGAGAAAAGAAAAACCAAAAGCGTGCAGCGCAGGCCAAGCTCCCTGGACCAGCGCCACCAGGACCCCGCCAAGGATCAGCGCCACCAGCAACGCGAACAGAAAGGTCAGGTGGCGAAAAACGAAGTCGCCGATTCCGGGACGGGGTTTTCTTGCTGCGTCGATCCGCGTCGTGACGATGTCAACCGTCACTGGTCACTCCCCCGGTTTCGAAGGACCACCGCACCGCGTCAGGAGCCGGGCCCGGTCCACACTGGCTTGCCATCGGGCCCCTTCACCTCCTGGCGCCAGGTGTCCTCGACGAGCTTGACTACTTTCGCGGGCATCGGCACGTAATCCAGGCTCTCGGCGAGCTGTCCGCCGTTGTGATAGGCCCAGTCAAAGAAGTCGATCACCTGACGCGCCGTTTCTGGCTTGGTCTGCTGGTTGTGCAACAGGATGAAGGTGGCGCCGGTGATGGGCCAGCTCGCCTGGCCGGGCTGGCCGGTCAGTAGCAGATAGAAGCCCGGCGCCTTCGCCCAGTCGGCGTTAGCAGCAGCGCCCTGAAACGCTTTGCTGTCGGGGGCGACAAAGGCCCCCTCGTTGTTGCGCAGCAGCACGTAGGGGAGCTTGTTCTGTAGCGCATAAGCATATTCGACATAGCCGATTGCGCCATCGGTGCGCGCGCTTATCGCCGCCACGCCCTCGTTACCCTTTCCGCCGATGCCGCTCGGGAACTCGACGGAGGTGTTTTCGCCGATCGTGCTCGCGAACTCGGGGTCAACGCTCGACAGATAATGAGTGAAGATGAAATTCGTTCCCGATCCATCCGACCGATGGATCGGCGCGATCGCCTTGTCAGGCAGGCTGAGCCCTGGATTCAGCGCGACGATCGCCGGATCGTTCCACTTGGCGATCTTACCGAGGTAAATCTGCGCTAAAGTTTTCCCGTCCAATTTCAGCTGACCGGGGCCGATTCCCTTCAGGTTGACCACCGGCACCACGCCGCCCATGACCGTCGGAAATTGCATCAGCCCGTCCTTGGCCAGAACATCGGGCTTCAGCGGCATGTCAGAGGCGCCGAAATCGACGGTATTCGAGGTGATCTGCTTGATGCCGCCGCCAGAGCCGATCGACTGATAATTCATCTTGATCCCAGTCTTGGCGGCGTAGGCCTCGGCCCATTTGGCATAGATCGGGTAGGGGAAAGTGGCGCCGGCGCCGGAGATTTCGGCGGCCTGAGCGGCAAAGCCGAGGGCGGCGGCAGCAACGACCCCGAGGAGGGCGATCCGAAAAGGTGTCAAAGTCTGCTCCTTTAGCAGCAACCCGGGACGGCCCTCTGTTAGTCGCGCAGCAACAAGCTTTTATGACGATGATGTTGCGGTTTTATGACACTCCACTGGAGCTTTCTTCCGGTATTCCAGTCTCATACGGCCGGAGAAACACGGTAAAGGCCGAGCCCTCACCCTGGGCGCTTTCGATTTCGAGAAATCCGCGGTGGCGATTGACGATATGCTTGACGATTGCCAAGCCGAGCCCGGTGCCGCCCATCTCGCGGGATCGCGCCGTGTCGACGCGATAGAAGCGCTCGGTCAGCCGCGGCAGATGCTCGCGCGCGATGCCCTCGCCGCGATCGCGCACGGCGACCGAGACATAGGAGACCGGAACACGCTCGCCGTTTGTCGAAGCGCGCATCACGGTCTCGGCGCCGACCGTAATCTCGCTCCCGGCGCGGCCGTATTTGATCGCGTTGTCGAGAAGGTTTTGGAACAACTGCCCAAGCTCGTCGCGGTCGCCCTGCACGTCGGGGAGATCCGGGGGCAGCGCCAGCCGAATCCTCATGTCGCGCTCGGCGGCGCGCAGCTCGAGCGCTTGAGCCAGGTGATCCATTACCGGCGCGAGCGCCACCCCACCTTGTGGCGGGACGTGCTCGTTGAGCTCGATGCGAGACAGCGACAAGAGATCCTCGACCAGACGCGCCATCCGCGTCGCTTGCCCAGCCATGATCGCGAGAAACCGCTCACGCGCTTCGACGTCATCGCGCGCCGGTCCCCGCAAAGTCTCGATAAAGCCGGCCAGAGTGGCCAGCGGGGTGCGTAGCTCGTGGCTCGCATTGGCGATGAAGTCGGCGCGCATCTGTTCGGCACGCTTCAATTCTGTAACGTCGTGCAAGCTCAGCACCACGACCGCTCCGTCGGCAGAGGGTTGGTCGATACGGGCAAAGCGGGCGCGTAACTGGCGTTCGACCGGAATAGTCAGCGTGAATTCGACAACGCGCGAGCCCGCACCGCCCAGCACGGCGTCCGCCGCCGCCAGCAGGGTCGGGTTGCGCAGGGCCGCGGCGAGGTCGCGTGGTGGCGACGGGATGCCGACAAAATCCGCAGCGGCGGTGTTCGCGCCGACGATCCGCCGCCCTTGGTCGAGCAGGATTAGCGGGTCAGGGACAGCAGCAATAATCGCCTCGGCGGCGGCGAGGCGCGTTTGCGCGCTGTGTACCTGTTCGCGCCAGGCTCGCGCTAGCTGCAAGATCGTCCGCCGGATCTGATCCGCTGCAGGGCCGGGACCGAAGACCAGCCCTTGTGCAGGCGCAGGTTCCGTCAACTCGTCAACGGTGGCGCCGAGGACGCCGATGGCGATGGCGAAACGACTGATGACCAGTGCGGTCATCAGCAGGGTGAAGCCGCCGGCAATCAGCGCCAGCACGGGGCCCAGGATTCCCTCGAAGGTCAGTCCGGCAAGGACGACGAGGCCCGGGAAAGTGGCCAGTACCGCCAGCGCCGGGATCGGCCAGAGCCCTGCGGCTCGGCGCCCGACCATCCGGCCGCTGCTCCTGCGCGGCCGCGACCGGGTCAGCGGATCGCGTCGTGCGCCGAGAGTGCCGCGAGGTTGACGAGGTCCGACACGGTGGCGCCGATATTAACGATCTGGACCGGGTGCGAGAGGCCCATCAATAGTGGTCCGACCACCGTGCCGCCACCGAGATGCGGCAACAGCTTTGCCGTAATATTGGCGCTGTTGAGACCCGGCATGACTAGGATGTTGGCGGCGCCGCTAAGCCGGCAGAACGGATAGAGCTGGCGCATCAGCCGGGCATCGAGTGCTACATCGGGGCTCATCTCGCCGTCGTATTCGAAGTCCGGTCGGCGCTGGTCGAGCAGCCCGACCGCTTGGCGGACACGCTCGCAATCGGGTCCGGTCGGGTTGCCGAAATTCGCGTAGGAGAGCAATGCCACGCGGGGAACGAGGCCGATCTCGCGCGCTTTCGCCGCCGCCTGCATCGCGATGTCGGCGAGCTGCGCCGGGCTCGGTGTTTCATGGACCAAGGTATCGGCGAGCAGCAGCGGGCGCTCGCGCCCGAGTAGTATCGTCAGCCCGAACATGACCGAGCCTGGGGTCACCTCGATCACACGGGTCACCTCATCGAGCACGTCGAACGAATTTCGGGTCACCCCGCTGACCATTGCATCGGCGTCGCCGCAGGCGACCATGCAGGCGGCGAACACGTTGCGGTCGAGGTTCACCTGGCGCTGGCAGTCGCGGTAGAGCATGCCGTAGCGCTGCTGCCGAGCATAGAGGAACTCGGTATAGCGCTTGTTGTCCTGCGACAGGCGGGCGTTGTGGATTTCGAGCAGGTCGCGCGCAGTGAGGCCCATCGCCGCCATCGTTGCATGAATGCGCTCTTCACGGCCGATCAGCACCGGGACGCCGTAGCCGTTCCCGGCAAACAACAGCGCAGCGCGGATCGTCTTTTCCTCTTCGCCCTCGGCAAAGACGACGCGCTTGGGCTCGGCCCGCACCCGCTCGAACACCAGTTCAAGCCCGGCCGCGGTCGGGTCGAGACGCCCGCGCAGGGAACGTTTGTAGGCATCCATGTCGAGAATGGGCTTACGGGCCACGCCCGAATCCATCGCTGCTTTGGCGACGGCCGACGGCACCGCCCAGATCAGACGCGGGTCGAACGGCGCCGGGATGATGTAGTCCGGCCCGTAAGTAAGACGTTCACCGGAATAGGCGGCGGCGACTTCGTCGGGCACGTCCTCCCGGGCGAGACCGGCCAACGCCTCGGCCGCGGCGATTTTCATGACATCGTTGATTGTCGAGGCGCGCACGTCGAGGGCACCGCGAAAAATGTACGGAAACCCCAGAACGTTGTTGACCTGGTTCGGATAGTCGGAGCGGCCTGTGGCGATAATCGCGTCCGAGCGCACCGCCCGCACCTCCTCGGGTGTGATCTCGGGGTCGGGATTGGCCATCGCAAAGATGATCGGCTTATCTGCCATGGCGCGGACCATCGCCCGATCTACGGCTCCCTTGGCCGAGAGGCCAAAAAAGACATCGGCGCCTTCGATCGCCTCGGCCAGGCTGCGCGCCTTGGTCTCGACCGCATGGGCCGACTTCCATTGGTTCATGCCGTCGGTGCGACCGCGGTAGATGACACCGCGCGTATCGCACAGCACGACGTTTTGCGACGGCAGCCCCATCGTCTTCAGCAGCTCGACGCAAGCGATCGAAGCGGCGCCGGCGCCGTTGACGACCATCTTCGCCCGGTCGAGCGTGCGGCCCGTCAGATGGAGCGCGTTGATCAGCCCGGCGGTGGCGATGATCGCAGTGCCGTGCTGATCGTCGTGGAACACCGGGATCTCGAGCAGCTCGCGCAGCCGCTCCTCGATGATGAAGCACTCCGGCGCCTTGATGTCTTCGAGATTGATCCCGCCAAAGGCCGGATGCAGAAAGCGCACGCAGTTGACGAATTCGTCGACGTCGCGGGTGTCGATTTCGAGATCGATCGAATCGATGTCGGCAAAGCGTTTGAAGAGCGCCGCCTTGCCCTCCATGACTGGCTTGGCCGCGAGAGCGCCGAGATCGCCGAGGCCGAGAACCGCGGTGCCGTTCGAAATTACCGCGACGAAATTGCCCTTGGACGTGTAATCGAAGGCGGTGCTCGGATCGCGCTGGATATGCAGGCACGGAAAGGCCACGCCCAGGAGAATAGGCCAGCGACAGATCGCGCTGGGTGGTCAGCGGCTTGGTCGCCGCGATCGACAGCTTTCCGGGGCGACCGCTGCTGTGGAACAGGAGAGCCTCGTCCTCGGTCGCGTGAATGATCCCGGTGTCCATGCTGCTTGCCGCTCCTGATCCGGTCGCGCCTAAATTCGGCTCGCGCCGATGTCCTGTTGGCGATCTTTAATCTAAGCACCACGTCGGGCAGCGTCAAAGCCGCGCTCCGCGGAGCGCCTGCGAGTTGGGCGGATACGCTTGAAATCCACGGCCGGATGACCGTTACTGTTGCGTGTGATTCGCCTCGCTGATGCCCATTCTCCGAGCCGCCGCCAAACCCGTGGCCGTGCACCGGTCGTCGGCGTTAGTGCGCCGCCAGCTCGGTTCTGACCCGCCCGATCGCCCGCAGATGATCACCGAATTCGGCGAAGAGCGGCAACGCCGCCTGATCCTCGACTATTTTGGCGGCGATGCGCGGATGCGGCTGCTGCGGCGTGCGCCGACCTTTGGCTCTCCGGTCTTCGTCGTCGACTTCGACCGCGGACCGCGCCACTTCCGCACCTTGGGTTCATTCGGCAGCAGCGTCCAGGTGACCGAGCAGTCGAGCATGGATCTGCTCTATCCGGCGCGCCTGGTGTTTCACTATGAGCGGCTGATGTCGCTGGCGTTGGCGATGAGCCGGCAGGCGATCACGGCCTTGCTGCTCGGCGTCGGGGGCGCGGCGATGTGGCGCTTTATGCGCGCCTATTTTCCGGATTGCGCGACGACCCTGGTCGATGCCGACGAGACCGTCGTGGCGATTGCCCGTCGCTGGTTCTACCTCACTCAGCCTGTCACCATCGAGCCGGCGCAGCAATTCGTCGCAACGCCCAATGGCCGCTTCGATGCGATCCTCGTCGACCTCTACAATTCTTCCGGGCCGACCGAAACCAACGAGGCGTTCTGGGCGCGCTGCCTCGACGCGCTGACGCCGGGCGGCTGTCTCGCCAACAACTGGGCCGATTTTGCGGTCAACAAGGCGGTGCGGCCGATGGCCGATGCGCTGGCGGCGGTCGCCCGCGACCGCGGTTTCGAACCAATCTATGTGACCCGGCGCGGATTTCGCGACAACCTCGTGCAATATGTCCCGAGCGAACCCGGTATCGGCGCCGAAGCGATCACCAGCGTGCATGCTCGCTTTGTTCAAGAGCGCAACCCGCCCGACCGCGGCCGTGGCATAATCGAAAACTGCGTGATAACGACGCAATTCCCGATCGCCTGAGCCTCCTGGTTTCGTCGCGCGCTAGCCCTCACCCTCCTGCTTCGCGGGTCTCTTCCTCTTCCCGCGAGCGAGAAGAGAGGTGGGGTGAGGGATTTTCCTCGATCGCTTCCTCAAAGGCAGCGAGAGTCAATTCGATCGCCTCGCGGGGCAGGTCGCGGGTGATGAACACCATACGCGTGCGGTGGTCCTCGCTCGGCCATTCCTTCAACAGCACTGGCGGGTGAAAGAGGTGCTGGACCCCGTGCACGACGACCGGCTCGCCGGGCCGGTCGCTGAGCGCCACGATCGCCTTCAGCCGCAACAGATCGTCACCGCGCATCGTTGCGAGCGCGTCGAGCCATGTCGACAGCGCCGCCCATGAAATTGGCCGCTCGCGGGTGATGCAAAAGGCTCGGATGCGGTCGTCATGGCGGTTGACGTCGAGCGGCTCGTGGTCGCTGTCGTGGTCGTCCTGGTGCTGATGCCCATGGCCGGGCTCGAATGCTTCGGCGCGGAGCCAGCGCTGGACATCGACGCTTTTTGTCTGCGGATCGTAGAAGCCGAGATTGAACAGCAAAGCGGGATCGACGGCACCCTGCGCCACGGACAGCAGCGGGGCGCTGGGGTTGAGCGCGGCCAGCCGCGTCTTCAGGGCCCCAGCGGCGCCCGGATCGGCGAGATCGGTCTTGGTCAGCAGCAGCCGGTCGGCCACGGCGGCCTGCTTGACCGCCTCGATCTGGCGGTCGAGGGTGCCGGCGCCGTTGACCGCGTCGACCGTCGCCACCACCCCGTCAAGCGTATAGCGCCCGGCGATCAGTGGGTCCGATATCAACGTGTGTAGGATCGGTGCCGGGTCGGCGAGCCCGGTCGTCTCGATCACCACGCGACTGAAATGCGGGACCTTGCCATTGGCGCGGCCGACAAACAGGTTCAGCAGGGTATCGACGATGTCGCCGCGCACGGTACAGCACAGACAGCCGCTGTTGAGCAGCACGACATCGTCATTGGCGCTCTCGACCAAGAGATGGTCGATGCCGATCTCGCCGAATTCGTTGACGATGACGGCGGTTGCCGCCATGCCCGGCTCTTTCAGCACGTGATTGAGGACGGTCGTCTTGCCGCTGCCGAGAAAGCCGGTCAGCAGGGTCACCGGGATCAGCGGCGAGGGTTCGGTCGAGTTCATTGCGCGGCAGGCTCCGCTCTCAAAATCGCGGGCAGTGTCCTCGAAATGCAGGGCGCGGTCGAGTGCGGCGGCAATTAGCTCAAATGTCGATCTTTGTGAAAGTAGAGCGCGCGGCGACCGAGATGTGGTCGAAATCGGCGACGATCCGCGTCCGGGGAAAAATGCCGGCGGCTTCCTCTTTGATCTCCTCGGGCCGATATCGACCGGATATATGGGTCAGCAACAGTTCGCCGACCTCCGCCTCGCGCGCCAGCGAGGCCGCCGCCGCGGCGGTCAAATGCCCGCGTGAACGGGCGAGCGCGCTGTCGCGGTCGAGAAACGTGGCCTCGATGACTAAAGCGTCGGCAGCACGGACCTGCTGTGTCAAGGAGGCTACGTCCTCGACGTCGCCGACAACCACGAGCCTGGCGCCGGCAACTTCTAGTCCCCGAACCATCTCCGGCGCTATCAGCCTGCCATCGGCGAGAGTCACTGGGCGGCCTTTCGCCAGCTCGCGCCGCGCCGGTCCGTCCGGCACGCCCAATGCCGCGAGCCGTTCGGCAAGCAATGGGCGGCGCGCTTCCTCCTCGAACCGGTAACCAAGACTTTGGGTCCGGCGATGGGCCACCGCGAAGGCTTCGAGGCGCCAGCCTGGCAGCGACAGCACCAACCCCGGCGAGACCGCGCGCAAGAGATAGCCGGATTCGCGCTCGGCGCCGACGGTAACGGCGAGATAGCGCCGCACGAACTCGACCGTTTCGGAGCTGCCGATGATTTCGATCGCGCCGCTCAGCCCCCATAGGGCGCGAGTAGCAATGAGCCCCGCTAGCCCCATCACGTGATCGAGATGCGCGTGAGTCAACAGCACATGCCTGAGCCCGCGAAACCCGAGCCCGGCGCGCAATAGCTGGCGCTGGGTCCCCTCGCCGCAATCGACGAGAAACCGGTCGGGTCCGTGGCCGACGAGCAGCGCCGGCAAACCCCGCTCGGCGGAGGGCACTGCCGCGGCGGTACCGAGAAAGACGAGTTCGAACATCGGCGCCCTCGCTCAGCGATCCGAGATGATAATCTGCTCCGGAGAACGCTCACTGCGACATCAGGCTCCTCAATGGCAAGTCCCAGCATCGAGAATGCGACGATCGATGACCTGCAGCGGGCACTCGCGGCCGGCGCTACGACCGCTTCGGCCTTGGTCGAGGCCTATATGACGCGGATCGAGGCTTATGACCGAGCCGGCCTGCGGCTCAACTCCGTGCGTGAGACCAACCCAGACGCAGCGGCAATCGCCGCCGCAATTGATGCGGCGGGCCCGACGGCGCGACAGCCGCTCGAGGGCATCCCGATCCTGGTCAAGGACAACATCGCCACCGCCGACATGCAGCACACGACTGCCGGCTCACTGGCCTTGGCTGAGGCGCGGGCGCGGAGCGACGCAACCGTCGTAGCTTTGCTGCGGCAGGCGGGCGCGGTCATCCTCGGCAAGGCCAATCTAACCGAATTCGCCAACATCCTGGCGGTCGACACGCCGGCGGGTTACAGCTCACTCGGCGGTCAGGTCAAAAACCCCTATGCGCCGCAGCTCGACGAGCGGGGCGTGCCGGTCGTGTCGCCCGGCGGGTCGAGCTCCGGGTCGGCGGCGGCGGTCGCGGCGGGTCTGGCGGCGGCGGCGATCGGCACGGAGACCTCGGGCTCGCTGTTGTCGCCGGCGTGCCAGAACGGCTTGGTCACGGTCAAGCCGACGGTCGGGCTGGTCAGCCGCGCCGGCATCATCCCGATCGCGCATAGCCAGGACACCGCCGGCCCATTGACCCGTACCGTGCGCGACGCGGCGATCCTGCTCGACGTGCTGGCCGCCGTCGACCCTCTCGATCCGGCGACCGCGGATATGCAGCGGCCAGCCGACTACACCAGCGCGCTCGACGCCGACGGGCTGCGGGGCGCGCGAATCGGCGATACCGAGCGACCCTGCCGATCCGGCCAACGATGTCTATTACGGTCCACTGCCAGGGAGCGCCGCCGCTGTTATGACCGCGGCGCTTGGGTCAATTGAAGAATTGGGCGCGACGATCGTGCGCGCCAACATGCCGACCGCGGGCTGGATCGTCGGCCCGGGCACCGAGATCGCGATCCTGAACCATAACCCCGAAAGCCCGAACTTCCGCCGACCGGTGCGCCGCTCGCTCGTCTTTGTTTACGAGCTCAAGCACGATCTCGATCTCTATCTGCGCGACTGGGCCAGCGGCACCGGGATGCGCAGCCTCGACGACATCATCGCCTTCAACGCAGCCCATGCCGACCGTGCGTTGCGTTTCGGCCAGGATATTTTCCTTGCGGCTGCCGCGACGCGCGGCGACCTCAGCGAGCCCGAATATTTGTCGGCACGGCAGATGGATCTGCGGGGTTCGCGTACCCTCGGCCTCGACGCCTATATGGACCAGCACCGGCTCGATGCGGTGCTGTTTCCCGGCGTGGCGGGTGCCTCGATCGCCGCTAAGGCCGGCTACCCCAGCGTTCAGGTTCCCGCCGGCTTCGTCAGCGGCGTCGGCGAAACGGAAACCCCGGACTATCCCTTCGGCGTCACCTTTACCGGGCGCGCCTGGAGCGAGCCCATCCTGTTGCGCTTCGCCTACGCCTTCGAACAGGCCACCCGCGTCCGCCGCCCACCCCCGGGTTTCCCGGCGCTCAGCTGAACATTTCGATCGAGCCGTCGAGGGCCATCAGGCCGGTCTCGACGGTGAGTTTGGGATGGTGCTCTACCACCGCTGCGCGAAACTCGGCCGATACTTTGCGGTGGGTCTCGGTCTCGATCTGCGGAGTGGCGATGCTGTCGGGGCCGTAAGCGATCCGGGCAGCGCCGCAATCGCGATGGCCGATCGCGATGACCCCCTTAAGGTGGTGGAGCTGGACCGAGGTCGCGAGGTTGTCCCAAAAGGCAACACGCCAGGTCTCGAATTTGGGGGCGACGACCGCGATTGCCGCGCCGGCAATGACGAACTGGCTGTATTTGCCGCTCAACCCCCGCTTATCCATGTAATTATAGACTGGAGTCACCATTCGCGGGTCGATGCAGGACAGCAGCATCGCCTCGTAATTCCCTTCCGCAGCCCTGACCTCAAACGGCAGGGCCGCCGTCAGCCCCGCAATCCCCGCGGCTTTCAGAAAATGGCGGCGATCGAAGCGGCCTCGGCCCAGCTCGCCGCAGCATGAACAGTTCTCGACGGACGGCATTGGTTTCCCTCCCGGGGCGGTGGCAACCTCTATCGGTCTTCAGTCAGCCCGCGCTGGCGCAATAGCGCGCCGATCTCCGGGTCGCGGCCGCGGAAAGCGCGATACAGCTCCATCGGGTCGCGCGTGTCGCCGGCGCTGTAGATGTCCTTGAGGCGGGCGGCTAGCGCCGGGTCGAACACGTCGCCTGCCTCGGTGAAGGCGGCGAACCCATCGGCATCCAGCACCTCGGCCCACAGATAGGCGTAGTATCCCGCGGCGTAGCCCCCGCCGGCGAACAGATGCTGGAAATGCGCCGGGCGGTGGCGCAGGCCGATCTCGCGCGGGACCTCGTAAGCCTTAAGGAATTCGCGCTCGAACCGGTCTGGATCGAGATTTTCGGGGTGCGGGTCGCGGTGCAGCTCGAGGTCGATCAACGCGGAGGCGGTGTATTCGACCGTAGCAAAGCCCTCGTTAAAGGTGCGGGCAGCGAGCAGCCGGCCCATCAACGCCTCGGGGATCGGCTCGCCGGTTTGATAATGACGGGCGTATTTGCGCAGAATTCTCCGGTACGGACATCCAGTGCTCGAAGACCTGCGACGGGAACTCGACGAAATCGCGGCGCACCGCAGTGCCGGATTGCGAGGGATACCGCACCCGGCTCAGCAATGCGTGCAGACCGTGGCCGAATTCGTGAAACAGGGTCTCGGCGTCGTCAAAGCTCAATAGGGTCGGGCTCGCCCCTGCGGAGTCGGATTTCGAAAAATTGTTGTTGTTGACGACGATCGGCGCGACCGACCCGTCGAGATTCTGCTGATCGCGGTAGCGGCTCGACCAGGCGCCGGAGTGCTTGCCGGGCCGGGCGAAATTGTCGTGCAGGAACAGGCCGACATGGTTGCCGGCACGATCGCGCACCTCCCAGACACGAACATCAGGATGGTAGACCGGCAGATCGCCGCGGGCGGCAAAGGTGAGGCCGAACAGATGCCCCGCGGTGTCGAACGCCGCCGCGACCATGTTGTCGAGGACGAAGTACGGCTTCACCTCGGCCTCGTCGAGATCGTATTGGACGCGGCGCACCTTCTCGGCGTAGTAGCGCCAATCCCACGGTTCGAGAGGCTCGTTGAGCCCGTCGGCGCGGGCCATGCCTTCGAGCGCCGCGCGCTCGGCGCGCGCCTTTTTCTTGGCCGGGTCCCAGACTTCGCAGCAGCAGCCGCTCGACCGCATCCGTGGTCTTGGCCATCGAATCGTCGAGCCGATAGGCGGCAAAATTCTCGTAGCCGAGGAGCCGGGCCTGCTCGGCGCGCAAAGCCATGATCTCGCGGATCAGCGGCGTGTTGTCGGCATCGCCCGGGTGGGTGCCGCGCGCGGTCCACGCTTCGTGGGCGGTGCGGCGCAAATCGCGGCGCGACGAGAAGGTCAGGAACGGCTCGATCGAGGAGCGGGCGAGGGTGACGACGTACCGGCCCGGAAGCTCGCGCTCCGAGGCGGCCTGCGCCGCGGCGGCGCGGGCAAAGCCGGGTAGGCCGTCGAGATCGGCCTCGTCGAGCACCAGCCGCCATTCGCGCTCGTCATGCAAGACGTTCTGGCCAAAGAGGGTGTGCAATGTCGCCAGCCGCTCGCTGATCGCGGCCATGCGCGCTTTCTGGGCTGGGCCAAGCCGCGCCCCGGCGCGCACGAAGCGCAGATGGTGGCGTTCGAGCAGGCGCATCTGGTCTTCCGCCAGCCGGAGCTGGCCGCGCCGCGCATAGAGGTCCGCGATCCGCGCGAACAAGCCTGGGTCGAGCGCGATGCGTGTTTGATGCTGGGCGAGCTTGGGCGCGTAATCGCGGGCGATCGCTTCGAGCGCCGGGTTGGTGTCGCTCGAATCGAGATTGGAAAAGATCCGGCGCACCCGATCGAGCAATCGCCCGCTGCGCTCCAACGCCTCGATCGTGTCGGCAAAGGCGGGCGGCGCAGGGCGAGGCGACAATCGCCGCGATCTCGGCGATCTGCTCGTCCATGCCGCGGTCAAACGCCGGCGGGAAGTGCTCGGGACGGATGCGATCGAACGGCGGCATGCCAAACGGCGTGTCCCATACTTCGAAAAACGGGTTCCCGGTCACTCGGCTTCCTCATCGAATCGCGACGATCGTTACAGCAACATATCGTTACGGCATCATAAAGCCGTCAGCGGACTAGCCGGGGACAGATATGACAGGAAATGATCCGCCTCGCACTACGGAGTGGTGATCCTTGCGCTCGGGCGTGGCACGGGCAACACTCGTCCAGCAGCGGTTTATGATCGGCGGAGGGGAAGATGCGCGTCGGATTTATCGGCCTCGGCATGATGGGCAAGGGTATGGCGGCCAATTTGCAGAAGGCCGGGCACGATCTAGTCGTGCATGATCTGAGCCGTGCCGCGGCCGAGCCCTTCCTGGCGAAGGGTGCGGTCTGGGCCAATTCGCCGAAACAGGTCGCTGAGCAGACCGAAGTGGTCTTCACTTCGCTGCCGGTGCCGGCCGACGTCGAGTCGGTGGCGCTCGGAGCCAACGGACTGATCGAGGGCATGCGCCCCGACACCGCTTTCTTCGACATGTCGACCAATTCGGTAGCTGTCGTGCGCAAGATCAACGCCGCCTTTGCCGAGAGGAACCTTTACATGCTCGATTCCCCGGTCAGCGGCGGCCCTTCTGGTGCCGCGAGCGGCAAGATGGCGATCTGGGTCGGCGGCGACCAGCAGATCTTCAACCGCCACAAACCGGTGCTCGACGCGATGGGCGACCAGGCCGCCTATATCGGCCCGATCGGCGCCGGCACTATCGCCAAGCTCGTGCACAACTGCACCAGTGCCGTCATGGGGGTGGCGCTCGCCGAGGTCTTCACAATGGGGATCAAGGCCGGTGTCGAGCCGCTTGAGCTGTGGGAGGCGGTGCGGCAGGGTGCGACCGGCCGGCAACGGACTTTCGACCGGCTTGGCCGGTTTCTATCGGGCAAGCACGACCCTGCGGATTTCGCCTTGCGCCTGTTGCACAAGGATGTCGGGCTCGCGGTCGGTCTCGGGCGCGAGGTCGGGGTGCCGATGCGCCTCGCCAACATGGCCTATGAGGAATTGACCGAAGCGATGAACCGCGGCTGGAATACTCGCAATAGCACCGTCGGGCAGCTGTTGCAGGTCGAGCGCTCCGGTATCGAGCCGCCCGCCGTCGACCCGGATCGGGTGCAGGCGATCCTCGACGCCGACAAGCCGAAGTGAGGCGCAATAGCCGGCCCTGATCCGTAATACGAACTCTCGCGCAGGTTCCAAGCTTTACAGGATCGCGTTGGACCACGGCCGCGGGCCCGCGCCGAGCCGCTCAAGAGCGTCGTCGACGACGGTCAAGTCGGGATTGAAGCGCTTCAGCTGAGCGATCATTGCTTTCCGCAATGGTTCCGTGTCAGCCGGCAACATCCCATTATCGGCCCAAAATCTCTTTGTTTTATCAAAGTAGCCGACAGTGTCGAGGAATGCGGCGGCAAAATAATATGAGTCTGGTATCATGTCACCCTTGTCAGGGTTTATTATCTCGCCAGTGTTTCTCACTGAATGATGAAGACACCACTCAAGCATTTTTGCAATCTCCTGGCTCGCCTGCCGCCGTTGGTCGGGGCGCATATGTGGCCAGCAACGCCAGAACAGCTCTACCACATCATAGTTATTGTGATCCGTCATTTTTGAATTTTCAAGCCAGCCTTGAGGATATTGCTCGTCTTTCATGTTGAGTAGCGTATCGATCAGGAGCGGCCACCAGCGTACCAGATGAGGAGCGTAGCGTACCATGTGAAAGGTCAGACTGAGATCCGTCGTCCTGACTTCATTCCCCTGGTTGTCGGTGATGTAAGTCACACCGAAAAAGGCGGTTTTTGGGTCTTGCCAATCTTGAATAAACCGTTCCAGCACTGGCACGAAACCGGATCCGCTCAGATAGCCGGCTTGCCCGCCCTGCAACACGAGACGCGCGATCACCGATATCGCGAGATTGAGTTCTTTGCGATTGTCCCGCCCACAACGCGTCACATCCGACCAGCACAAATCCTGCAGATAGGTAACCATGCGCCCCGGGTCATCGATGCGATCGAGAAAAGTCGGCTGCAAGCGCCACGGCCATTTCCTGGCCAGGAGCTGGTCGGTCGAGCGGTCGAGTTTCAAAAAGAACACTTCGGTACCAGGCGCAAAACTGCCCCCGCTATCCTGGGTTAGCCCATCGGGAGAGTCGACGCAAACGAGCGCCTTCTTTAAGCGCTCGACTGCATGAGATGCAGCGCTGTCATCGCTGGTGCAGCTGATGCGCCATTCTGCCTCGAAGAGATGGTCTCTCGCCCAGCTCGTGTCGCAGCCAGCGAATTCGCGCTCGGAAAGCGTTTCTTCGGCGCCCTCCATTACGTCATTTACCTGCTTCGACAACTCCTTCATTTTCGGGAATGCGTCGTACAGCGCTTTTTTTGGAATATAAGGGAGATCTGCCATCGAGACCCTCCAAGAAAAGCTTCGAAGCAAGAAGACACCTGCTTGCGTCACTACCGATCATAGCGGCCCGAACGTCCACTCGCACAAACTCCCTTGGGAGACCCTGTGCGTGACTCAGAGTAGGCGACGCGTAGCGGGGCTGTCTTCCGAAGTTCCTTTATTGAGAAATTCGCATGCTTGTTATATACGAAACCAGACGAGAAACCGCGCCGCCGCCTGAGGAAACGCCGCCCGAGTGCTTGCCGAGAATGCCGCGACCTGTGTTTAGGCCTGATAAATTAGGCGAAACGGGCGCTTTATCGTGACCCCCGCCCTACGCTACCACGCTTCGCGGCCGCGTGCGGGGCGGGCGAGGCCAGGGCCGGCCTCCGCCAGCTCTCGCGCCGCGGCCTGCTCGGCTTCGTGCTTATCGAACATCGCCTTTGCCGCGGCATTGCGCTTGGCGCTGAATTCGGCGCGGTTGTCCCCGCACCACCGGTAGGAGGCCGCGCGCGCCTCACTGGCCCGGCTGAAATGCGGCATCACGTAACGAGCATAAAGCTCGTATGACCGCTTGGTCGCTTCGAAATCGGCCCAGTTGTGCGCCTGATGCAGGAACGCGCCGAACGCACCCTGCTTGTCCTGCAACCGCTCGATCAACGTGATCGCGTCGTCGGGGGTGCCGCAGACGCCGTAGCGGTTCTCAACAAACCACTCGAGCGGGTTTTTGCCCGGCGGCACGATAAAGCGCGGTTGGTTGTTGTTGAGGTAGCCGAGATAGCGCTCGAAGCCGAATTTGGCATTGGCGTAAGCCTGCTCGCGGGTCTCGGCGATGTGCAACGGGCCGACCAGGCGCAGTCGCGACGGGTCCATCTCCCGCCCATACTCGGCGGCGACATCACGGGCGATCTGCCAGTTCGAGCCGAGCGCGTCAAAGCCGAACGGGTTGGTCGCCGCCACACAGATCATGCCGAGATCGTATTTGCCGGCGAGCCGCCCGCCCGACGGGGTGATCGCGCTGACCACCGCAACCTCGGGATAGGGTTTGGTGTAGGGCAGCAGATGCAGCCGGCACCCCTCCATCGTGTACCATTCAGTCTTTTCGGTGACGGTCTCCCCGCAGAACAGCCGCAGGATCACATCGATCGCCTCGGCCATGCGGTCGCGCTGGGTCAGCGGGTCGATGCCCATCATGATCGCGTCCGACGCGAGCAGCCCGGGCCCGGCGCCGAACATCACCCGGCCGCGGGTCATGTGGTCGAGCTGGACGATGCGGTCGGCGACCATCATCGGGTGATGGTAGGGCAGCGAAATGACGCCGGTGCCGAAGCGGATGTTTTTGGTGCGCTCGGCGGCGAAGGCGATGAAGATCTCCGGCGAGCTGATGATCTCAAACCCGGCCGAGTGATGCTCGCCGATCCAGGCCTCGTGAAAACCGAGCTTGTCGAGCCACGCCATCAGTTCGAGGTCGCGCTCGAGGCACTGGGTCGGGTTCTCCTCGTTGGGATGGAACGGGGGCAGAAAGATCCCGTGGCGCAGATTGGTCAGTGACATTGCACCCTCGCTGGGTTACCGGTCTCTCGCGGGCCGAGGCCTGTCAGATAGCGCTCGGGCGATGCTAGCGAAGATCGCGGGGCAGGGGAACTCCCGCTCCCGCACGGCGATCGTCAGGCGCCAGCCAGCGGGAGGGACAAGATGCCGATCAAACGCGAGAAGATTCAGCCCCAGGGCATCAATGTCCGCATGGTCAACGGGCAGGCTAGATACACCCAGGTCGTCACCGTCAGCGGCACCGGCAAGATGATCTTCGTCGCCGGCCAGCTGGCGCGTAACGCGGAAGGGTTCTGCGTCGGCAAAGGTGACATGCGCGCCCAGATCCAGCAGGTCGGCGAGAACATCAAGACCTGTCTCGAAGCCGCCGGCGCCACCTTGGCCGACATCGTCAAGACCAACACCTTTGTCACCAATTACGAGGAGTTCGCCAAACACCCGGATATGCGCATGCGCTATTTCGGTCCGGCGACGCCGACCAGCACGACGGTCGAGATCAGCCGCCTCGCCGACCCCGACGCGATGGTCGAGATCGAGGCGATCGCCGTCATCGACGACTGACCAGGCGCTGGCGGAGGCCGCCAGAGGCCTCCGGCGCGCAGGGCGCAGAGGCGATCGACGATCTTTACAGACGCCATATCGGTCCCATTCGGTTTGGCGCGCCGTTAGACCGCTGTTGTGTCCGCAGGCCACCGCAGTTTAGCGTACGGGACGCTCCGGCGAGTTAAGCTCAACGTAAGGGAGAGCACATGGATCACTATCTGCTGATCGAATCGCGCGATCCTTTCGAGTCGAACGACGTCGCACACTACTACGAATTGTCGAAGGGTCTCGTTGAGGCTGGCAACGAAGTGACCCTTCTGCTGGTCCAAAATGGTGTGTTGGCGGCCCGACCGTCAGCCCATTCCGCCACTCTGTCGGCGCTCGGACGCAGCGGTGTCAAGGTCCTCGCGGATGATTTCTCGCTTAAGGAGCGAGGCATCTCGAAGCTGGCCGAGGGTGTCGTCGCTGCCCCGATCGACATCGTCGTCGATCATCTCGAGGCGGGTCACAAAACGCTCTGGCACTGAGGAGGCGACGATGCCTAAAAAAACCCTGACTTTCGCGCTGATGGATGCGCCCTACGAGTCGGCAAACCTGACCACCGCATTTCGCATTCTCGACGCGGCCGCGCGACGCGGCCACGACATCAACGTGTTTGCCTATGAGGGAGCCGCCGCACTCGCGTTCGCGCCCCAGACGCCGCACCCCAACCCGGTGCACGGCAAGAACGTCGCCGAAGAAAACCATCCCACGACGAAAGATCAGGTCGCGGCGCTGCTGGACGAGGCCGCGAGGAATGGCGGCAAGGTTGACTGGGTAAACTGCGGCATGTGCGTCGACGAACGGGGCGTCAACCAGTTCGTCCCCGGTACGCGACGCGGCTCGCCGGCTGATTTTCAGGCATTCACCGAGGCATCCGACAATACCCTTGTCATCCCGACGAAATGAGGCGCGGCCATGGCCAAGAAGTCATTGAACATCGTCGAATCGGCCTACCGAGCCGTAATGGAAGAGCAGGATGACACGATCTTGTGGCTGCTCGCCGCGATGCAGGGCGCCGGGGGCGCGCACACGGTGGTGCTGCGGGGCAATGCGGTGAACTACGCGATCAGCGGGCAAGGGGTTTCGGGCCTGACAGTCGGGGAGTGGAAGCAGACCCAGGCGCCGAAGATGGATCGGGACGTCATTGACCTGATGGAGAATCGCAAGATTCCAGTGTACATCGTCGAGGAAGATCTGGCCGAGCGCGGAATCGGGCGCGATGAACTCGTGCCGGGCGTCAAGCTTCTCTCACGCAAGGCGTTGCCGGCTCTCTTCGCCGAGTACGAGATCGTCTCCCACTGGTAGCCCGCGGTGCGAGCGGCCGATCCGGCCGAGAACGCGAGCGATCTCAAACGGCATAACCAAGGCCGCGGTTTCAGCACCGTGCCGAGCGGATGAAGAAGGGACGCTGTCAGCCGATCACCCCCGCATCCCGCATCGCCCGGATCTCGGCGTCGGAATAGCCGGCCTTGCGGAGTACATCCTCGCTGTGCTGGCCGACGGCGGGGGCGGGGCGCGGCGGCACCTTTTCCTGACCGGCAATCCACAGCGGGCTGTTGACGGTCAGCGAGCTACCATCAACAAACGGCACCAGCGCCTGGCTGGCGAGGATCTGCTCGTCTTCATGGATCTCGTCCAAATCGGCGACGATGCCGAAGATCAGCCCGGCTTCGTCGAGGATCCGGCGCCATTCCGCTTGGTCCTTGCTAGCGAACATCTCGTCGAGGATCGGGATCAGTTCGCGGGCATGGGCCTCGCGCGAGGCGTGCGTCGCAAAGCGCGAATTGTCGAGGGCATCCGACGCCATGCACGCCTTGAACTTGTCCCAGCGCCATTCGTCCGCGGCAATCGACAATAAAATCCAGCGATTGTCGCGGCAGCGATAATGGATGCGCAGCGCATTGACCCCGCGCTCGCGCGGCGGCTGCGGCACGACCTTCTCGCCGCACAATGCCGCCTGCACCGAGCAGCCATTGGCCCACAGCCCGTTGGCCAGTAAAGACGAGCCGACATAGGCGCCCTTGCCGGTGCGCTCGCGCTGATAGAGGGCGGTGACGATCGCGCCATAGGTGCCCATCGCCGAGGGATGGTCGCCCATTCCGGGCAGAGACCGCGCCGGGGAGGCTTCCTCGCCGGCGCGCACCAGATGCATCAGCCCGGAGCGCGCCCACCATGCGGTCGCGTCGAATCCAGGCTTATCGGCCTCGGGGCCGGTCTCGCCATAGCCGGTGAACGAGGCGTAGATCAGCCGCGGGTTCAGCGGCGCCAATTCCTCGTAGATGATCCCCAGCCGGCGGCGCACTGGCGGCGGATAGTTCGTGATGAACACGTCGGTATCTGCAACTAACCGGCGCAACACCGTCTGACCATCCTGCGAGCGCAGGTCGAGCGCGAGGCTGCGTTTGTTACGGCCGTCGAGCACAAACCCGGGATTGCCGGCGAGCCCCGGCCCGATCGGCGCCTGCGCCCGGCGGCGATAAGGGTCGCCCGCACCCGGCGGCTCGATCTTGATCACCTCGGCGCCGAAATCCGACATCACTGTCGCCGCCGCCGGGCCGGCGATGAAGCTGGCGCAGTCGATCACCTTCAAGCCGTCAAAGACGCGCTCACCCATCGAGGAAGCTCCCCGCAACTTCAGACGGCGAGCCGGAAGGCGTCGCCGTCCGGCACGATATGGCCGGCGGTGCGGCCCGCGAAATGCGTGCCGATGACCAGGATCGGGGTATCGGCGAGGCGGGTCAACATCCGCTCGCGTGTCTGGCGCGCCGCGGCCGGATCGGAATCGGCGCTCGATGACCAGTCGGGCCGAGCGATTTGGCAAGGATGGTGCATGAAATCACCGGTGATCAGCGCCTCCTCGCCACCCGAGGCGATGCGCAGGCTGACATGGCCTGGCGTGTGCCCTGGGGTCGGAATCAGACTGATTTCGTCGCAGATCCGGTGGTCAGTCTCGACCAGATCGACGAGCCCGGCGTCAAACACCGGTGCGACCGAATCAGCGAGGACGACGGCCATGTCTTCGCGTTCGCGCTGCGTCGTCCAGTGCTGATATTCGACCCGGCCCATCAGATAGCGCGCCTGGGGGAAGGTCGGGACCCAGCGTCCTTCGACCAGCATCGTGTTCCAGCCGACATGGTCGACATGGAGATGGGTGCACACGACCGTGTCGATCGTCTCGCGGGCGTAGCCGGCGGCAGCGAGGTCGGCGAGGAAAGTTGTCTGCATCCGGTTCCAGGTCGGGATACGGCGGTTCTCCTTGTCGTTGCCCAGGCAGGTGTCGACGATGATGCGCCGGGACGGCGTCTCGACGATGAGAGCATGGACACTCATCCTCAGCCGGCCGCGTTCATCGGCGAAATCCGGCCGCAGCCAGTCGATCGGCAGGATCTCCTCGTAGATCGCCTGGGGCAGCAGAAAGCGGCTGCCGCCGGTGACTTCGAGCTCGACGATCTTGGTCACGGTGACTGCACCGATCCGCCATTTCATCATCGCCCTCCCGCTGGTGATCCTCCCGGGGATGGACTATCGGCTGGCCGGTTCGCGCCGCCACCGCCATCGCCGGGAACGGCCCGGGCATATTTAGAGGCCCGCAAAACTGGGCCGTTGGCATGAGTTGACACGCCGCCCAATACCGTTCTCGATCTCGGGGCTAATAGCGGATTGTGTTCGCTTACGGTCCGCGGCCTACTTTACGTCACTCCGCGGCGACCAGCGTGTCGTTGTCCGTGGGATATTACTCACCTTTGTAAGCGACACGGTAGACGACGCCATTACCGTCGTCGCTGAACAACATCGACCCATCCTTTGCGAAGACAACATCCACAGGACGGCCCCAGACACTTTGCTCGTCGGCGACGAAACCGACGACAAAATCCTGATATTCCCCGGTCGGCTTTCCGTCTTTGAACGGCAGCCGAACGATCTTGTAGCCGGTCCGTAGCGCGCGGTTCCACGAGCCGTGCAGCGCAACGAACGCATCGCCTTTCCAATCGGGAGGAAATTGTCCCCCGGGGTTGAACGCTAGTCCGAGCGGCGCAGAATGGGGCTGGATCAGAACGTCAGGGACAGTGACCTTGTCGGCGAGGTCCGGCCGCCTGCCGCCGCCAGGGCGGGTGTCCTCATGGTTGCCGATATAGTACCAAGGCCAGCCGTAGAATGCCCCCTGCTGGACGCTGGTGACATAATCGGGCGGAAGATTATCGCCCAATAGGTCGCGCTCGTTGGTGGCGCAATAGACCACGCCGGTGCCGGGCTGTATGGCCAGTCCCGAGCAATTGCGGACGCCCGACGCATACACCCGCTTGTTCTTGCCGTCGGGATCATAGGTAAGGACGTTGGCGCGCCACTCCTCTCGGTCCCACGCCGAACCCGCGGAATGGCTTTTCTCGAATGCGGCAAGATCAGCGGGCTGCGGCCCCATCAGCTCCGCCACATTGCTCGCCGAGCCGACTGCGACGTACATGGTGTTGCCATCGGGCGAAAAGGCGACATCGCGAGTCCAATGATTGCCGCCGATGGCGAGGTCAGACACGATCGTCTCGGGGGCGCCGGAGGCTGTGAGGTCGCCATTTTTGTACGGGAAGCGCACGATCTTGCCAAATTCGCCGAAATAGACCCATTTAGGGTCGCGACCCGGTGGATAGAAGGCAATTCCGTAGACACTGGTTAAGTCGGTAGCGAAGGTTTCGACCTTGGGGTTGCTCATGTCGGCCCCGGCCCGGATAACCATGATCTTTCCCTCAGGCCTACTGAGGGCGAGGAAGATGTCTCCATTGGGAGCCATCACCAGGACGCGTGCTCCTGTTATTCCGCTGACAAAAGGCGCGACGGTAAAGCCGGGCATGGTCTTGAGTTCGGCGCCATCGGGTTTTGGGCCGACCTTTGATCGGTTGGCGGTGGAGGGCGAGGCCAGCGGTGCGGGCAAGTCTGTAGATGTGATCTTGCGCATGACGCCAGGCGCGTCGGTATGCCAGTCGCCATAGGCAGCGCTGCCGACACGAACGCTCTGCGCGGACGCGAACGTCGAGGTTGCGACCAGCGCAACCATGGCGCCCGCCGTGACGCCGAGCTTCTTGATCCGTTGCGATTTCATTGCGAAGCTCCTCCCGAGGTTTCCTGTCGCCGTCTACTGTTCTCGACGAGTAGCGTCAGTGCATTGCCGCCAGATATTCGGCGATCGCTTTTCGATCGGCTGGCGTCAAGCTGTGCATCAGAGCCGGCATCAGGGTGCTGTTGGTGCGTTCCCCATCTGCATAGGCGGTCATCGTGTCGATCAGGTAGGGCGAAAATTGGCCGGCCAGGCGCGGCGCCACGCCCGATGGACTTACACCACCAGCCAAATTCGGATGATGGCAAGCCTGGCATGTCGCGATCGCCTCTGGAGCCGTAGGCGACGGTGACGCTGGTCGAGTTGGCCACTTGGCGTTGCTGAAATACGCTGCCATTTTCGCCAGATCACCCTCGCTCAAGCTCTCTGCAATTGATGACATAATTTGGCTGTTTCGGTCGCCGTTCCGATAGTCGTTCAGCTGCTTCAGGATGTATGCGGACTGCTGCCCCCAGATGATCGGCACGCTCGGATCGGACGGCAGTCCGTGCGCGCCATGGCATGAGGTGCATAGCCGCTCTTTGGCTTCGATGGAGTCGGCCAAAGCGCCCTCGGCGCTGAGCAAGACCGCCGCTAAGGCGGCAAGAATTCGAACGACGCGGACCACTCATCATTTCCGTCTTGCGTCAGGACTGCTCGCACCCAAGGGGCATTTGTACTATAGGCGGATGCAAGCGCTGTGGCGTTTCAAAAACTGGCGCACGCGGCGCTCTCCCTTCGGCAGCACGCCGAGTCGCTGCCGGTGGATGGGGTCGCTACCGGCGGCGCTACCTCTGTCTTGTCCCCGTGTCGCAATCGCCGCGCCGCGTCATTGCACCTTCAACAGCTCGACATCGAAGATCAGGGTGGCGTCGGGTGGGATCACGCCGCCGGCGCCGCGGCCGCCGTAGCCGAGTTCGGGCGGAATGATCAGGGTGCGCTGGCCGCCGACCTTCATGCCGGCGACGCCTTCGTCCCAACCGGCGATAACCTGGTGCGCGCCGAGGGTGAAGTCGAACGGCTGGCCGCGATCGACCGAACTGTCGAACTTGGCGCCCTTGGCGCCATCATTCGACAGCCATCCGGTGTAATGGACGGAGACTTTGTTGCCGGCGGCGGCGGTGGCGCCTTCACCCGGTTTGGTGTCGGTGTATTTCAACCCGTCTGGCATCTCGATCACTTGGTTGGCCGCATCGCCCGATCCCGCGAGCGGCACGACGGCGGCGATGATGGCGAGCGCCACGGCGGCGCCGGCAATTCGGATCGGTATCATGATTTCCTCCCGGTCGATAGTCGCGCATTCGACACTCTTCGATACCATCGGACAAGATTTCCGGCGAGTACGGTACCGGCGAGAAAGCTGCGGCATGGGCAGTGATCTCACGCTCGGCACAGTCCGAATGAATGAATTCGCTGCATTAAACAGATGAATATTCTTCATGCATCTAGACTGGGGTCTGTTATGCGACTGTCTACGCCGTAATCGCAGAGAAGATGTTGCTGGACCCCGCGCCAGGGCGTAGCATTCATTTTGCATCTTTCGAAGGGTGCGGGGCGGCCATGGGCCTTGGTGGGAAAGTGGCTGCCGCGACGGCCCTAGGCTCGGATCGGGCGGGGCGATGAGGAGAAAAATCATGGCGTATGATCTGTTGATCAAAAACGGGCGCGTCGTCGACGGCTCGGGCGAGCCGGCCTTTGCAGCGGATGTGGCGGTGCAGGACGGCAAGATCGTCGGGGTCGGCAAATACGCCGGCGCTGCCGCCAAGCGCACGATCGACGCCGCGGGCCGCGTTGTGGCACCCGGCTTTATCGACCACCACACCCATTTCGACCCGCAGGCCGTGTGGGACCCCTATTGCGGCTCGTGGGTGCACAACGGCCACACCACGGTCGTCGTCGGCCAGTGCGGCCAGGTCATCGCCCCGGTCCGGCCCGGCGACGGCGAGTGGTATCTCGAATTCTTCTCCGACGCGGAGCAGATCCCGCTCCCGGTACTGAAGGCCGGGGTCGATGTGACCTGGGAATCGGTCGGCGACTATCTGAATGCGCTCGGCAAGAAGCGCGGCATCAATGTCGGCACCTTGGTCGGCCATTCGGGCATCCGCCGCTATGTGATGGGCGAGGCTTCCTCCGAGCGACAGGCGACGCCGGAAGAAATGGCTGCGATGCAGCGGCTGATCCGCGAGGCGATGCATGACGGCGCGCTCGGGTTCTCGACGGCGCCGAAGGATCGCGGCGACCCGGCCGGAGTTGGCGACGACGCGGAGCGCTGGGCGCTTGCCAGCGTGCTCGGCGAGCTCGGCACTGGCGTCTTCCAGGTCGCCGGCGGCGCTCCGGGCGGCACCAAACAAACCCGCGAGGTCGCCCGCCAGCTGGCGGCGCGCACCGGCCGTCCATCGATCTACAACTTAATGTCGGATCCGATCGCCAACCCCGACGAGTGGGTCGAGCATCTGCGCTGGCTCGAGGACGGGTTCAAGAGCGGCGCGCGCTGCTATGGCTCGTGCCTGTCGACCGTTGCCGGCGCGATTTTTGATCTGCAGCGCGGCCTCAATGTGCCGCAGGATGAGGACATCACTCATCCCGAAGGCATCTTCCGCGGCATGCCGACCTGGGACAAGGTCATGGCCCTGCCTTATCAGGAGCGCATGCGGGCATTCCGCGACCCCACACTGCGCCAGGCGCTGTCGGCGGAGGCGGTCGAAGGGACGGTTGAGCAGCAGGGCGGGATGACCGACCGACGCGGCCGCGCGCGCGGCTTCTTCAACCGGCGCTGGGATCTCGTCGAGGTGTTTATGACGACGAAGGGGCAGAACCGGCATCTCGAGGGCAAGAGCGTCGCGCAGATCGCGAAAGAGCAGAACAAGGGCATCATGGACGCCTTCCTCGATCTGTCGCTCGACGAAGACCTGAACACCTGCTTCCAGGCGATCGACCGCAACGGCGATCCGAAGACGCAGAAGCACATCCTTGGCTCGCAATATACCGTGATCGGCACCAGCGACGGCGGCGGCCGGCCACATACCGCCGACCGGCACGAAACCAGCACGAACCTGCTGGGGCACTGGGTGCGCGAAGAGCAGGTGATGACGCTCGAAGAGGCGGTCTATCGGCTGACCGGCAAGACCGCGCTGATGCACGACATTACCGATCGCGGCTTCATCGCCGCCGGCAAGGTCGCCGACATCACGATCTTCGATCCCGATACGATCGCGTCGAAGCCGCGCGAGCCGGTCGCGAATCTGCCGGCGGGCGGCGTGCAGGTCAAGCGCGACGCCGTCGGTATCGACTACGTCGTGGTCAATGGCAGCGTACTGCTCGACAAGGGCGAACTGACCGACGCCTTGCCCGGTCAGATCATCCGCGGCCCGCTCTACCAGGACGCTCGGGCATAGCCAGCCGATCCACATTGTCGCGCATGCTCGGACCCGCTCCGGGCATGCCGACGCGTGGCGCTGAACCGCGCTCGATGCCCCGAGGCTCGCCTCGGCGGGTCACGGGGCATCGTGTTGTGTTGGAACAACAAGGGCTGATAACTCATCCGATCCGGACGAAACAGGAGGGACCCCATGGCCAACGGAGCTAAGCGGATCGAGCAATTGGCTCCGGAGCTGGAGCGGATCATCTCCGGTTCTCAGCAAATCCAGGAACTGGCCGACGGCTTTGGCGGTCCGCAAGGCCCGGCCGAGGGGCCGCTGTGGTGGCGCGAGGGCGGCTATCTGGTCTTCAGCGACATCCACAACAACCGTCGCATGAAATACGATCCCGGTAAGGGAGTGTCGCTGCTACAGGAGCCGACCAATCGAGCCAATGGCCTGACCCGTGATCTGCAGGGGCGGCTCGTCGCCTGCGAGCACGATTCACGCCGCGTCACCAGGCAAGAACTGGACGGCAGCATCACGGTTATCGCCAACAGCTTTCAGGGTCGCCAGCTCAACCGGCCAAATGACGTTGTCGTCAAATCCGACGGCTGCATCTATTTCACCGATCCGTGGACCCACCCCTCCGCGGCGCAGCAATGGGATCTGACCTTTTCCGGCGTCTATCGCGTGACCCCCGACCTCGGTCAACTGACCTTGTTAATCGACGATTTCATCGTGCCCAACGGGCTGGCCTTTTCGCCGGATGAGAGCGTGCTCTACATCAACGACTCGCGCCATGGCCATATCCGCGCCTTCGATGTCGCGCCCAACGGCACGCTCGCCAAGAATACCGACCGCGTTTTTGTCGATCTGCGCGGCGATGAATCCGGTGTCCCCGACGGCATGAAGGTCGACGTCGAAGGCAATGTCTATTGCGGTGGAGCGGGCGGGTTGTGGATCATCGACCCAAGAGGCAAAAAGCTCGGCCGCATCGTCCATGGCGCCCCAGCCACGACCAATCTGGCTTTTGGCGGCGCCGACTGGAAGACTCTCTATTTCACCAGCCGCAACCATCTCGGTGCGGTCAATGTAAAAATCGCCGGAATTCCGGTGCCGTGCCCCCAAAGGTAGTCGCCCGGGAGGCGCCAAGTCCATCGAAAGAGTGAACCAGGCAACCAAGACAGACCGCACCTACGCAGAGGAGAAGTCACCATGCCGATGCCACAACGTGTCCAGTATTCCGACGCCATCGAGCCGTTGGTCCAGTTTATCGAGGATACGTCTCCCGATGAAATTCTCGATCGCGCGCTGGAGAAGCTCCGTGCCGGGGTGCCGACGCAGACCATGCTGACGGCCTCTGCCCTGGCGGTAACTCGCTCCACCGATATGCCCGCGGGTCATCATGGTGGCCCGCTGCATCCCTTGGCAGGCCTCTATGCGCTTTCGAAGCTCGTCGACCGGCTCGAGGGCGAGGATCGCTTTGTTCCGGTGCTGCAGCACGTGGCCCTGACCAACAAGCACATCCACCATCCGGCGATGGGGCCGTACGGCCTGCTGGAGTTCGAGCCGGAGGATGCCGGCGGGGTCGAAGCGAACAAGAAGGCGTTCCTTGCTGCGGTGGGTCGCGGCGAATACAACAAGGCCGACCACGTTTTCCTGTGGCTGTGGGATCATGCTCCTCGGATCGAGGCCTTTGATCTGCTGCTGAGTGTGGCGATCCCGAAAAATTTCAACGATGACCACTACTTCATGTTTCCGGGCACCGTTTGGCGCGCCTTTGAGACCGGCGTGCTCGACGAGACCTACCTGCCAGTGGTGATGCGGCAGGTGGTGCGTTTTGTGACCCGTTCTCCGGTTGCTCCGAACAATCCGATGCCGACGCCGCTGCCGGCGATCGAGGCGCTCATCGAAGAGCATCAATTGACCAAGCGCATCCTGCGCCAACGCACCGGAGAAGATGAGACGGCTGCGATCGGCGAGCTCGGAGAGGCCATCGGACGGATAGACGTCTTTGCCGATATTCCGGTGCTAATAGCTAAGGCCTTGGCGGCGGGGCTCTCCTTGGAAGGCGCAGGTGAAGCCTTGTCGATCGGGGCTGCCGGGCTCTTCATCCGTTCCCACTGCGGGAACCCGATGGATGTTCACTTGCATACGAGCATCAACCTGCGCCGGTATCTCTTGGCGCTCGACGGGATCAGCCTCAAGAACAAGCTGATGTTGTTGTTGACCTGGCAGTCAGGCCCGGAGATCCGCTCGACCGCCCAGCGCATGGGGCCAGCCCCGCAGCCTGAGGCCGCCGCCCCAGCCGCGCCCTCGCGGACCCAGGAGGAGATGCTCGAGGCCATCAAGCAGAACATCTACAACCAGCCGCCAGTCGACTGGTCCACAGTATCCAATCTGGGGCAGATGCGGGCCGTGCCGGAGGTCGAGGAGGTCGCGAACTTGGCGCAGCAATATGTGCAATGCCGCTACGACCCGCAGGCTCTGATCGCCTGCCTTGGCGAAATCGTGTGCCACGACAACTTCACCGAGATGCACTCGTTCAAGCATCACCAGTCGATCGTCGAAGAGTTCTACAGCACCCGCGAACCTTGGCGCTGGATGCATCTCGTCTGCGGTGCCAGGGCCGCGGCGGTTTCTTTCGGTAAAAATATGGCGGTCTATGAGGAGTATTTGGATCTCCTCCACGCAGCGTAGTCCCGAGTAGGGAAGCCCAATAGGCAAACGGGGTCGCTTTACGCGTCCCCGTTTGCCCGTCCGGGCCAGTGTGAAGGCCGAAGCTGGTGGTACGCACCTGACGCTATCGCTCCGTCCCTATTCGTCTTTCTAGCGAGGCCGGAACCCATGATGCTGTGAGCACCCACTTCGCCGGTGCGACACTGTTTTGGGTGCGACCTGTTAGAATGCGCGCTCGCTGAACACTCGATGCCGGGGGAGGTGACCGCCGTATCGCCTCCTAAATTCGCGGTCATCCCGCGCCGGCGACAGCCAAGACAGCGTCAGTTGGACACGCGGACAGGCGCGGGATAACCTGTCTCAAACGATTCTCGAAGATGGGAGGGACGAAGATGGCGGGTCTCGATACGGTGCTGGAGACGACGACAGCGGAACGCCCAGCGACCGGGTTCGTCTTTACCGAAGGGCCATTGTGGCACCCCGACGGCTTCTATTATTTCGCCGATGTGCGCAGCAGCATGTTCTATCGGCTGAGGCTCGGCCAGGCCCCAGAAACCGTGCGCACCAATACCGGCGAGGGCAACGGCACGACCTTTGATCTGCAGGGCCGGTTGGTGATCTGCGAAGGCGGCAACCGCCGGGTTGCCCGCTGGTCCGACGACACGCATAGCGAGGTCCTGATGGACCGCTATGAGGGCAAGCGGATCAACCGGCCGAATGATGTCGTCTGCAAATCGGATGGCAGCATTTGGTTCACCGATCCCGGTTTGCGCATTGCGCTCCCCGACAAGGAATTGGCCCATTCCGGTGTCTACGCGGTCGCGCCCAACGGCGCCAGCCGCCTCGTCGCCGAGTTCGAATATCCGAACGGGCTGGCTTTTTCGCCGGACGAGCGCGTGCTTTACGTCGCCAATACGCGTCACGCCCAATACATCCACGCGATCGATCTCGACAGCGCCGGCAACATGGTCAAGCGGCGGATCTTCGCCGATATGTCGTCAGAGGAGACCGACGGCGTTCCCGACGGCATGAAGGTCGACCAGCAGGGACACGTCTATTGCACTGGCCCCGGCGGGACCTGGGTTTTTGCGCCGGATGGCAGCAAGCTCGGCGTGATCCGCACGCCTGAAGTGCCGGCGAACCTCGCCTTTGGCGGCCCCGATTTGAAGACGATATTCTTTACCGCGCGGACTTCGGTCTACACGTTGCGCGCCAAGGTGCCGGGGCAGCTGCATCCATGGTACCAGGTACGCGCGAAATAACCGGAGGAGAGCCACCATGAAACTCGGCATTGCGCTCAACATGCTATCCGAGCCTGGCCGCACCGATGTGGCGGTCGTGACCGATCATCTGGCGATGGGCGACCTCGCCGAGCCGCTCGGTTTCGACTCGCTGTTCGCACTCGAGCATCATTTTACCGGCTACGCGATGTCGCCGGCGCCGCTCCAGTTGCTGGCCTATTTCGCCGGGCGCACCAAGCGGATCACCTTTGGCACCTCGGTGATCGTGCTGCCATGGCACGACCCGATCCGCGTCGCCGAGGAGATCGCGCTGCTCGACATTTTGTGTGGCGGACGCTGTCTGTTCGGCTTTGGCCGGGGTGCCGCGAGCGTCGAATATGCCGGGTTCCGCATTCCGATGGGCGAGGCGAGGCCGCGCTTTGCCGAATCCGCGCAGCTGATCCGCAAGGCGCTCAGCGAGCCCGAATTCGAATGGCAGGGCGAGTTCTACCAGATCCCGCGCACCTCGATCCGCCCCAGACCGATCTCGCATCCCGAAGAGCGCTTCTTCGCCTCGTCGGTCAGCCCGGAATCGGCCGAGATCATGGCCAAGCTCGGCTTCGGCATCCTGGTCGTCATGCAGAACGAATGGCCAAAGGCGGCGGAGAACATTGTCAATTACCGCGAGATCGCGCTGAGCGTCGGCCACAACCCGCCGCCACCGATCATCCTGACCAATGTCTCCTGCGCCGAAAGCCGAGACGAGGCGCAAGCTCGGGCGATGCAATGGCTGGGCAAGAAATGGGAGTCGATCGACAACCATTACCATTTCTCGGACGGCCATCTGGCCACGGTCAAAGGTTACGAAACCTACGGCAAGATGGCCAAGACTTATGCCCGGCTGCAAGATGACGAGGAACGGGACCGGGCCACCGAATTCTATGTCAAGATCCAGATCGTCGGCACGCCGGAGGACTGCATAGGGCAGATCGCCGAGTTGCAGCGGGTGACCGGGACCGACCATGTGGTCACCGAATTCTCATTCGGCGGCATTCCGCATGCCGAGGCCGAGAAGAACATGCGCCTCTTCGCTAGCCGCGTATTGCCGACGTTGCAGCGCGACAGCGCCTTTTCCACGCCAACCGCGCCATTGCCGACGCAACCCGTCGCGGCACCGGACCTGTTCGCGCCGGCGTAACTCAGGAAGATGCGTCGGCGGTGAGCTACCCGGACGCTTTGGGCCACTGATGCGGCCCCCAAACGTCTCGTCCCGGTAAAAGCCGACCGGTGATCCGAGCTAGGCTTCGACGGAGCCGGCCTGCACCGTCTGCGCCACCACGTTGCGCGCGACCTCGCGCAGCAGGCGCTTGTCCTCCGCGTTCGTCGGCGCCGCGGGGATGCCTGACACCACCCGGTCGTGGCTGTAGGTCGGCACCGCCGCTCCGTTCTTTAGGATCGGGTATCCCAGATCCTCGCCGTTGCGGACAGCGCGGATCCCCTGCCGGATCATGTTGCGCATCATGATGATGCCGCGATCGGTCGAAGCGAGATGTTCGAGCCCGTGCCGTGACACGCCGCCGTGAATGCTGATCTGCGCGTCGTAGTCGCCCGGAACCCGCTGCCGCTCCTCGTAGGACCGCTTGCCATCCTGTCCGAAACCTGAGCCCCGCCTGACCTCCCGGCCTTCGGGCGCGCGCTGATAGCCGATCTGCATCGTGTGGGTGTCGTCGAGCGGCACCGCCCAGGTCGTGGCTTGCGGCCGATTGATCGAGTTGCGCAATGCCATCGGGTCGGCATTGGGCGGGAACTGGTGGATGTTGGGGAGGATAAAGTCGGCGACGCGCACCCACACCCGATCCGCCTGCCGTCGCGTGTCGATATAGACCATGCCGACGGGGGTCTCCATCCAGTCCCACTCGGCTAGTTCCTTGAAATCGCCGGTAAAGCCCTCGCTGCCGGGAAGGGTGTGCAGAAAGGCGAGATGCGCCGGGTCCATGCTATTTTCTTTGACCTGCAGCCAGTTGCATTCCCACAGGGTCGGCGCACGGGCAATCTGCCGGTAGCCGGAAAGCTCGTAAGTATCGAGGATCGGAAAATCAGGCTGCTTATCCGGCGGCCCCATATACGCAAAGACCAAGCCTGAATATTCGCGCACCGGATAGGCGCCGTGAAACAGCCGGTCTTTCAACGTGCTGTCGGCAGGCTCGCCGGGGGTCTCGATGATCGTGCCGTCGACGTCAAACAGCCAGCCGTGATAGCAGCAGCGGATGCCCTTGTCGCCGATCAGGCCAAATTCGAGCGAGGTACCGCGGTGCGGACAGTGCAGTTCAAGGAGGCCGACGGCGCCGCTCTTGTCGCGAAACGCAACCAGGTCTTCGCCGAGAATGCGCAGCCGCCGCGGCAGCTCGCCTAGTTCGCTGGAGAGGATGACCGGCTGCCAGAAGCGCCGCAGATATTCGCCGCACAGGGTACCGGGCCCGACACGGGTCAGCTCCTCATCCTCCGGCGGTCGCTCGCGATGGTGATATGCGCTGTAGGCGGTATTCAGAAACGGCGCTCTCTCGGACACTATGTCTCTCCTTCACGCGCGGTGGTGCCCAATCGGTTGACGCCCCGTCCCGACGCCCTGTTGCACCGCAACGATATTGAACGGCGGCAGCCTGGTCGGTCAAGACGCCGCTGATGGCGGCTAATCGGGGTCAAGCTGCATGTCAAACGCGGTCAGAAGCGCCGCAGTCGCCGCATAATTCCCCATCAGCGCCACCAGATCGACCAGCTTGCGGCGGCCAAATTGCTGCAAGGCCCGCGTGTAGGTCATCGGCGACACCTTGCGCGTCCCGAAAATCTCCCGGCCAAGATCGATTACGATCCGATCGGCCGCGGCGAGTTCGCTCGTGTCCCGATGGTATTTGATAACGCCGATGATCTCGCGTGAAATCCCTTCGCCCAGTGCCGCCGGCTCGTGCGCGGCCCATTCGAACCGGCTGTCGAGTTCGCGCGCCGTCGTCAGGATGGCCAATTCGCGTACCCGCCCGGCCAGGCCCAACTCGTGCCGCAGATAGTGGTTGACCGGCCGGCTGCGGCGCGAGAGTTCGGGGCTGTGCAGCTGGATCCCGCCGGGACCCTTGAGCCCGCGCAGGGTTCCGCCGGCGGGGTCGGCGAGGCGGTCGTAGGCCCGTTGCCCTTCCGCGTCGAGATCCTCGCGTCTGGGTAATGGCAGGCGACAGCCCGATTCTGGATCGATGTCCGCAGGATACCCGGCTTGCGTCGGATTCTGGCGATGGTGGTCGACGAACAGCGCGGCCAGCCCTTCGCAGCCCTGCCGATCCGCCTCGTCGAAGCGCCCGAGGAGCGGGCTGTCGAGATCGATCACGCCAATGACTTCACCGGCCTCGATAAGCGGCACGACGAGTTCCGAGCGTGAAACGGGATCGCAGGCGATATGCCCCGGAAATTCGT
Organism: uncultured Alphaproteobacteria bacterium; assembly: GCA_963774345.1. Lineage (GTDB taxonomy): Bacteria > Pseudomonadota > Alphaproteobacteria > ATCC43930 > CGMCC-115725 > AP-15. The sequence continues at coordinate 146,250 of CAVZFB010000040.1, forward strand.
GCACATCGGCCACCAGCACCGCCTCGCCGCGTGTCGCCGCCGTGCCGCACACGCCTTGGTCAATTGCAATCCGCAGGCAGGCGGGGCGGCCCTGGAACGGGCCCAGTACCAGCTCGTCACCCTTGCGGAAATAAAACCCGGCCCAGTTCAGATCGGGCAGGCAGTGAAACATCAGCGCTGCCATATTGGCGGCGTTGGCGATCCGATCGGTTTCGCCGGCGAGCAGCGCCATCAGCTGCCGGACGAGATCGCGGTAGAGTTCGGGTTTGCCGGAATTCATCCCGATTTTCCATCCTGCTGATTTCGCGTTAGCTATATCCTAGGCCCAGCTTGCCATCGAGCGCCGCGGCACGATCGGCACGGCGATGGCGCACGATAAAATAAGGTGAATTCATGGACGATTACATCGACCCGGCCTTGCTGGAGCCCGAGGAGAAATTTGCGATCGGCCAGCCGGTGCCGCGCTCGGAAGACCCGGTGCTGTTGCGCGGCGAAGGGCATTACGCCGACGATATCAGCCTGCCCGGCCAGGCTTATGCGGTGATGGTGCGCAGCCACATCGCCCACGGCGTGATCCGCGGGATCGACACCGCGGCGGCTCGGGCCATGCCGGGCGTGCTCGCGGTCTACACCGCGGCGGATCTGGCGAAGGCGGGCATCGGCCCATTGCCGCCGCGCCAGGTCATGAGAAATCGCGACGGGACGCCGATGCTGAGCCCGACCCATTATGCTCTACCGTCGGATAAGGTGCGGTATGTCGGCGAAGCGGTTGCCGCGGTGATTGCCGAGACCGTCGAACAGGGCAAGGATGCCGCCGAGATGGTTGTTGTCGACATCGACCCATTGCCGGCGGTTACCGAGCCGGCCCTCGCCGATGCCCCGGATGCGCCGATCCTCTACGACGATGTGCCCGCCAATGTCGGGCTCGACTTCCATTTCGGCGACAGCGACAAAGTCGCCGCCGCCTTTGCCTCGGCCACGCACGTTACGCGGCTTCATCTGCGCAACAACCGCATCGTCGTCAACGCGATGGAGCCGCGCTCGGCGCTCGCCGATTACGACAGCGAGCGTCAGCATTGGACCTTCCATGTTGGCTGCCAGGGCGTGTTCGGCTTTCGCAACTACATCGCCGGCATCTTTGGCGTCGGGCGCGACCAGATGCGCGTCTTGACCGAGCGGGTCGGCGGCTCGTTCGGCATGAAGCAGCCTACCTATCCCGAGTATTACTGCATCCTGCATGCGGCGCGCGAATTCGGTCGGCCGGTCAAATGGACCGACGACCGTTCCGGCAGCTTTGTCTCCGATAGCCACGGCCGCGACCACGACCAGACCGCCGAACTGGCGCTCGACTCCGACGGCCGTTTCCTCGCGGTACGCGTGAGCGGCTACGGCAATCTCGGCGCTTTTTACGGAGCACCCGGCCCGGCGACCAACAACGCGGTCAGGAATACACTCGGCGTCTATCGGACACCGCTGATCGAAGTCACGACCAAATGCGTCTTCACCAACACCACACCCGTTGGCGCCTATCGCGGAGCCGGCCGGCCCGAGGCCAATTACTACATGGAGCGGCTGGTCGAGGCCGCTGCGGCCGAGACCGGGTTCGACCGCGTCGAGTTGCGGCGCCGCAATCACATCCCACCCGAGGCGATGCCCTACAAGGCGCCAAACGGCACGACCTATGATAGCGGCGACTTCACCAATCTGCTGAACGAGGCGTTACAACTCGCCGATTGGAACGGCTTTGCCGAGCGCAAGAAGGAAAGCCGGGCGCGGGGCCGGCTGCGTGGCCGCGGCATCAGCGATTATCTCGAGCTGACCGGCCCGCCCGGCCGCGAGATGGGGGGCATCCGCTTTGAGCCGAACGGCGATGTGACGATCATCACCGGGACGCTCGACTACGGCCAGGGTCACTGGTCTCCCTTTGCGCAGGTGCTGGCTACAAGGCTCGGCATTCCGTTCCGCCGCATCCGGCTATTGCAAGGCGACAGCGACGAGTTGATCGCCGGCGGCGGCACCGGCGGCTCAAAATCGATGATGACCAGCGGTGTGGCGATCGTCGAGGCCGGCGAAAAGGTCGTCGAGGCGGGTAAGCAGATCGCCGCCCATGTGCTGGAGGCGGCCGCCGCCGACATCGAATTCCGCGCCGGCCAATTTGTGATATCCGGCACCGACCGTTCGGTTGGGATCATGGAACTGGCCGAGAAGATCCGGAACGGGCTGGAACTGCCGCCGGGCGTGCCGCAAAGCCTCGACGTGGCCAATATCAGCGACGGCCCGCCCTCGGCCTTTCCCAATGGCTGCCACATCGCTGAGGTCGAGGTCGATCCCGAGACCGGCGTGGTCGAGGTCGTGCGCTACAGCTTCGTCAACGATTTTGGGGTCGTCATCAACCCGCTATTGGTCACCGGGCAGGCGCATGGCGGCATCGTGCAGGGGATCGGCCAGGCCTTACGCGAGCGCACGGTCTACGACGAGCACGGCCAGCTGCTGACCGGCTCCTATATGGATTACGCGATGCCGCGCGCCGACGACGCTCCGCTGTTCGTCAACGCGAGCCATCCGGTGCCGGCCAAGACCAACCCGCTCGGCGCCAAAGGCTGCGGCGAGGCCGGCTGCGCAGGCGCGCTGCCCTCGGTCATGAACGCACTGGTCGATGCTCTCTCCGAATACGGCATCCACCACATCGACATGCCCGCCACCCCCGAACGCGTCTGGCGCACCATCCAGCAAGCACGCGCCAAATAGCGCGGGTCCGCACCCCGGCCATAACGGAGACAGCCGAGATCGTAGCCAGATCGTCAGAGAGGCTTAAGATAAGCAAAAGGGGCTAGCCGTTGGATCAGCTAACCCCCTGCTTGATTTGGTGGAGCCAACCGGGATCGAACCGGTGACCTCTACAATGCCATTGTCAGGGATACCGGTTTTCCCGGCTATTCCAACGGTTTCCGCTCTTTACTAAAAGCCATAAATTTCCTACATTTAGTCAAGGTCCTCGATTGTTGAGGTTAGCCCGAGTTTGCCGCGATTTCCCGCTCGGGACTTCCGTGGGGCTTCCGCAAGCGAACAGGGCGCGGGGCGGGAGGCTAGGGAGCGATGGCGAAATTGACGAAACGGACAGTTGACGCGACGCGACCCGATGGCCGCGAGACCTTCGTATGGGATGAGGATCTGCCTGGCTTTGGTCTCCGCGTCTTTGCCTCGGGTAAAAAGTCGTACCTCGTGCAATACAAGTTGGGAGGCCGTGGCGGCCGAACCCGCCGCATGTCGCTTGGTCTGCATGGCAAGCTGACCCCCGAAGAAGCGCGCAAGCGGGCGACGAAGCTGCTTGCCGCCGTTGAGGAGGGCGCCGATCCTGCAACCGAGCGCGCCGACGTTAAGCGGGCGCTCGCTGTCGCCGACCTCGCAGACCTCTATCTCACGGACGGGCCGGCCGAGAAGCCCAACAAGAAGGCATCAAGCTGGGCAGCCGACGCTTCCAATATCGAACGGCACGTCAAGCCGTTGCTCGGGCAAGAATCTCGTCAGGCATCTGACACAAGCGGACGTGGCGAAATTCCAGGCGGATGTTGCCGCGGGCAAGAGTAAGGCGGACATCAAAACGAAATTGCGCGGGCGCGCGATCGTCGAAGGCGGGCGCGGCAGCGCGGCGCGCTCTCTGGCCGTACTCGGTGCGATGCTGCAATTTGCCGTCGGCCGCAAGCTGATCCCCGCGAACCCGGCCAAGGGAGTGCGGTTACTGAAGGGCGAGAAGAAGGAACGGTTCCTCTCCGAGACTGAGGTCGCGCGCCTCGCCGACGCGCTGGTCGCGATGGATCGTGAGCATCGATTGAACCCGAGCGGCGCAGCAGCGGTCCGGCTGCTTCTTCTAACCGGCTGCCGCAAGTCCGAAATCCTGTCCCTGCGTTGGGATTGTGTGGATTTCGAGCGCGGGCTTCTGCGTCTCGCTGACAGCAAGTCGGGCGCCAAAGTGGTCCCGCTCGCCGCGGCGGCGATGGAGTTACTGGGCACGCTGTCGCGAAGTTCGAGCTACGTTCTGCCGGCCGCCAAAGGGCAGCGGCCACTACACCGGCTTGCAGAAGGATTGGGAGCGCGTCCGCGTATGGGCGGAGCTCCCGGGATTACGGCTGCATGATCTGCGACACTCTTTCGCGTCCTTCGCCGTGGCCGACGGGCACACGCTTTTCATGGTGGGAAAGGTGCTCGGGCACAAGCAGGCCCGTACCACCGAGGGCTACGCTCATCTCGCGGCCGATCCGGTGCGCGCCGTCGCCAACCGAACCGCGGCGCGGATTGCTGCCGCGATGAAGGGCGGCAATGCTGGCGCTGAGATCGTCCCGCTCCCGAAGCATGGATAAGCGTAGACGCCGGAACATCGACCCTGCCGACGTGTTATGCGCCCCTGCGAACTCTATCGGTGAGGCCGCCTGCCCGACGGCCTACATCATCGGCCTTGCGAGCCAAGGCCACGCGACCCGATTGCTGCGTTTGCCCCCATCCGAGCGGAGGTACGATGCCGGTCCTAGATGTCGGCGAGCGTTTGATCACGCCGTCCGGGCCGGCTTGACCTCGCTGCGGATTTGATCGGCGTGATGGTCCACCCCAAGGACAAAACCGGCAGACTGAGGCGACGATCCGCTCTGGCGGAGACTCTCTTTGGAATGAGCGACCGCGACGACGAACCGGAAGCCGTCATCCAGGTGAAACGCTGGTTCCGACGGGCCGGTGGCTTCAAGACGGCCAGCGAGTCAGATCCCTATAGCAAGCAGCAGAACGAAGTGCTCCACCAGATACCCAAGATCCTTACAGTCGGGATGGCGTTAGACTTGGTTTGGGCTATGGATGCGCACCACCGGGAAACGCTCACAGGTGGGGCAAGCCTCAATAAGGCTTTGGCCATTATCCGGAGCCCTTTATCGCGTTTCCCCGTATCCGAAACCAGCCTTCGAAGCACATGGTCGTGCTACAAGCCGGCGGCACATCTCTGCGCGGGCTTCGCGGTTGCATATCGGCAGGCGCGAGAAGGGGACTCCGGCGAAATCGACGAGCGGATGAAGAATGCGTACGTCGAACAGCTCCATGTGATGGTCTCCTTGATCGCGGCGTACCAGCGCTTCGCCACCGGCTTCATTCCACACGGTCAGAGGCGGCCGCTGATCGGCCCGAAAGAAATGTGGTTGCTGCGCGGTATCGAAGGCGACAGGTCGTTTGTCCCCCGCCCTTGCAACCAGAGCTGCTCGCCGTGGCCCAAGCGTACCGAGCGCCGCGGAATACCGCCTGAAGTTCGACTACTGCAAAGACGATTTGCAGCAGTTGCCCGAGTAAGTCACCTCTCCGAAAATTCCTCGCATCCCGCGCGATTGCCGCGCGTTGCAGAGGAACGACGGAATGACCGATGCCAGCAACGTCGCGGCCGCGACGAACTTCGAGAAAGTGAGCGCTTCACCGCCCATCGATGGATCTCCCATCCGGGAGCGGCGACGGCGAAATCGCGAGGACTGGCCGAAACGTCTCCGACGTCGAGAAGCGAGCGCCTATCTCGCTGAGGTCCACGGCGTACAGGAGGCACCGTCCACTCTAGCCAAAAAGGCCTGCCTGGGCGGCGGGCCGATATTCGAAATCTTTCGGCCGCGTTCCCTATTACCGGCCGGAAATGCTCAACTCCTACGCCGAATCACGTCTTTCGGGGCCGCGCCGATCGACTTCTGATCGCGGCGATGTCCGATGATGATTGCCGCCTACAAGGTGTGCCATCGCCGGCGCCTCCGATCAGCAGCGACTGTCGTCCGGCCTAAGCGGGGAGAATTCGAGGCTACCAAGACCTACACATTGACATTGGCGATCAGCGTGATCGCCAATAAGGGCAGAATTCCCTTGACGTCGCCCATACTCGACTGTCCGAGACGACAGCGCGGCAGCCGATTGGGCGCTGCGCTGGGGCCGATCGACGACGCCGATGACGCATCGGGATGCATTGCCCGGCAATTCCAACGACGGCCGCGATGAGCCCGGCTGTCCAAATTACGTGCATCACCAAGGTCGGCGGTCCCCTCACCAAGCGCATCTACCTGACCGCGGACGGCTCTCTGAAGAGCGACGGGTCGGCCTGTCTGATGGGGCGGGGTCAGGCTTGCCGCGCCCAGTTCTCGGATCTCCGGGGTTTCGCCGACTGTATCGCCAACCTGGCGCAACACGAGGCCGTTGCCCTTGGCTCGCTGCGGCCCGACCTGCCGAGTGAGGTCGAAATTACCACAAAGGACAAACTCGGGGAATTGAACGGCGCCGCGCGGCCGGACCTTATCGCCCGCACGGGCAGCCACATTGTCTATTGCACCGGCCAATCCGCTCTCGCGCTATTGGATTTTGACACCAAGGGCATTCCGCCTGACGTTGCAGCTCGGATCGGCGAGCTCGGCGACTACTGGGCCGCGCTGGTCTCAGTGGTGCCAGAGCTGGGATCCGCGGCGCGGGTGACGCGGCGCTCGACGAGCGCCGGCATATACCGGGCTGACACCGATGAAAAACTCCCCGGCTCCGACGGGCTACACGTCTTTGTCCATGTGAAGGACGGCACCGATATCGAGCGCTTCCTCAAGACGCTGCACGCCCGCTGCTGGCTAGCCGGCTTCGGCTGGTCGATGGTCGGCGCCGGCGGTCAACTACTGGAACGTAGCATCGTCGATCGCATGGTTGGCGCGCCAGAACGCTTAGTCTTCGAGGGCGCTCCGGTGCTGGAGCCGCCGTTGGCGCAAGATCAGGAGAGCCGGCGGCCAATCGTGACCGATGGCGACGTGCTCGACACTGTCGCCGCCTGTCCGCCGCTCAGTATCGTCGAACAGGCGAAACTCCGTGAACTGTGCGCCAAGGAAGCAGTACGGCTCGCGCCGGAGGTCAAAAAGGCGAAAGCGGAATTCATCACCCGGCAATGCCATCGCCTTGTCGAACGCACCGGCATGGATCAACGCCGAGCCCGGCGCGTCGTCGAGCGCCAATGCTCAGGCATCCTGCTACCTGATCTCGTCCTCCCATTCGATGACCCCGAATTGACCGGCAGCACCGTTGCCGACGTTTTGGGAGATCCCGACCGCTTCGAGGGCCCCACCCTGGCCGATCCCCTTGAGGGAGTCGAGTACGGCATTTGCAAAGCGCGTATCATGCGTCGGCCGGACGGACACCCGTGGGTTCACAGTTATGCGCATGGGCGCACGGTCTACCAGCTGAAATATGACGCGCGCGCCGCGGGCGACGCACTGCAACGGGCGCCGCGCTCCGAAGCCGCCGACCTTTTCGTGCGGCTCGTCCTGGCCGGGGATCTCGACGCCGCCGAAATCGAAGACCTACGCGACATTGCCAGCAAGCACGCCGAAGTCGGCAAGCGGGCGCTCGACGCAAAGCTGAAAGCCGCGCGCAAGACAGCGGCCGCTGCCGCTGCCCAATTCGCGACCAAGCGACGCCTCGCCGAACGGCGCGATCCGCGACCGCAGATCGAGGTACCGCTGCCAGATGCGCCGTGGCTTCCAGTCATGGGTGCCCTGAACGAAGTGCTTGGGAGAATGGGAGATGCCGAGCCGCCGGTGCGAGATGTCGACGGCATATATGTTAAGGTGCGCGTCCGGCGGGCATTGAACATGCACCGTTTCACGTCGCGCGGGGCGAACGCAGAAGAAACGGTAAAGACCCGATTGCCGCCACCAGAGCAGCCACTGCTAACCCGGCTTTCAGAAGCTCAGCTTGCGGAAGAAATTGAGCGTTACATCGATCACGTCGATGCGACGGGCCGCGCCGTTCATCTTGGTGGGCCTTTTGTGCACCACTTTCATACCCGTCCCGGCGACAACGATTTGCCGCTTGCCGCCGCCATTGCCACACTACCAATCATGCTTGGCGACGGAACCTTGCTCGGCGACCGAGGGCTCGACCGCGACCGCGGTATCATCTTCCGCGTACCAAACGAGTTGCTGGCGATCATTCCACGCCCTGAGGCCTGCACACCGTCGGCAATAGCCGCAGCGATGCGGTTCCTGACCGACGAGTGGCTGGTCGATGTGGCATCCGACTATGCCGGCAAGTGCATCCTGATCGCCGCCGCACTGACCGTCATCGAGCGCTCGGTATTGGCAAACCGCCCAACATTCTGGGTGACGGCCGGGCGTCGTGGGGGTGGCAAAACCACGGTGATCATCATGTTGCTGATGGCCGTTACCGGTGTGTGGCCGGCTGCCGCCGCCTGGTCGCCGAATGAAGAAGAAAGACGCAAGGCGCTTCTCGCTTACCTGCTGGAGGCGATGCCAGCCATCGTCTGGGACAATATCCCGCGCGGCACGCAAATCAGTTGCCCACACATCGAGAAATCCTGCACGACGGCGTTTTACTCCGATCGCCGCCTTGGGGTCAGCGAGACGGTCGCCGTCTCGGCCGCGGTCATCCATTTCTTTACCGGCAATAACGTCGGGACCCGGAAATCCGCACTCACAATGGGTGCCTAACCCACTACACCACGCAGGGAGGAACATCTGTCAGCAAGGTGCAAAAGCCAGCGCGTTTCATCGAGAGTATGACGCGCCTGCACGGCAGCAGCGTCAACGCTGGCCGCTGCCATTTCTGCTTCCAGATTAGCAACCAGGAAGTCCTGCCGCAGCTGTTGCATCTGCTCGCCAATCCAACCGTATTCTGCCTCGGAGTATTTCCAGAGGTGATGATGTGCATCGACACGCTCAATCATGATCGTTTGCCTCGGCCCGAAAGCTGCACGGAGTTAAATGACTCGTGCCAGAATCGCGCGTACCTGCTCCGCTAGCTCGGGAAAGAGGTCTCCAAAGTGAAAGAACTCGTACGAACAAGTCCTCATTTGTACTTTGGATTCGTTTGTGCGGGGCTATCAAGTGAGATCCGGAACGCATACGCTGCTTCTCCCGATGGCTTTTCCGGCAGCTTGATATGCAATCCATCGGCATCCTGCTGGTATGAGATCTTCGCCTCCGATCCCAGTACTGAGACGGACAGGATGTGTTGACCGGGCAGCCCGTTTGTACCGAGTGAGTGAATCACCGCCTCGCCGGAGTCCGGCCATCCCATCTCAATGGCAAACAAGTCCGAACCTTTTGTAGTAAAGCGAAAGTCTTCTGCCGTGTAGGGCTGTGTGTCCGTATCGTGGAACGAACCGGCGGCAACTTTGGTTGGTCCTTCTCCGTATATTTTCCAGGGGCGGGTGCCGTAGATCGCGTCTCCATTCACCTTGAGCCATTGACCAACAGCGAGAAGTACGTGTTGCACTTCGTCCGGGATAGTGCCATCGGAACGTGGTCCAATGTTCATCAGCAGGTTGCCGTTCTTACTTACTACGTCAACCAGTTGATGCACGATAAAGAGTGGCGTTTTGAATGTATCGTGCTCAATATATCCCCAGGATTTGTTGCTCACAGAAGTATCGGTCTGCCAATAGGAAGGCCGAATCTCCGAGAGCTGACCGCGCTCAATATCCAGGAGCCCCGAGTTCTTCTGCATGTCATCAAGCTTGTAAGTGATGATGCCAACTGGGCCGCTCTTCTGTGATTCGTTGTAGTAATACGCGGCGAATTTTGCCAGGTAGGGTCGTACTGAAGGCTGTCCGATCCACCAGTCGAAGAAGATGATTTCGGGATGGTACTTTTGCACAATCTCGGCGGAACGTGCTACCCAGTCATCGGCGTAATCGGGACTCACGTAAGTCCAGTCCTGAGCCAGGTCATTTTCGTTGTCCTGCACCTGCACCTGTGCTGGCCCGTAAAACGCCGCATACTTTGGGTCGTTCACGTCGGAGGGAATCTCCCGGCCTCCGTCCATGAACCAGTCATGTTCAATGCGATGAGAGGAGGCACCCAGATGCAGGCCCTCCGCTCGGACAGCCTTTGCCAGGTCGCCGGCGAGATCGCGATGCGGTCCCATTTTTGCAGCGGTCCAGTCTGAGAGTCCGCTGTCATACATGGCAAATCCGTCGTGATGTTCGAAGACGGGTATAACGTATTTCGCTCCAGCCTCTCTGAAGAGGCGTGCCCACGCTTGCGGATCATAATCCCGGGCCTTGAACATGGGAATGAAGTCTTTGTATCCGAAGCTGGTGAGCGGGCCATAGGTCGCGATTTGATGCTTGTTTTCAGGCGTGCCGGCCCGATACATGTTGCGTGGGTACCATTCATTGCCAAACGCCGGTACGGAGTAAAGTCCCCAGTGAATAAAGATTCCGAACTTTGCGTCCTTGTACCACTCCGGCACCTGATACTTCGAGAGGGAGCCCCAGTCAGGCCGAAACTCACCGTTATGCGCCCCCTGATCTACGTCTTTCAGGATTGTCGTCCGTGTACCGTCATATTTGGCGCTTGCCGATTTCCATTGCGCGGCGATCGATTCTGCGCTGTCGGATGCTGTTGGAGTGGTCGGGGTTTTAGTCTGCGCCAGCAGAGGGAGGGCGGCGAAAGCAAGTAGACACGAAGTCAGGCCGACATGGAAAGGCAGGGAGCGATGGAAGGCAGATGCATTCATAGGTATAGGTCACGTCCTCACGAATACGTTAACTATACCGATAAATTTCAATAATCCGTTGTGGAGCCGCCTCCTGCGAGAGTTGTCACGGACATAAGCGAGCGCGCGTCGCTACCGAAGAAGTCGCGAAGTATTCACTCCGGTCAAACTCCGAGCACGCACGGGCGCCCTGATCTGCATCATCCAGTCTATTTGCCGGCAGGTTTTTCGAGATGACCGCCGAACGCGTAGCGCATGGCCGAAAGCAACTTATTTGAGAAGTCCGCTTCACCGCGTGAGCTGAATCTTTCATAGAGCGACGCAGTGAGCACGGGGGTCGGCACGCCCTCGTCGATACTGGCTTTGATCGTCCACCGGCCTTCTCCCGAGTCCGACACTCTGCCGCCGAACTTTGCCAATTGAGGGTCACCTACCAACGCTGACGCGGTAAGATCGAGCAGCCAGGACGCGATGACGCTTCCGCGACGCCACACCTCGGTGACGTCTGTCAGGTTGAAATCGTATTGATAATGCTCAGGGTCGCGCAGCGGCGTGGTCTCGGCATCGACCTCGTGGGTATGCTTGCCGATATTGGCAGCCTTCAAGACTCCAAGGCCTTCAGCATAGGCGGCCATCATGCCGTATTCGATACCGTTGTGCACCATCTTGACGAAATGTCCGCCACCGCTCTCGCCGCAGTGGAGATACCCCTGTTCGGCTGTGCCGCCTAGTTTTTCGCGGCCCGGCGTACGCGGGATGTCACCAATTCCTGGAGCAATGGTTTTGAAGATTGGATCGAGGTGCTGCACGGCGGCATCAGGACCGCCGATCATCATGCAATAGCCGCGCTCGAGTCCCCATACGCCGCCGCTTGTTCCAACGTCGACATATTGAATTCCTTTAGCCGCGAGATCTTTGGCGCGGCGGATATCGTCGATGTAATAGGAGTTGCCGCCGTCGATCAGAATGTCGCCAGCCTCAAGGTGGGGAACGATCTCGGCAACGGTGCTATCTACCACGCCTGCCGGGATCATCATCCAGATCGCGCGAGGCTTGGCCAGTTTGCTTACAAAGTCCTGGAGAGAAGAGGCACCCGCGACGCCTTTTTCCTTTGCCAACTCTTCAACTGTCTTTGCGGACATATCGAAGACAACGCATTCATGGCCATTCTTTGCCAGCCGGCGAACCATGTTCGCTCCCATCCTACCTAGACCTATCATTCCAAGTTGCATCGGTTGCTCCTTTCAGGGGGCAGGGTTATTGATTATCTGCGTGCAGTCGACAATGTACAGGCGAATTGCGGCGCTGGCGCCGGGAACATGCAAAGTTTTTGTTCCAGTTTTCGTGTATTTTCAAAAGAAGATACGCGATGTCACACCCTGACGCGTTCAGTGTAGCACCTGGAAATGAATGGGAAATGCAGGCCAGGTTCAGGGAAAAAACAAAGCGTCCATATATAACGATCAATGCATGAGATGTTCGGGAAGACGGTGGGAATCCGTCACTGCCCCGCAACTGTAAGCGCGACGCTGTGCGTCTGTTTAGCTGGAGACGCGCAGATGAATGTCAGACCTGATGGCCACTGGAGGAAACGTCCGGGAAGGCAGTTTGACAGCCAGCGCGTGAGTCAGGAGACCGGTTTCGTGCAGGCCAGAAAGCGGAGTGGCCTAACGTCCAATCCGCTTGAACCGCGTTCCGAGGGGAACGAAGGAGATTATGTCGAGATATCCGCGGCCCACGTGCCGTTTCACCCTGTTTTCAGCTTGCTGTCGCTGGTTGCGTTGCCTTTGCAGGCTGTTGTTGTTCGCGGACGGGTCACCGATCCTCTGGGGCAGCCGTCGCAAATGCGAACGTCGCGCTCGTTCAGAATGGAAAAGTCGTTGTTGCCGCCAAAACGCTGAACGATGGAAGTTACGATTTGACCAGCTCTGCAACCGGACGCTTTTATGTGCTGGCTGGGGGCGAATCGTTTCGTCAATTGGCAACTCAGAGCTTCTATGGCGGAGCACTTGATGGCGTCGAGCAGAATATTGTGCTCGAGCCGGAATGGGTGCGGCAGTCGATTGTGGTGACGGCGACGGGCACTCCTCTTCCACAGGCGCAGGTCAGTGCGTCGATTACGTACGCTGAATAAGACCGACTTTATCAATCGTGCGGACATGGTCGACGTCTTGCGGCAGGTGGCTGGCGTCAACGTGGTGCAGACGGGACAGCGCGGTGGCGTGGCGAGTATTTTCGTTCGCGGCGGAAATTCCGATGCGAACAAAGTTCTTTTTGATGGCGTACCGATTGAAGACATTGGTGGGCGCTTTGACTTTTCAACGGTCGCCTCAACGGGAGTATCGAGCGCAGAGGCATATCGCGGGCCAAACAGCGTGCTTTACGGTTCGGATGCTGCTGCAGGCGTGATTGGATTCAGCACGCCGCGGGGATCAACCCCGTTTCCGTCTTTGCTGTATGAGGGCGATGCAGGAAATTTTGGAACCTATCGCAATGAAGTGCAGCTGGGCGGAACGCATCACGCTTTCGATTACTACGGCGGCTTCAGCGATCTGCAAACGCAGAACTCGATTCCTGAGAGCGAATATCACAACATCGTCGAGACGGCGAACCTTGGGTATGCATGGTCTTCGGGGACGACGATTCGTGTGAGCGCGCGTAATGCGGATATCGCGACAGGTCTGCCGAATGCTTACCAGTTCTACCAGATTGCGAATGACGCCAAACAATCGGACCAGAATATTTTCCTTGCGGGAAGCATCGATCATGATTTTTCCGATCGCTGGCATGCGCTGGTGCGCTATGGCATGGCCCGTAAGCGGGAAGAGTCGACGCAATGGCGGCCGACCGGAATATTTGACGAGGATGATGGGATTTTCCTTGGCAATCCGGTGACGATCAAGGGTGCGAACGACTATGCGGTGAGCGGGCAGGCCATTCTGAATTATGCCGGTACTTACCCGGTGACTTCTGACCTGGTTTCGAACCGCGATAATCTCTATGCGCAGACCGATTATCAATTTACGCCGCATCTGATGGCCATTGCCGGGTTCCGTTTTGAAGACGAGCGCGGAGCGGATCGCTATCCCGGCTTCGTGAATGACTCGCTTGAACGCGCCAATTACGACTACATGTTGCAAATTGGCGGAGACTTCGAGAGCCGGCTTTTTTATTCGCTTAGTGGAGGGATAGAGAAGAACCAGCTTTATGGCACGGAGGGAACGCCACGTGTCGGGCTCTCCTATTATGCCGTGCGTCCGGGTGCGGGTAAGTTTCACGGTACGAAGTTGAATTTCAACTTTGCGAAAGGCGTGAAAGAACCGACGTTGACCGACCAGTTTGGCTCTCTCTATGGGTTTCTTAACTCCTATGGTGGGCAGCAGACAGTAGAGCAGTACGGAATTCAGCCAATTGGAGCGGAACACTCACGCAGCTACGATGGAGGGGTAGAGCAAAGTTTCTTCAGCGAACATGTGCTGCTGCGCGTTGCTTATTTTCACAACGAGTTCGGCAACCAGATCGAGTCGGTTCCTCCTTCGGCGTTGACACAGCTTCTGCCGCAACTTTCGCCGGAACAGCTACAGCAGCTCATCGCGCTGTTGAACGCATCGTTTGTTTCGCCCACTTTGAATTCGCTCGATTTTCGTGCACAGGGCATAGAGAGCGAGGTTCAGTACGGCGTCGGCAGAAATATCTTCCTGCGCGGCGGCTATACCTATCTTGATTCTGTGGTGCAGCACTCGTTTTCTTCCGATGCGTTGGACCCTACTTACAATACGGAATCTACATTCCCTGATATTCCCATCGGCGTGTATTCACCGCTGCGCGGCGCAAGACCTTTCCGGCGCCCTCCGCATACAGGATTTATTACCGCAACCTACGCGGGAAAACACTGGACGGTGGTAGGCAACGGCGCATTTTCCAGCCGCAGCGATGACTCGACGTTTCTGGGCTCCAGCGATGCATTTTTCGGCAATTCGCTGCTCCTGCCCAACCGGAACCTCGATTATGGCTACGCGAAACTGGACCTGGGACTGGTCTGCCAGGTGCGGCCATGGATTGCGGTCTATACGCAGCTCGACAATTTATTGAGCAACCAGCATATCGGCCCCATCGGATACACATCGCTGCCGTTCAGCTTCCGCACAGGGCTGCGTTTCGCGTGGGGAAAAGAGCCGAAATAAGCTCCAGTTCGTGCGATCCGCTTTTGGGCTGAATCCGCAGTTTCCCGACAGCGACGAAATGCTTACAATCAAGGAATGGATTCTGTATTGTCCCGAGGTTTGATGTTTCGCAAAACTGTTGTCCTCTCTTTCGGCTTGTTACTGGGTATCCCTCTTCTGCTGTCTGCACAGGCGACGAAGCGAGGGCGCAAGTATACGCCGCCCCCGCCAACCTGCAAGATCACGGTTACGGTCACCAAAGCCACAACCGGCAAGCCGGTAGAGAATGCCGGAGTCATCTTTCATCCGATCAAGAACGGGAAGGATGACGGCAACATGGAACTGAAGACGAACGAGGAAGGCAAAGCTGTGCTTGACGTGATTCCCATTGGGGATACGGTGCGGCTGCAGATCATAGCCAGTGGTTACCAGACTTACGGCGCGGACTACCAGGTTGACGAAGCGACCAAAGACATTGAAGTCAAGCTGCTGCGACCTGGACGTCAGTATTCCATTTACGAAAAGCACAATGATTCGCAGATCGGTGGGCAGGATGAACCGCAAAAGCCCTCAGATCAAAGCGATCAGCCCCACTAATCTGAGTCCTCGTCAGAGTGTAGTGTTGTAATCTGCACGTGCCCTTCGCATACTGTGAGCGGATGGTTCACTGTAAAGCTCTCGGTCGAGCCCGGAGCCGAGACGTTGATGCGCGAGACGACCGGGCAGCCTTGCCCGGTTGACCAGCCAACTTGAAACCATGCTTCGCCCTTTGGGGCGATGGTGATCTGGGTATCCGGCTTTGCCATAGCTGTTTGTGCAGGCCCCTGGGCGAGTTGCGCGCTGAGAGTCGATGTTGTGACGCGGTCGACTACAAGATTGGCTACAGGCGTTCCGGATTGATCCAGGAGTGAGACAACCGGGTAACCACCCAGATGACAGGAAGCGAGGCCTTCATTGTCGAAGGCGAGCTTGACGGCGCGGTAGTTTCCATTCACGGCTGCCGCGATCTCAGTCACTGCGAGGTCTTTGCTTTCACAAAGATTGGAGGCTTTTGTCGCGGTCGTGTCAGAGCGTTTGACCAGCTGCGGACTTGTAGAAGCAATCATGTATGGAGCGTTGGGATTCGCTCCACCGCGCGCATGTGGTCCGTCTTCATTGAGGATCGCAGGTGCACCGCCGCGCAAGGATGATATGTGTGCAGAGTGGGCACAGCCTTGCACGATAGGCCATACGACCAGCACGCTGCCAGTCAGAACAATCAGCATGGAACGGGACAGCGGGGGATTCATGATGCGGCCTCAGGATAATCTTATGAGATGACATTTGCACCGGATAGGTTGCAGATGGCAACGGAAGTGTCGCGCGCGACTTCTGACTGCAGGTGCGCTCTGACAGGTAAAATCAAATATATGGATAGTTTACAGGGCCGGGTTGCGCTTGTCACAGGCGCGGCCAAGCGCATTGGGCGCACGCTGGCACTGACGCTGGCTGGCGCTGGTGCCAATGTAGCAATTACTTATCGCGACTCAGAGGCAGATGCGCGAAAGACAGTTGCCGAACTGGAAACTTTTGGCAGAAGAGCGTACGCGGTTCGCTGCGACGTCCGCGATCCCCAGTGCATCGAGGATGCCGTTTCCAACGTGATACAACTCTTCGGACGGCTGGACATTTTGGTGAATAATGCCGGCGTTTTCGAGACAGCTATTCTTGAACAGATCACAGTTGCCCAGTGGGATGCGATGTTTGAGACGAATACCCGCGGGCCTTTCCTCGTTGCCAAGGCGGCGCATCCGCATCTGAAGGCTTCGCAGGGACGGATCGTCAACATCGGATCGCTGGGTGGGCTGCATCCATGGCCCACGCACGGGCACTACTGCACCTCGAAAGCAGCGTTGCACATGCTTACACAGATCATGTCAAAGGCATTTGCGCCGGAGATCAGCGTGAACTGTGTTGCTCCGGGGATGATCGTGAATGGCGAGGTCTCGGAGGATTATGAGCATTTTGCGCAGAAGACTCCGATGAAGCGGAATGGCATGCCGGAGGATGTGGCGGCGGCGGTGATGTTCTTTGCTACCGGTCCGCATTTTATTACTGGGCAGATTTTGAGTGTGGATGGTGGGTTGGGGCTCTGAGGCGCGCTTTTTGCAGGCAGGCGTCGGCTTGTTGATTGAATGTTTTCCCACCCTTGCTCCGCAACGGCGCGCTATTCCGTGCGTAAGGCTTTTACTGGATCGATGGATGCGGCTCGCTGCGCCGGTAGTACGCTCGCGATGAGAGCACAGACTGCCAAAGCGATCACTGACCCCGCCAGAACCACCGGGTCCCAGCTCCTGACCTGATAGAGTTGAGCGGCGATGAGCCGTCCGCAGCCTATAGCGACGGGGATGCCAATCGCGAGGCCGATCAGGATTTGCAGGAACGCTCCGCGCAGCACGAGACGAATTACGTCAGCTCGGTTTGCGCCGAGAGCCATCCGTACCCCGATTTCACCTGTACGACGTTCCACTGTATAGGCGGTAACTCCATAGAGGCCAATAGCGGCGAGGACGAGCGCGAGGATTCCGAAGAGTCCTGTCATTTGTGCGACGGCGCGTTCCTGATCGAAGTTAGCGTCAACCTGCTCCTGCATGGTCTGCATGTTAATGATGGTCAGATTCGGGTCGACTTCGCTGAAGGTTTTGCGGATTAACGGCTCCACGTTCTCGAAGCTGCCGCGTAATTCGAGCACCGCTCCGGTGATGTAGTGTGAGCGATGATCGAGCATCTGCATCACTGGGTTCTTGTAATTGACGCTCTGTACCAGCGGCAGAAAGAACATGGGATGTGCGGGATGCCGCGCATCGGTGTACTTCGCGTCGCGAACAATACCGACGATCTCAAATGTCGTGTTGTTTTCCGGCAAATCCAGGCCAAAATGTTTTCCGATGGGGTCCTGGTTCTTGAAATATCTGCGCGTAAAAGCTTCGTTGACGATTGCGATATTACGTGTAGTTTCGGAGTCTTGTTCCGTAATGCTGCGTCCGCGCAGGATAGGCTGGCCCATCGTTTCCAGGTAGCCTGGACTCACGCGCTCCCAGGATGAATTGTTGTCGTCGAAATTCACCTGATCTGCGCCCTGGCCCTCGGTAATGATCGATTCGCCCCAGTTGTCAATGAATGGCGTGTAGAGCGCCAGCGCGGCCCGCTTCACGCCGGGCAGGTGTGTGAGGCGGTCCTGCAGGTTGCGATAGAGCGCGTTCAGTTGAGGCTCGGAGTAGCTCGCCAAGGGGCTGTTCATGACCACGCTGATGCGTCGTTCGGCTTCAAACCCGAGGTTCTGGTGTTCCAGTCTTGTCAGGCTGCGGGTAAGCAGACCGGCTCCGGCGAGCAGGACGATGGAGATGGCGGCCTGCGTGATGACAAGAATCTTTTGCGGGAGCGAGGAGCGGTCGTGCGTGCTGCGGTTTGCACCGCGAAGTGCCTCGGCTGGATCAGCATGCGAGGTGAGCCATGCAGGCGCTGTGCCGAAGAGAATCCCCGTGATTAAAGACAGGCCGAAGGCGAAGGCCAGTACTGCGAGCGATGGCGCTGCCTGGATCGGCACCGAATGCGCGTTTTGGAAGGCGAGCGCGACGATGACCTTTATGCCGCCGTAAGCTACTGCGATTCCGGCGATTCCTCCCATAACCGAGAGAAGAATGCTTTCCGTGAGCGATTGGCGGATGATCCGTTTACGCGATGCGCCGATTGCGAGACGGACCGAAGTCTGTGCGCGACGGGCAGTGCCGCGTGCCAGCAGCAGATTGGCGACGTTGGCGCAGGCGATGAGCAGAACCAGAGAGCAGACAGTGAACAGAATGCGCAGGCTGTCACCGTAGTCCTGTTTCATTTCACCCACGCCGGCTCCGGCAGGGACGATGCGGATGAACTGCTTGGGCAGGGACTTTTGAATCTGCGGGAGGAAATCGGCAGGAAGTTCGCTGTCATGAACAAGCCATTGCCTCATGACTCCTGTCAGGCGCGGTGCTACTCCGTTTAACGTGGCCCCGGGCTTGAGTCTGCCGATGACGCGGAGCCATGCGGAGACGGATTGTTTGAGCAGGGCATTGCCGCCGTTGACCATCGGCTCCTGCTGCAGAGGCAGCCATAGTTCAGGCGGATTGCTGCGCAATGTTTCGCCGAAGAAGCCGGGCGGCGCGATACCGATGATGGTGAAGGGGTGGCCATCGACAACGAAGTTGGAGCCGATGACGGATGGATCGGAGCCGTAATTCTGCTGCCATGCTCGATAACTGAGGATCGCGACGGGAGAGGCTGAAGGCTGATCGTCTGTAGCGGTGAAGACGCGTCCGGCGAAGGCGTTGATGCCGAAAGTGGAGAAGTAGTTTCCAGTGACAAATTCGCTGCGTAGAGGCTTGGCGTCGCGGTCGCTCTCGCCCCTGCGCACGCTGAAACGGGCAGGCGAAGTCTGAAAGGCAGCCATTTGCTCAAACTCGGGCGCGGCATCTTTCAATTGCCGATAGAGCGAATAGGTGTACATGCCCCAGTTGTCCTGCGGGCCGCCTTCGACGCAACAGTCGCTGCCGTCACCGATCCGGTAGAGGCTCGATGGATCGACGACCGGAAGCGATTTGAGCATGACAGTGTGAATCAGCGAGAAGATTGCCGTCGTGGCTCCGATGCCGAGGGCAAGAGTTAGCATCGCAGTCAGCGTGAAGATAGGGGAGAGCCGCATCTGGCGCAGTGCATAGGCCAGGTCTTGCCGCAGGGTTTGCATGGTGAGCCTCCGTCTTGCTTATTCCGTGCGCAGTGCTTTTACCGGATCGATGGATGCTGCGCGCTGCGCAGGCAGGATGCTCGCGATGAGTGCACAGATTCCCAGGGCGATGATCGATCCGCCCAGAACAATCGGGTCCCAGCTTTTGACTTGATAGAGCTGCGCTGCGATTAGATGACCGCAGGCAATCGATATCGGAATGCCGACCGCCAGACCGATCAGAATTTGCAGGAAGGCTCCGCGCAGAACGAGTTTGACGATCTTACCGCGGTCGGCTCCAAGCGCCATGCGCACGCCGATTTCGCCCGTTCTGCGTTCAACCGTATAGGCTGTCACGCCGTAGAGGCCGACAGCGGCGAGAACGAGCGCGAGGATGCCGAAGAGCCCGGTCATCTGCGCGACAGCGCGTTGCTGGTCGAGGTTTGAATCGATGTGATCCTGCATCGTCTGGACGTCGAGCAGGGTAATGTTGGGATCGACCTCGCTGAGCACGTGGCGGATCTGCGGCTCGAGTCCTTCCATGCTTCCGTGGATTTTAAGCACGGCGCCCTCGATGAAATGCGAGCCGTCATCGATGCTTTGCATCATCGTGTTGTCATAGGTTACGTGCTGAGCGAGCGGTACAAAAATGATGGGGCGCGCGGGGTCATGGTTGGCGAAGTCCCAGTTGTATTTCGCGTTGCGCACGATACCCACAATTTCGAAAGTCGCGCCGTATTGCGGCAGGTCAAGGCCAAAGTGCGAGCCCAACGGTTCTTCACCGGGCTTAAAGAATCGCTTCACGAAAGTTTCATCAACCACGGCGACATTCTGTGTGGAGGCTGTATCTGAAGCGGAGATTGTGCGGCCTCGCAAAATGGGCTGGCCCATAATTTCGAGATAGCCGGGACTGACGCGATCCCAGGATGAACCAATGTTGTCCCCATTCATGTTGGGCATGCCGTGTCCTTCGCGTATAACTATTTCGCCCCAGTTGTCCTGTTGAGGTGTGTAGAGAGCCAGCGCCGCCTGCTCAACAGCCGGCATGTGCGAGAGGCGGTCCTGTAGCTCACGCAACATGGCGTCGAGCTTTGGTTTTGGATAGGAACTGTAAGGTGCAGTCAGACTGAGGGTAATACGATGGTCGGTTTCGTAGCCAAAGTTCTGATGCTGCATATTCATAAGGCTGCGCGTCAAGAGACCAGCGCCGGCGAGCAGGACGACAGACAGTGTTGCCTGCAGAATTACGAGAGCTTTCTGTGACAAAGAGGAACGATCGTGTGTGCTGCGGTTAGCTCCGCGCAAGGCTTCGGCCGGATCGGAATGCGAGGTGAACCATGCAGGAGCAGTTCCGAAGAGCATGCCAGTGACGAGGGACAAGGCAAAGGCGAATGCCAGTATCGGCAGCGATGGAGTTGCGTCAATAGGAACGTATTTTGCGCTGTGGAAAGTGAGCGCGACGAGTAATTTGACTCCCAGATACGCGATGATCAGACCGGCCAGGCCGCCAAAAATGGAGAGAACGAGACTTTCTGTGAGCGACTGGCGGATGAGTCGTTTTCGTGATGCGCCCAGAGCAAGGCGAACGGAGGTCTGCGTGCGCCGGGCTGCGCCGCGTGAGAGAAGAAGGTTGGCAATGTTCGCGCAGGCGATCAGCAGGACGAGACAGCATACGGCGAGCAGGATGCGTAAGTTGTCACCGTAATCCTCCTTCATGAGGCCCACACCACTTCCTGCGGGAACCACTTTGACGATCTGTTTGGGGAGTCCGGCTTTGATGCCCGACATCCAGTCGGACGGCATGCCGCTGTCATTGACCAGCCACTGCCGTATGAGAGTTGTCATCCGCGCTGGCACGGCATCGGGGGTCGCGCCGGGCTTAAGTCTGCCGATGACCCGCAGCCATGCCTGGAAGTGATGTAGAAAAGAGTTCGCGCCGCTGAACGTTGGTTCCTGCAATATCGGGAGCCATAGATCGGGTGGATCGCTGCGCAGCGTTTCTCCGAAGAAGCCCGGAGGAGTGATACCAATGATGATGAAAGGGTGGCCGTCGAGAATAAAGGATGAACCGACAACCTTTGGATCTGATCCATACTGCTGCTGCCATGTGCGATAGCTGAGCATGCCGACGGGAGTTGCCGTTTCTTTATCGTCAGCGACCTGAATCGTGCGTCCAGCAAAAGAGGCTACACCAAGGGTCGAGAAGTAGTTGCCGCTGACGAATTCGCCACGCAAGGGCTTGGCCACGCGGTCGCTTTCACCACGCCGAGTTGCGATCGATCTTCCTCCAGCCTGAAATGCAGCCAGTTCTTCAAACTCGGGGGTGTTCTTCTTCATGAGTTCGTAGAACGGATAAGAAAACATGCCCCAGTTGTCCTGCGGACTGCCTTCGACACAGCAGTCGCCGCCACTGCCGATCCGATAGAGGCGCGATGGATCGACGACCGGCAGAGATTTGAGCATGACCGTGTGAATCAGCGAGAAGATGGCCGTCGTAGCTCCTATGCCGAGGGCGAGCGTCAGCATGGCGGTCAGAGTAAAGACAGGCGATAGCCGCATCTGGCGCAGGGCGTAGGAGATATCTTGCCGCAGAGTTTGCATGAAGAGCCTCTCATGCGCCATACGAGCATATACGTGGCCATGTTCCCAGAATTGTTAAATGAATGAAAATGGACAGTTTACAGGGAGGATTGCGGGCCGAGGTTGTTCGTTTCTGGACAGGCATGTCCGATGATGGACATACCTATCCCATCTGACGATCAGTTATTTCGTGGAAAACAAACGGCTCAGAAAGGTCTTTCGCGGACGTGCGTCCGGCTCATCATACAGCCCCAACATATTCGGCTGAGGTGGAAACTCAGCGCCGTGGAAAGCAGCGCCGGGATTGGCAACGCAGAGTCGTTCCGCTGTCTCCCTGCCATATTTGTTCTCGATGATTTGGTAGGCCTCGCTCATGACAGGTGGGCGTGACGTGAGATTATGCGCATCGGTCGCAATGAAGTGGACCCAGTTTTTGTCGAGGTAGCTGAGGGCCGTCGATTGCGCCGTGCGTCCGAAGCGTCCGGTAAGGGATGAGGCCGTAACCTGGACCAGGCAGCCTTCGCGCAGCCAATCAATCATGCGGTTTGGATGGCGTTGGATCGTGTGGTTGCGCTCCGGATGCGTAATGATGGGTTGTATGCTGGCGACCTTCATTTCATAGAAGGTATCGGTCATGCCATGAGGAATCAGCAGGTCGGCAAATTCAACCAACAGATATTGTTTCTGATTGAGTGTGTACTTTGCATGGTTTTGCAGGGCGTCTTCAATATTGTCAAAGGACAAGTGGAAGTCGCAGCCGAGACCGAGAGTCAGTATTTCGCCGATCTGCTGGCGAAGCTCAGCGACACGCTCGGCATTCACCGCAGGATCGAAGTGATATCGGTGGTTGGCATGAGGGGTGCAAACAATATGTGTAATCCCATCGTCTGCGGCCACCCGGGCCATGGAAACGGATGTTTCTATATCGGGGGAGCCGTCATCCAATCCAAAAAGTAAGTGATGATGAATGTCGATCATGTACTGTCAAACTCCCCCTAGGAAGCCACTACTTCTTGAGCCACGGGGGTTCGGCCCTCTTTTCCCTGAAGCGTTACTAACATAGATGCAAATATCTTGTACCCGTCAATCGACCCAAGCAGGCTTTCTGAGGAACGGTCCGGATGAGGCATCATTCCAAGCACGTTACGGCCCTCATTTAAAATTCCTGCAATGTTGCCAAGCGAGCCATTTGGGTTTGCTTCCGGCACAATTTCGCCCGTTGGCGTGGAATAGCGGAAGACAATACGGTCGTCGCGTTCGAGCGTACTCAGCGTTTCAGCGTTGCAAAAATAATTGCCTTCCATGTGGCCAATGGGAATCTTGACGACTTCGTGCTTCTTGAATGTCCAAGTGAATGGCGAATCTGTAGTTTCCGTGCGCAGGTGCACTTGCTTGCAGATGTACTTCAGTCCGGAGTTGCGCATGAGCGCGCCAGGCAGAAGACCCGCTTCGGTGAGGATCTGGAAGCCATTGCAGATGCCGAGTACCAGGCCGCCGTCAGCGGCGAATTTCTTAATCGATTGCATGACCGGCGAAAAACGCGCAATGGCGCCGGTGCGGAGGTAGTCGCCGTAGGCAAAGCCGCCGGGAACGAGGATTGCGTCACAGTTTTCCAGGCTCGGTGAATCATGCCAGAGAAAGGTCACAGGCTGCCTGGCGATTTCCGAGACGACGTTGTAGGTATCGTGATCGCAGTTAGAACCGGGGAAGACCGGGACACCAAACTTCATATCTCTAGGCTAGCAGTTTTGGCTGGTGTTTGCCGCGAATTCAGGATCAATAAGTTACCGTTGCGGTACGCTCGCAACGCAGTTTGATGACCTGCAAGATGGAGTTCTGAATGTCGCGCATGACGGCATCAGTCCAAGGCCGGCGTAAGCGTTGAAGTGTGTGGATAAGCGCTCCCGGCTGCGCGGCTGCTATCGATACGGTCTCCTTTGCCAGAAATGATGAGTCTAAAGCATACTTAGGGACATTCATGGGCGGATTCGATCTCAAGACAACGGGACGCACTGCAGGAACGGCGCTGGTGAACTGGTGGCGCGCGGTTTCGATTGAGGCTCTATGCGTTGCCGTGATGTGGCTGATCGGATTGTGGCTGCTGCATGTGCCGCTCTTCCCGGTATGGGCGCTGCTGGGCGGGTTGATGACGTTCATTCCCAACTTTGGCGGCGTGATCGCTCTGATCGGACCTGTCTTCTGCATTCTGGTAACGGGGAAGGATCTGGAGCGGCTCGGCTTTGTCCTTGGGCTGTACGCAGTGATCGTCGTCATCGATCAATTGGTATTACAGCCGATGCTGATGAAGCGCGCGGCTCGCGTGCCCATCTGGGCTTCGATTCTGGCGCCTATCGTCCTCGGGATTGTCATTCCATTCTGGGGTGTACTTCTGGCTCCTCCTTTGCTGGCGGTAATTTATGCGTTTCGCAGGCCTAAAATGAAGGGGCCGATTCCACCCTCCGTACCGCCTGTAATTTGATCGGCACTAGGAAGGATCTTTGCGCCTTGCGGCACGGCGGACGCATCTATTAGCCCATGGAATATAGACAGCTTGGTTATTCGGGACTAAAGGTTTCCGCGCTCAGCTTTGGGACTGCGACCTTTGGGGGCGGCAACGAATTTTTCAAAGCCTGGGGCAGCTCAGACGTGGCAGAAGCCAAACGGCTCGTCGACCTTTGTCTGGATGCAGGCGTGAACCTTTTCGATGTGGCGAATGTGTATTCGACAGGGCTGGCCGAGGAAGTTCTGGGCAAGGCCATTGAGGGCAAACGAGACCGGCTCCTGATTTCGACTAAAGCTACTTTCGCGATGGGTGATGGGCCGAACGATCTGGGATCGTCGCGTTACCACCTGATTCAACAGTGCGACGCCAGCCTGAAGCGGCTGGGCACAGATTACATTGACATCTATCACATGCATGGCTTCGATGCGATTACTCCCATTGAAGAAACGCTGGATGCTTTGAATACCCTGGTGCATCAGGGGAAGGTTCGCTATATTGCGTGCTCAAATTTTTCCGGGTGGCATCTGATGAAGTCGCTTGCGATCTCGGAACGCTATGGGTGGGCCCGCTATGTGGCGCACCAGGTGTACTACTCGCTGGTAGGGCGCGAGTACGAGTGGGAGCTGATGCCGCTGGGAGTGGATCAGAAGGTTTCGGCTCTGGTGTGGAGTCCGCTGGGATGGGGACGGCTGACGGGGAAGATTCGCAGAGGGCACCCGTTGCCGGAGACGAGCCGTCTACACAAGACCGCGGAGCAGGGACCGCCGGTAGAGGATGAGTACCTCTACAACGTTGTGGATGCGTTGGACGCGGTTGCCAAAGAGACAGGGAAGACGGTTCCACAGATAGCGCTGAACTGGCTTTTGCAGCGGCCTACGGTTGCCAGCGTGATTGTCGGCGCCCGGAACGAAGAGCAACTGAAGCAGAACCTTGCGGCCGCGGAGTGGAACCTTACATCCGAACAGGTGGCGAAGCTGGATCAGGCGAGCGAAGTCACGCCGGTTTATCCCTATTGGCATCAGCGGCAGTTCAAGGTGCGGAATCCCCTGCCGGTTCCGGAGACGAGGTGATCTCCATCTACCCCCTCTCCCGTAAACACCTGAAAATAAGCTGCTTGTCTGAAGATGGCCGCAGTTGATTGAATCCATTGGAGTTAACTGTACTTATTTGATTCTAAACAGGTTACTCTTGTCACAAAAAAAGACCCGCGCAATGGCGGGTCTTCTTTTGTCTCTATTTCTATTATAGCCAGTCCGAAGAGAAAACACGCTAAAGATGAGTAACTTTTTCAGGTTTTGAATCAACGACTTACGAGGTGAACGACGTTTTTTGCTCTTGACAACTTTCCCGGCTCAGGGAAAGTGGATCGATGCCACATCTCTGCGAGATGCAGGCGCCCATGTTTTGGGCGGCACCAGAATTTGATCGGCAATCTGGCAGGAGTCAGCGTCAAAGTAGTATCTGCAAGGGATACGGAGCCTTCTTCCGCGAGGTGTCTATGTTTCGCAGATCCTTCCTGTCTTCAGGCATGCTGATAGCGGCTCTTGCCGTTTCTTTCGCTGCTTACGCGGTTCGCGTGGGTGATGCTGCTCCCGATTTCACCGGCACCGATAGAAACGGCAAGACGCATAAGCTCTCTGAGTATCGAGGCAAGTACGTTGTATTGGAATGGACGAACAATGGTTGTCCATACACGCAGAAGCATTATGAGAGCGGCAACATGCAGGCGCTGCAGAAAGACTGGACGAAGAAGGGCGTTGCCTGGCTGACGGTGCTCTCGTCCGCTCCCGGTGAGCAGGGATATATGACGGCCGCGCAGGAGAATGCTTATCTCGGCAAAGAGAAGGCAACGCCTACGGCTGCACTTCTCGATCCAACCGGGGCGATCGGGCACGAGTATGCAGCGAAGACTACGCCGCATATGTTTGTGATCGATCCATCAGGGAAGCTGATCTATGCTGGTGCGATCGACGATCATGCGACGACGGATACAGCCGACGTTAAGGCATCGAAAAATTACGTTTCGGCTGCACTGACTGAGTCGATGGCTGGACAGCATGTGGCGACTTCGTCAACGCGGCCTTATGGTAGTTCGGTGAAATACCAGTGAAGTCAGGTCGAAATGTGTTTCTGATTTCGATTGCTCTCACGTGATACGGCGAGGCTATAATCCGGCGCATGCCAAAAGTCGAACAGCATGTGCCGGGGATGTTCTGTTGGGTCGAGCTCTCGACAAGCAGCCAGGAGAGCGCGAAGAATTTCTACTCCAGTTTGTTGGGATGGAACGCTACGGATTTTCCCACCGGACCGGAACAGTCTTACACAATCTTCAGTTTGAATGGCAGCGATGTGGCGGCTGCCTATACGGCTAGCGCCGAAGAGCGCGCGATGGCGCCCCCGCACTGGAATCTCTACGTCGCGGTGGCGAGCGCGGATGATGCTGCCAAGCGCGCGGCGGAGCTGGGTGGGCAGGTGGTGGCAGGGCCTTTCGATGCGGGCGGGTTTGGGAGGAAGGCTGTGATCAAGGATCCGACAGGGACTGCGATCAGCGTATGGGAGGCTCGTTCACACTCTGGCACGGCGATTGAGCATGAGGGCGGCACGTTCTGCTGGGCAGATCTGAGCAGCCCAGATCCGGACCGGGCGAAGGCATTCTACGAAGCGCTTTTCGGCTGGCAGATTGCGCCGGACGAGAAATATCCGCCGGAGTATCTGGTTATCAAGAGCGGAGGAAAGGCGATTGGCGGAGTCACACCCGCAGCGTTCCGGCCGCCGGATACGCTTCCACACTGGATGCTCTTTTTCATGGTGGCGGACGTTCCCGCAGTCACTGCCAAGGCGAAGGAAATAGGCGGTCTTGTGCTTATGACGGCTCCCGGAGGGATGCAGATGTCAGTGTTGGCTGACCATCAGGGTGCGGCATTTTCCATTATTCAGCCGCCTCAGCAGAGCTAATTCTGGCTAGATAGGCACACCATTCGATTTGATTATTTTGCTGTAGGCTAACGCCGAATCCTTCAACGTTCGCTTCAATGTTTTGAAGTCGACATAGGTGATACCGAAGCGCTGCTTGTAACCCTGCGTGAATTCGAAATTGTCGAGCAGCGACCAGTAGAAGTATCCGTGCGCTTCGACGCCGCCACTGATGGCGCGGCGATAGGCCTTCAGATAATCGTGAATGAATTGAGTACGGACCGGGTCGTGAACATGGCCGTCGGGAGAGACGGTGTCGTTCCATGACATGCCGTTTTCCGTGATCATGATTGGTTTCTTGTAGCGCTCGTAGAGGAATTTGGGTCCCCAGTACAGGACGTCAGGCGTGATGGGCCAGCCATAGGGCGTACGCGCGATGTTCGGCGGATCGGGAACCTTCTCCGGTTTGCCGTTGGCTCCCGCTTTGAATCTGCTGCCGAAGTAGAAGTTCACAGCGCAATAGTCGACAGGCTGATGGATCACTTTCAGTGCGTCGCTGGTCGCGGCGGCAGCGTCTTTGCCGAAGTGCTCGATGCCGGAATCCAGATATTTGCCGAGAAAGATCGGGTCAAGCCACCAGGCGTTGTTCAGCAGATATTGCCCTCCGCTTCCGGGGATGATCTGGATGGGGTTGAGGGTGAAGGAAGAATCGCGGGCAGCAGTGATGTCTGCGACTGACTCGGTTGCGGGCATGTTGATCATGCCGGCCACGGCTAGCGCTACTTTAACCGGTTGCTTTGCGGCAGCGCGGATGGCCTGGACGGAGCGGCCATGTCCCTGAAGAACATTAATGGAGCCCAGGACGAGTTGGTCAGGCGGCAGTTTGTGCGCGGGCGGAAAGGCGGTGGCTTCGGCAGAGAGGCTCCAGAAGATATTGGGCTCGTTGATGGTGAGCCAATACTTGACGCGGTCGGAGTAGCGTTTTGTGAGCAGCTCGGCATAGTCGGCGAGCCATTTGGGGCTGTCGGCGTTGAGCCATCCGCCCTTCTTCTGCAGTTCTTCCGGATAGTCGAAATGATAGACGGTGACGACGGGAGTCACGTGGATGGCGAGCAGCGCGTCGATGAACTCGTCATAGTGATCGAGCGCCTGCTGGTTGACGCGGCCTGCACCTTCTGGAAGCACGCGCGGCCAGGAAATGGAGAAGCGGTAGGCGTTGAGGCCGATCTGGCGGATGACGTCGATGTCTTCCTGCCAGCGGTTGTAGCTGTCGTCGGCGACGGTATTGGTGCTGCCATCCAACGTCGCGTGCGGCTGGCGCAGGAACGGTTCCCAGACGCTTTCGCCGCCGCCTTTGCTCATGGGAGTGCCTTCAATCTGCATGGCGGCAGTGGCCGCGCCCCAGAGAAAATCTTTCGGGAAAGGCTGAGATTCTGACATCATCGCGTGAAGCGGGCGTGCACGTTCAAGACTTGCAGCAGCGGCGAACGCAGCAGATCTTTCGAGGAAGCTCCGACGAGTGACCATGTTCTCCTTTTCGGAAATCGTCGGAATTGTACGGAAAATTCTTAAGAGTGGCTATTTGCGTTTTTTGAGTTTTGTTATCGCCATTATGCTGAAGGATAGGTGACGATGACGCCGCACAGGGAGAGGCTCGATTTGGCAACATAGGATACGAGCTGTCCATCGACATTCGTAGGCTCCGGATTTTTCTGCATGGTCGAATCCACTTTTCCGATGCTGCCTCCGGTCCAGCCTCCATTGATGCGGCCGCTGTCGTACAGAATGCAGGTGCGCGTGACGTTCTTGCGGTCGAGATACCTTACCCCGTTTTGCGGATCGAGGATGACGAATTGACTACCATCCCTGGTGGGTCCGGTGCACACCACGAAGTGACCGCCCAGGCTATCTCTGCTCGCCAGAGCCTTTTCCATTTGAACGTCGGTGGCGGGACCATCGTGCCGAATCATCCACATGACCGCGAGAATTGCCGGGCAAGCCGGGGTTGTCTTCATGAGGTGGTCATAGTAGTCATCCACGATCAGGCGAGCCGTTGGGACCGCGAGGGGTTCGGCATGCAAAGCCTGAACAACCAGCTCCGGCCTGGTTCCTGTAGCCTCCCAGCTGGGGTCTCCTTCCCAAGCCTTCGGAACTAAGCCAAGTCCCCGCTGCTTACGAGCTGCTTTGCGGTCCTCGGGGGTGAGGACAATCTCGAGCGCCTTTCTGACGGGCTCTACTTTGTTGTGGAGTTCGGGTGCGACTTTTGCCTTGGCTTTGTCGAGCGCCTCAGTCTTTGCGCTACTTCCGATCGGGTTGAGAAGCTCGAACTGGCTGATTTGCTTTCGCGCCTTCTTTTCCGGTAGCAACTGGTTGTGCACGAGCTGTTTTACATATCTCAGAGAAGCTGCACCGCAGGAGTTCTTGAATTCCTGCTTGGGATAGCACCAGATGATTCCATTTTTATCTCTATCAAAAAAAGTACGGATGTCCGGTTGCGGTAGTGTGCTCACATCGCCCCCTGTGCATAGTCAATATGAGCCGCAAGTCTAGCGGCGCGATTCCTGGCGCGTCAAGATCAAGAGTTGCCGCGCTTTGACGTATCTTTCGTGCTTCCGCTCCTGGCTTCTTTGATTCTGCGGACATCTTCCATGCGCTGGGCGAGCAGTTTTTCGCGGCCCTCGGCGGTGGGGTGATAGTAGGTGCGGTTGCGCAGGCTTTCCGGCAGGCATTCCATGTCGGCAACGCGGCCGGCTTCGTCGTGCGCGTATTTGTAGCCTTTGCCGTAGTCGAGGGCCTTCATCAGTCCGGTAGGAGCATTGCGCAGGTGCAGCGGGACAGGTTCGGCGCGGGTGGTTTCGATGTCAGAAAGGACTTCGCCGTAAGCGGTGTAGAGAGCGTTCGATTTTGGCGCCAGCGCAAGATAAACGACTGCCTGCGCGAGGGCCAGGTCGCCTTCGGGGGAGCCGAGGAAGTCCATCGCATCTTTGGCGGAGAGGCAGAGGTTGAGGGCTTCGGGCGAGGCGAGGCCGATGTCTTCTACAGCCATGCGGATGACGCGGCGGGCAACGTACATCGGGTCTTCGCCCGATTGCAGCATGCGGCCCAGCCAGTAGAGCGAGGCATCGGCGTCGCTGTTACGGACGGATTTGTGCAAGGCGGAGATGAGGTTGTAGTGCTCCTCGCCCTGCTTGTCGTAGAGCAGGACGCGCTGTTGCAGAGCTTCAGTCGCGATTTCCCTGGTGATGCGGGTCTTCGCTGCCTGCGCGAGACGCGTCGATACTTCGAGACCGTTGAGGGCATGGCGTGCGTCTCCGTTGGAGTAGCCGGCGAGCAGTTCGAGCGCTTCATGGTCGGCTTCGAGATGAAGTCCGCCGAGGCCGCGTTGCTCATCCGTGAGCGCGCGTTCGAGCAGGGTGAGGATCTGCTCATCGGTAAGCGCGCGCAGCGTATAGACGCGGCAGCGGGAGAGCAGCGCGGAGATGATTTCGAAGGACGGATTTTCTGTTGTCGCTCCGATGAGGCGGATGGTGCCGCGCTCGACGTAGGGAAGAAAGGCGTCCTGCTGCGCTTTGTTGAAGCGATGAATCTCGTCGATGAAGAGGATGGTGCGTGAGCCGTAGTTGCAGCCTTTTCCGCGTCGGCCATGACGGCTTTGATTTCCTTGATGCCGGAGAGTACCGCAGAGAACTCGATGAAACTGGCGCGGGTGGTCTCGGCGATGATCTTGGCGAGCGTGGTTTTGCCGACTCCGGGCGGCCCCCAGAAGATCATCGACCAGGCGTCGTCGCGCTCGATCTGGACGCGCAGGGGCTTGCCGGGGCCGAGCAGGTGCTCCTGGCCTACATATTCGTCGAGCGTGCGCGGACGCATGCGCTCGGCCAGCGGCGCGTTTCTCGTGATTGTGGCAAGGTCCGGAGTGTTGCCGAAGAGGCTCATGCTGCTCTGTTAGATGATGGCAGATTTTACCGGTGCGTGGGCTTTTCGCGTGGAGAGCAGGGCGATCTGTTCCCGGTTCACGCAACCTGGCTCGATCGCTGGGCGAGGACGACGTCGGAGAGGGCGAGATGGATGGCGTCGGCGTCGTCGAGCGGGGTGAGGTGGTGGGCTGTGTCCTGAGGCGCGGTATAGGGTTGGTATGCCTCGTTGACGGGCGCGGGGCGCTTGCGGGTGTTCTGGTGGAAGTAGCAGAAGTTCTGGTGTTGGATCGCGGGCGACTGGCATTTTTTGCCGCTGGTGAAGATGTGGCGGCACTCGTTGTACATTGGGTGACTCTCCCCTATGTTTTTGTAAATTCCTGTTGTTATTGGCGGTTAGGGCTCAAAAGGGTGCGCGCTTCGCGCGGCCTGGTCAGACCCACTCTAACTTCTCGAACGGATCGAGAAGTTAGAATGGGGCACCCTCGGGGCATATCGGCGTGGAATTCACCGGGCTGAAGCCCGGTGCTTCTACCCCGAAAATGCCCCCTGAAACACGAAAGCCCGGCGCATGGCCGGGCTTTTTTCTCTCTCCCTCTATTTTATCAATTTGAGGGGAAATACTACGCCAACTTTCCCCTGCTTTCTTTCCTTTGCTTTGTTGGAGTTGGAAGATTTCTTGCGCTCTGGGGGCTTGACAACATTTAGCGAACTGTCCCACTCAAGCCAACAGAAGGCTTGAATGGGGCACCCGACCCTGGCTACGTCATGAGAATGCTCAGGCTTTTCGCCTAAATAACCTTCGCATGGCGCTGGCGGGAGGCTTCGTAGAGAAGGATGCTGGCGGCGATGGCGGCGTTGAGGGATTCGACCGGGCCGGGGCTGGGGATGGTGATGCGGGCATCGCATTGGCGGGCCAGGTCCGGGGGCAGGCCGCTGCCTTCGTTGCCGATGAAGAACGCTGTGGGCTGGGTGAGGTCGAAGTGCGGCGCTGGAGTGCCGCCTTCTACGGTGGTAGCGATGGCGCGGATTCCGTGGGAGTGAAGGGCGGCAAAGAGATCTTTGCCCGATGCGGAAACCAGCGGGAGACGGAATGCGGAGCCCGAGGAGGCGCGGAGGGATTTCGTGTTCCAGATGCTCACGGTGCCGGGGAGGGCGATGATTCCGCTTGCGCCGAAGGCCTCGGCGGAGCGGACGATGGCGCCGAGGTTGCCGGGGTCCTGCAGTCCGGCGGAGACGAGGATAAGGGGTTGGGGTTTCGCCAGAATGGTTTCCAACTCGAAGGCCGGGGCTTCGGCAAGTGCTGCGATGGGCTGGGGCGATTCGGTGGTGACGGCGCTTGAGAAGATGTCGGGCGGCAGCTCGAGGATTTCTGTACCGGGTTGCAGCCGGAGGTCGTTGAGAAGGCCGAGGCTTCCGCTGCGGACGAAGAGGGTTGGAATGTTGAGGCCGCTGCGCAGGGCTTCTTCGACGAGATGCCGGCCCTCCAGGCCAACCAGTCCGGATTCAGTCTTTTCGCTCTTTCGGAGCGCGGCGCGCAATTCTTTTACCCGTGCATTCTGCCGGCTTTGTACAATGCGAACATGCGCGTGATTTGAAGCCGTCGGCATGGGTGCGATTCTATCGTGTCTGTTGCGGTTTCCGTCTGCCGGTCCGCGCTTTGGAATTCCTGAAGGAGTCGCCTTGTCTGCGGAGATTTTGCGCATACATCCGGATGAACCTGAGCCGGAGCTCGTTGATTATGTCGTTTCCTGCTTGCGCAGCGGCAAAGTGGTCGGTTTACCGACGGACACCTTTTATGGTCTGGCAGTCGATCCAGTGAACCTGCGCGCAGTGGAACGCATTTATGAGATCAAGACGCGGCTGAAGCATAAGCCGCTGTCATTGCTGATCGGCAATTTGTCGCAGGCCTATGAACTGGCGCGGGATCTGGGAACGACCTTCGACCGGCTGGCAGAGCGCTTCTGGCCGGGTCCGCTGACATTAATTGTGAAGGCCAGTTCGCGTTTGCCCCTGCGGGTGACGGCGAACACCGGCAACGTTGCGCTTCGCATACCGGACGCGGTGATTCCGCGCGCGATTGCGGCCTCCTTCGGCTTGCCGATTACGGCCACGTCAGCCAATGTGCAGGGCGCGCCAGAGTGTACGTACGCGGCGTGCGTGCGCGATCAGATCGGCGACCGGATTCCTTTGATCGTGGATGGCGGTCCGACGGGGCGAAGCCTGCCAACGACGATTGTTGATCTTTCAGGCGGCGAAGACCGCTGGCAGATTCTGCGCGAGGGCGCGATCGCAACCCATGAAATAGCACTCGCTTTGCACCCATAGTCTTTCGTTTCGTTCTTTTGGTCTTTGGTTGATCGTTCCATGATTGTTCCCGACACGAATCTGCGGCGCGGTGGAGCAGGCAGAAGGATGCTGCTGAGCATCGTGCTGCTGGCACTGACCTGTGCCGTGGCCTGGACGGGATGGGTCTATAGCCAGATTCGTTACTTTGCGGACCGCGATGAAGCGCGGGCGGCAGATGCCATTGCCGTGTTTGGGGCTGCGGAGTACGACGGGCGGCCGTCGCCTGTGTTGCGCGCGCGGCTCGATCACGCGCTCGATCTCTATGGCCGCAAGCTCGCCCCCATGGTGGTAACGCTGGGCGGCGGCGATGAAGGAGACCGGCATTCGGAAGGCGGCGTGGGGCATGACTACTTGCTGGCACACGGCGTTCCGGAGACGGCGATTATTGCGGAAACGCAGAGCGATAATACGGCAGAATCCGCGGCGCGGCTGGCAACGATTGCGCACACCAATCATCTGAACCGCATCATTGTGGTGAGCGACGGCACACACCTGTTCCGCATCCACGCACTGTGCGAAGAGCTTGGGCTTACTGTTTACACCTCGCCGCGGCCGGTGGGACGAAGCATCGACTGGCAGGAGTCTTTTTCCCGCATGGCACACGAAATCATCAGCTATACGGCGTGGAGATTACACCTGCACTAGCCATGCGGCTGCGACGGCGGCAAAGAGGGTGGACAGGAAGTTGACCGCGTCATTATTGAGCCAGCCGCGCCGCTCGAAGACCGCCCCCAGTAAGCTGTCGACGAAAAGGCCGGCAACCGCGCAGGAAAAGACAATCACCGAAGTTCTCAGGTTCAGGGGAAAAGTAAACCCGGCAACGGCGGCGACGATGGCCGCGCCGATGCAACCGGCTGCGGTTCCGGCAATCGTGATGCCGCCATCGGTTCCTGCAGGGACAGGTTTGAGGGTAGTCAGCAATCGCGGCTGGCCTCCGAAGACCTGGCCTAATTCGGAAGACAAGGTATCGGCGGCTGCCTCCGCCAGAGCTGCAGCAATCGCGACAAGCGAAGCAACCCGCGTTCGCGCAGAGGGCGAAAAGAGCTGGGCTGTGATGAGCGGGATCGCCGCGAGCGCGGCCACGCCCAGGTTGGCTGCGACCTGAGATGCGCTGCGTCCATGCTGTGCTTCCGCAGTGCCGAGCTGCTGCTTGCGTGTCCGGCCGATACGCGTGGCGGCGAGCGTAAGAATGAGCATGACGATGAGGGGAAAAAGCGCGGTCCGCCATCCCGGTGTGCGCAGATAGAGGCAGTCGGTGATGATGGCTCCCGTTACTGCCGCAGAGCCGGTGGCTGCGCGTGCCAGCCAGATAATGAGGCCGAAGGCGATGCCGATTCCGGCGATCTGCAGGAGGGCGGGATCGCGTCTGCTCCACGCATTCATTGCCTGGAGGAATATCCAGATGCAGGACACAGGCACTACAATCAGGAGGAGCAGTTGCGACTGCCATTGCAGCGACGGGATGGGACGGTTTTTCCGGTGCATTAGATTTTTCCTGTCATGTGTGGCAAATCGAAGTGCGTGAGTGATTTACAATCTAGTTTTCAAGGCATTTTGTCCGATTGTTTCAGGCTTTGCCGCAGTTTGCCAGTTGACCTTTCCATACGGCGAAGGTCAGTTGAAATACACGGCTTCGGCTTGAACGGGCTGGAAAAGCGCCAGTGTGGGTTTGTTGCTGAATGAGGTATCTGAGAGTGCGAAGTGTCACCGGGCCTGGGAGCCTGTTATGGACTTTAGTGAATGCGGCGACGGGAGCCGATTTTGCTCAAATCGAGAAGCGAGGAGCGACAGATACCGCGCGTATCTTAGCGACGAGCGACAAAGAGATGAGGAAAATCGGCCCTGTCCCTTCGGGTTGCGGTGAAGATGAGTTCAGACTTCGTTCTCGTCCCTGGCAGTGGTCCCGCGCCAACCTTCGGACTCCGCCTCGTCTGAACTCATCTTCACGCGCAACGCTACATCCACTAAAGTCCATAACAGCCTCTGTGCGCCCATGGTTTGCCGCCGGGGTGCTGCTGGCTTTGGCGGGTGTATCCGGGTGCGGCAACCAGTATCGTCCGGTCGTAACCCCCATCGCGCCAACCGGCCCGGCTCCACAGCCGACGGCCTACGTGGTGGCCTTTTCCCAGCCGGGGCTGGTGCAGCAGCCGGGAGCTTTGAATCCCTGCCCGGGAACGCCGTATACCCAGCCGGGAGTTGTGACGCTGATCGATGGTTCCGGCGACAACGTGATGGCGCTGGCGACCCTTGGCACCGGGCCGCTGGCCTTTGCATTGGATTCGACGGGCTCGACCGCGTACAGCACGAACTGCGATGGCACGGTGAGCACAGTTCCGCTGAGCACGAGCCTGCAGTCGAAAAACGTGCTGACCACGACGTTGCCGAAGGACGCGAGCGGCAATACGCTCCCCTCCAATATGCTGGTGACGACTGTCGGTGAGTATGTTGTCGAACAGAACCGGACAGCGCTGGGAGCGCTGACGGGAAGTCCGGCATCGCTCAAGCAGGAGATTCCGGTTGCTCCGAGCCTGATTAATGCCATCGGCTCATCGGGCGCTCAATATATTTACGCAATCAGCCAGGGAAACAGCACGGATGGCGCGGGCGTTACGTGGGGACAGTGCGATGCCAACTCCGGTACGACGGTCACGACAAATGGCGAGGCCGACGGAGTACAGGTAGCGACAAACACGGTCAATAACCGCATTCCCGTGGGTGTTTGCCCGGTCTACGGGATTATGACGGCAGATACGCGGCGCGCTTTTATCCTGAACCGGGGCAGCGGAACGATCACCGTCATTGACAGCGCAAAGAATCAGCTCGATACCGATTCGCAGAGCCAGTACATGACGAATGCGACCATTCACGTTGGCAAAGGGCCTGTCTATGCCGACCTGTATTCACCGGCCTCATTGCTAGTCACGGCGAACTACGATGACGATTCGATCAGCATCATTAATGTAAGCATCAACGGACCGGTCGAAGGCTTTACGGACACGCCGAACTTTGGCCAGGTGCTGGCAACAGTGAAGCTGAAGCCGGGAAGCCATCCGGCTGCTGTGACGGTGTTGCAGGATGGCAGCCGCGCCTATGTTGCCGATGAAAGCGACGGAACGGTGACGGTAGTGAATCTTTCGAGCTTCACAGTAGAGTCGGTGCTGCCAGTGAATGGCCATCCGCGCTCGATTGCCTCCACTTACAATGCTCCGATTGGCAAGGTCTACACGGTCGCGCAGGACAGTCCTTACATGACTGTGATTCGCACAGATACAGATATTGTTTCGTCGTCGATTCTGCTGCAGGGCAATGGAGTGGATGTGCACACGACGACACAATATGCGGGCTCCAGCTCAGCGACCAGAACGGCAAACGGCATTACACAGAGCCGTTCGCCGGGGTCGGGTGCTCCGTAGAAATCCGAAGCCGCACGGTTCAACGAAAGGGGTGCTCACTTCCAGAGCGCCTCTTTTTTTGTTTGCAGGTACGATGTTTATTCCTGGGTTTTGCGTTTGCAGGTCGAATCGGTATGCTCTTGTTTTGAGTCTTTCTAAAGAAGACTAACATTTCTTTCGGGGGAATTGTGACACGATGATCCGGACAGTTTTCTATTCTGTTGCACTTGGTGTGACTGTTCTTGGGCTTGCCGCCAGTGTGTCGGCATTCGCGCAGACGCAGCAGGCATCGTTGATTCCTGAGCCGCGCGAGTTCCACAGCCGTGAAGATATTTCGCTGGCTCGCGGAGCGTCGGTATCGACCGCAACGAAAGATACTGAAGATTCTTTCACCGCCGAAGACCTGACCGGATTTCTGAAAGAGCAGGGAATTGCGCATTCCGAGAAGGGCGCGCATATCTACCTGTTGCAAGATACATCTTCGGCAGGAAAGCGCGCCCTGTCGGATGAGAAGCTTGCGCTCGACCAGCCGATGCAGGACGAGGGCTACCTGCTCTTTACGTCGAAGAAAGGCGTGTACGTCATCGCGCACACAGCAACCGGGCTTTTCTATGGCGCGCAGACTGTGAAACAGCTGGTTTCAGGCTCGGGGGAGCATGCAGTCATACAGGGTTGCGTGATACGCGACTGGCCGGCGATGAAGTATCGCGGCGTCCACGATGATCTATCGCGCGGACCGGTGCCTACGCTGGAGTTTCAGAAAAAGCAGATTCGCACATTTGCGGCTTTCAAGATGAACGTGTACTCGCCGTATTTCGAGAACACGCTTCAGTATGCCTCGAATCCGCTGCCGGGGCTGCCGGGCGGATCGATGTCAAAGGCAGATGCGCAGGCGCTGGTTGAGTATGCGAAGCAATATCACGTCACGATCGTGCCGGAGCAGGAGGCCTTCGGGCATCTGCACCATGTTCTGACGTGGCAGCAGTATGGGCATCTTGCGGAGGTTCCGACGGCGCGGTGCTGGCCCCGGGCGACGCCGGTTCGCTGCAACTGATCAAAGAGTGGTTCACGGAGCTTGCGGAGGATTTTCCCAGGACCGTTTCTGCATATCGGCGCGGATGAGACATTCGAACTGGGACAGGGAAGGACGCAGGTGAAGTGCAGCAGCGCGGACTGGGCGCTGTGTACTCGGATTTCCTGACGAAGATTCACGGCGACACTGGAGCCTCTGAACCGCAGGCTGCTGTTCTGGGGTGACGTGGCGATGACTGATCCGGCGCTGGTGCCGAAGCTGCCGAAGGACATGATTGCCGTAGCCTGGCATTACGAGCCGGAAGACAGTTTTGACAAGTGGCTCGATCCTTATACGAAAGCCGGGCTGGAGACGTGGGTTGCGCCGGGCGTGAACAACTGGAACCGCCTGTATCCGAACAACAATCTCGCGCTCAAGAATATTCAGGGATTTGTCGCTGCGGGGCAGAAGGCGGGAAGCACCGGCATGCTCAACACTATCTGGAACGACGATGGCGAAGGTCTGTTTGCCGAAGACTGGTATGGCGTTCTGTTCGGCGCTGCCGCCGGATGGCAGCCGGGGTCGAGCGATATCGCGGAGTTCCAGAAGAATTACGGCAAGGTCTTTCATGGCGACGCGACAGGCGACCTGGATCAGGCGCAGACCGCTTTGATGCAAGCCCATGCCGCGCTGGATAAAGTTGGATTAGAAGATGCGCGGGATTCGCTGTTCTGGCTCGATCCATGGAGCGCGGAAGGGCAGGCAACGGAGGCGAAGATCAAGCCCGCTCTCGAAGAGGTGAGAGTGAGTGCCGAGCGCGCGCTGACGCTGATTGCGCAGGCGCGGCTGGCAGGCAATCTGCGTGAGCCGGAAGCCGTGGACGCGATGGATCTGGGCGCGCGGAGAATGGATTTTCTGGCGTTCAAGTTTCAGACGGCGAGCGATATTGCCGAGAATTACCAGCGGTTGTATCAGAACCAGAATGATCCTGAGACGCGGAAGCAAATGTCGCGCGACCTGTGGAATCTTTCCGGAAACAATGGACGCTGCGAGGACCTTCGCGACGGCTACGGCTACATTCGCGATCTGTTCAAGGATGCATGGCTCAAGGAGAACCGCCCGTTCTGGCTGGACAATGTGACGGCGCAATACGATATTGCCATGCAGCTTTGGATTCGCAGAGCGGACGAGCTGCGGGGAGCGCGCGAGCAATGGATCGCGACGCATACGCTGCCTGCGCCGGATACGCTCGGCATCATGCAGGCTGCTGCTTCCAAATAATGTGTAATGGTTACTGATGCATATTCCCCTGCGCCCGGTTGACCTGATCCTTGTCGTTCTCTACCTAATAGGGATCACATGGTTCGGCTTGCGCTTTCGCAAGCAGGGAGAGCGGTCGATCAGGAGCTACTTTCTTGCCGACCGCAATATTCCGTGGTGGGCGATTGCGCTTTCGATTGTTGCCGCAGAGACGAGCACGCTGACGATCATCAGCGTGCCGGGCATTGCGTTCACAGGCGATTTTGGATTTCTCCAGCTGGCGATGGGATATCTGCTGGGGCGCATCGTGATCTGCATTCTGTTTCTGCCGCGTTATTTTCGTGGTGAGCTGATGACGGCTTACCAGCTCATTGGCCAGCGTTTCGGGTCGCGCCTGCACCGGCTGACTGCGCTGCTGTTTCTCATTATGCGCGCGGCGGCGGAAGGCGTGCGCGTCTTTGCGGTGGCGATTGTGGTGGGCGTTGCGCTGGGCACGGGAGATATTGCGTCCATTGTGATTTTGTCGCTGCTTACCCTGCTGTATACGTTCGAAGGCGGCATGAAAGCCGTTATCTGGACAGACGTGCTGCAGATGCTGCTCTACGTGGTGGGTACGCTCGCGAGCCTGTGGTCGGTGTGCGGACACATTCCCGGAGGCGCGCATACGTTGTTCTCCGTAGCGTCGGCTGCGGGGAAGCTGACGGTGCTTCATTTCTCGCTTTCGATTTCACAGACTTATACATTCTGGGCCGGCGTCATTGGAGGCTGCTTCCTCACGATGGCCAGCCATGGGACCGACCAGCTTATGGTGCAGCGTCTGCTCGTGGCGAAAAACCTGCGCGAATCGCAGTGGGCGCTGCTGGCAAGTGGAGTTGTGATCTTCGTGCAGTTCACGCTGTTTCTGCTGATTGGGGCTGGATTGTTTGTCTACTACAACCAGGCAGGATTGACGCCGCATGCA
The DNA here is from genome assembly GCA_963774345.1 of uncultured Alphaproteobacteria bacterium. Taxonomy (GTDB): domain Bacteria; phylum Pseudomonadota; class Alphaproteobacteria; order ATCC43930; family CGMCC-115725; genus AP-15. The sequence goes on from CAVZFB010000040.1 coordinate 186,532, forward strand.
GCGAGCGCTGACCGGATCTTTCCGCAGTTCATTGTGCAGCAGATGCCGGTTGGAATCTCCGGGTTAATGATTGCCGCGATTCTTGCGGCCGCCATGTCAAACCTGAGCGCCGCACTGAACTCGCTGGCGTCTACGTCGATGGTGGACTTTTATTTATTGCGCCGACCGGATGTAAGCGAAGCGCACAAGACCCGGCTTTCGCGATTGATGACGCTGGGCTGGGCCGCAATTCTGCTGGCGTTGGCGATTGTTTCGCGGGGCAGCGGGCATGTTCTCGAGATCGGGCTTTCGATAGCCTCTGTGTTGTGGGGCGGGATGCTGGGCGTATTCCTGCTTGGCACCTTGACGGAACGCGCGAATGAAACGGGCACAACCGTTGGCCTGCTGGCTGGTTGCGTGGTGAACCTGCTGCTCTGGAGGCAAAGTGCGGAGATACACACCACTCTGTTCGGGCACCCTTTTGTTTTTCCAAAGATTGCCTGGACCTGGTATGTGGCAATCGGCGCGATTGTGACGTTTGGAATTGGATACATGATGAGTTGTTTCGGAAAACGTAACAGTGTGAGGAGTGAATTGTAGATGATGGCGCGCGGTTGTCGGCTGGCATGTGTGGTTGCTGCGCTGGTTTGCATGGGGTGGCCTGTCTTCGCGCAAAAAGCGGATTTCTCGCCGATCGACACACTGGTCGAGCAGGCTATCGAGCAGCAGCATATTCCAGGCGCAGTTGTCGAGATTGGCCATAACGGACACGTCGTGTTCCGCAAAGCATATGGAGAGCGCTCGCTGGAGCCATCGCGCGAAGCGATGACGCTGGATACCGTCTTTGACATGGCGTCGCTTACAAAGCCACTGATGACAGCGACAGCGGTGATGCAACTCTGCGAACAGGGAAAGCTGAGCTTCAACGATCCGGTGGCGAAATATCTGCCGGAGTTTGGCGCGAACGGCAAGCAGGGGATTACGATTCGGCAGCTGCTGACGCACTATTCCGGACTGCCGCCCGATCTTTCGCTGGAGCAGCCGTGGGAAGGGAAGGCGGAAGCATTCCGGCAGGCATTTGCGATTCAGCCGACTACGCCAGCGGGCGTTCGCTTTGTCTACAGCGACATCAACTACATTGTGCTGGGTGCGCTGGTAGAGAAGCTCTCCGGCATGCCCGAGGATGTGTATGTTCGGAAGAAGATTATTGCGCCGCTTGGACTACGGCATACGGGCTACCTTCCTCCGGTGGAGTGGCGGGGCCGTATTGCGCCGACGCAGTACGAATATGGTGTAATGCTGCGGGGAGTGGTGCACGATCCGACGTCGAGGCGCATGGGCGGAGTGGCCGGGCACGCGGGTCTCTTCAGCACGGGGGACGATGTTGCGGTATACGCGCAGAATCTGCTCGACCGGCTTGCGGGAAGACCAAGCAGATTTCCTCTTTCGCACGCGCTTTTGGAAAAGATGGTGACTCCGGAGCAGCCAGCGACGGGCACCGCGCTGCGCGGGTTCGGCTGGGACATTGAATCGCCCTACTCGAGCAATCGCGGAGAGATTCTGCCTGTGGGGTCGTTCGGGCATACGGGATTCACAGGCACTTCGCTGTGGATGGACCCTGTCTCCGATACCTATGTCATCGTACTGGCAAATGCTGTTCACCCGAACGGGCCGAAGAGCATCACCGCTCTGCGCGGGAAGATTGCCGATGCAGCGGCGGTGGCTCTTCATATCGCTCCGGATGGCGGAAGACTCTCGGCAAGTCTCACCGGTTATAACGAGTCTCTGAGCGGCATGCGGCGCTGGGCTGCGCGGAATGGCGAGGTGAAGACAGGCATCGATGTTCTGGAAGCGGACAATTTTGCCGAACTGCGGGTGCTTGCGAAAAAGCACGGCGGGCATCTGCGTATTGGATTGCTGACCAATCAGACCGGTGTGGATGCAAAGGGAAAGAGAACGATCGACATTCTGACACATGCGGAAGGGATCGAGCTGAAGACGCTTTTCAGCCCCGAGCATGGGATTCGCGGAGCGCAGGACACGACCGATATCGGGAATGCGACGGATGCCCAGACTGGGCTTCCAGTGGTCAGCCTCTATGGCGCAACGGATGCGCAGCGAAGGCCACCGCTCGACGTGATGCGCTCACTGGATGCGGTGGTGATCGATCTGCAGGACACGGGGGTGCGTTTTTATACCTATGAAACAGTGATGGGTTATTTTCTGGAAGCTGCAGCGAAAACGGGAACGGATATCGTTGTGCTGGACAGGCCGAACCCGATCAACGGAGCGTTTGTGCAGGGGCCAATCTCTGATAAAGGCGATGAAAGCTATGTCCACTACCTGCCGCTGCCTGTGCGTCATGGCATGACGATGGGTGAGCTGGCGCAATACTTCAATCGCGAGCGCAACCTGAATGCTCCTGTAACGGTGGTGAAGATGCAGGGATGGCAGCGCGGCGACTGGTACGATTCGACGGGGTTGGCCTGGGTGAATCCTTCGCCGAACCTGCGAGATGTGGAAGAAGCCATGCTTTATCCGGCACTCGGGCTGGTGGAAACGACGAATATCTCGGTGGGCCGGGGGACGGATACTCCGTTCGAGATTTTTGGTGCTCCGTGGGTAGACGGACGCCAACTCGCCCGATATTTGAATCACAGGTTCCTGCCGGGAGTGCGTTTTGTGCCGGTGGATTTTACCCCGCAGAAGCCATATCCCTATGGAAGCGAGATTTGCAGTGGCGTTCGCGTGCTGGTGCTGGATCGCAATGAGCTTGATTCACCCGAACTGGGGATAGAAATAGCGTCGGCGCTGCACAAGATGTATCCGCAGGACTATAAGCTGGAGCGTATTCATACGCTGCTGGCGAACTCGCACGTGCTGGAGTCGTTGATGCATGGCGTCGATCCGTCGAGGATTGCGGAAGACTGGAGAGCGGCGCTGGAGCAGTTTGAAGTGAAGCGGAAGATGGCTTTGATTTATTGATTGTCGATTGAAGAGAGAAGCAGATCCTTCCGCTGCACTCAGGATGACAACTTCTTCTGCGGGGGTAGCAGTCCTTCGCTGGGGGTGGCAGCGTTCTCCGGTGCTCTACAGTTGCTTCAGGTAGGCCTTTGCCTGTTCAAGTTCCGGGAACAATCTCTCGTCGGCCTGAAACTCTCGCGGGTGGACACAGCGGCGTCCACTGCGCACTTTTACTGGATGCCTGAGGTGCAGCATTTCGTGATACATCAGATATTCGATGGCATAGCGCGGCGTGTTTCTACGGTCGAAGACGCGGCTGACCATGATGGTGTTGTGGGCCGCATCGTAGTGGCCGAGGAGGCGGCGCGCCTTGTGCTCGCTCCAGGTCAGCAGGGGCCGGCCAAGGAGGCCGTGGAAGAAGCGGCGATTCAGGGTTTCGAAGACTTCATCCAGATCGTAGTACTCGCCTTTGGCGGTGGAAATTTTCTTTCGTCCGCGAGTCTGCCGAATACGTTCTGTCTGCCGCAGGACAGCTTCGCTCGACGTGAAGCGGCGGTAACGCGTGGAGTGACCCGGATCGAGAGGCTTGCGGTAAAGCTTGGCGAGCAAAATATGTGCGATGGCGCGCAAAACGGTGTCCGGTGCGCCTTCGAGAAGGTCAGAGAGGTGGACCTTGATCTGGCCTTCACGCAGACGGATGGTCGTGTTCAGGCTGGTGAAGCGATAGAAGCGGACATGAATCGGTGGAATGGGAGCGCGCGGACGGATGGCGCGATACTCTTCTTCAAACAAACGCGAAAGCTCGGGGTTCACTCAATCTGAGCGTAGCACAGGCGCATTTACTTTTAAGGCAGATCGGAATGCAGTAGTCAGGACGGGCCTGTTCCGTTTTTGCCGGCCTGATCTTTATGCTCGGCAAAGTACTTTTCCTGGTCTTTCTGCAGCGTCTTCGTCTGATCACTGACGCTCTGCGCTGCTTCGATCGCAGTCTTACGGGCGAATTCATAGTTGGGATCCGAGGGAGGCTCGCGTAGAACCGGTTCCCATTTATCGCTCTGCGGAACCAAATCTTTCAGCGCCTTGCGGACATCAGCGTGTTCGCTATCATACGTGTCAAGGTTGTCCTGCAGTTCGTCGACGAGACGTGTAAACTCCTCGATCTTTGCGCGCAACAGGGGCGAGCGATACTGCACATTCCTGTCGGTGGAAAGCTGTTTGATTGCCGTGATGCGTTGTTCGATGAATTTTGCGAAGAGCTTGATCCGTTCGTTTGGCCGGTCGCCATACTCGCGCACCTGGTCAATTTCATCCTGATTGAGCGTATCTTTCTGGGATTGGGCCCGGGACTGCAGCGCAAGCGGGGATAATAACAAAACGGCACTGAGGAAGAGAAGAAGACGGCGCATGGAGCATTCCTTAGCTGCCAAGTTTAGATGCATCTTTCAACATTTGCACGTACTGAAATCCAGCAAAGCGCTGGACAAGCGGCACGCGGGTAGAATAGCTGAGATGAGGTCTTTCTCTATCAGGCGATTCCTGGCCGCGGCAGCGCTGATTGTGATTGCAATCGCCGCGTGTCCGGCGACCGCAGGCGCAGAAGCGGTAAAAGACCTTCCCAGACCAACCAATTATGTGAGCGATTTTGCCAATGTGCTGTCGCCACAAACGAAGCAGAAAATCAATCTGCTGTGCGCGCAGGTGGACCGACAGGCGCACGCACAGATCGCAGTTGTGACGATCAAGACACTGGATGATGTGCCGATTCAGGACTTTTCCGTGCAGCTTTGGGATGCGTGGAAGATAGGCCAGAAAGACCGAGGCGTTCTGATTCTGCTTGCTGCTCAGGACCACAAGCGATGGATTGCGACGGGTTACGGGCTTGAAGCCATTCTGCCGGATTCCAGAGTGGGTGATATCGGCCGACAGATGGTTCCGTATTTGCGATCGGGCGATTACGATGACGCGGTGTCGCTGGCCGTGGGACAGATATCGCAGATCATTGCCCGCGATGCCGGGGTTCCGTTGCAGCCACTGCAGCAGCGTGGGCAGCGCCAGCAGCAGGCGATTCGGTTGAGCCTTGGACAGTTGATTATTTTCGGCATTGTTATTTTTCTGGTCATTCTGTTTCTGGCGCGCGCCGGCGGCTCGGGGTTGTTGGGCTTTCTGCTGGGTATGTTCCTCGGCGGAGGCGGACGCGGTGGGGGCTGGGGTGGCGGCGGAGGCGATGGTGGTGGGGGTGGTTTTGGAGGGTTCGGCGGAGGCAGCACAGGCGGCGGCGGGGCTGGGGGAGATTGGTAGAAGCGCTTCGGTTGCTAGCCGGAGTCGTGTAGTCTCTGGATGATGAGTACAGGTTGTGTAAGGAGAATTTGCCCGTGATGAGACGTGGGTTGTGGATTGCAATTGCGGTTGTTGTGGTGATTTTTGTGGCGGTGCTGCTGGTGTTTGGCAGCTATGTGAGCGCCAAGAACCAGATGGTGGCGAAGCAGGAGGCGGTGCACTCGCAGTGGTCGCAGGTAGATGTTGTGTTGCAACGGCGCGCTGATCTGATTCCAAACCTGGTTGAGACAGTGAAGGGCTATGCCAAGCATGAGGAAACAGTGTTTTCCGATATTGCCAACGCGCGCTCGGCGCTGCTGAATGCCAAAGATCCGCAGGGCAAGATCGCGGCGAATGGTCAGCTGGATTCGGCGATCGGGCGGCTACTGGTGCTCTCGGAGAATTATCCGAACCTGAAGGCCGACCAGAATTTCTTACAGCTGCAGGACCAACTGGAGGGAAGCGAGAACCGTATTGCGGTGGAACGCCGTCGCTACAATCAGACCCTGCAGGACTACAACACGTTCATTCGCCAATTTCCAAACAGTGTCTGGGCGGGAATGGCAGGATTTCAGCCGGACAATGCATACTTCCAGGCGAGCGAGGCATCAAGGCAAGCGCCAAACGTCAAGTTCTAGCACCATGGACACAGAGCGCTGGCAGTGACGAGATCGATAGCCGACAGTCATTGCCAGCTTTTTTAGCCTGCTCGCCTTCCCAGGTTAAAGATTTGAATTTGTTGATGTCCGCCATTATTAGGGAGGATTGCATCTCTCTTCCGCATCTCCCGCGCTCGATGCGGTTTCAATTAGGATAAAAGCAGATCGCCCTTCAACCATGCAGGCCCGGATGGCGAAATCGGCAGACGCAGCGGACTTAAAATCCGCAGACCCGAAACGGTCGTGGGGGTTCAAGTCCCCCTCCGGGCACCAATATATAGAAGTATAAATATAGGGAGTATATGCACTTATAGCCGTTCTGTCGCACTGTAGCCAGTGCTATATTTTTGACTCAACGCACTTGTTATTTCTGTTCGGGTACAATTTCAGGTACAGTGCGGAACGATCCTCTGGTGCTGGAGACCTGGATGGCTACTCTTGTAAAGACTCCTTCTGGAAGGTGGAAGGCAATCATTCGCAGGGCCGGTTGGCCTCTTACTGTCAAGACTTTTCGCACCCAAAGAGATGCCGGCGATTGGGCGCGGCGTACAGAAGACGAAATGGTTCGCGGAGCTTTTATCCAACGAGCTTCGAGCGACCGTGTGACAGTTGCTGCCGCGATGAAGCGTTACCTCACCGATATCGTCCCGACAAAGCGCCCTACCAGTCAAGCGACGGATCGGAGACGCTCGAAAATACTCGTCAAGCACCTTGGCAGATACTCCATGGCGTCACTGACCCCAGAGGTCATTGCGCAATTTCGCGATATGCGCCTCGCCGGAGAGGATCGAAAAGATGACGATGGTAAGCCGTGCCCTAGAACCAACAATACTGTTCGACTTGATTTGGCACTGCTCGGTCATCTTTTTACGGTTGCGATCAAAGAGTGGGGTATAAGCTTGCCTGCCAACCCGGTAACTAACATCCGGCGGCCTGCGGCTGGAGCCGGCCGTAATCGGCGTTTGTCAGTTGATGAGGAAAAGCGGCTCTTGGCTGCTGTGAACGACCACTCGAACCCCATGATGGGCTGGATCGTTCGAATTGCGCTCGAAACTGGAATGAGATGGTCAGAAATATTGACTCTTCGCAAATCGCAGGTAGATCTCAAACGCCGGATTGTCCGACTCTTGAAGACAAAGAACACTCAGCCGCGTACTGTGCCGTTGACTCTTCCTGCGGTGGAAATGTTCAAGAATGCGATTGCGAATCCTGCGCGGCCCGACGATACGGAGCTGATCTTCTTTGGAGAGCCTGGTCGCGATGGTGTTCGGCGGCCTTACCAATTCGACAGGATGTGGCAGGCCATCAAGAAGAAGCAAGGTCTCAAAGACCTTCGTTTCCATGACCTGCGACACGAAGCCGTGAGTCGATTCGTGGAGGCCGGGTTTTCGGACCAAGAAGTTTCCGCGATCAGCGGACACAGGAGCATGCAAATGCTGAAACGCTACACGCATTTGCGGGCAGAGGATCTAGTGCCGCGGCTGGATCAAGCGGCAAAGAGGCAGCGTAAAGGAACCTGATCGGCGCATTTTCATCCGCAAACTCACATTATTTGTTCATTGTGCTAATGAATTGAGGATCCAGGTCTAGGCATTTAGGAATTTTCGGCAATGTTTGCCCGCAATTAAGCGTAATGGACCGTAGTCAAGGGCAATTGAGCGTAATCAAAGGATTATGAGTCCGTTGTTCTCTATGTCTCTTCGGCGATCTAATCACAGCCGGCCGCAAGACACCTCCCCGTTCCGGTTGATGGACAGGTAAACGAGGCTCTCGCATTTAGCTAACAGGTGAAACAGCTCGTTGACAACTCCAAGTGACACGAACGCCGGATCGTTTGCGCTCGCAGAGTACGCCTATCAATCAGGCGCCGTTGCATTGCGGCAGCTCGGTGGAACGATCCTTGTAGACGTCCATGGAGCGTTTCTGCGGCGAGGATCGCATGAGTGCTTCGTTGCTGGTACCGGGCCAGGGCGCGCAGACGCCGGGGTTTCTTCACGCGCTACCGGAGTGCAGCGCCGTTCGAGAGACACTCTCTGAGGCTTCCGCCGTTCTGGGGAGAGAAATTCAGGAACTTGACTCGGCTGACGCGCTTCAATCGACCATTGCCGGACAAGCTTGCGCTCCCAACCGTCGGTGTCGCGTTTGTTCGATTTCTCGAGTCAGAACATGTGACGCTGATTGGTGCCGCAGGGCTTTCGGTAGGTGCCTTCTCGGCCGCAGTGGCAGCAGGTACTATACCGTTTCCTGCTGCGATCGCATTTGTGCGACGCCGCGCCGAATTGATGGAGACTACGCTTCCGCAAGGTTTCGGAATAGGAGTGCTCGAAGGCCTCCGGCTTAAGCAGGTACGAGAGCTAATGTTTCAACACATCATTGACGATCGCGAACTATAACTCGCTAGTGCAATTTGTTTTAGCCGGCCCACGGAAGGAAATTGAAGGTCTAATGGCTCTCGCGGCAGATGCACACACGGCACACTTCCTCAATATGGCAAACCGCATCGCATACTCCTTTACTCGGTCCGTCTGCTCAGGAACTGCTACGTTTCGCAGCAGATCTTCCGATTGTGCGAGCGAAAATTCCAGTTCTCTCCAATAGGACAGCACGAATGTTGACCGATGCCCAGGCCATCCGCGAAGACCTCGCTCTGAATATGGCCTAAGCGAGTCGCGTTTGCTTGAACTGATCATCATCGAAATAGTCTCGATCCAGCGTCGCGTCGTTTGTTCCATTTCGTAGCAGGAATTGTCGTCATCGTGGCAACTTTAACTCCGCTCATGGAGTGCGTCGACAAGTGGGACAGGAGTCTGTCTCCAACGAGTGATACAGAATGCGTCCTGAACAGGGAAGGGAATTGGCGCCTCATTGCAGTAGATTCATACTGCGATTGCAGTACTGGACCGCGGTAGAGCGCAACGATTTCGGGTACACCTCTATGAAATGAGTGGGTTACAGAATTCGTGCCAGAAGAGAGCAAACTTTTCTGAACCATTAGATCGACCGGTCTACTCTGCTTAAGTGCGAGGCAAAAAGTTCCTAGATCTCCCGTCGCTCACGGGAAAGCCCGACCTCGATTTCGAAGCACTTATGCGGAGGACACTGGGAATGGAGATGAGGCTCGACCTAAGCTATTCTCGCGGTCCCGCTGCTCTAGTAGATAGTTCTAAGGTCGCTTGCCAGCAAGCGGTGAAAAAGATGTTCTCCCACTTCACGGCGGACCGAGAGCCTTCCCGCGCCATAGGCGTGCGAGCGCAATCCACGCTGTACCGATTCGCAGATATCTACATCTTCCTCTTGAACACGGTCGCTGACCGCTATGCTTTCAGTGTTGTAACTCTTTTTACCGTCGGTTATATCAGCGAAGAAGAAATCGAACTGGACGAGACACTTGTCCGGAGCGAGCGGAAGAACCAGATTCGTATCCATTAACGCCCTCGTACACATTGATCATGAAGTTTGGATAGAGCCAATAGTAGTCAGCTCGGTCGCCCGTCCGTGTCGTCGCAAAGGAAGCATCCTGGGAAACAACCATCGGGCTTGATTGCAGACAATAATGTTCGCTGTTCTCGATTGTGTATTCTTTATAGTCCAGCACGCTGTTGAGCCCTTTGTGCAGGTGAGGTACATGGTAGCCGCCATCGAGGTAGTTATCGACATATACCTTCCAGTTACAGCCGAGGGTATAACTCTTCCGCTCGAAGAAATGGATCTTGCTAAGCGAAAGAGACGCGACCCTTGCCGGCAGGTCGCCGAGGAAACTCTCGAGTGAAGGTGTTCCCGCATCGAGTGTGACAAACACGAATTGCTCCCAGGTTGCCACGCGAACCGGTTCCAGCCCGTTTTTCGCGCGATCAAATTGCACACACCGGCGAACTCCGGAGTTCCTTTCAGAGAACCATCCAGCCCATAGGTCCAACCGTGATATGGGCAGCGTAATTGCTGCACGATGCCGGCCGGAACGTTGGCCACGGCAGCGGCATGATGTCGACACACATTATAGAAAGCTCGAAGTTCGCCATCGGTGCCACGCACGACGACGAGCGGCTCTCCGGCCAGCTCAACCGTGAAGAACTGGCCCGGCACGCCCACCTGGTCAACGCGTCCCACCGAGATCCAATTACGGCCGAAGACATGGTCGCGCTCCAAGC
>CAVZFB010000041.1:0-174243 GCA_963774345.1 uncultured Alphaproteobacteria bacterium
TAGCCATACGTCGAGGCGGAAGAACAGGCCATATCCGACGTATTGCTAGCTGGAAGTAGCGACCGAGGGCGTCGATCAGGTCTTGCGTCAAGCCGTCGACCAATTAGGCACGCGTGGTGTCGTCGCTCAGATCGGCAAAGGGCAGCACGGCAATCGTCGGCTTCTCGGCTGACGCGGTGAGCTCGGCCCCGAGGGCGGACGGCCGATCCGGAGAGCAGAAGCGCCAGCCAGCCGCCGACGAAACCGATCCAAACGAGGCCGACTGCGAGCAAGGCCACGAGCCCGACGATCGCCAGCTTGGCTGCGCCCCGACGCCGCATCGCCAAGACCGGCGGTGAGGGCTCGAGAGCCGCCTTCGGCGGTTCGTTCTCATCCCGATTTCCGGTCGAATCAAGCGCCTCAACCGCCGACGGCGCGGCAGGCGCCGACACGGCGGCGTCCAGCCGATAGCCGCGCCGCGGAACCGTCCGGATCAGGCGCGCGCCGTCTTCGCCGAGCGCCCGCCGCAGCTCGCCAACACTCTGCACCAGCGTGTCGTCCGTAACCGCCAAATCCGGCCAGGCGGCGGCAAACAGCTCGTCTTTCGATACGAGCCGCCCGCAATTCTCGACAAGGTGGTCGAGTACCGCGAAGGTCTTTGGCCGAAGCGGGATTTCGGCGTCATCGCGGGTAAGGCAGCCGCGGGTGCGATCCAGCACATAGCGATCAAACCGCAGCCGTGGGTCATGTCCGGGCGGCTCGGCATCGCCGCCCTTCGCTGCAGGGCTGATCGAAGATGGGTCCACAACGGGTCGAGCCCGCACCGACAGCCGATCCCGAAAAAAAAGGGTTCAAATTGGCTTCACGATGATGACACCAGCCGGCAGCGGAATCCACGACGCTCGGCATGGGGCATGGCGATCGCCCTCCACCGGCTGCTCGACAGATGGCTACCAGATAGCTATCTCGGCCGATGAGCACGCACAGCGTCGCGGAAGCGAAAAACCAGCTGTCGAAGCTGATCGATCGGGCGCTGAAGGGCGAAGGCATCGTGATCACCCGACGCGGCGAGCCGGTCGTCGAGCTGAAGCCGATCCGGCCGGCGCCGCGGCCGATCACCGAAGCCGACATCGAATGGTTGCGCGCCAGGCTGGTCGGCCGCACTCCCGCCAAGATCGATGCCGGTACCCTCATCCGCGAGATGCGTGATGAGGGCGAGAAGTGAGCCTTTACCTGGATGCCAACATTCTCCTCGCGCTGTTGACGCCCGAGCCGTTGAGCCAGCGCGCGATCGACTTTGCGCGAACGGCCCGCGCGCCCCTAGTCGTCAGCGATTTCGCTGCGGCCGAATTTGTTTCGGCAATCGCCCGGCGGGTCCGCGCCCGAGAAACGACAGTCGAGGATGCAAGGCGCGACATCGGCGATTTCGAGGCTTGGGCGGCGCGTTTGGCCGAGCGGACAGACCTCAATGCCGGCGATGTCGCGGTCGCTACGGCCTATCTGCGGCGGCTCGATCTCGCCTTGGCGACGCCCGATGCGCTGCACATCGCTATCGCCCGACGCGTGGATGCGATTCTCGTGACATTTGACCGCAGCATGGCCGCTGCGGCCCGCGCGCTCGGCATGGCGGTTGCGACGCCCTGATGGTTGTCGGCCGCACGCGAACCCCGCATTGTTGCCTCAATCTGGCGCCTTTCAGCGGGAACCCATGGCCATGAAGCTCGATCAGGCGGTCAACATCGAAGACCTGCACCGGATGGCCAAGCGCAAATTGCCAAAGATCATCTTCGACTACATCGAGGGCGGGGTGGAGGACGAACGCGGCCTCGCGCGCAACGAAGCGGCGTTTCACAAGCACCGGCTGTTGCCGCGCTACCTGGTCGACGTCTCCAAGCGCGACCAGTCCGCGACTGTGTTCGGCCGTACCTATTCGAGCCCTTTCGGGATCTCGCCGACCGGCGGCGTCGGCCTCTACCGGCGCGAGGGGGAGGTCATGCTGGCCGAAGCGGCGGCGGCGGAGAACATCCCCTACATCATGTCGGGCGGCAGCAACGCTTCCATGGAAGAGGCCGTGCGGGTCGCGCCGAACAATGTCTGGTTTCAACTCTACGCCGCCAAGGACGCCAATATCTCCGATGCGCTGATCGGACGCGCCCGCGATGCGGGCGTCGGCGCTTTGGTGCTGACTGTCGACGTGCCGGTCCATCCCAAGCGCGAGCGCAACTATCGCAGCGGCTTTGCCCGCGTCCGCGGCGGCGGGGTTATCGAAGCGCTGCGCCTGAAACCGTCGGTCCTGCTGGAGGCGATGACCCATCCCGCCTGGGTCCTCGACTATGTCAGGCATGGCGGCGCACCGGGCTTGGGGAATTGGGCGCCGCATGCCGGCCTTGGGGCGAGCAAGGCGGATTCGATTGCGCTCGGCCGCAGCCAGACCCCGGCTGCGGCGCAAACCTGGCGCGATCTCGAACGCTATCGGCGGCTGTTTCCGCGCCCGCTCGTGGTCAAGGGGATCTTGAACCCGGCCGACGCGATCCGCGCCGCCGAGATCGGCGTCGACGGGATCATCGTGTCGAACCACGGCGGACGGCAGCTCGACCAGGCGCCGGCTTCGCTCGACGCCCTGCCGGCGATCAAGGCGGCGGTCGGCGACAAGGTGACGGTGATGCTCGACAGCGGCGTCAGGCGCGGCGCCGATATTCTGATCGCCCGCTGCCTTGGCGCGCAATTCGCTTTTTTCGGGCGGCCGACGCTCTACGGCGCGGTGGTCGGCGGGGTGCCCGGGGTCAAAAAGGCGATCGACATCTTCCGCAGCGAGATCGACCTGGTCATGGGCCAGATCGGCTGCCCGAGCCTCGACCAGCTCGGGCCCGATTTCCTGTGGCGCGACGACTGGACCCAGAACCGCTGAGACGGCGAGAGACCGCCCGGTAAGCGCGGATCAGTTGCCGGCGGCTCGGTCCGCTGCTCCCGCCGCGGCGGTCGCAGGCCCCGCGAGATCGCGCTCGATCTGGTCGATGGTTTTGCCGCGGGTTTCCATACCGATGAACCAGAAGGCGACCGCGCCTAAAAAATACCAGAAGGCGAAATAGTTGAACCCGGGGATCAGTGCATCAAGGGTGGCCTTCGGGCTGACAAAGTTTGACGAGCCGGCGATCAGCGCCAGCCCGGCCGGGCCGATGAACTTGCCGAGATTGCCGACGCCATAGACAAAGCCCATGCCGCTGCCGCGCAGCCGCGCCGGCCACAATTCTCCCATATAAGGCCCGACAATCGAGTAATTGCCGCTGCCGAAAAAGCTCTGCAGTAGGATCATCACGAAAAACAGCGACACCCCGCCGATGAAGACGTCATGCAGGTAACCAGCGAGCGACATGAAGATGCCCGCGATCAGGCAGGTGAAAATGCCGGAAGCGCGGCGCCCCCAGGCGTCCGATATCCATGACGCGAAAAACCGTCCCAAAATCGCCAGGATGCTGACCCAGATGACAAGCTTCGAGGCCTCAGACGGCGTCACCTTGAGCACCATGACGAGCAAGGTCACCAGCCAGAGCGCCAGCGCCACGCCGCCGGTCTGCGTGAGCCCGGTCAGGCAGCCGGCGATGACGCTGCGTGGGTATTTGAAGATTTCGATCCAGCGGGTCTGCTCGATCACGGGGGGCACGGCCGGCAATGGGATTTGCGCCGGGTCCATCTTCAGGGCCCAGGCGAGCGCTCGTCGCGCTTCTTCGACCCTGCCCTTGCGGAGCAGCCAATGCGGCGACTCGGGAACGAAAGCGCGGACGTACAAGCACAGGAACGCAGGCAGCAACCCGATGGCGACCATTCCGCGCCAGCCGATATAGGGTGCAGCATAAGCGCCAAGAAGGGCGGCGAGCAATTGTCCGGCCGGTAGCATGGTGGTGGTGATCCCTGTAAACCACCCGCGCTTGCTGGCCGGCGAGAACTCCTGCATCAAGGTGATATCGACCGAGTACAGCCCGGTAACCGCGAACCCGACAAAAAAGCGGCAAATCACCAGAAAGATCCAGCCTCCTTCAGGCGTCAGCGCCATCGCCCCGGTCGCCAGCGAGACGTTGAGTATTGCGGTGATCAGCGCGGTACGGCGGCCGACCTTGTCGGCCATCCATCCATACAGCAGCGAACCGAACGGCGCCGTAATCCCCGAAGCGAGCAGGATCGCCGCCGACTGCCCGTAGGTCAGATGCCACCCTTTGACGACGAAGGCCAAAACGAAGCCGATCAGGAAGAAGTCGAAGAAATCGAGCATGTCGCCGAGCGTCGCAGCGCCGGCAATCTTCCACTGATTTGCCGTCAGCTTTTTCTGGTGCTCCAGCAATTCAAGCATTCTCGTTCACTCCCTAACCGGGCTCCTAAAGCATCTCGGAACGGGTTCGCCGCTTCCTTCAATTTCTTGGGCGACTGCGTCACAGCTCGCCGGAGCTGCGTCAGCGCAGCCATTGATGACCGCGAGCTTACAGGCACCGCTTGCATCCTGGCAATGTCCTACAACTTCGGTGTCGGCGAATTTGACGGAGCAATCGCCGATCAATAACTGCCCGCGCCGCAATAATGCCAAGCCGAGCCGTCGAACCCGTAGAGCAGCGCCAGCCGCTCGCTGCCGGCATGGGCCAGCGCGACCTTGAAGCGCTCGCCGGTACAGGGCGAGGTTCCGGCCGCGGCCGGCTTTGGCAATTTCTTGGCGACGGCGCAATTTGCGGCCCAATCGGGCAGGGCGGCCGGCGCCGCGGCGAGCCGCTTGCCGTCGGCAAGCACGAAATAATCTACCGCCTGGCCCTGCTTGACATCGGCATGCAGCGCCAGCGTGCCATAGCGCGATCGATAATAGCCGGCCTGCTGGTCGCCGTCGCTCGCGCCGGAAGCTACCGCGCGAAACGCGATCGCGCCGCAGGGCGGCGGCCCCTTCGCCGCCGGGTGTTTGGTCGCCGCAAAAGCGCCGACCGCCATCATGCCGAGCATGATCGCGGCACAGGCCGAAATCGTCCGATTCATCCCTCTTCCCTCCCAGAATTTCCGCGATGTCACCTTATAGCCCTGCAAACACCCCAGCAGTAGGCTTCGCCCCTACCCTTCGCGATCGAATATCGCGAGCTAACTCCGGTTCGACAACGGCATTCCGATGTTCAGACTTCTGGTGATCGCCATGACGTTTTGGCTCCCCGCGATTCCGGCACATGGCGCCGCCCTTGCCGTCGCCCTGGCGGTAGATGTTTCCGCCAGCGTGACGCCCAATTCCTACATCCTGCAGCATGAAGGGATTGCCCGGGCGTTCGCCGATCCGCGGCTGTTGCAGGCGATCGGCGGCGCCGCGGGCGCGATCGAGGTTCTGGTGCTCGAATGGTCGGACCCCGACAAAATCAAAGTCACGGTCGACTGGACCGCGGTTACCGACCAGCGCAGCGCCCGGGCTTTTGCCGCGGCCGTGCGCGCTACCGGGCGAAGTTCGCGCGGCCTAACCGCGATCGGCCCGGCTCTCGCCGCCGCGGCGGCGCAATTCGACCATCTGCCGGCATCGGCGTCGCGGCGGGTGATCGACATTTCCGGCGACGGAATGGCCGATTTCGGCGCGGCGCCGGCGGCGGTGCGCGACCGCATCGTCGCGGAAGGGATCACGATCAACGGACTTCGCGATCCTGACCGAGGAGCCGTGGCTCGAAGCCTATTATCGCCGCAATGTGATCGGCGGCCCCGCAGCCTTTGTCATCGCGGCGCAGGATTTCGACAGCTTCGCCGAGGCGATGCTGCGAAAACTCGTGCAGGAGGTCGCGGGCGCTGATGACGTCGCCCTATCGGCGGCAAGCGGCACAACCTCGCCGTCGCCTCGGTCCTCGCCCCGCATGCGGGGCGAGGGGGAAGACTTCTCAGATGCAATAGGTGCGGATCGGGGTGAAGCCGTTGAAGCCGACCGAGGCGTAGCTCGCGGTGTAGGCGCCGGTCGACAGGATCTCGACCTTGTCGCCGACCGCGAGGCCGAGCGGCAGCTTGTATTCGGTCTTTTCGTACAGGATGTCGGCGCTGTCGCAGGTCGGCCCGGCGAGAATGACCGGGCCGGCAGCGCCGTCGCGCCCCGGCGTCCGAATCCGATATTTGATGCTCTCGTCCATCGTTTCGGCGAGCCCGTTGAACTTGCCGACATCGAGATAGACCCACCGCTTGTCGTCGCCGCCGCCCTTCTGCGAGATCAGCACGACCTCGCTCTGGATGATCCCGGCATCGCCGACCAGCGAGCGCCCCGGCTCGATGATGATCTCCGGCAGGCGGTTGCCGAAATGCCGGGTGATCGCCGCCATCACCGCCTGCGCGTAAAGCCCTGCCTCCGGCACCTCGCCGCGGTAATGCGCCGGAAATCCGCCGCCGATATTGACCATGCGCAGATCGATATCCAATTCGGCCAGGGCCGAGAACATATGCGCCGCGGTGCCGACCGCGCGGTCCCATTGTCCGGGATCGGTCTGCTGCGAACCGACATGAAACGAGACGCCATAGGGGTCGAGGCCGCGCTCGCGGGCCTTGCGCAACAATCCGACCGCCATTTCCGGGGCGCAGCCGAACTTGCGCGAGAGCGGCCACTCCGCGCCCTCGCAAGTTACCAGGATGCGGCAGAAGATCTGCGCTCCGGGAGCGGCGCGCGCCAGCTTGTCGAGCTCGTGCTCGCTGTCGAAAGCGAAAAGTCGCAGCCCGGCTTGATAGGCAAAGGCTATGTCCTTTTCCTTTTTTATCGTATTGCCGAAGGACAGCCGGTCGGCGGCGATGCGGTTTCCCAGGCACAGCTCGATCTCGCCGCGGCTCGCCACGTCGAAATTGGCGCCCTTTGCTTCGAGCATGGCAACGATCTCTGCCGCCGGGTTCGCCTTCACCGCATAAAAGATCCGGGCCAGCGGCAGGTGCCGGCGCAGCGCGTCGTAGGCCCCGCCGATCGCGTCGAGATCGACGACGAGGCACGGGGTTTCGGGGGTGTTTTCGGCGAGGAAACGCGCAATCCTCTCATTCATCAACCGGGTCATCCTTCACGCAGACGGCTGAGCGACACTGGGTCGGTGTCAGGCGATCGAGGCACCGCGACGTGCGAAACTCTTTCGCACGCGCAGGCCTGCGTCCGACCGAACGCGACCTCAAAAACCAAGTCCGGACCTCGCCCGGACCGGCAATTCAGTGTGGCTTAGCTTGAACTGCTCGGATCGATGACCCGATTACCCCGTCCGCGCAGACGGGTTCCGCGCAGAATTGGCGTCGGGACAGGGCATCACGTCCCCCAGCCGGAAAGCAACCATACCGACCTCCCTCTCGGGACCGGCCTCGCAGCCGGGCAACCAAAAAGGACGCGTTACGTCGTTGCATAACCACCATGGGCCATAGGCACGTGCGACTGCGTCGAGGGCGGATAAATAGGCTTATCTGCCCGAAACGCAAGCAAAAAACCGACGAAAAATCGCATCCCCGCGAGCGGCTGGGCGGCGATGCATTCCGGGTGGCCATGGCGTCGGGAAATTCGGAGTATTTGCGATAAGCTCAGGAGATGGCACGCCTTGCGGTCCTCGGCGGAATCGCGGCGCCGAGCATGGCGATGACCGCGAGTCGCCGGCGACGCCGTCCGGTCAAGGCGTCGGGTTCAGTCCGATCGTGCCGAGGCGGGTGCCGGTGTCCAGGTCGATCACGACGAGCTGCCGCCCGCCATCGGGCAGGACGATTTCGAGGATCACCCGATCCGGTGCGGTGGTCATCGCCTCGATGCGGGAGCCGCGCGGGATGTCGATGTTGGCAGCGCCAAAGGAGTGCACCGGCGTCGCGCCGCCGCCGCGCGAAAGGCGGCCCGCAATGACGGCGATGACGACCCCGAATCCGACGATGATCACGATGCCCATGACCGTGACCGAGACCCGCAACGCTCCCATCAGCCTAATTCCGCGGACGGCCGTGGATCGACGCACGGCGCCGGGGGACAGCTGTGACCGCTGAGCCGGGAACGGCCGAGATTCGGATGGTCGAGGTCCGGGCGGGTGAAACCGATGTCGGGCAGCGCCTCGACCGGATGCTGGCACTTCGCTTGCCGGCATTGTCGCGCACCCGGCTCAAACGGCTGATCGAGGGGGGCCATGTACTGCACCGCGACATTCCGCTTCGGGATCCTTCGCTGCGCGTCCGTTCCGGGCAAAGTTTCGTCGTAATCCTCCCCGAACCGACGATGCGACGCCGGCGGCCCAGCCGATCGCGCTCGATATCCGCTTTGAGGATGCACATCTGATCGTCATCGACAAGCCCGCCGGCCTGGTTGTTCACCCGGCCCCGGGCAATCCCGACGGCACCCTGGTCAACGCGCTGATCGCGCATTGCGGCGACGAGCCTTGCCGGGATCGGCGGCGTGCGCCGGCCGGGCATCGTCCATCGTCTCGACAAGGACACCAGCGGGCTGATGGTCGTCGCCAAGACCGAGATGGCGCACCGCGCGCTGTCGCGCGATTTCGCGCGCGCCACATCGACCGCGCCTATGCCGCCTTCGTCTGGGGCGTGCCCTCTGCCAGCGCCGGCGAGATCGCCGGCAACATCGGCCGCAGCCCGACCAACCGCAAGAAGATGGCGGTCGTCGGCGAAGCGCGCGGCAAGCCGGCGGTGACCCGTTATCGGGTCGCGCGCGTCTTTGCGGCCGAAGGCGGCGCTGATCGAGTGCCGCCTCGCCGACCGGCCGCACCCATCAGATCCGCGTTCATCTCGCCGAGCGCGGTCATCCGCTGATCGGCGATCCGGTCTATGGCGCCCGCGCCGGCCGCGCCGTCGCCCGCTCGGGTCCGCTGGGTGCGCGGATCGCCGATTTCCCGCGCCAGGCGCTGCATGCCCGCCGGCTCGGCTTCACCCACCCCGCCGGCGGCGAGCATCTCGACTTCGACAGCGCGCTACCGGCCGACCTGTCACGGACTGTTTACTGATTTAGAGCGACTTTAAACTGGACAAAACCCGACTATTTTAGTAGGGTTTTGACATGGCGAAATGGGATCCGGAATCTCCAGCCGGCGTTCACCCATAGTCGAGCCACCTTGGAGCAACGATCGTCAATGGCCACGCCTCTCGCTGCCTTCCGTCTCTCCGGCGAAGGGAATCTGACGCGGTATCTCCAGGAGATCCGCAAGTTTCCGATGCTGGAGCCGGACGAGGAATACATGCTCGCCAAGCGCTGGAAGGAGCATGAGGATCCCGAGGCCGCGCATCGGCTGGTGACCAGCCATCTGCGCCTCGTCGCCAAGATCGCGATGGGCTATCGCGGCTACGGCCTGCCGCTGTCCGAGCTGATCTCCGAAGGCAATGTCGGGATGATGCAGGCGGTCAAGCGCTTCGATCCCGATCGCGGCTTCCGCCTCGCGACCTACGCGATGTGGTGGATCCGCGCCGCGATCCAGGAATACATCCTGCACTCGTGGTCGCTGGTGAAGATGGGCACCACGGCGGCGCAGAAGAAGCTGTTCTTCAATCTGCGCAAGCTCAAGGGCCAGCTGCAGGCGATCGAGGAGGGCGATCTGTCGCCGGAGAATCTGAAAAAGATCGCCACCGAGCTCGATGTGCCCGAGGCCGACGTCGTCAGCATGAACCGGCGGCTGGCGAGCCCCGACCATTCGCTGAACGCGCCGCTGCGCAGTCGACGGCGAGGGCGAATGGCAGGATTGGCTGGTCGACGAGAGCGAGAGCCAGGAGACGCAGGCTCGGCGATCGCCAGGAGCTCGGGCTGCGCCGCGACCTCCTGGAAAAGGCGATGACGCATCTCAACGAGCGCGAGCGCCACATCCTGACCGAGCGGCGGCTGCGCGACAACCCGACGACGCTCGAAGATCTGTCGCAGCAATACGGCATCTCGCGCGAGCGGGTGCGGCAGATCGAGGTGCGCGCCTTCGAGAAGTTGCAAAAGGCGATCAAGGCCGCCGCGATCGAACGCCGTCTCGTCACCCACTGACCGCCGCGCGATATAGTCGGCCCCCGCAGGTCGGCCGCGGCGCCCCGGTCGTCGACGGCAGGCTGAGCGGCAGCCCGCGGACCGAGCGGACCGCCAGATAGGCGAAGGCCTGCGCTTCCAGCGCGTCGCCGTCCCAGCCGACCGCCTCGACCGGGCGCACCGGTCCGCCGAGCACGCGCGCCAATGCCGCCATCAGCGCTGGGTTGTGCCGCCCGCCGCCGCAGACGAGCCACTGGCATACCGGGGCCGGGAAATGATCTCGGCCGATGGCGACAGCCGCCGCCGTCATTTCGGTCAAGCTGGCCGCCCCGTCGGCGGGCGACAGATCCTCGGCAGCACACTCGCGGAAATCGTCGCGGTCGAGCGATTTCGGCGGTCGCCGGGCGAAATAGGGTCCTTTCAGAAAACGCGCGATATGGGCGGCCGAAGGCTGGCCGGCCAGCGCCAGCGCGCCGTCGATATCCGCCGCCGCACCGGTATGGCGGCGCACCCAATCGTCGATCGGCGCGTTGCCCGGCCCGGTATCGAAGGCGAGGATCGTCCCCGGCGGTGCCGATCCAGGTGACATTGGCGACGCCGCCGAGGTTCAGGATCGCCACCGGCTTGGCCAGCGGCGCGGCAAGCGCTGCGTGATAGAGCGGCGCGAGCGGCGCGCCCTCTCCGCCGGCGGCGACATCGGCGCCGCGGAAATCGCCGACCACATCGACCCCGGTTCGGCGGGCCAGATCCGCGCCGTCGCCCAATCTGCCAGGTGCGGCGCTGCGGCCGGGCGATGCAGGATCGTATGACCGTGAAAGCCGACCAGATCGAACGAGGCTTCCGGATATTGCGCTCGAAAAACCTCGACGGCCGGGCGTGCAGCCGGGTCAGTTCGACTTCGACCGCGCCGACCGGGCCGACGCCGCCCAGCACCGAGCGCAGCTGTTCGCGAAAATCGGGGGGGTAAGGGATTGTCAGCGCCGGGCCGGGAACTAACCGCTCGCCGCCGTCGGTCTCGATCATCGCCACGTCGATGCCGTCGAGCGAGGTCCCGCTCATCAGACCCAGCGCTCCGTAAAGTCGCAGATCGGAGGAATTCGCCATGCTTTACCGCAGCGGAAACAGTAATAGGCTCAAGAATGCTTTGCGGCGAGTAGCGGCCGCGCGCTGGAAACGCCTCAGCGCTGTTCGCGCGGTTCCAACAACAGCAAGCGCTTCCGAACTTCTAATGCGGATCGCCGGATCGTAGTCGGCACCGTGCCGCTTCTCCTGAAGCTCCACGAACGCGGCGGCAAAGGCCTTTATGTGGCTGCCAAAGCCGTTATGGGGTTCAAATTTGGCGTATCTAGCGGACAGTTTAGGCTTTCTCACCTCCGGGCATAAGTCACGCAGCGATCGATGATCGATGCTCCGGTAGACAAGGCTGTATTCTGCGGTCAAACGCTTGGAAATACCGGCAAATTCGTCGGCAGCAGCGATCAGCGTTGCATGAAATATTCCATAGTAAGCGGCAGAAATCCCGCGTCTCAGATTCACTTGCCTGGGCCGTCCGGCCGCCGGTGCCGCGATTAACCTATCAGCCTGCTCAAATAGATGATCCGGATTAAGGATCGTCACCGCTTTCCAACTCTTCCGCGGTTGCATATTCGACGATAGACAACCGTTTCTCTCCGGCCTCCAGAAGTCGATCCTGTATCTCGACGAGAATATCCAGCACAGCGCCTGCGGCCGCGCGTTCGGCCAGTTGCTTCGCCGCATCCGGTTCAATGACAATAGTGATCCGCAAGGCGTCGCGCCCTCCGGAGTTGCTTACCGGGTCTGTCAACACGTGGGCAACCCGGATCGGCTTTAAGCGTGCCCCGGCTACTCCCTCCTCTGCAATCTTGCTGATTTTGAACGGTGCCGAGCATTCCCGGACACTATCGCGCGGGCAGTCCGGATGCACCAACGGCATCCCCCTATCTCCAAAACATTGGATTCCGCCGCAGGAATTGCGCTTGCCTCGGCGGTTTTATGCTAGATGGGCGCCCCATGTCGATCCCTCGTTCCGCCTTTCTGTCGGCCGCCATCGAGCGCGGCTTCGTGCATCAATGCACCGACCTCGATGCGCTCGACGCACGCCTCAGCGGCGGCGCAGTGACCGCCTATGTCGGCTACGATTGCACGGCCGATTCTCTGCATGTCGGCAGCCTGTTGTCGATCATGCTGCTGCGCCTTCTGCAAAGATGCGGGCACCGGCCGATCGTATTGATGGGCGGCGGCACCACCAAGATCGGCGATCCGTCGGGCAAGGATGACGCGCGCCCATTGCTCGACGACGCCGAAATCGGCCGGAACCTTGCCGGCATCGGCCGGATCTTCGACCGGTTTCTCGACTTCGGCGACGGCATCGAGCGATGCGGTCATGGTCAACAACGCCGACTGGCTCGACGAGCTACGACTACATCGCGATGCTGCGCGAGGTCGGGCGGCATTTCTCGGTCAACCGGATGCTGACCCAGGACAGCGTGCGGCTGCGGCTCGAACGCGACCAGCCGCTTGAGCTTTCTCGAATTCAACTACATGATCCTGCAGGCCTATGATTTTGTGGAACTGGCGCGGCGCTACGGCTGCACGCTTGCAGATTGGCGGCTCGGATCAGTGGGGCAACATCGTCGGCGGCGTCGAACTGGCGCGGCGCGCCGACGGGCGCGAGTCTGTTCGGGTTGACGACGCCGCTGATCACGACCGCCGCCGGCGCCAAGATGGGCAAGAGCGTCGGCGGCGCGGTCTGGCTCAATGCGGAGCGCTTGTCGCCCTACGAATATTGGCAGTTCTGGCGCAACACCGAGGATGCCGATGTCGGCCGCTTCCTGCGCCTGTTTACCGAGCTGCCGCTCGACGAGATCGCCCGGCTCGAAGATGGCGAGATCAACGACGCCAAGAAGGTCCTGGCCACCGAGGCGACCGCCTTGTGTCATGGCCGGGCGGCCGCGCTGGCGGCGGCCGAGACGGCGTCGTCGGGTCTTTGAGGAGGGCGGCAGCGGCAGTGAATTGCCGCAGACCGGATTGCCGCGGGATCTGCTCGAACGCGGGATCGCCGTCGCCGAGCTGTTCAGCCGCGCCGGGCTCACCGCCTCCAACGGCGAGGCGAGGCGGCTCATTCGCGGCGGCGGCGCTCGGCTCAACGACGCCGTCATCAGCGACGAACGCCGCGTCGTGTCGCTCGCTGATCTAGATTTTCACGGAATGCTGAAACTCAGCGCCGGCCGCAAGCGCCACGCCCTGGTCCGCCCGGTTTGACAGAGCGCTTTGCCGGAGATCAAGTCGACATGACGATCGATTGTGCTCGCTTTTTTTGACTTGACGGTCAAAACAGCGCCCATATCTGACGGACCCGTGCCAAAACCCGCATCATTTGTCAGGATCGACGCCCTGCCGGGCATTGCCCGGCAAGTAGAGATGCCTCGACCCCGGTGATGACATCCCCGTCCCCTCTCGCCGAGAATGGCGGTCGCGGCGGCCCGCCGCAAGCGGCCGACACCCGCCGTCTGACGATCGGTTTCGAGACTTGGTGCGACGCCCTCGGTGCTGCGGGCGGCGATCCGGCGGCGCATCGTGCCGCCGAGTGGAGCGCCACGCCGGCGGGGCGGCGCCTGCTCGCCGCGATCTTCGGCAACAGCCCGTTTCTCAGCGGCGCTTGCCGTCAAGGAATGGGTGTTTCTGACCCGCCTCGTCGAGGACGGCGCCGAGCCGTTGTTCGCCGAGATCGTCGCCGGCATCGATGCCGCGCGGCGACCGCGGCGAGGATATCGCGGCGCTGATGCGGCGGCTGCGCGTCGCCAAGCGGCGCGTCGCGCTGCTCGCCGCCGTCGCCGACCTCGCCGGGGCCTGGGCGCTCGAACAGCAGATGGCGGCGCTGAGCCGCTTCGCCGAGGCCGCGATCGAGCGCCGGCGCTGCGCTATCTGCTGCGCGCAGGCGCGCAAGAAGCGGCCGATCGCGCTCGCCGATCCGACGACCCGGAGCAGCGGAGCGGCCTGATCGTGCTCGGCATGGGCAAGCTCGGCGGCGGCGAGCTCAACTATTCGAGCGATATCGACCTGATCCTGCTTTACGACCCGGCGCGGTCGCGCATCGCCGGCCCGTGACAGCGTGCAGCGCTTTTTCACCCGGCTCGCGCGCGATCTGGTGCGCATTCTCGACGAGCGCACCGGCCGATGGCTATGTCTTCCGCACCGATCTGCGGCTGCGCCCCGACCCGCGCTCGACGCCGCTGGCGATGTCGGTCGCCGCGGCGCTCGCCTATTACGAAAGCGTCGGCCAGAACTGGGAGCGCGCGGCGCTGATCAAGGCGCGGCCGGTGGCCGGCGACCGCGTCGCCGGCGCAGCGCTTTCTTGCGCGAGCTGCAGCCCTTCATCTGGCGCAAGAACCTCGATTTCGCGGCGATCGCACGACATCCACTCGATCAAGCGCCAGATCAACGCGCATCGCGGCGGCGGCAGAATCGCGGTCGTCGGCCACGACATCAAGATCGGCCGCGGCGGCATCCGCGAGATCGAGTTCTTCGCCCAGACGCAGCAGCTGATCTGGGGCGGCCGGATGCGCGAACTGCGGGTCGGCGCCGACCTGCGAGGCGCTGCGCCGGCTCGCCGCGGCCGGCCGCATCGATCGACGCAGACCGCGACGGAGCTGACCGACGATTACCGCTTTCTGCGCCGCGTCGAGCATCGCCTGCAGATGGTCGACGACGCGCAGACCCATCGCCTGCCGGACGACGCCGACGGGCTCGCCCAGCTCGCGGTCTTTCTCGGCTATTCCAGACGCCGAGGCGTTCGCCGCCGAGCTGCGTCGGCCATCTCACCTCGGTCGAACAGCACTATGCCGAGCTGTTCGAGGAGGCGCCGAGCCTCGCCGGTCCCGGCAATCTCGTCTTCACCGGCGCCGAGGACGATCCCGGATACGCTGGCAACGCTGGCGCGGCTCGGCTTTGCCGATCCGGCCGCGGTCGCCGCGATGGTGCGCGACTGGCATCACGGCCGCATGCGCGCGACGCGCAGCCAGCGGGCGCGCGAAATCCTGACCGAGCTGGTGCCGGAGTTGCTGCGCATCTTCGGCGCGCACCGCGGCATCCCGATGCAGCCTTGCAGCGCTTCGACCAGTTCCTGTCGCAGCCTGCCGGCCGGGGTGCAGCTGTTTTCGCTGTTTCACGCCAATCCCGGCCTGTCTGCGCTGGTCGCCGACATCATGGCCGAGGCACCGCTGTCTGGCGGAACACCTGGCGCAGCGGCCGGCGCTGCTCGATGCGGTGCTGACCGAGGATTTTCTCGCGCCGCTGCCGCGCCGCGCCGCCCTCGCCGTCGATCTCGGCGAGCTTCTCGCCGGCGCCGCGCGATTTCGAGGACACGCTCGACCTGCTGCGCCGCTGGGCCAACGAGCGGCGCTTCCAGGTCGGCGTGCAGCTGTTGCGCCGCCGGCTCGACGGCGCTGCGCCGGCGGCGGCCTATGCCGATATCGCCGAGACCGTGCTCGCGCGCACTGCTGCCGGCGGTTGACGGCGGATTTCGCGCGGTCGCATGGCGAGATCCCCGGCGGCGCCTTCGCGTCATCGGCGATGGGCCGGCTCGGCAGCCGCGAGATGACGCTGGCCTCCGATCTCGACCTGATCCTGATCTACGACGCGCCGGACGGCAGCGGGAGGTGTCGGACGGCGAGCGGCCGCTCGCGATCGCCGCCTATTACGCCCGGCTGAGCCAGCGGCTGATCGGCGCGATCACCGCGCCGACCGCCGAGGGCCGGCTCTACGAGGTCGACATGCGGCTGCGGCCGTCGGGCGCGTCCGGGCCGATCGCCTCGAGCCTCGCCGCATTTCGCGCAATACCAGCGCGAAGCGGCCTGGACCTGGGAGCATATGGCGCTGACCCGGGCGCGCCCGGTGGCCGGCGACGCGGCGCTGCGCGCGCGGATCGCGGCGGCGATCGACCGCGGCGCTGCGCGCTGCCGCGCGACCCGGACCGCCTCGCTCGTCGACGTCGCCGACATGCGCCGGCGCATCGCCGACGAGCATCCCCGCGCCCGTCGCCGCTGGGATCTGCGCAACCGGCGCGGCGGCCTGGTCGATCTCGAATTCATCGTCGCAATACCTGATGCTGCGCGAGGCGGCGCGGACGCCCGGCGCTGCTCCGCCGCGACATCGCCGCGGCGATCGCAGGCGCTCGGCGCGGCCGGGATACTGCCGCCGCAGGCGGCACAGGCGCTGGGCGAGTCGCATCGCGCTGCTGCGCGCAGGTGCGGCTCTACCTGACCTTGCTGTTCGACGGCACGCCCGAGCCGGCAGCGCTGGCCGGCCCGACTCGGCGCGACGCTGGCGCGCTGCGCCGGCGCGATTGACTTCGCCCGGCTCGACGCGGATATCACGGCGGCCTGCGCCGGCGTGCTGGGCTGGTACGATCGGCTGGTCGCCGAGCCGGCCCAAAGGGCGATACAGTCCCAGGCAAGACAATCCGAGACAGCGCAATCAAAGCAAGAAGGAGACGCGGCGAGATGAGCGTCAATGTCGGCGACAAGGCCCCCGATTTCACCTTGCCGACCGACGGCGGCGGCTCGGTCACGCCTGTCGCAGCTGCACGGCAAGCCGGTGGTGCTCTATTTCTACCCCAAGGACGACACCTCGGGCTGCACCGCCGAGGCCTGCGGGTTTCGCGACACTGTTTCCCGATTACGGCAAGACCGGCGCGATGGTGATCGGCATCTCGAAGGACTCGGTCGCCTCGCACGACAAGTTCAAGGCCAAATACGCAGCTGCCCTTCACGCTCGCCTCCGACAGCGACGGCAAGGTCGTGCGAGAGCTACGGCGTCTGGGTCGAGAAGAGCATGTACGGCCGCAAATACATGGGCATCGACCGCAGCACCTTCCTGATCGACAAGGACGGCGTCGTGCGCGGCGTCTGGCACAAGGTCAAGGTGCCGGGCCACGTCGCCGAGGTGCTGAAGGCGGCGCAGGCGCTCTGAACCGGCGAGCCAACCCGACTGAGCCAGACGGGCGCGGTCGCGATCTCTGATCGCCGCCGACCCGGCGAGCAAAGGTGGCGCTGAGCCGCGATGTCGCCGCGCATTTGGCGCGCTGGCGCTATGCCGGTCGGCGAGCGCGACTCCGCCCGCCAGCGCCCGGCGCGGCCCGAGCGGCCGCTGCTGCGGCCGCCGCGTGAGATGCCGAAGCGCCGGCGCAATTTCGGCTCGCCCTCCGGCCGCATCGCCCTGCTCCATGCGCTCGCGCATATCGAGTTGAACGCGATCGACCTCGCCTGGGACATCGTCGCGCGCTTTTCCGCCGAGAGCCTGCCGCGCGAATTCTTCGACGACTGGGTCGGCGTCGCCGCCGAGGAGGCCGAGCATTTCGCGCTGCTCGCCGCGACGCCTCGCGCGCGCTCGGTGCGCGCCTACGGCGACCTGCCGGCGCATGACGGGCTGTGGGAGGCGGCGGCGGCGACCGCGCGACGATCTGCTCGCGCGGCTCGCCGTGGTGCCGCTGGTGCTCGAAGCGCGCGGCCTCGACGTGACGCCGGAGATGATGCGGCCGGCTCGAGCGCGTCGGCGACGGCGACAGCGCCGCGCATCCTGCGATCGCATCTATACCGACGAGATCGGCCATGTCGCGGTCGGCGTCGCGCTGGTTCGACGAGCTGTGCCGCGAGCGCGGGCTCGTTGCCGAAGAGGTCTTTCGCGATCGTGTCCGGCGCTGTTTCAAGGGCGAGCTGAAGCCGCCCTTCAACCACGCCGCGCGCACCGCCGCCGGCTTCCCTGCACGCTACTACGAACCGCTGGCCGGCGGCTGACCGGGAGATCCGAGACGCCCGGCCGTCCGCCAGGTGGCCCTGCTCGCTGTCACCCGGCGCCGAACCGCCTGATCGCATCGGCGCTGAAGTTGAGGCCGAGGCCCGGGGCGGTCGGCATCGCCAGCAGCCCGTCGCGGGGCACCGGGACTTCTTCCCACAGATGGAACAGGCGCGGCATGTATTCGACGGTCAGCCCGTTCGGCACGGCGCCGACCAGATGGACGTGGATTTCGGGCACGCCGTGGCTGACCACCGGCAGGTTGAAGGCCTCGGCCATGCCGGCGATCTTGAGCCACGGCGTGATGCCGCCCGAGCGCACCTGGTCGATCATCACGATATCGACCGAGCGGGCTTCGAGCATGTGGCGGAACGGGACGATGCCCCAGAGGTATTCGCCGCCGGCGACCGGCGTCGAGAGCGCGGCGGCGACCCGCGCGAGCCCGGCGTAATCGTCGTGCGTCGTCACGTCTTCGAGCCAGAAGAGGCCGACCCCGGCATCCTCGACGCGGCGGCCGATATCGATCGCCTGCTCGGGCCGCCAGCGCTGGTTGATGTCGCACATCAGATCCATGTCGGGGCCGACCGCCTCGCGGATCAGCCGGGCCTGCTCGACCTCGCGCGCCGGCGAGGTGAGCGCCGGGCAGACCGAGCTGCATCTTGGTCTGGCGGTGGCCTTTTTCGCGCAGCCGCTGGCCGGCGGTGACCGCCTCGTCGAGCTTGAGCCCGCGCCGCAAGGCGCCGCTCGCATAGGTCGCGATATGGTCGCGCCCGCCGCCGAGCAGCTTCCACAACGGCAGGCCGAGCGCCTTGCCCTTGATGTCCCACAGCGCGACATCGATCGCCGACATCGCCATCAGTCAGGATGCCGGCCGGGCCGGCGCTGACCGCGGCGGCGCGCAATTTGGCGGCGATCGCCTCGACCCGCATCGGGTCCTCGCCGACCGTCAGCGCGCCGAGCTCGTCGACCGCGTGGCGCAGGGTCCGGGTCAGCGCGCCGCCGAAATAGGTGACGCCCAGCCCCTCGATGCCGTCATCGGTGCGGAGCCGCAGCCAGACGATCGGGTTCTTGGCGTTCGGGTTTTCCGAAAAACCGGCGAGCGGCTCGTCGTTCGGCAGGAGGACGATGCCGGTCTCGACCCGCGTGATCTTCATTCGCCCCTCACTCTCACTGGTGGACCGCCTCGAGCTTATAGCCGTCGGGATCGAGCACGAAGGCAGCGTAGTAGGTCGAGCCATATTGCGGCCTGGGTCCGGGCGCACCGCAATCGCGACCGCCGGCCCGCAGCGCCGCGGCGTGAAAGAGGTCTACTGCTTCACGGCTCGGCGCCGTGAAAGCGAGGTGAAAACCCGGCCCCGGAGCGGGGGTGGCGTCGAGCCGAACAAACAGCGCCAGCTTATCGCCGCCGCCCTTCTCGCCGAACCCGACGCCGCGGTGGTTGGACCACACCTGGACATAGCCGAGCGGGGCCAAGATCAGTTCATAAAACTCGGCCGCGCGCGCGAGGTCGCCGACCCCGAACGACAGGTGACCGATCATCGTCAACCGCCGCAAGCCGCTCGACCGCCGCACCGTCGAAGGTTCTCTCAAACGCGGTAGCGGCGGATCGCGTCCTGGTCGAATTTGAGCCCGAGCCCGGGTGCCGTCGGCATCACCAGCTCGCCGTTCTGCTGCTGCGGGACTTCCTCGAACAGCGGCATCAGCCACGGCATGTATTCGACGGTCAGCCCGTTCGGGACGGCGCCGATCAGGTGGACATGCACCTCGGGGATCAGATGGCTGACCACCGGCAGGTTGAAGGCCTCGGCCATGCCGGCGACCTTCAGCCACTGGGTGACCCCGCCGACCCGGACCAGATCGATCATCACGACATCGACCGAGCGGGCTTCGATCATGTGGCGGAACGGCGCGATGCCCCAGACATACTCGCCGCCGGCGACCGGCGTCGACAACGCCGCAGTGACCCGAGCGAGTCCCGGGAAATCGTCGGCGGTGGTTACGTCTTCGAGCCAGAACAGCCCGACCCCGGCATCCTCGACACGACGGCCGATATCGATCGCCTGCTCCGGCCGCCAGCGCTGGTTGATGTCGCACATCAGCTTGATGTCGGGGCCGATCGCCTCGCGCACCCGCCGCATGCGTTCGACCTCCTTGGCCGGGCTGGTCTCGCCCGGCAACGCCAGCTGCGTCTTCATCTCGCGCCAGCCCTTGTCCTTGAGCGTGGCCGCCGCCTGAACCACCCGATCTAGCGATAGCCCGCGCATCAAGGCGCCGCTGGCATAGGTCGGGACCCGGTCGCGCGCCCCGCCCAGCAACTTCCACAACGGCAGGTTCATCGATTTGGCGCGCAGATCCCACAGCGCGGTGTCGAGGGCGGAGTGCGCGAGGTTGAAGATGCCGCCGGGCCCGGCCGAGCCGGCCGCGCCGCGCAACTTCGCCGTGACCATCTCGACCCGCACCGGATCCTCGCCGACGCAGAGCGCGCCCAATTCCTCGACCGCAGTTTTAAGCGTGCCGGTCAGCGCCCCGCCGAAATAGGTGGCGCCGACGCCGACCGCGCCGTCGTCGGTTTCGACCTCGACGGTGACGATCGGCCGCGTGCCGCTCGGGTTTTCGGCGGCGCCGGCGAGCGGCTCGTCGGCCGGAAGAGCCACGATGTTGGCGCGGATGCCGGTGACTTTCATCGGGCGGGCCCTTTCGCTGATCAGTTCTTGTAGCTCGGGTCGAGCCTGTCGCAGAGGCGCAGCAAAGCCGGCCATTCGCGCTGCCCCTGGAGGCGCGGCATGTTGCCGGCGAACTGCGCGGCCTGACGCTCGCAGGTGTCGGGCGACGGGACCACCATTTTGGCGCCGGCGGCGACGGCGGCCTGGATCTTCAGCTGCGCTTCGGCCGAGCGCTCGAAATGGTAGGTCGACGAGAACGCCTCGGCGACGTTGCGGCCGGTGGCCAGCAGGCCGTGGTTGCGCAATACCAGGACCGGATGTTCGCCGATGTCATGCTGCAGCCGCTCGCGCTCGTCGATGTCGAGCGAGACGCCTTCGTAATCATGGTAGCCGAGCCGGTTGTAGAACCGCATCGCCCATTGGCTGAGCGGCAGCAGACCCTCTTCGAGCGCGCCGACCGCGATGTCGGCCTCGGTGTGGGTGTGGACGACGCACTGCACGTCGGGCCGACCGAGATAGATCGCACCGTGGATCACGACGCCGGCATTGATCGGCTCGTATTCCGACGGCTCGATCAGATTGCCGTCCATGTCGACCTTTAAGAGGTTCGAGGCGGTGATCTCGTCGAACATCAGCCCCGAGGGGTTGATCAGCATCTGGTCGGTGGTGCCGGGCACCCGCGCCGAATTGTGCGTCAGCACCAGATCGTCCCAGCCGAAATGCGCGATCAGCCGGTAGCAGGCGGCGAGATCGACCCGCACCGCCCATTCCTCCGCGCTGATATGCGACGGCCGGTGCGAGATGTTGGCTTCAAGCGTGTCCATTTGTTGTGACTCCTATCAATCCCGGAAGACCATTACCACTACGGGCCCGGTTTCGGCATTGGCAATCTCGCTGCCGGCAAATCCGGCGCGCGCATAGGCATGCCGCGCCCGTTCATTTGCCGCGTCCGGATCGATGGCGACGAGCGGCGCTCCTTCGGCGATCAGCAGCTGCGCGAATTCGCGTAGGAACGCGCTGCCGTGGCCGCGGCCGAGCATGTCGGGTTCGCCAATCAAGGCGTCGACCATCTTCGTTTCGCGCGGCAGATGTTCGAGGTGGATCTGCGGCCAGGCAGCACGCGAATAAGCCTGGGCATAAGCGAAAGGCCGGCCCCGATACTCGACGATATATTGGGCCATCAGCGGTTGATGCAGATCTTCGGCAAGCAAGGCGAGTTCAGCCGCCGGGTCGCCCCACCACCGCACCACCTCGGGCGTCTTCAGCCAGCCGGCGGCCAGCGGCAGGTCGTCGGCGGTGAACCGCCTGAACCTATAAGCCGACATCTACTGCCGCCCGCTTACCCTCCCGCTGTGCGGGTCCCTCCCTCCCCGAATTCGGGGAGAGGGAGGGGGTAAGGGGTCGGCGCGGCGTCAGACCGGGGTGAACATCGGCACCGGCGGGCCGCCGTCGCTGGGCTTGAAGACCAGCTTGACGGCTTGGCCGATGCGGATCTTGTCGAGGTCGCAATCGACGATGTTGGTCATCATCGTCGGCCCCTCGGCGAGGGTGACGTAGCCGATCGCATAGGGGATCGGGGCGCGGCGCATCACGCTGTAGGTGTAGATCGTGCCGTTCCCCGAAACCTGCTGCAGTTCGGTCTTGTCGCTGAAGCAGAACGGGCAATGGGTGCGCGGATAGTAATGCGTCTTGCCGCAGGCGTTGCATTTGCCGATCATCAATTTGCCTTGCGCCGCCGCGTCCCAGAAGGCCTGGGTTTCGAGATTGGGCACCGGGGCCTGGATCTTGCGCTCCTGGCTCTGCATCGCTCTCACTCCCTTTCCAGGATCACGGTCGCCGCCCCGTGGCGGGTGCCGAGCGAGCCGCCGGTGCCGTGCGCCAAGGCCAGATCGCAGTTCGGCACCTGCACCTTGGGGTGCGCCTCGCCGCGCAGTTGCC
The DNA here is from genome assembly GCA_963774345.1 of uncultured Alphaproteobacteria bacterium. Lineage (GTDB taxonomy): Bacteria > Pseudomonadota > Alphaproteobacteria > ATCC43930 > CGMCC-115725 > AP-15. Next base: position 22,327 of record CAVZFB010000041.1, read on the forward strand.
TGACCGCTTCGAGGACCTTGGTCAGCCCGCCGCGGTTCGACGGGTGGTTGTTGCACAACCCCCCGCCATCGGTGTTGAACGGCAATTTGCCGGTGCCGGAGATCAGGTTGCCGTCGGAGACGAACTTCCCGCCCTGGCCCTTCTCGCAAAAGCCGAGATCCTCGATCTGCATCACGACCGTGATCGTAAAGCTGTCGTAGATCGAGGCGTATTTGATGTCGGCGGGCTTGACCCCGGCCTCGGCAAAGGCCGCCGGCCCCGACCAAACCGCGCCCGAATAGGTCAGGTCGACCTGACCGCCCATCTGGTGCTTGGGCGCCTCGCCGGCGCCGATGAGTTTGACCAACGGCCGCTTCAGGCTTTTTGCAACCTCGGGGCTGGCGACGATGATTGCGCCGCCGCCATCGCTGATCACGCAGCAATCGAGCCGGTGCAACGGGTCGGCGATCATCGGCGAATTGACCACGTCCTCGACCGTGACGACGTCGCGCAGCATCGCATGCGGGTTGTACTGCGCATGATGCGAGGCCGCGACCTTGACCCAGGCGAGCTGTTCGCTGGTCGTGCCGTATTGGTGCATGTGCCGCATCGCGCACATCGCGTACATGTTGGCGGTGGCCGGCGCGTAGGGGTTTTCGAACGCGGTCTCGGCCGACTGCACCGTCGTGGCCCGGGGCGCGGTGCCGGTCGCCACCCCCTCGGTGCGCGGCCTTCCGGCCAAGGTGATCAGCGCGATCGAGCATTTGCCGAGGGCGATCGCCTCGGCCGCATGACCGACCTGCAACAGGTAGGACGAGCCGCCGGTGTCGGTCGAGTCCCAGTGGCGCAGCTTGAGACCGAGATAGTCCACCATCGACAGGGCGCCGAGGCCGGGGGTGTCGCCGGCGGCGCAGAAATAGCCGTCGATGTCGCCTTTGCCGAGCCCGGCATCGGCGAGCGCACCCTGCGCGCATTCGGCATGTAGTTGAAACAGCGACTTGTCGTCGGCCTTGCGCGTCGGGTGTTCGAAAATCCCGGCGATATACGCCTTTCCCTTGATGCTCATCGCCGGCCCGTCCTCCCCGAGGCTGATGTCAGAATGCGCGACGATGGGATACCGTTCGGCGTCTGCGGTCAATCCCCGCAACATCAAAGCAGCATGCCTCGCGGTGAGCCGCGGCGGCCCGCGCAGCGTCGACCCCGGCTTAGCCTTGACAGCGCGGCGATCGCGGATCGGAATTGGCGTTTGTCGCGCCCGAGGGAGGATCACGTGAAAGTCGGTATCGCACTCAACATGCTGTCCGAGCCCGGCCGCACCGATGTCGCCGTCGTCTCCGACCATCTGGCGATGGGCGATCTCGCCGAGCCGCTCGGCTTCGACTCGCTGTTTGCGCTCGAGCATCATTTCACCGGCTATGCGATGTCGCCGGCGCCGTTGCAGCTCTTGGCCTATTTCGCCGGCCGCACCAGGCGGATCACCTTCGGCACCTCGGTCATCGTCTTGCCGTGGCACGACCCGATAAGGGTCGCCGAGGAGATCGCGCTCCTCGACATATTGTGCGGCGGGCGCTGCCTGTTCGGCTTTGGCCGCGGGGCGGCGAGCGTCGAATATGCCGGGTTCCGCATCCCGATGGGCGAGGCCCGGCCGCGCTTTGCCGAAAGCGCCCAATTGATCCGCAAGGCGTTGCGCGAGCCCGAATTCGAATGGCAGGGCGAATTCTACCAGATCCCGCGCACGTCGATCCGGCCGCGGCCGGTCTCGCACCCCGAGGAGCGCTTCTTCGCTTCGTCGGTCAGCCCGGAATCGGCCGAGATCATGGCCAAGCTCGGTTTCGGCATCCTGGTGGTGATGCAGAACGAGTGGCCGAAGGCGGCCGAGAACATCGTCGCCTATCGCGAGATCGCGCTTTCCGTAGGGCACCACCCGCCGCCGCCGATCATCCTGACCAACGTCTCCTGCGCCGAAAGCCGCGACGAGGCGCAGGACCGGGCGATGCAATGGCTCGGCAAGAAGTGGGAGTCGATCGACAACCACTACCATTTCTCCGACGGCCACCTGGCCACGGTCAAAGGCTACGAAACCTACGGCAAGATGGCGAAAACCTATGCCCGGCTGCAGGACGAAGAAGAACGGGTGCGGGCCACCGAATTCTACGTCAAGATCCAGATCGTCGGCACGCCCAAGGACTGCATCGACCAGATCGCCGAGTTGCAGCGGCTGACCGGGACCGACCACCTGGTCACCGAATTCTCGTTCGGCGGCATCCCGCATCACGACGCCGAAAAGAACATGCGCCTGTTCGCCGCCCAGGCACTGCCGGTCTTGCAGCAGGACGCCGCCTTTTCGACGCCGCCCGCCCCGGCCCGGCCGCAACCGGCCGCCGCCTCCGACCTGTTCGCTCCGGCATAGCGCGGCATCCGTCAAAAGGCGAGGTGATCGGCGGCAACGGCTCCCGGACCGGCACGTAAATGCTGCGCCGGCTCGGGGCTCACGTGGTCGGCATCGCGTTCACGATCGACAACGTGCGGGACCGACATCACGGTCGGCTGTGACACCGCGATCAACGTTACGCTCGGGGCGATCGAGCATCGACGATGTCGTCTGCAATCGGTTTGGCGGAACCGCCCGAAACGTGCGCGCCCCAATCTTCTATCGCAGCTTCGCCGTTCCATAGGCGCTCGAAGAGCGCATCCTGTTCCATAGCGTTCAACCCTCGGCCCATCGGCGCGTGCCCGATCTATGATGGCGCGATCGAGGCAAGTCGGACCAAGGGAGCAGATCGGTGCGCAACCCAGCCTCAATGATCGACGACCAGCGAGCTGTTTCCGATCGAATAGCCCGCACCGTTGCTGGTCCCAACCATGGCGCCGAGAACCTGCACCCGATGCGTGCCGACGGTCGGCGCCACATAGATCACCTGGCGGACCGCACCGGTGTTGATGTAATCGGCTACGACCCCCGTGCACAGCGCGAAATCCGTGGTTGCCGGATCGGCGAGGTTTCCGTCGACCGTTATCAGGGCGTTGAAGTGGACCAGGTTGTTTCCGGTGATGCCGCATTGCGCGGTATAGGTGATCCGGACCTTTTCGCGCCGCACCGTCGTTGTGAAGACCACGGTGGTGCCGCCGTTCCTGGTCAGCGGCAGCGGAAACAGCGTCATGATCGAGCCGCCCAAAGTCCCGACCCATGCCGCCGTGGCCAGCAACTCCGCTGAAGCCGGCACCGCCGCTGTAACCGCCGCCGACCACGCCAAGATGCCAAAGACCGAACATTTCACGCGCATCGCCGTCTCCTTTGCCGACTGACGAGCCTATGACAATCGGTGTAGCCTCGACAAAATCATACTCCCGAGGCACGCGGGCAGGTGCGGCATGCAGGCACGGCAGATCATGACCAAGGACGTGGTAACGGTCTCGCCCGAGACTCCGACCTCCCAAATAGCGCAACGGCTTCTCGAGCATAAGATCAGCGCCGCGCCTGTCACCGATAGTTCGGGAATGGTGATCGGCATGGTCAGCGAAGGGGATTTGATCGGGCGCAGCGACGCCGACCGGGAGGCCCGGCGCGACTGGTGGCTGTCGCTGATCGCCGAGGGCGAGGCGCTGCATCCCGGTTTTCTGGCGACTCTGCGCCGGCCGCAGCTGACCGCGCGCGACATCATGTCCGGCCCCGTGGTCCGGGTCACCGAAAATACCGAAGATACGGAAATCGCCCGGCTGTTGGAGACGCACCGCATCAAGCGGGTGCCGGTCGTGCGGGACGGCCGCCTGATCGGCATCGTCAGCCGCGCCGACCTGCTGCGGGCTTTTGCCGATCGTGGGATGGAGCAGCCGCCGGAGCACATCTCCCGCGCGCGCAGCCTGCTGGCCGAAGCGCTCTCCACGATCGACGAACATTTCCTTCGGCATCGGGACCGACCCCACGCCGAAGCTGCTGCTGCCGCCAGCCCGGCTTCCGACGGGCGGGCCGAAAACACCGTGTGCGCCGCCGATTTCCGCGGGCTGATCGCCGATTTCGATCGACAGCAGGCCGAGCATCACGACGCGGCGCGGCGCGCTTCGGCCGAGCGGCGCCAACAACAAGTCCAGGAGCTGATCGACCGGCATATCGCCGCCGGCAACTGGAATGCGACGCTGCACCAGGCCCGCGCGGCCGCCGAGCACGGCGAGCAGGAATTCATGGTGCTGCGGTTCCCTGCCGATTTGTGCACCGATCACGGGCGGGCGATCAACGCGCCGCAGCAGGACTGGCCGAAGACGCTGCGCGGCGAGGCCGCCGAGATCTATCTGCAGTGGGAACACGAGCTGAAGCCTCGCGGCTTTCGCCTGACCGCACGCGTGCTCGATTTTCCCGACGGCAAACCGGGCGACATCGGCTTGTTCCTCGGCTGGGGCCAGTGACGCCGAGCCTCGCCCGTCGGAGGTTGACACCGTTGCGGCGGTGAGGCGACATGCCGCCGCCCCGGCGCCAGTGTCGCCGGGCACAGGGAGAAATCTCTCACACCGCACACGGGAGAGCCTCAGTGGATCGTCTTGAATTTGAAGCGGAACTCAGGCGCGAAGGCTACAGCGTCGTCAACGCCAGCCTGACACCGAACCTAAGGGCAGCCAATCACAGCCATGATTTCGACGCCAAGCTCTTTGTCCTCGGCGGCGAAATCACCATTACCCGTGACAACAAGCCGGAAACCTTCCGTGCCGGACAGTGTTGTGAGGTCCCCGCCAACTGCATGCATGCCGAGCATGTCGGCCCTGAGGGTGTCGCCTATGTGTCCGGCCGCCGCCGCAACGGCGGGCCGCTTTCGCGCCAGGCGTTTGAGAGCGATTTGCGCCGAGAGGGCTTTGAGGTCGTTCACGGCGGCCAGGCGGCCGGCTTTGCCGAGGATTTGCATGCCCACGACTTCGACGTGCGGATCATGGTTCTGGGCGGGGAGATCACCGTTTGCCGAAACGGCGGGTCGCAAACATTCCGGGCCGGCGATCATTGCGAGATCCCGGCGGATTGCCAGCACACCACAAAAGTGGGACCGGAAGGTGTCGCCTACACCGTCGGCAAAGCCGATCGCCGACCCGCCAGCAGCTGAGGCTACCCGGGTGGGTGGTGGTTAAACCCACCACGGCTTCGCCTTCGCTTTGTTCCGTTTGATGACTGGTATCCGCCGGCCAGATTCGCGGCGATACGGGATTGCCAGCCGAGGCAATACGCTGCGCAGTAATGTATCTGTCGCAAGAAGGTAGCCCACGCGGTCCGGCTGTCGCGAGCTCCACCGGATGCTTGGCAAACTGGCCCCGACGACGGGGTAACGGTAACGCGCGTCGACAGGTGGTGGCACCGTAGGCCGACACCTACACCAGCGCCGGGCGCTTGATGCTGGTGGTTCTCGGCGGCTAGCGGACGTGGAGCGCGATCTTATCCGCACCGCACTGCCGAAGGCCGGAGCCGCGCCAAGGCCGAGGAAAGGCCATGGCGCCTCCCTTCCCTCACAGCGGCAACAAAAAAAGAGCACCGGCCGCCACGCGCGACGTTGCAGGAATTGGCGACAACTGTTACCGCGACATATCCACCACGCGCCGTGCCACGCGCGCGGCGTGATCCCCCAGTTCAGTTCGGTGGCACGATTGCTGTTGGTTGGGCCGGAGCGCTCAAGCGACTGCGCGATTCGGCTTGATCGACCTTTGTCGCCAAGTAGACAGCAAGACCGCGTGCACCGAAAGTTGTTACTAATCCGAATAAAATCTGACAGACGGGATACCACTCACCGTGAAGGGTGGCAGCAATGAGTCCCAGCGGAACAACTCCCACGCCGGCGAAGCAAAGTCCTACGAAAATTCCAATCCCGCCCAAAAACTATAGGTTACCAGGAGCCCATACATCCAGAGTTCTATACCGAATACATAAGAGGATACAAACAATCCGTGGCAAGCAACAGCACGACTAGCGCGGAAAAATGAAAGTGGGATAAAGAACAAAATACAAATCACAAGCCCAATGAAGGCGGCGACATCTAAATAAGGTAATGCGACAACTGACACATAAGCGGCTCCTTTTATAAAAAATGCGGCTAAAAAAATTAAGCCAAGGAAGTATGCTATTCCCAGAGCAACAGCCCCTCCGGTCTTAATCGCATTCATGAATGGTGCTCCTCCAACGCGCCCCCCAGCCAGCCCGTTGTAGCACTCTCTACGGACAGCCGCGACGACGCCAATGACGAAGCCGCCGCTGGCCAACCTTTGCGCCGGGCCGATCAGCATGGCCCCGAAGGCGGCCGTATCGTAATCCCTGATTTTCTAGGAACGGCTTATGCGGCAAAATTTGTAGGCGTCCGACACCGATGTCGCCCTTTGGCGTCGCGCCCGACCGACAGCAGTGACATTGTCTAAGCGGCAGCTACGATAACATCGTTATTGGCTGGACGTATCATCATCAGGCTTAGCTCGCGTTGTGCCGGCGCAGCACGGTCCCCGGATTTGTACCTGACTTCCGCGCCGCCTGGTAAAACCCGAAGGTCGCCTGGTCGGATCATTCAGGGTCGGTCGATGCCGAGCTGATCGATCATTTCGAGAAGCGGTGCGACAAGGGCGATGGCGGGCGTCCTGGGCACCCACCGGGATAATCATTACTAGAGGCGTCCATGCCGGATTTTGATGCGATCGTGATCGGCACCGGGCAGGCGGGGCCGGCCTTGGCGTTTCGGCTGGCCGGGGCCGGCATGAAGGTCGCGATCGTCGAGCGCAAGCTGTTCGGCGGCACCTGCGTCAACACCGGCTGCATCCCGACCAAGACGCTGGTCGCGAGCGCCTACGCCGCGCACCTCGCGCGGCGCGCCGCCGATTACGGCGTCGCGATCGCCGGCCGCGTCGCGCGTCGACATGAAGCGGGTCAAGGCGCGCAAGGACGCGGTCGTCGCGCAAGTCGCGCGACGGCGTCGAGACGTGGCTGCGCGAAGATGCAGAACTGCACCGTCTATCGCGGCCACGCCCGCTTCGAGGCGCCGCGACGCGGTCGAGGTCGGCGGCGAGCGGCTCGACGCCGACGCGGATCTTCATCAACGTCGGCGGCCGCGCGCGGGTGCCGGACATGCCGGGCTCGACCGAGGTCGCCTATCTGACCAACAGCTCGATGCATGGACGTCGATTCGCTGCCGCGGCATCTCGTGTCGTCGGCGGCAGCTACATCGGGCTCGAGTTCGCGCAGATGTACCGCCGCTTCGGCAGCGAGGTGACGGTCGTCGAGATGGCGCCGCGCCTCGTCGCCGCGCGAGGACGAGGACATCTCGGCGGCGATCAAGGAGATCCTCGAGGGCGAGGGCATCAAGGTCCGCCTCGACGCCGAATGCATCGCGCTCTCGACAAGCGCGGCGACGAGCATCGCCGCGCGGCGTCGACTGCACCGGCGGCGCCCCCGAGGTCGTCGGCTCGCACGTGCTGCTCGCGGTCGGCCGCCGCCCGAACACCGACGATCTCGGCCTCGACCAGGCCGGCGTCGCGTCGACGCGCGCGGCTACATCATCGTCGACGATCGGCTGCGCACCAGCGTGCCGGGCATCTGGGCGCTCGGCGATTGCAACGGCCGCGGCGCCTTCACCCACACCGCCTACAACGACTACGAGATCGTCGCCGCGAACCTGCTCGACGACGAGCCGCGCCGGGTCAGCGACCGCATCACCGCCTACGCGCTCTACATCGATCCGCCGCTCGGCCGCGCCGGCATGACCGAGGCCGAGGCGCGCGCGAGCGGGCGGCGCGCTCCTCGTCGGCCAGCGGCCGATGACCCGGGTCGCTCGCGCCGTCGAGAAGGGCGAGACGCAGGGCTTCATGAAGATCGTCGTCGATGCGCGAGACGCAGGAGATCCTCGGCGCCGCGATCCTCGGCACCGGCGGCGACGAGGCGATCCACTCGGTCCTCGACGTGATGTACGCCAAGGCGCCCTACACGGTCCTGCAGCGCGCCATGCACATCCACCCGACCGTTTCCGAGCTGCTGCCGACGATCCTCGGCGAACTGAAGCCGCTGACCTGACGGCGATTGGCGCACCGCGGCCGGTCTGCGCTATGCTGCACGCGGCGAAACGGCGGCGAGAGGCGAACCGAGATGACCGAGACGAGCGACAAGAGCCTGGTCGAATACGCGTGCCATGACCGGATCGCGACGCTGACCTTGAACCGGCCCGACCGGCTGAACGCCTTCAGCGACGATCTCGTAAGACATCTCGCCGACGCGTTGCGCCGTTTCGATCTCGACCCCGAGGCCGAGGTCGCGATCCTCTGCGGGCAAGGGCCGCGCCTTTTCGAGCGGCGCCGACGTGCACCAGCGCCAGTTGCGCCGGCGCGACGAGTTCCTGCAGCATGGCGGGCCGCAGGGCTGGGGCGCCAATTCAGCCGACCTCTTGACCCGGTCGGTCAACTGGAAGCCGGTCATCGCCGCGCCGCACGGCTATGCGATGGGGCTGGCGCTCGGCATCGTGCTCGAATGCGACCTGATCGTCGCCGAGGCCGGCACCAAGTTCCAGGTGACCGAGACTTCGCGCGGCCTCGGCGGCTCAAAATACTGGGCCCTGCTGAATTTCCGCGGCGGGGCGGCCTTCGCCGACGAGGTGGCGCTGACCGGCCGCTTCTTCACCGCCGAGGAAGCCCTGGCGGCCGGTATCATCAACCGGGTGGCGCCCGAAGGCGGGCACCTGGAGATGGCGCGGGCGCTCGCCGCCGAGGTCGCGAAGAACCCGCCACTGTCGGTAAGGGCGACGGTGCGCACCCGCCGCTGGTACATGGACCAGCTCGGGCCGCGAGGTCGCGATGCAGACCGCGCCTCTGAAACTCTATCTGAGCGAAGACTTTCACGAGGCGGCCCGCGCCTTTGCCGAAAAACGCAAGCCCGGCCCGTTCAAGGGACGCTGAAACCTATCCCTGAAACGCGAGGGAACCGACGATGATTACACCCGCCTATGTGCGAACCATGACCGCCTACAACGCCGAGATGAACCGCCGCCTCTACGGCGCCGCCGCCGGCTTGTCGGATGACGAGCGGCGGGCCTCGCGCGGCGCCTTCTGGGGGTCGATCCACGGCACGCTTTGCCACATCCTGTGGGGCGACCGGCAGTGGATGTCGCGTTTCGACGATTGGCCGAAGCCGGCGACCCCGATCAAACAGAGCGCCGGGATGATCGAGGATTTTTCGCAGCTCGCGGTAGCGCGCGAACAGGCCGATGCCGATATCGGCCGGTGGGCCGACAAGGTCGACGACGCCTGGCTCGGCGAGGACCTGGTGTGGTTCAGCGGTGCGGCGAACCGCGAGATGCGCGCCCCGAAAAGGCTGCTGGTGACGCATTTCTTCAATCACCAGACGCACCACCGCGGCCAGGCGCACGCGATGCTGACCGCTGCCGGCCGCGAGACCGGCGACACCGATCTGTTTCTGCTGGTCCCGCAGGTTATAGAATAGCGCCGGCGGGACTGCCGATACCCGCCACGATCGTTACGAGGGACCTCCGATGGAACTGGGCAGGCTCGGCGTCTGGGCCGCGATGGACGGCATGACCGCGGCGGCAGCGGCGGCCTTCGCCAAACGCGTCGAGGATTGGGGCTATGCCGCGTTGTGGCTGCCGGAGAGCCGCGGCCGCAATGCGCTGGCCCATTCGGCCTGGCTGCTCGCCAACACGCAAAAGCTGATCGTCGCCACCGGGATCGCCAACATCTATGCGCGCGATCCGATGGCGATGGCGAACGGCCAGCGCGGGCTAGCCGAACAGTCGGACGGGCGGTTTCTGCTCGGCGTCGGCGTGTCGCACGGCCCGCCGTCGAGGGCGTGCGCGGTCACACCTACGGCAAGCCGGTCGCGACGATGCGCACCTATCTGCAGGCGATGCGCGCGGCCCCCTATCCGGCGCCGCGGCCGCCGGAACCGCCGCTGACGATCGTGGCCGCGCTGGGGCCGCGGATGATGGCGCTGTCGGCGGCGATCGCCGACGGCGCCCATCCCTACAACACCACACCGGAGCACACCGCCCAGGCGCGCGCGATCCTCGGCCCCGGCAAGCTGTTATGCCCGGAGGTCTGGGTGTTGCTGGAAACCGACCCGGCGACGGCGCGTCGGGCGGCGCGCGAGGCGCTCTCCCGTTATCTGCAGCTCGAAAACTACGTCAACGACTGGCGCCGGCAAGGCTTTGGCGACGACGATCTCGCCGGCGGCGGCAACAACCGGTTTCTCGACGCGATGGTCGCCTGGGGCGACGAGGCGGCGATCCGCGCCCGCATCCGGCAGCATTGGGATGCCGGCGCCGACCATGTCTGCATCCAGGCCGATCGGCGCCGACGGATCGCGCCGGGCCGGCAACGAGAGGGTTCTGGAATTGCTGGCCCCGGGTCGCTCCCGGCCGGACGATCTTGACGGCCTCCGGCATGCAACCGACATTGTTTCCGGCCGATCGCCCGATCGGCCCGGCTCGGACAGCGGATGGATTGGATAGGGCGCCCGGCCATGTATTCAGAAACCACCCGATCGATCAAGGTCACGGTCAAGCCGATCTACCTCGAGGACCAGTCCTCGCCGGCCGAGAACCATTATGTCTGGGCCTATCACGTGCGCATCGAGAACGCGGCGGCGAGACCGTGCAGCTGCGCCGCCGCCACTGGCAGATCACCGACGGTCGCGGCCAGATGCAGGAGGTGCGCGGGCCCGGCGTCGTCGGCGAGCAGCCGGTGCTCGGCCCGGGCGAAAGCTTCGAGTACACCAGCGGCACGCCGCTGCCGACGCCGTCGGGCATCATGGTCGGCAGCTACGAGATGGAAACCCGCGGCGGCGAAAGCTTTTCGGTCCGCATCCCCGCCTTCTCGCTCGACAGCCCGCATCAGGCCGTCCGGCTGAATTGATTTCGATCCGACCCGCCTCTCCGAACGCGACCTCTACCCGAGCCGGACCCGCCCCGAAACGGTCTCGGCGCCGGCCGCCCGGCCGGTCCTGCATCATTTCCAGCCAAGAAGAGAGCCCGATGTCGCCTGTCCTTGCTCAGCCTCACGCCCCGCGATCGTCGGCAACCAATGCGCATTCCCGGCAGCCGGCGACCCCGCCGCGACCGAGCCGCGCCGAAGCCGAGGAGGCGGTCCGCACGCTGATCCGCTGGGCCGGCGACGATCCGGGGCGCGAGGGGCTGCTCGGCACGCCGGACCGCGTCGTCCGCTCGTACCAGGAATTCTTCAGCGGCTACGATGAGGACCCGGTGGCCTTATTGCAGCGCACCTTCGAGGAGACCGACGGCTACGACGAGATCGTCGTGCTGAAGGACATCCGCTTCGAGTTGCATTGCGAGCACCACATCGCGCCGATCATCGGCAAGGTGCATGTCGCCTATCTGCCGAACAATCGGGTCGTCGGCATTTCGAAGTTGGCGCGGCTCGTCGAGGTTTTCGCCAAGCGGCTGCAGATCCAGGAAAAGATGACCGCGCAGATCGCCAATACGCTCGACGAGGTGCTGCAGCCGAAGGGCGTCGCCGTCGTCATCGAGGCGGCGCATCAATGCATGACGACGCGCGGCGTGCACAAGCCGGGGGTGACGATGGTGACGAGCCGCATGCTCGGCGCCTTTCGCGACGACCCGTCGAGCCGGCGCGAGGTATTGGCGATGTTCGGCGCCCCCGGTAGCGCTAAGCTCGACAACGTCTGAGCCACGGCGGATCGCTTCCTCGTCCCCGGGGATTGTCGCAGATTGCGGCGATCCCGGAGGCACCGGTCCTGCCTGCCGGTACCGCGCGCCCAGACCCGGGCCGCTGACGAAACATGGTTAAAGCCTACTCGCCGTTAACGATCGGCGAGTTATTGCCCGAGCGACGTTGACCGGGCTGAGGAAACAGGCGCGTGGCCAGAACGCCTTTGATGAATTTTTTGAGGCTCGCCGTGCGGCGAGCCGGCCTCGAAGCGCAGGCGGAAAGGGGCGCGATCAGCCGGCGCAGTGTACTAGCCGGCACGATGGCGGCGGCCACCGGCTCCGTCATCCCAATTTCCGGAAGCGCGTCGACGGCGCGGGTCGCCGTCGTCGGGGCGGGGCTGGCCGGATTGAGCGCCGCTCATCAATTGCTGAAATTCGGCATCCGGGCCGATGTCTATGAGGGCGATACCCGTGTCGGCGGTCGCTGCTTTACCGCCCGCGGAATCTTCGCCGATCAGCAAATCGCCGAGCATGGCGGCGAGTTCATCGATACCGATCACCACGCGATCCGCAGCCTTGCCGGCGAGCTGGGATTGACCTTGGCCGATGTTTTGGCGGCGACCCCGAAAGGCGTAGAGCCGCGCTACCTGTTCAACGGCTTGCCCTATGATCTCGACGCCGCGACGCGGGATTGGCAGCCGCTCTATCCGGTATTGCAGCGCCAATCCAAGGCGATCGGCGACTTCAACTACCGGCATTCCACCGCCGCGGCGAAGCATTTCGATGCGATGAACATCACCGGCTGGGTCGAGAAATTTGTCCCGGGCGGCGGTGCAGGACAGCTCGGCCAACTGATCGAAAACGCCTTCACCGAGGAAAACGCGCTCGACGCCGATCAGCAGAGCGCCCTCAACGCGATTTCGGCATTGGCCGACGATCCCAAGGACGACTTCAATCTGTATTACACCGACAGCGACCAGCGCTTCCACGTCGAGGGCGGGAATGACCAGATCACGACATTATTGGCACGGGAAGTCGGCGCCCGCCTGCAGACTGCGACACCATTGCTTGCGGTCACGCGCCTGTTCGACGGGCGCATTCGCCTGACCTTCGCCCGAGACACCGGAAGCTTCGACCGCGTCTACGACCGGGTGATACTGACGATACCGTTTTCGGTCATGCGCGTCGCCGTCGACTTCGGCGAAGCCGGCTTTCGCAAACTGAAAATGACGGCCATCAACACGCTGGCTATGGGTATCTCGGTAAAGTTGCAGCTGCAATTCGATCGCCGGCAGTGGCGCAAATTCGATTGCGACGGTGAAATCAGGTTGCCGGCACAGGGCTTTCAGACGACCTGGGACGTGACCCGCGCCCAGCCAGGCAAGATCGGCATCATGAATTTCTTTGCCGGCGGCACCCAGGCGCTGATCGCCGGCGAACTCGACACTGCGATCCTGGCGCGGCTGGTAATGAAGGAGGCGGCGCCTCTGGTCCCCGGCCTCGCTGGATTGTGGAACGGCCTGGTCATCAAGGATGCCTGGCAGCAAAATCCTTGGTCTTTCGGCAGCTACAGCACCTATCGACCCGGTTATCAAACGACGGTTGTCGGCATCGAACGCGAGCCCGAAGGCAATTGCTTTTTCGCGGGCGAGCACACCGCCTCGGAGAACGGCTTCCTAAACGCCGGCGTGCAAACCGGATTGCGAGCGGCGCGAGAGGTCGTCGCGTCGCTCGTCGCCTAAAAGCCTAAAAGGCAAATCTGGTTGGAGAAACGAGGAATCCTAAACCGGAGGCTCACATTCAGCGCGAGGAATTGGCGATGGGCGGCGTTGTCGCGGGCGATCGGCGCCGCGAGATTTCGAGCCTTATAATGACGATGCGCTACCGACGCGCATTGCGCTGGCGCCAACTGTCCCAGTCGACAGCCTGTGAGGTCCGCAGCACCAACCCGGTCGCGCGCTCGGTAAAGATGACGAGATTTGCGCAAGGGAAACGAGCGCTGGGCACGATCAGGCCATCGAACTCGAGAAAATATGCTGCTGCGCCGATCGTCTGGGTGGCCTGGTATTCAAACGTGTGATAGCGAGCGATCGCTACTCCGAGGGGTACGAGGCTCTCGAGGCTGGCTAACCTGAGCCTCCGCTCCGTCGCGACTTCGATCAGGTGAATCTGGTGTTGGATGCGACTTGGCCAGACCGGTTTCCAAGGAGAGCCGATAACCGATCTCCGCGAGCGCGCCGTCACATTCGACGCTTGTGTAGAGGACCTCGAACTTGCTTCCGCTCGGGCTCCAACGCCCGTTTGCGGCCGAACCGCGCAATGCATCCCTGCCGTTTCGCGTGACCCGCCAGACTGCGCCGGCAAAAGGTTCAGGGTCGATCGCCTCGAACGCGTCGAGAATGCTCCTGTCGTGAACAGGCCACCGGCCGCTCACATTTGGGTATAGGTGCCCTGGTCGAGACTCTCGATGACCGCCAGCACTTCATCGGTTCGACCGGTGTGGATCAGATCGATGGCTCGTTCGCCGTTCAGCAACGAATGCTTTGAATATAGCCAGATACGCGCTTCATCCGGCGAGTAAAACTCTGCCAGCCGATCAACGACATAACGTAGATCCGAGATGACCAGCTGAGTCTTGGGGTGCGGGAATGCCGTGCCGGCCGTCCAGCGGGAAACAGTGGCCGGCGACACTGAAGTTATATTCGCAACGTCGGTGCCCTTCAGCCCGCCCCGATCTCTCAAATCGTCCAAAATTTTCGCGACCGCGCCGGCCATGCTCATCTTTCCAGGTGCGGGGACACCGGTGCGTTACGCGACCCAGCCTAACATTCCAGTTTCAGATAACTCAATCTCGAAATGAGAACATTATCAGGTGCGACGAATGTTGGCGAGCCCGAGCCGAGTTACAGCTCCGGTGACGCTGACACACAACCCGCAAGGGCGCTTCAGCGCGGCCCTTATCGCTCGCGGTTGAAGCGATCCGGCAGTCGGGCCGCTCGGTACAAACAGTTTCTGCCGAGCGGCCTCCGCAGCCCCAGCTAGCTTAGCCTCTCACCCGGACAGCAGACTGACGGACGTCGCCGTGCGTCGCCGATCAGTTCACAAAGCGGTAGAGCTTGGCGGCGTTGTCGCAGACGATCTTCTTGCGGCGTCGCGGCCGGCAGATGGCCGAGTTCGCGTCTCGATGTATTCCTGCGAATCCGGCCAGATGCCGTCGGGGTGCGGGAAGTCCGAGCCCCACATGATGTTGTCCTCGCCGAGTTCGTCGAGCAGCTTCACGCCGATCGGGTCGCTCTGATAGGTGGCGTAGCACTGGCGCCGCCAGTATTCGCTGGGCTTCATCTTCAGGTCGAGCTCCTTGAACTGGTCCTCCCACTCGGCGTCCATGCGGTCGAGGATGTAGGGGATCCAGCCGGTGCCGGCCTCGCCGATCACGATCTTGATGCCGGGATGGTGTTCGAGCACGCCGGCGAAGATCATCGACATCAGCACATCGGACATGTGCATCTGGAAGCTGGTGATGCTGGCGGCGCGGGCGGCGAGCGCGATCTTGGCGCGAGCTTGGTAGAAGTCGCGGCACCGGCCGCGCCGATCGTGTGGAAATGCACCGGCAGTCCGCTCGCCGCGATCGGCGTCCCACACCGGGTTCCACCACGGGTCCCATAGCGGCGTCATGTCGTGCCGCGGCGCGAGATTTCGAGACCGCGCACATCGCCGCGCCGGGCGACGCGCTCGATCTCGCCGACCGCGGCGTCGATGTCGTGGTTCGGGATGCAGGCGAGCCCGGCAAAGCGGTCGGGATGGGTCGTTGCAGAAATCGGCGAGCCACTCGTTGTAGATGCGCAGCATCTCGCCGGCGGCCTCGTCGTCGTTGAGCCGGCTGGTGGCGCCGAGGATACCGTACAGCACCTCGGCCTGGATGCCGTCGCGGTCCTGGTCCTTGAGGCGCAGATCGGGGTCGGTCATCCGGCGGATGCCCTTTTTGCCGTCGTCGTAGATCCCCGTCGAGGCCATCCGGTCGGAGCGGTGGATCTTGCCCGGCTCGTAGAGGCGGCCGGCCGAGCCCATGCCGTTCATCAGCCCGAACGAAGCGCCCGTTCTTGGTTACCCACTCCTTGCCGCGCGGCCCGTCGGTCACATAGGGCATGCGGTCCTTCATTGCCGCCGGCGCGTTGCCGGTGAACAGATCGGGCGGCAGCCAGATCAGATCGATATGGCAATCGGCCGAGATCACGTCGTATTTCATCTTTCTGTCCTCGATGCGGGCCGAGCATCAGCATGACTCGATGCAAGCCGGCTTGCGAGTTGAAATTTTCGGCGGAACGGACGGATCGAGCGAATGGAACAAGCGCGGGCGAACAGGCCTCTGGCGGATGTGACGGTGATTGATTTCGGCCAGATCTTTCAGGGCCCCTATGCGACCCTGCTGATGGCCAAGGCCGGCGCTTTCGTGATCAAGATCGAGCCGCCGCGCGGCGAGCCCGGGCGCCGCCGCGCGGCACCGGGCAAGAGCGCCACGTTGCCCTTTGCCATGCTGAACCAGAACAAGCACGCGGTGACGCTCAATCTGAAAGAGCCGCGCGGCCGCGAATTGCTGTTCCGCATGGTCGAACGCGCAGACGTGCTGCTCGAAAACTTCTCGCCCGGCACGTTGGACGGGCTCGGCGTCGGCTATCATCGGCTGCGCGAGATCAATCCGCGGCTGATCTATGCCTCAGGCACCGGCTTCGGTCTCAGCGGCCCCGACCGTGACAATTTGGCGATGGACATGACGATCCAGGCGGCCTCGGGGATCATGAGCGTCACCGGGTTCCCGGACGGGCCGCCGGTCAAGGCCGGCCCGACACTGGTCGATTTCATGGGGGGCATTCATTTGTACGCCGGCGTCGTCACGGCACTCTACGACCGCGACCGCAGCGGCATCGGCCGCCTCGTCGAGGTCGCGATGCAGGAGACGGTTTATTCGAGCCTCGCCAGCAGCCTCGAATACTACCACCGTACCGGCGAGACCCCGCCGCGCACCGGCAACCGCCAATCGGGGCTGAACAGCGCCCCCTACAATGTGTTCCCGACCAAGGACGGGCATGTTGCGATCCACATCGTCACCGAGGCGCATTTCCAAAATTTGCTGAAGGCGATGGGCCGTGAGGATCTTGCCGACGACCCGCGTTTCGCGACCAATGCCGGCCGCGTCGCCCATCTCGAAGAGACCGACGCATTGGTCGCCGATTGGACCCGCAGGCTGGGCCGGATGGAAGTGTTCGCCCGCACCAAGGAGTACCGCATCCCGTGCGCGCCGGTGCGCACCGCGCCCGAAGTCATGAACGATCCGCACATGCACGAACGCGGCATGCTCGAACGGGTCGACCATCCCGAATTGGGGCCGATCGTCGTACCGACGACGCCGTTGCGCCTGCACGGGACCGACAAGGTCGAAACCCGCCCGAGCCCGACCGTCGGTCAGCACAATGAGGAAATCTACGGCGGCTGGCTCGGCCTCTCGCTGAGCGAAATTTCTGCACTGAAGGAGGCTGGCGTCATCTAACCCCGGCCCGTCGGGTATTTCGCGAGATGAGCGTGCGCGCCGAGGTCATCGTGTCGGGCGCGGGCTTGGTCGGGGTCAGCGTCGCGCTGCATCGCAAAAACGCGGGCGCGACGCCAAGGCTTTTGCATGACGGTCTCCGATAGAAGCAACGCGGGGGTCGCGCATGGCGCGGGCCGCACGGCGCCGCGCGTTCCGCCGGTCGCCTTCGTCTATCTCGCGATCATCGTCCTGACCTGGGCCGGTAACTGGCCGCTGATGAAATTGGCGCTGAGTCAGGTGCCGCCGCTCAAATTCGTGCTGCTGCGGCTTATCGGCAGCCTTGTGCTGATCGCGCCGGCGCTGCTGGCGGCGCGGCTGCCGCTGATGCCGGCGGCGATGGCGGGTCAAGTGGTGACCCTGACGCCGATCGGCGGGTTCGTGCTGTCGCTGGCCATCTTCGGCGGCCCGCTGACCCTCGATGTGGTCGTCAGCATCGTGTTGATCGTCGCCGGCATCTTCGTGACCCTGCGACGTTAGCGCTGGGGCGCGCCATCCCGGCCGCCGCTACTTGCCACAATGCCCGCTTCTGCATAGCCTCGACCAGCCGGCGGATTGCGGGAGGGCGGGGTGAAAAGCATCACGGTCGATTATGGCAAGCGTCTCGCCGAAGAGCCCGAAAAAGGCCACAACCGCTGGCACGAAGCGATCCTCCCGGTGATCGAGGCGATGCCCGGCGAAGAGGTCGAGATCGCGACCCGCGACGCCTTTGACGGTCAAATCACGCCGTCGACGAATGCCGAGGATTTGCGGCAGTGCGATCTGAATTTGGTCCATCCGCTGACCGGCCCCGTCTTTGTCGCCGGTGCCCAACCCGGCGACCTGCTCGAAGTCGAGATCCGCGACATGAAGCCGGCGGCTTTCGCCTATACCGTCCAGGTGCCGGGGTTCGGCTTTCTGCGCGACGCCTTCCCCGATCCCTACATCGCCAAATGGACGATCAAGGACGGGTTTGCCGAGTCGGCCGAGCTGCCGGGCGTGCGGATCCCCGACGGCTCGTTTGTCGGCGTCATCGGCGTCGCCCCGTCAAAGGAATTGCGTGAGCGCGTGCAGCGCCGCGAGGCGAACCTCGCCGGCCGCGGCGGCATGGCGTTGCCGCCCGAGCCGCAAGGAGCGGTGCCGGGTGCGGCGCCGATCTCGTCCGAGGCATTGCGCACGATCCCGCCGCGCGAAAACGGCGGCAACATGGACATCAAGCAGCTTTCGAAAGGTGCCCGCCTGACGTTGCCGGTGTTTGTCGACGGCGCCCTGTTCTCGGTCGGCGACGCGCATTTCGCGCAGGGCGACGGCGAAGCGTGCGGTACCGCGATCGAGATGGCGGGATCGATCCTGGTCCGCTTTTCGCTGCTGAAGGGCGAGGCGGCGCGGCGCGGCATCCGCTTTCCGCGGTTCGCGCGCGACGATTACTATTTTCCGCCCGAGCTGGCGGCGCCGAAGCGGTTTCTGGCGACGACCGGCATGTCAATCCATCCCGACGGCACCAATGAGAGCGAGGACACGACGCTGAGCGCGCGCAACGCCCTCTTATCGATGATCGACCTTCTGGTCGAGCGCGGCTGGAGCCGGCAGCAGGCTTATGCGATCTGCTCGGTCGCCGTCGACCTGAAGCTCAGCGAACTGGTCGACGTGCCGAACATGATCGTCAGCGCCTTTCTGCCGCTCGACATCTTCGGCAAGTGAGAGATCGCCCGAGAGTAATTTGTCGAGCAGAAGCTCTTATCGGCGCCCCCGCGGATGCGCCGGGCCGCGGGTCGGAACGCTCGCCATGGATTACCGGCTTTCGAGCTCGGGAGAAAATTGGCGGGGGCGGGAAAACCAGCGGCTGCATCGGCGCCGCGCGTGCTTCGAGACGCGCCTCCCGGCGCTCCTCAGAATGGTATCTTATTGTGGGTCGAGATTGCTTCGTCGCCTGGGGACTCCTCGCAATAACGATCCAAAACCGTCATTGCGAACCCACGGGTCCGGCTGAAGGCCGGCCCGAGGACGGGCTCCGCGAAGCAATCTCGGGGATCCGCGTGTTGCTGTCCGAGACGCGACGGAGCCCCTGTCAAGAGCCGCACGAGCCTTTGGCGATTTCGCCGCGCCACCCGCGCTCAGAAAGCTATTATTACGAAATTGTCACGAGTCAGCCGCGATCGATTACGACATCAGCCCAGATCGATCAACGCGCGAAGATCTCCGGAATTGGTAAGGCCCGATCCCGGCCCCAGCGCACGCGCCACCGGGGTTTCCGGCACGCGCTTGCCCTCAAACGGGGTTTACGCATAGCCTCGCGCGCCGCCGCGCCGCGCCGGGCACAGACAGGGGATCGGAGAGCGCGTCATGGATTTTGCCGATAGTCCGGAACACGCGGCCTTTCGCGCCGGGTTTCGCCGCTGGCTCGAGGCCAATTTGCCGGACGACATCAAAATCGACGACGCCGCCGACCAGCGGGTTGCCGCCGACCGCGAGATCCTCGAAAAGCGCGTCGCCTGGCAGAAAAAGATGCATGAGTCCGGCTGGGTCGGCATCTCCTGGCCCCTCGAATACGGCGGCCGCGGCGCCGAGTTCATGCAGCAGGTGATCTTCGACGAGGAATATTTCCGCGCCCGCGCGCCGGTATTGCCGACCGCGAACGCATTGAACCTGCTCGGCCCGACCCTGATCCAATGGGGGAGCGAAGCACAGAAAAAGCAGCATCTGCCGCGCATTCTGAACGCCGACGAATTGTGGTGCCAGGGCTATTCCGAACCCGGCGCCGGCGGCGATCTGGCGAGCTTGCGGACCCGCGCCGACGACCGGGGCGACGATTTTCTGGTCAACGGCCAGAAGGTGTGGACCTCGGGCGCGCATTTCGCCGATTGGTGCTTTCTGCTGGTCCGCACCGATCCCGCGGCGCCCAAGCATCACGGCATCAGCTATCTGTTGGTCGATATGAAGACGCCGGGCGTCACCGTGCGCCCGCTGGTGTTGCTGAACGGCCACCGCCACTTCAACGAGGTCTTCTTCGAGGATGTCGCGGTGCCGAAGGAGAACCTTGTCGGCCCGCTCAATCAGGGCTGGAAGGTCGCGATCACGACGCTGATGTTCGAGCGCAGCGGCGCCGGCGGGCGCGACCATGCGGCCCAGGTCGCCCGCCTCGTCGAACTGGCCAAACAGTTCCCGAACCGCCAGGAGCCGGCCTGGAGCGAAAGCCACATCCGCCAGCAGCTGGCCCAGCTGGCGATCGACGTCAAGGCGTTGCAGGTGACGCGGCTGCGCGGCCTGACCCGGCGATTGCGCGGCGAGCCGCCGGGGCCGGAGGGTTCGATCCTCAAATTGTTCGGCTCCGAGCTCGCGTTGCGCATCGCCGATTTCTCCTCGACCCTGCTCGGCCCCTACGCGACGGTCGACGCGCCGACCGAGGCGGTGCCGGACGCCGCGCGTTGGCACCACCGCGTGCTCGGCGCCCGACAATACACGATCGCCGGCGGCACCAGCGAGATCCAGCGCAACATCATCGGCGAACGGGTGCTGGGGTTGCCGAAGGGTTAGTCTCACCGGCATGATCGTCGCGGCAATCTGGACTGCTTCGGCAACCCCGATATTCGGTGACCGTGACGGCCAACCATGCGCACTCTGATTTACGCATTCATTATCGGCATTTCGTTGATGGCATCGGCAAATGCCCAAGGGGTGGTTCCGCTTCCATACTCACAGCCCGCCCCACAGGTCCAAAAATACTTGGATCAAATCTGGAAACAGCAGGGACCCAAATCGAAGCCACGCAACTCCGCGAGCTCCTCCGGCGATTTTCAACAGGTCGTGCCGTTTCGATACTTGAGAACCTACGAAAATGTTCATGAAGACCCCGACAAGATCTGGCAACAGGCTGAACTCGAGCCAAGGCCGGGGATGGAGACGGTAACCATCCAGGAATATGCGGCGGAAAATTCGCAGGGAAGATGGATCATCTCCCAGCTCTGGGATGCCGGCTGTTCGACCGACCTCTGCCCAACGCGTCTTGTACTCAAGCCGCCGAACGGAGAACGCAAGTTGAAATTGACAGACATGCTTTACCAGGTGGCCCCACTGAACGATAAACAGTTTCTCGCCGAGCAAACGAAGACTGTCGCCGGAAGCTATTTGAACACCCCGTTTGTCTTGTCCAGCGATGGGAAAACTATAATGAACGGGAATTTTTCGTTCAAAATAAACTGATGTCAGATTTAACAAAGCAATTGGCGGAATTAGTGCGCTTGCGGCACTCTTGCTATGGGTTGGTGCAGCTGTGTCCGGCGAGAGCGCCGAATCTTTAATCGCGGCCGGCGCACCGCTCGAATGCTCGCCGTTCGGCGCCAAGGTTTCGGCAAGCGAAGGTAGATTCACGACCGTCAGCGACAAGGGTTATCTCGGTGCATTTCAATTCGGGCCCAGCACGCTTGCCGCCTATTATCATGGGGATGCCAACCAATTCCTGACAGACCCGGCCGGGCAAGTGACTGCCTGGTCGCATTACCTGCAGGATCAATGGCGCATTGTGTTGCGCAATCACTTGGATTCCTTGCTTGAGCAAAGAATCTGCTATAAGACGACTGCCAACCAGCCACGATGTGCGATCATCCATCGGTCGGCAATTCTGATGGCCTGCCAGTTCGGGTGCGGCGCATCTGGCAAACTAGCCAATTATTTGCGGCAAAGAAATTGCGACGCCCATGAGGTGGCGGACGGGAACGGCACCAGCGTTTGCGAATATCTTCACAGAGGCGACGGCTACGATGTGTCCTGCTTCGCCGGCGGCGGCTGCTGACGATCCATGGAGCAGCGCCAACTTTGTTGCCGGGGCAAAGGTGCAGACGCACCATCTTCGATCGGGTGACGGACGATGGATATCGGCTTTACCGAAGAGCAGGAATTGCTACGCGAGACAGCGCGCAAATTCCTCGATGCCGAATGCGACAGCCGGTTTGTGCGGGCGCGGATGGCCGAGCCGGGCGCGGTAACCGACGAGTTTTGGCGAAAGCTCGCCGAGCAGGGGTGGCTCGGCATCGTCTATTCCGAGGCGGATGGCGGCAGCGGGCTGGGGCTCGTCGATCTGGTCGTGCTGATGGAGGAGATGGGCAGGCGGGTCATGCCGGGCCCGTTCTTCTCGACCGTGCTGCTCGGCGGTGCGGCGGTCGCCGAGGCCGGCTCGCCGGCCCAGCGCCGCGAGTGGCTGCCGCGGATCGCCGCCGGCGATGCGAAGGCCGCGCTTGCCTGGACCGAGCCGGCCTTGCGCTGGGACGCTGCCGGCATCGCTCTGCCGGCGCGCGAGGCCGGCGGCGGCTTCACCCTCGCCGGCCGCAAGCTCTTTGTCGGCGACGCCCATCTGGCGGATATCCTGGTCGTCGCCGCGCGCACCCGCGACGGCAGCACGATGGAGGACGGTATCAGCCTGTTCCTGGTGCCGAAAGACACCCCGGGTCTCAGCGTCGCCCTGCTGCCGACGATCGACGGGACACGCAAACTGTGCGAGGTCGGGTTCGAGAATGCGAAGCTGCCGGCGGCGGCGCTGCTCGGCGAAAAGCATGATGGCTGGGCGCCGTTATCGCGGGTCGTCGCCCGGGCGAGCGTGGCGCTTTGCGCCGAGATGTGCGGCGGCGCCCGGCAGGTGCTCGACATGACCGTCGACTACGCCAAACTGCGGGTTGCCTTCGGCAAGCCGATCGGCAGCTATCAAGGCGTCAAGCACCAGGCGGCCGACATGCTGGTGGCGATCGAAAACGCCAAATCGCTGACCTATTACGCCGCCTGGGCGGTCGACCAGCAGATCGAAGAGGCGGCCCTCGCGGTGGCGATGGCCAAGGCCGCCGCCTCCGATATGGCCCGCCGGGTCGCCGGCACCGGCATCCAGCTGCATGGCGGCATCGGCATGACCTGGGAGCACGACCTGCAGCTTTATTTCAAGCGCGCCAAAGCCTCCGAGGTTGCCTTCGGCGACGCCGCCTGGCACCGCGAGCGCGTCGCCCGGCTGATCGCCGCCTAGCGGGCAGGCCGCGGCGGATCTCCCCGCCGACCGCACGCCTTCGGGGCCGGCAGAGCAGATCGCGATGACCGCGGCATTCGAAGCAGCCGGAAAGCGGCATCCGGCCGGATCCCCGGTCGAGGTATTGCGCATCTTCGCCAGGCTCGGCGTCAGCTGCTTTGGCGGCCCGATCGCGCATATCGGCTATTTTCGCCAGGAGTTCGTGACCCGGCGGCATTGGCTCGACGAGCAGGGCTACGCCGATCTGGTGGCGTTGTGCCAGTTTCTGCCGGGGCCGGCGAGCAGCCAGGTCGGCTTCTCGGTGGGTTTATTGCGCGCCGGTTTTCTGGGCGGGCTCGCCGCCTGGACCGGGTTCACGCTACCTTCGGCGATCGCTTGGTGCTGTTCGCCTACGGTGCGGCGGCATTGGCGGGGCCGATCGGCAGCGGTCTGCTGCACGGCCTCAAACTGGTCGCTGTCGCGATCGTCGCGCAAGCGGTCTGGGGCATGGCGCGCAGCCTGTGCCCCGACCGCCAGCGCGCCTCGATCGCCGCGGCGGCGGCGCTGATCGTATTGCTCGGGCCATCGGCGGTTCAGCTCGCGGCGATTGCACTGGGCGGCCTTGCAGGGTTGTGGCTCTGCCGCGCCGGCGAGCCGGCGTCGGGCGGGCATCTGCCGGTACCGGTATCCCGCCGGGCCGGGATCGCGGCGCTCGCCGCTTACCTTTTGCTGCTCGCCGGGTTGCCGTTGGCGCAGCATCTGGGCGCTCCGCAAGGCGTCGCCTTGTTCAACGCGTTCTACCGTTCGGGGGCGCTCGTCTTCGGCGGCGGGCATGTGGTGCTGCCCTTGTTGCGCCAGGCGGTGGTCGCCCCGGGCTGGGTCGCCGACAGCAGTTTTCTCGCCGGCTACGGCGCGGCGCAGGCGGTGCCGGGGCCGCTCTTCACCTTTGCCGCCTATCTCGGAACCGTGATCCGGCCGTCGCCGCACGGCATTGCCGGTGCCGCGCTGGCGGTAGCGGCGATTTTTCTGCCCGGCCTCTTGGTGCTGGTCGGTGCGCTGCCGTTCTGGGAAAGTTTGCGCCGTCGCCGCGGCGCCCAGGCGGCGATGCGCGGCGTCAACGCCGCAGTCGTCGGCCTGCTCGGCGCGGCGCTTTACGACCCGATCTGGACGAGTTCGGTCAAATCCTCGGCGGATTTCGGGCTGGCGCTCGTCGGCTTCGTGATGCTGACCGCGTGGCGCGCGCCGCCGCTGCTGGTCGTTGTCGTCAGCGCCGTCGGCGGCGTCGCCATTGCCGGCGTCTTGTGACGCGGCCGCAGCGAACAGGTGCCGGGAACAATTTCGAGAGTGCTGGTGCCGCGGCCGGGTCCGCCGCTAGTATGGGGGCATCAGCCAATTGCGAGGGAGGAGGCGATGCGGGTCCACAATCTCTACGCCGATGCCGACGGCCAGTCGCATTTTCGCGACATCGAGATAGAATGGGTCGAGCAGACCCGTTCGGGCAAGCTGTCGAAGCGGCTGCCGGCCAACGGCATCATCTTTCGCGAGGTCCAGCCGGACTACGATCTCGACTGGCATCCGGCCCCGCGGCGGCAGTACATCATCAATCTCGACGGCGGCGTCCAGATCACCGCGAGCGACGGCGAAGCGCGCCGGATCGGGGCTGGCGAGGTGATCCTGGTCGAGGACACGACCGGCAAGGGGCATTTGTCGAAGGCGCTCGACGGCAAGATCCGCAACTGCATCTTCGTCCCGGTAGAATAACGGAGGATCAAATGAAACTGGTATACTTCGACGACTACAAACTGGGCGTGGTCAAGGGCGATCGCGTCGTCGATGTTTCGCCGGTCGTGCGCGACATCCCGCACACCGGCCCCGGCGATTTGATGAACGGGCTGATCGCCCATTTCGATCAATACAGGGGCAAGCTGGAAGACGCCGCAGCGAGCGGGCAAGGCGTGCCGTTGTCATCGGTCAAGCTGCGCGCCCCGCTGCCAAAGCCGGACAACATCGACTGCATGGCAGTCAACTACATGGAAGACGGCACCCGCAGCGCGCCGGCTCCGATCAACGCGTTTCAAAAGACGGCAAACGCCATCTGCGGACCGGGCGACACGATGGTATTGCCCGATGCGCCTGCGACGATCTTTGAGGGCGAGGCTGAATTGGCCCTCGTGATCGGCAAAAAGGCGAGCAACGTCAAAGCCGCCGATGCAATGGATTACATCTTCGGCTACACCTGCTTTATCGACGGCTCGGCGCGCGGCCTGCCGGCCCCCGGCTTTTTTGCGATGAAATCGCGCGATTCCTTCGCGCCGATCGGGCCGTGGGTCGTGACGAAGGACGAAATCCCGGACCCGCAGAAATTGCAGATCCGGCTCTCCAACAACGGCACCTTGATGCAAAACTTCAACACCAGCGATATGGCGCACAAGATCCCGCGCTGCATCGAATGGCTGACCTCGATCCACGCGCTCGAACCCGGCGACATCGTCGCCACCGGCACCAACCACCGCGGTCTCAACCCGTTCATGGACGGCGACAAGATCGAGCTCGAGATCGAAGGCGTCGGCAAGCTCGCCTTCAACGTCAAGGACGAGCTGAAGCGCAGGTGGGAACGCCGGACTCGGCTGCAGATGCATGAGCAGGCGGCGCAAAAGACTGCCGGCGCCTATCCCGATATCACCCCGCAAGTTTCGGGCAAATACGCCGCGGCGAAATGACCAGAGACTGACGTTCCTGCAAATTTCTCGTCTCCACAGGCTTGCCCGTGGGCCTTCAGCCCGCGGACGGGTCCCGCGTGGCATCCCACGCCGCCAACCGGCCCGGGCGCGCCGGGGCGCGGGTGCCCGGTTCAAGTCCTGGCAAGCGACGCTTTGTGACTTGGCAACAAGGAAAACGCCATGGCCGCCAACGGTTTTGCCTACAGCCATCGGTTCGCCAAGGATCTGCCGGCGGCGGCGCCGCGCTGGACCGGCTTTCCCAAGTACAATTTCATCGGCGGCCACAACGATCCCGAGCATGTCCCGACGGCGGCACTCGCCCGCGCCGCCGAAACGGTGTTGCGGCGCGACGGCGCCGATCTGGCGCTCTACAACCCGCACGGACCGCAGGGCTTTCGCCCGATCCGCGAGTTTGTCGTCGCCAAAATCGCCGCGCGCGGCATCCAATGCTCGGCCGAGGACGTGCTGATCACCGCCGGTTCCGGGCAGGGCCTCGACCTCGTCAACCGGGTACTGCTCGAACCCGGCGACACCGTCATCCTCGAAGAATTCACCTACGGCGGCGCACTGACCAAATTGCAGCGCCGCGGGGTCAAAATCGTCGGCGCGCCGCTCGACGATGACGGGCTGCGGATCGACGCGCTCGGCCAGATTCTCGACGATCTCGCGGCCAGGGGCATCGTGCCGAAATACATCTATACGATCCCGACGATCCAGAACCCGACCGGCTCGATCCTGCCGGCCGGGCGCCGTCAAGCCCTGCTCCGCCTCGCCAAAAAGCACGGCGTGGCGATTTTCGAAGACGAATGCTACGCCGACCTGACCTGGGACGACGGCGCGCCGGCTGCGATCTATTCGATGGATCCCACTCAGGTGATCCATGTCGGCTCGTTCTCGAAGACATTGTCGCCGGCCTTGCGGCTCGGCTATGTCGTCGCCGATTGGGAGGTCATGGGCCGGCTTGTCGGCCTGAAGCGCGAGACCGACAGCGGCACCGGCGCGCTCGAGCAGATGGTCGTCGCCGAATATTTCGCGCAGGCTTTTGCCGAGCATGTCGGCGAACTGACCGGCGTGTTGAAAGAAAAGCTCGACACCATGGTCGAGGCGGTCGAGCGCGAATTCGGCACGGCGGTCGAGAAGATGTGGTATCCGAAGGGCGGCATATTCCTGTGGTTGAAACTGCCCGACAAGGTCGACGTGACCAAGCTGGTGGCGCCGGCCGCCAAGGAGGGGCTGGTCTTCAACCCCGGCCCCGAATGGTCGTGCAACCCGGCCGAGACCAAGTCGCACATGCGGCTTTGCTTCGCCTTGCCGTCGAAGGACCAGATCAAAAGCGGCGTCGCCGCCCTGGCGCGCGTCTGCTACGAGCAGACCGGCATCCCCGAGCAAAGCGCCAATATCCGCCGCGCTTAGCCCGGTGCGATGCCAACCGGGCGGGTCCCGTCCGTTGGCCGTTCGCACCACCAACCTGCTAATCGTCGGCGATGCGGCGCAATAGGTCTGCGAGCCAAGCCTGGGATCGCCGACGTTGAGCCTGGCGGTGCCGATCAGAGTGTGGATCGCGGCCGCCCACTCGCCGCCGCGGTCGAAGCCGGCGGGAACAGCCAGGCTTTGCGGCCGGGGGCGATGCCGCGCAGCACCCGTTCGGCGGTGTTGTTGGCTAGGCAGATGCGACGACCCAGCCTCACGTCTTCACGAACTGTCTCCCCTGGAACTGGAAAACCCGACCTTCGAGCCGCAGCGGTCTTAATCTTTAGCCGGCCACGGCCCTCGCCGGATGCTTACGAAGATCTTAGGCTCCTAGACGTCGCATTCGCGTATTGCCTCCGGTTCTCAACCAAGGGGCCGTCAGCGTTAAAATCGCCACTCCTGCCAGCCGCCCGCTAATCGTCATTGACTTCTGAAAGAAATAGAGCGATTATCCTACCAATGCTCGCTATTGAACTCGAGATCGCGTTAAAAACCGAGGGCGCCTCTTTTAAGAGGTAAAGGATTAGGACTGCTGTGATAATATTGGTTAACTTCCTCCGCGATCGCACCCCATTTAACGTGGGACAGATGCTCGTTGAACTTTTCGTCTTAACGTCTTTGTCAACGGGGTCGTCAGCATTATCGCTATGACTAAGCGGTGAAGCCAGTGGTTTCCACTATGTCCGATACGGAGCGGTCGCCATCGCTGCCGCGACTGACATGATTTTCTGTTTTGTGGGAGCGAGTGCATACAATGTGTTCGCAATTGTGACGTGTTCGCCATATCGTGCGCGGCGATCAGCTACATCGCAGGAGTTGTAGTTGCATTAACCGGATGCTTATTCGCGTTAAGAATATCCGATCAATTGTCACGTGTTTGGCTTGCCAGTTGGAGGATTTTGAGCATGGTCTTACTGTCCGGGTGCCGACTACTTGCCGCACTCGCTTCGCGGAGGCTGATCCGACGAGGCAAATTGACAAAAAACGTCGCGATTGTCGGAGTTAACGACATTGCTCGGAAGCTCGCCTTCTCCTCTATCGAGCGGCAAGTTTATTAACCGGCAACCGGGGTCTTGGCTGTTGGGGCGGGTGCCGGCGAGGCTCCTTGGCACTGGATGTGCAGGATGATTGACGCCCGGACCGCCAAGCCACCGCCGGGGCGCCTGACCAATGGCCACATCGAGCCCACCGCGATGCACACCAACCTGGACGGCGCCGATCAATCGACCGGCGCCTTTGCGCCGGCGGCGTCGGCGGGGATGACCTTGCGTCGGCTCGGTTACGCGCCTGGCCGGCAGTTTGCCGGCGACACGCGAGCGGCGTTGCTGGTTGGTTTGTTCGTTATGGACATTGCCATGCTGATCGGCGGCGCCATCCTCGGCAATCTGATCTGGCACGGCACGCCGCAGCTGCCGGCGCGGTATTGGGCGCAGGTTGCGATCGGCTGTGCGATCTTCTTCCCGATGATGCAGATTGCCGGGATGTATCGGTTCGCCGCGTTGTCGCACCACCGCCGGCATTTGGGCCGCCTGACGAGCCTGTGGGCCGGGCTGATGCTGACATTGATGGCCATCATCTATCTTGGCCGGCTCGAAAGCGAGTATTCCCGGGCGTGGATCCTGCTGTGGGCGCTGAGCGGCTGGCTCGGGCTGGTGGCGGCGCGAATCCTGGTGCGGCAAGCGATAAGACAGCTGCGCTCGCGCGATCGGCTAGTCGCGCAGGCGGTCGTGATCGGGTCCGGAGCGGCGGCCGAGCGCTGCGCCAAACGGTTGCATCAGGATGGTCATGGCGATGTCAGGGTGATCGGCGTCTTCGAGGCGAACCGAACCGGTTTGCGGGAAGTCGCACAATTGCGAGCTCAGCACCGGATCGACGAGATCGTCGTGGCGCTGCCGTGCGGCGAGCTTGTGGAATTGGCCTCGCCGTTTGCCGTCGGCCCGCACGTCGTCGAGGTTAAGGTTGGCCTCGATCTGGCCGCCTCGGCAGGGGCCGGTTATCCGCCGTTCCTTGTGGTCCCGGTCAGGCAACGCCCGCTGGCCGGCGTGCCGGCCATCGTCAAACGGATGTTCGACATCTGCGTCAGCGTCATGCTGCTTGCTTTCGCGCTGCCGATGATGGGGCTGATCGCGGTGCTCGTCAAACTCGACAGCCCGGGGCCGGTATTGTTCAAACAGCAGCGGTTCGGGCTCAACAAGCGGCCTTTCGATCTGTACAAGTTCCGTTCCATGCGGTGCGAGGCGGGCGCCGACCCCGTGGTGCCGCAAGCGCGGCGCAACGACCCGCGGGTGACCCGGGTCGGCCGTTTTCTGCGGCGCGCCAGCCTCGACGAACTGCCGCAGCTGATCAACGTGCTCAAGGGCGACATGTCGCTGGTGGGCCCCCGGCCCCATGCCCGCCGGCACGACGAGAAGTTTGCCGTGCTGATCGACAACTATCTGGCGCGCCACCGGGTCATGCCCGGCATCACCGGCTGGGCGCAGGTGCACGGTTTGCGTGGCGAAACCGATACCCTGGAGAAGATGGAGCGGCGGGTCGAATATGACCTCTATTATATAGAAAACTGGTCGCTGCTGTTGGACTTGCGGATCCTCGCCAGGACTTTGGGGGTGGTCCTGGCTCAGCGGAATGCCTATTGACCGGGGTCCTCGATTTGATTGCGGATCGGCGGGGTTGTGAATGGCGCATGAGGTAGGCGGGTTGATCGAACGCGCCGGCGACCAGCTGCGCCGGCGGGGAGTGCCGCGGGATAAAACGCATCCCGAAGGCGGCCCTCTCGCCCTGTCGCAGGGCGGGTCGTATCCCGGGATGAGCGGGCAGGCGACCCTGTCATCCTTTGCCCGCCCGACCAACCCTTATCGCGATCTGCTGCAGGCGTTGCGCCGCCACTGGCTTCTGGCCGCAACGGTTGGCGCGGTCGTCTTTGCGGCCGTGATCGGCGCCCTTTTGATGATGACCCCGCAGTACAAGGCGGCTGCCGAGGTTATGATCCAGCCGAGAAAAACCGAGGCCACCAAAATCAACCCGGTCATGTCTAGTTTGCCCGCCGCCTTGGATACCGTCACCAGCGAGCTTAATGTAGTAAAATCTCCCGACCTGGTCCGGCAATTGGTTAAGAAGCTTCATCTCGATGCCAGGCACGAGTTCGACCCGAACGTGCCGCCCCTTTGGAAGCGAACCATTGACGGCGTATTCGAAGGCGTCAAATCCTGGCTGCCGTCGACGGTCGCCGAACCGCTGTCGGTCTGGCTGGCTTCGCCGCCGCTGCAGGGCCAGGACCGCATCGATGCGGTCGTCGGTCTCGTTACCGGGCGCCTCGACGCGAGCGCCAGCTCGTACGTCATCAGCATCAGCTTCTCGTCAAAAGATCGCGAGCTGCCGAACGTCGTCGTCAACACTCTTGCGGATCTTTATATAAAAAACCAGTTCGACATGAAGCAGCGGGCCTCGGCAGAGGTCAATGGCTGGCTGAGCGGCGATCTGGCCAAGCTCAGGGACAATGCCGATGCCGCGGCACTGCGCGTCGCTAAATACCGGGCGGCGAACGGCCTGATCGAAGGCCGCAACTCCTCGCTGATCCGGCAGCAAATCTCGGAGGTGGATACCGCGCTGACGACCGCCCGGGACCAGCGCATGTCGCTCGCCGCCAAGCTCGGCAACATGACCGCGCCAAATTCCAACACCCTGGTCCTGTCGTCGCCGATTATTCAGGAGCTTCGGCGGCAGCAATCGACCCTGGCGACCGAAGAAACCGCATTGAACTATAATCTCGGCGACAGAAACCCGCACTTGCAGTCGAAAAATGCCCAGATGGCCAATATCGAGCGGCGCATCGCCAACGAAACGCGGAAAATTGTCGATAGTTTGCATAGCGATTACAATAGTGCCGTCATGCACGAAAATTCCTTGCAGAACCAGCTCGGGCAGCTGAAGCAGGAGTTTGCCCGCGCCCAGCTCGCCGAGGTTACGCTCAAGCAGCTCGATGAGCAGGAGAAGGCAGCCCGTACCCTCTACAACGAGTTTCTCGAACGCTCCAACGAGACCGAGCAGGCGAACTTTGAACTTCCGGACGCTATGGTCATCTCTCATGCGGCCGCGCCGCTGGCCCCGTTCAGCCCCAACAAGAAGGTGATTTTGTCGCTTGGCTTTCTTGTGGCCGCGATCGGCGGATGTCTGGCGGCGCTTGCCGTCGAGAAGCTGGACCGCAGCTTTCGCAACCAGGCGCAATTGGAAAGAGCGCTCGGCTTACCCGTGCTCGGCATCCTGCCGGAATTTACGCGGAACGAGGACAACCGCACCCCGGACCTGCTCTCGATCGTTGGTTCGGCAATGACCGACATCTATATGCGCCTCAATCTCGACGCCATGCGATGCATATTGGCGGTGTCGGCGCTTCCCCGCGAGGGCAAGACCACGGCGGCATTGATGCTCGCCCGCATCGCGGCAATCAATGGAAAGCGGGTGCTGGTCGTGGACGGCGATCTGCGGCGCTCGGGGTTGCGGGCGCGGCTGCACCTGCCCGCGGCCGGCCTCTCCGAGCTCCTGGCCGGCAAGACCGGCCTTGCCGAAGCGATCGTCGCCGACACGCAATCGGTGGACATCATCACCTGCGGCGGCGCCACCGACAATCCGACAGCACTCCTCGCCTCGGGCGCAATGCGCGATTTCCTTGCCACGATGCGGCGGTCTTACGATCTGGTGATCGTCGATTCACCGGCAATCATGGCCGGCCCCGACGCCGTGGTCCTCAGTCGCCTCGTCGACCAGACTTTGCTGCTCGTGCGATGGGCCCGCACCCCCCGCGCAGTGGCCGGCGTCGCCCTGCGCCGGCTGGCCGAGGGCGGCGCTCGCGGGCTCGCCGCCATTCTTTCGCGTACCGACCTCAGAAACATGGGCCGCTACAGCGATACCGATGCGCTCAGCTACAGCCGCGCCATGCGCCGCTATTACCCGGTCCCGCGATGAAGACAGAAACCGCGCAGCCCTGCCCTCACCGCGCCCCGGCCCTCCGCTCACCCTTGGCGAGTGAGCGGTTGCGGTTCCAAAAGGTTCTTCATCTTGGGACCGCCCCTGCAGTGTAGTAGGCTCTTGTGGCCGTCCGCAAAAATCCTCCGTCGTCGTCCGTATAGGTCGCGACCCATGTATTCCCGCCGATGGGTGACGGGTTGGTAACCCCGTCCCTTGCATAATCCATATAGTCTGCGTCGTTCCACTGTCCGCCACCGAACAGGAGACCGATCACGCCTTGCGCGGCGTAATTCCAAATATTCCCGATATTTCCATATCCGAGAAAATATTGTGCCCGATTGTCCTGGTAATGGTAAGTAGTATTATTACTGGACCGATAGAGAGTGTTGCCGACCGGCACCTGCCACAGCATGCTCTTGAGACCGGTGTATTGATAAATGGTGCCGATATATTGCAGGTAGCTGGTAAAGGCGTTGGTGCTCCACCAGGCAGTGGCGGCGGATTGGCCGCGAACGTACGTCTTGTACGCTGAATCCGCATCAGACGGATCGTGGAAGACCATGTCAAAGGGGGCACCCAGGTTGCGATAGAATGTCGCGACGCGAGCACCTGTGGCTTGCGGCGTTTGATAATATGCCGGATTGGTCAAGAGTCGGATCGTAGCCGTTGTTCGGCCCCCATATCGACGCGTGCCACGCCAAAATAACATTGGGCGCGTAGGTGTCGCGCAACTGAACCAATGCTCGGGCAAAACCGCTGGCGTTATTCGGAAGCCAACTGAGGCCGGGAAACCCGGACGAAGCCACCGCAACCGGGACATTGGCAGGGTAGTCCCAGTAGATTTGTTGCATGAACCCCCAGAGATCGGGCTCGATCTGGACGATGGCCACGGGGCTTGCCGCGAGTTTTTGCAGCAACAGCGCAAAATCGCCGTAATAGCCATACATATTGCCGGGGATCGTCAAGTAGGTCAGGGCGCTCTGGCCCCAAAGACCGGTGGAACCGGCTTCGTACCACGTATATACCGGCACGTACCGGCTGGCCTGGCTCTGCTGCGCATAGTTGTAGGCGTAAGCACCGGTCGGAGCATTCCAGTTTTTCCAGCCAAGATTGACGTATTCATAGCGGTAATCCCAGGGCACCTGGGAATAGGTCATCCAGGAAATCTCATATTGAGCGTTTTTTACTCCGATTCCGAAATGTGCCGGCAGCATTGCCAATCGCGTTGCGGTCGTGGCCGCACTTACGACACTAGCGCATAAGGCGATCGTGGAGAAGACAACAATGGGCAACAGTTTCATTTGCTTAACCTACCATCTAAGGATTTCCGTTGGGATAGAGCGCGGACCGCGCGCGAAGGAGGTTGGCTGGCTCGCGCTGCCGGCGAACTTAAAGAAGCTTACGAAAAACTGTCTTGTGTTAAAAAAATGTCACTGGTGTTCCGGCGGGAACCTAACTGTGAATGTACGTCCGGAAGCGGGTTTGGGACACTGACGGTTGGTGAGCCTCAGCATCACCAACCGCAGCCCGGGATGAACCTTCACAAGAATGGGCGCACAACCCTATACAATCGGCTGCGGATAGCCCGTCGGGTGGGCTCGAGGAGAGAAGGTCCGAGAAGGTGGCGGCTGACTTTTGCGTCGGTGGACAAACTGTTCGTCCATGTGCAGCGTTGGAGGACGGCGGCGGGATCGCCTTCCTGATCGAAGCTCGACGCCCGCACCGCTGCGCCCAAGAGGCGCCGGTCCTGCCGGCCCGCAAGGTTCGGCCGGTGGCCGCCGGCCGTAAAGGCGTGCCGGTGCAACCGGCTAGGAACATCGCGCCATGAAATCCTCGCATCAGTTCCGGGCGGCGTGCTTGCTGACCTCCTTGCTGGCATCAAATCCCAGCTATGCCCTGTCCGGGCCGGGACCGAGCGGCGCGCCAGCCTTGTCTTCGTCTTGCAGCCCGGTCGGGAGAATGGCGTCGCTGCCGCGGCATTTCGGGTTTGGCTTGCAGAGCAAGCCCGGCGAAGCCACTTCATACATGAAGAAAACCGGAGTGCCGTGGGACTATCGATCCATCTATGTCAACCACGGATGGGAGAACTGGGACAGTCCATCCGGAGGTTTCGCCTCGATCTTTACACGGGAGAGTCAGAGCAACGGGTATGTGCCGATCTTTACCTACTCTGTGGCGGCATGGGCCGGAGGCGCGTATGGTCCTGCCATGGTAACCTGGTTGAATAATGAAACAAATATGAAGTATTATCTGAACAACTTTACCCTGTTGTTGCAAAAAATCGCCGAAGTGGAGACATCCGCCACTCCGGTTATCGTACAATTGGAGCCTGACCTGTGGGGGTTCGCCCAGTCCAGCTGCGCGTCCTGCGACAACGCTGCCTCGGTCCCGGCGCCCTTGACTTCTTCCGGCTACACCGCGCCCGATTCGACCCGGCCGCTGAGCGCTCTTCCAAACAATTTCGCCGGGCTGGCGCAAGCCTACATCGCGCTCCGCAACAAATTCGCGCCGAATGTGATCCTGGCCTATCACGTCACGCATTGGTCGACATCGGGCGGTTACGATCCGACTCGATCGAGCACTGCGCATGCGACGCAGGTCGGGCAGGATGCCGGCGCCTTCTACAACAGCCTCGGCGCCCGTTTCGATATGAGCTTTCAAGAAGTATCAGACACCGACAGCGGTTTTTACACGGCGTTATGCGGCGGCGCCGGGTCCGGCACGCGGGCGTGGTGGAACGCTGCTGCTTTCAATAATTTCCTTTATTATCTGAACGGCTATTATTCAAAGACTGGACAAAAATCGCTCCTGTGGCAAGTGCCTTCCGGCAACACCGTAATGTTGACGATGAACCAAACGAACATGCACTGGCAGGATGACCGGGCCCAATACTTTCTGCAACCCGGTAATCCGAACCTGCAAGCGTGGATCAATGCCGGCATCCTCGGTGTGCTATTTTCCCAGGACCAACAGTCGCCGGGGTCGCAATGCGATTCATCTATGAGTGGTACCGATGTCGAGGACTATCGCGGGGATGGGATCACCAATCCTCCCTCGATCGGCATCCCGACCCAGGCCCAGGGCATCTATCCGGGGAACGGCACCGCCACCTTTCGCACCTCGACCGTAACGGACGACGATGGCGGCTTTATCCGCGCCGGCGCCGCCGCCTATTATTCCGGCGGCCCGCTGGCGGTCTGCCCGTAGGCTCAGCAATACCGGCCCGTCTTTGCACCCTTGCGCTCCGTCCCGTTGAAATCATGAAGTCGATCGAACCCTGCTGCTGGGGCGGCTGTGGGTATGCGAACAACGCGCCAGCGTTGTCCCAGCGCTGACGTTCAGCCCCGAAACGCCCGGCAAGGAGCTGATCGCCGACCTGGTCCCGGCTTGAGCGAAGCAGAGCGCGGCCTCGACCGGCAGTACTGCATCCGGCCCCGATTGGCTGCGGCAACTCCGCGCGGTCTGGACCGAGCGCGGCATCGTGTTGATCTTCGACGAGATCTTCGCGCTTGGGATGACGAGGCGTCTGGGCAAGGTGTCCCTGGATTGTTGCCGGGGCGCAATGGCGGCCGTAGAACCCGCCGTTCCTTGGCGGCGCCCGACAGTTTATCGGAACCGGGAGTCAGCGCATGCCGAGAATTGAGCCGGTGACGGCGCGCGGGTCGCGGCGCGGCCAGCGCCCGCGCTCGACCTGGTGGAAGAATTCGTCGAGGCTGCGGTTGAACAGATCAGGTTCCTCGAGGTTGACCGCGTGGCCGGTGTTCGGCAGGACGACCAATGCGGCGCTCGGGATCGTCCGCTTCATCAGGAGGCCCGGTTCGAGGCACGGGTCGTCCTCGTCGCCGGTCATGACAAGGGTCGGCACGTCGAGACGGCGCATCGGCTCGACCAATTCCCACAAGGACGGACGCTGCGCCTGGACGCCGCGCATCGTCAATGCCGAGCCCTGCGTCGAATGCCGGCCCAAGTTCGCCGCAAATTCCGTCCAGCCCCGCGGGTCCTTGTTCTGGAACTGCACCCGGCTCGGGCCCAGCGAATAGCTCTTGGCGGCGACATCCATCCCCGAGCTTTCGATCAGCGCGATGGTTGTCGCGGTCTCGTCGTGGAATTGCTGGCGCTTGCCGGGTTCGGCGCCATAACCGCAGCCGGCGACGACCAACGACAGGGCGCGATCGGGGTAGCCGAAGCCGAAATGCAATACCGCAAAGCCGCCCATCGAGATCCCGACGACATGCGCCTTGTCGATCTTCAACGCATCAAGCACCGCGCGGATGTCGTCGCGCGCGCGGTCCTGGGAATAGTGCGCCGGGTCGGCCGGGACATCCGAAGGCGGGTAACCGCGGGCATTATAGGCCACGCAGCGATAGCGCCGGCCGAAATGGCGCAGTTGCGCCTCGTAGCCGCGGCAATCGTCGGCGAATTCGTGGACGAATACGACCGGCGTACCCGACCCGGTCTCCTCGTAAAAAAGGCGTACGCCGTCGTCGGTATTGAGGTGCGGCATCGTCGTCCTTCGGCTTGCGCGGTGTCGGTTATCTTAAGAGGGCGCAGCCGGTCGCGGCAAGCGGCTCAGTGTTGGCACGGTTCTTGTACCGGAATTCGTCAGGTCCGGGCCCTCGCTGACGCGCGAGAGCCGATCCGGGCCGGGTTCGCCGGATCTATCCGAACCTCATTCCCGGACAGCTTTGTACGAACCAGCCACTTACTCACACAAGCCGAATATACTAGGGCGCATAGCCACAAACGCCGTGCAAATGCATTAAATTCATGTTTGACGCGTAAGAACTGCGGCGCGACCAGCCGAATGCGCGGGCGCTCAGACCCCGAGGTAGCGGTGCAGTACCTCGGGCTGGCTGCGGGCGGTCTGCACGGTCATTTCCTCGACGATGTGACCGTTGTTCAGGACATAGACGCGGTCAGCGAGGCTCAGCGCGGCCGCGATGTTCTGCTCGACCAGAACAATCGTCTGGCCCGCTTCAGCGAGGGCGCGGCAGGTCGCGAGCAGGTCGCGAACGATGATCGGGGCAAGTCCCTCGAACGGCTCGTCGAGCAGCAGGAGTTTCGGCTCGCGCACCAATGCGCGGGCGATCGCCAGCATTTGCTGCTCGCCGCCCGAAAGGTCGGTGCCGCGGCTGCGCCGGCGCTCGCGAAGTCGTGGAAAGGTTTCCCAGACTCGCGCCAGCGGCCAGCGCGGCCTGGCCGTCAGACCGGCGAGCAGCAAATTGTCTTCGACGCTGAGGCTGCCGAAGATGCGCCGTTCCTCGGGCACCAGCTGCAAGCCGAGGCTGGCGATGGCGTGCGGCGCCAGGCTGTGCGTCGGCGTCCCGTCGAAGACGATCCGGCCGGCGCGTGGGCGCACGATGCCGATCAGGCTTTTCAGCGTCGTGCTCTTGCCGGCGCCGTTGCGGCCGAGGAGCCCGACGACCTCGTTGCGCTCGACCCGCAGCGACACGTCGAACAGGATATGGCTGTCGCCGTAATAGCTGTTGAGGCGCTCGACTTCGAGCAATGCGCTCACGCCGCCGCCACCCCGCCGAGATAGGCTTCCTGCACCAGGCCGTTGCGCTGGATCTCGGCCGGCGTGCCCTCGGCGAGCAACGCCCCTTCATGCAAAACGGTGATCCGTTCGGCCAGCTCGAAGACTGCGTCCATGTCGTGCTCGACCACCACCAGGGTACGGCCGCGGCGAATGTTCTTGAGCAGCTGCACCGTCTCGGCCCGCTCGGCGCGGGCTCATCCCGGCGAGCGGCTCGTCGAGCAGCAGCAGCGACGGCGATCCGGCCAGCGCCAGCGCGATCTCCAGCCGGCGCTTTTCGCCATAGGCGAGCGCGGCGACCGGGACTGTCGGCGCGCTCGCCGAGCCCGACCAGCGCCAGCGTGCTCTCGACCTGCATGCCGAGCCCGGGCGACGCGGTCGATGCGCCGCAGCAGGTCGAGCGCGAAAGTGCCGCGGCGCTCGGCCGAGCGCCGCGATCACGATGTTCTCGCGCACCGTCAGGCGAGTGAAGAGCTGGTTGACCTGATAGCTCTTGGTCAGGCCGAGCTGGCACACCCGGGCGACATCCATGCCGGTGATGTCGCGGCCGTGAAAGATGATCTGGCCCGGAGGTCGGCGGCATCTCGCAGGTCAGCATCTTGAAGAACGTGCTCTTGCCGGCGCCGTTGGGACCGATGATGCCGCGCAGTTCGCCCTGCTTCGACCGCGAAGTCGATGTCGCGGTTGGCGACGATGCCGCCAAACGATTTGGTGAGGCCGCGCGCTTCGAGCACCGGGCCGGAGAACGGCGTCTCCTGGCGGCGGCGCGACGGGCCGACGCTGGCGAGCGGCTGCGCGCGCCGCGGCGGCCGGTGCCGCGGCGGACGGCCGCGGGCGGACTGCGGCGAAGCCCGTACAAGATCGCGCAGCCCGCCGATCAGGCCGCGCCGCAGAAAGCACACCAGCAGCACGAAGACCAGCCCCAGCACCAGCTTCCAGCTGGCGCCGAGGCCGAGCGCCGCCTGCAGGAAGTCGCGCAGAAAGAGCCACACCGCGGCGCCGAGCAGCGGCCCGAACAGGGTGCCGATGCCGCCGATCGCGGTCTGCATGACCAGCTGGCCCGAGGTGTCGAAGGTGAAAGCGTCGGGCGGCATGAAGCCCTGCAGCACGCCGAGCAGGCCGCCGGCAAACCCGGCATAGGCGGCGGCAATCACGAACGCCGTCAGCTTGTAGCGGCCGACCGCGTGGCCGACCGCGCGCGCGCGCAGCGGATTGTCGCGGATCGCGCTGAGGATCGCGCCGACCGGCGAGCGCACGATGCGCAGCGCGATGACGATGCCGACGAAGTAGCAGACGGCCAGAAAGCCGTACATCGACCAGCCGGTGCCGACCTGGTAGACGAACCTGCCGAACGCGAAGCGCGGCGTCGGCACGCCGGGCAGGCCGTTCTCGCCGCCGGTCCAGGCGGACGAGCGGCGAGTTCTCGAGGAAGAAGAACATCTCGGCGATCGCGACCGTGATCATCGCGAAATAGATGCCGGTGCGGCGCAGCGCGATGACCCCGACCGACGATGCCGACGAGCCGCCGCGCCGACCGTGCCGACGACGAGCGCCAGAATCACGTTCGACATCAGGTTCTTGGTCAGCAGGTAGGCGGCGATGAAGCCGCCGGTGCCGTAAAAC
Organism: uncultured Alphaproteobacteria bacterium; assembly: GCA_963774345.1. Classification (GTDB taxonomy): domain Bacteria; phylum Pseudomonadota; class Alphaproteobacteria; order ATCC43930; family CGMCC-115725; genus AP-15. Next base: position 61,802 of record CAVZFB010000041.1, read on the forward strand.
GCCGACTGGCCGAACGACAGCAGCCCGGTGTAGCCGAACAGGATGTCGAAGCCGATGCCGAACAGGCCCCAGACCAGGATCTGGTTGACCGTGTTCGGGCGCGAAGCCGAGATGCGGCAGCACGAAAGGCGCGGCGATCAGGCCGAGCGCCGTCAGGGCCTCGACCAGAAGCGGGCGGCGGCGGAGCATCGGCGGCTGCGGTCATTCGCGGCTCGCGCGCGCCGAGCAGGCCTTGCGGCCGCAGCAGCAGCACCAGGGTCATCACCGCGAACAGCATGACCTGCGAATAGGCCGGGTTGACCATCGAGGTCAGGCTCAGGATCTCGCCGGCGATCAGCCCGCCGAGGATCGCGCCGGGAAACGAGCCGACGCCGCCGATGACGACGACGACAAAGCGTCTGCACCAGGATCGACTCGCCCATGTCGGGGGTCAGCGACACGACCGGCGCGTTGACGATGCCGGCGAACCCGGCCGCCATCGCGCCGATGCCGAACACCAGCATGAAGACGCGATAGACGTTGATGCCGAGCATGCCGACCATCGCCGAATCCTCGATCCCGGCGCGCACGATCATGCCGAGCCGGGTGCGGTAGAGGACGACGTAGAGCACGCGCCGAGCGCCGCCGCGGCGATCGCCGGCCACGACGATGCGGTAGGTCGGATAGATCAGGAAGCCCATCGGCGTGACGCCGGCGGCCCAGGCCGGCGGCGGCACGGTCTTCGACAGGCTGCCGAAGCCGAGCCGCACCAGTTCGACGATGACGATGCCGATGCCCGAAGGTGACCAGCAGCTGGTCCTCCGGCGGGCGGCCGTAGAAATGGCGGATGACCACGAGCTCGATGATGCCCGCCGACCACGACCAGGAACAGCGCGCCGGCGACCACCGCGACGGACGAACGACCCGGTCGCCTGGAACGCGACGTAGCCGGCATAGCCGCCGAGCATGAACATCGCGCCATGCGCCAGGTTCAGCACGCCGAGCGTGCCGTAGATGATCGTCAGCCCCGAGCTGATCAGCGCCAGCAGCGCGCCCGACGCCAGCCCGTTGAACAGTTGCGAGACGAAATTAGGCCAGGTGATCATGGCTGATGCGGACAGCCGGCGGCGTGCGCAAGCCGCGTCATTCGAGGCGCACGCAGCCCAGCGCGACGTCCTCAGGCAGTGACGGGCACCTAGCATGCCACGTGTGATCAGAGCTTGCCTCATGCTGAGGAGCCGGGCGCGTCTCGAAGACGCACCCGCGCGCCGTTGCCGGCGTCACCACCGTCAGGTGTAGTCGCCGAGCTGGCAGCCGAAGGCGTCCGGCGCCTGCATCAGCGGCTCGCCGGGCACGACCTCCTTCACCTCCCAGTAATCTTCCTTGTTCTTCATGTCGCTCGGGCTTCTTGCCCTGGACGATGATGACCGGCCGCACCAGCTGGTGATCGGCGGCGCGGAAATAGCACGTCGCCGACCGTCGAATGCGATGCGTCTCGCCCGGCCTCGTAGGCCTTGATCACGTCGGGCGGGTAGAAGCTGCCGGCGCGCTCGCAGGCGTCGGCCCACATCGCGAACTGCATGTAGGCGTTGTTGGCGCCCCATTCCGGCTTGTAGCCGTATTTCTTGTCGAACGCGTCGACGAACATCTTGGCGAGCGGGTACTTGTCTTCGAGCGTCCACCAGAAATCGGTGGCGGCAAGAACGCCCTGCAGTGATCTCGGCGCCGACCTCCTTGGCCAGGAACGGGATCTGGTACGGGATCACCAGCTTCATCTTTTTGAAGATGCCGAACTGCTTCGCCTGCTGGGTCGACAGGACCGCGTCGTGGCCCCAATTGACGTTGAGCAGGTAATTCGGCGCCGGAATTGGCGATGTTGAGCAGGTAGGAGCTGTAGTCGGGCGCACCGAGCGGCGCGACCTGGTTGGTCACCGTGGTCCAGCCGCCGTTCTTGCCGAGGAAGTCCTCCATCGATTTCTGCACGGTGTGGCCGTAGGTGTAGTCCGGCGTCAGATAGGCGGCCTTCTTGTTCTTGCCGTAAGTCCTTGAGCAGCACCGGGCCGATCGCGGCGGCGGCGGTCTGGCCGTAGAAGCACTGGCGGAAGCCGTAGCGCACGCAATCCTTGCCGGTGGTGTCGTTGGAGCCGGAGATGGCGACGACATAGAGCACCTTCTCGCGCTGCGCCAGTTTGTTGAGCGCCACCGCGACCGCGCTCGAGGTCGAGCCGGTCATCAGGATCGTCTTGTTCTCGCTGATGAAGCGCGACTGCTCCTGCACCGCGGTGTTGGGCTTCGCCTCGGAATCGGCGACGCCGTATTTGACCTCCTTGCCGAGCACGCCCTTGGTCGTCTTCGGCGAGATCTTCTTGATCAGCGGGTCGCCGCTGTTGATGTGCTCGACCGCGAGCTGCATGCCCTTGAGTTCGTCCTCGCCCTGCACGGCATAGGTGCCGGTGCGCGGCACGGTGATGCCGATGAACACCGACGGACCGGACGAGCCGGCCGGCCAGGTGCCGATCGGCGGCTGTCGGCGGCGCGGGCGGGTCCGAGGAACGCCGTGCCGGCCAGCGCTCCGCCGCCGACCTGCAGCAGCGCGCGCCGGGTCGGCTTCTCGCCTCGGTAAGATTCCATGACGTCTCCCTCTCCTTCGGTATGCTTATCGGTCGCACGGGCGTCGAAACAGTGTGCCCAGCCCGACGCCCGCCCTTCCGATGAGCGGTTCGCACCCTCGTTGGGGCAAGCGCGGCGCGAACCTAGCTTCGCAATCTTCGGTTGGCAAGACCGCGAATGCGACCGATCGTGCGCGAAAATCGCTTTATCTTGAATTAACTAAGAGGCTGTTCCGGAGAGACGCCGGGAGCGCCGCTACTTGCGCCGGCCGGCCGCAGGCAGCGGTCGATCCACAGCTGGCTCAATTTTCCCTACACGCCATTACCGAAAGTCGGCGCTTCCGCGCGGGAAAATCGACAGCCGGCGCGACGAATTCATCGGGCAGAACAGCCCGTCACTTTGAACACCGTGCCGCTGTCGAAGTCGCCGCCTCGCGACGTCGTGCCGAAGAGACCGCCGGAATCGTCCGCCAGCAGACCGGCAATCGGCTCAAAACCGTCACCGGCGCCCCCAAACGAGTGGAGCAACGTCGCCGTGCCCTTGTCGGGCGTCAGGCGGAACACCGTGCCGCCACCGCCGGCGCCTCCCAGGTTGGTCACGCCGCAGAATTCCCCCGCCAAGCCGCCGACCGGATTCGCGCCGAAGCGGTTGTCGCTGAACGTGAAGACCACGTCAAACTTGCGCGGCCGCAGCGCCAGCCGGAATATGGTACCGGCCCGACCGGGGCCTTCTTCAAAGGCTGTGCCGTAGAAATTGCCGTCGGAATCCTCGATCAGGGGGCCGGTCGGGAGAGCCCCGTCGCGGCTTGGTAGAAAGGAATGAAGCCGCCTCAGCTTCCTGTCCTTCGCCGTCAGCATGAAGATCGTACCGGCCTTCGGGCCGCCAATTTGCGTCGTCCCGACGAGGTCTCCCTTGCTGTCGATGATCAGGCCGCTTTCGGGAGAAGCGCCGTCATCGTTGGTGAAAGTATACAACACCTTTAGCCTGTGGCCGGTAAGCTCGAATACTGTGCCAAAGGAAAAATCACCGCCGCCTGACGTTGTACCTGTAAATGTTCCCGGCTTGGTCCATGACCACCCCGCCCATTGGCGTGGCGCCGTCGTGACCACCGGTGAACGAATAGAGCACCGTTTCCTCGCCGTCCGAGGTCACCTGGAACACCGTACCCAAATTTTGATCGCCTCCCACCGCGGTTGTGCCGAGGAGGGTGGTACCGGATTTGGTTTCGCCGGCATTGAACAGGTCGCCTCTCGGCGCGCCGCCATCGCTGCCGCCTTTAAAGAGGTAGATTGCGGTCTTCTTCTGTTCGTCAGCTTGAACACCGTGCCCATATCGCGGATGCCGCCGGTGCCGGTCGTACCGTAAAGATTGCCCTCGCTGTCCGTGACCAGCCGGGAATTGGGATTGGCGCCGTCGCGGCCGCCTTTGAAACTGTAAAGAATCGTCTCACCGGCAGCGGCGCCGTGCGATACCAAGGCAAGCAAGACAGCCGAAACAAAGCAGACCACGACATTCCGAGATCGGCGCATCGCTGGTTCCTCCTGATCAATCGATCCGCCCCCTTGTCGAAAGTGCGGACGCGAGCAGGCTGGACGGGCTTACCGAACCCTTACATTATGGCAGCAGACGAGACGCCGCGTCCACATTTTTGCGGATGCGGCAACTCTACTTATGCGTGCAGCTCGACGATGCGCGGCGGCGCCCTTGGCAGTCCTTCCAAGTCGGACCGGCGTTTACTCCGCCGCCATTGCCGGCGGCGGCCGAGGTGGTGCAGGCAGCGGTCGATCCACAGCCTGGTCAGCTTTTCCTGCGCGCCGTTCTGCGACAGGCGGCGGCGCAGCGCGGCGAAATCGACCTGGTCCATGTCCTGGTCCTGGTTGAAGCAGGAGAAGACCACGGTCTCGGTGCCGGTGACGGGATCGCGCTGGCGCTGCAGGCACTGGGCGCAGATCTCCTTCATCATGCACTGCATCGGCGAGTTGATCGAGGCGATCGCCCGGTGCCCGGGCCGGAAATACGGCGCGAGCGCGTGCGCGGCGCGCCTCGGCGACCGCGTTCATCATGCCGTCCGAGCCGATCGCGATGATGCGGTCGACCTCGGCCAAGCGGGATCGCGACCGGCCCCAGACGCGCCCGCGCCATAGGCCTCGATCGCCTCGACGATGTTGCCGACAAAGGCGCGGTCCTGCGGCCGGCCGGGCGCGAAGCCGGGCGCCTCGTCGCAGCACCACACGACGCTATCGGCGGCGCGCTCGATCTCGTCGACCTTGTAGCGGTCGGCGATCGTCTTGTAGCCGGCGAAATAGAGCACGCGCGAGCCCTGCGCGCGCAGCGCCGCGCCGATCGAGAACAGCACCGCGTTGCCGAGCCCGCCGCCGACCAGCAGCACGGTCTCGCCCGCCGGCGTCTCGGTCGGCGTGCCGGTCGGCCCCATCAGGATCACCGGCTCGCCCGGCTTGAGCAGCGCGCAGAGATCGGACGAGCCGCCCATCTCGAGCACGATCGTCGAGAGCAGGCCCCGCTCGCGGTCGATCGCAGGCGCCGGTCAGCGCCAAGCCCTTCCATCGCCAGCGTCGTGCCGTCGACCCGCGGCGCCAAGCGTCTCGTAATTCTGCAGCCGGTAGAACTGGCCCGGGCTGGAAGGCGCGCGCCGCCATCGGCGCCTTGACGACGATCTCGACGATCTTCGGCGTCAGCCGGATCGACCTCGCTGCACCCGGGCGCGCAATTCGTCGTCGAGCCGCGCCCGCAACTCGTCCGGCGTCGGCGCGCTCGGGCCGCGCCGCGGCCAGCATGCGGCTGACCACCGGATAGCCCAGCGTGGCGCCGCCCATCGCCTTGACGACATTGCCGGAAAAGCTCGGATGCAGATCGCCGAAAAAGCTGACCGCGCGGCCGTCCTCGCGCAAGTTCATCAGCACCCGCACCGCGTCGGGCTTGGCGACGCGCTCCGGCGTCACCGGGTTGCCGTCCTCGTCGAGGCCTGGAAATAGCGGCCGTCGAGCGCGACATTGTCCGGGTCCTCGCGCGCCAGCACGGTGTTGGGCTGGGTCCCGGCGGCGACCAGGATCGTGCGCGCCGGCAGCACGACTTCCTCGGGCGTTCCGCTCCGGCTCGCCGGCCGGCCGCGTCAGCCGCAACGCCGCGGCCTGGCCGAAACGGTCGATCTCGACCGCGACCGGGGTCAGCACTTCGGCAAAGCGGATGCCCTCCTCCATCGCCTTCGCCACTTCCTCGTGGTTGAGGGTGTAGCTCGGCGCGTCGATCAGGCGGCGGCGATAGGCGATCGTCACCCCGCCCCAGCCGTCGATCAGATTCGGCCAGACGCGGCGCGCGGCCCTCGCGCGCGGCCGCCTCGCGCTCGGCGCGGATCGCGCGGGCATGGGCGATGAACTCGTCGGCGACCTCGCGCTCGGCCGCGTTCCACTCGGCGCGCACCGCCGCCTCGCCGCGCTCGGCGACCAGCGTCTCGTAGCGCGGCGAGAAACTTCTCGACCTGCACCGGGTAATAGGCGAGCGACTCGGTCGCGGTGTCGATCGCGGTCAGCCCGCCGCCGATCACGACGACCGGCAGCCGCACGGTCAGATTGGCGATGCTGTCGGTCTTGGCGGCGCCGGTCAGCTGCAGCGCCATCAGGAAATCCGAGGCCTGCCGCACGCCGGGCGCCAGGCCGTTCTTCATCGGGATCACGGTCGGCCGGCCGGCGCCGGCGCACAGCGCGATATGGTCGAAGCCCAGCGCGAAGGCATTGTCGATCGTCATCGTGCCGCCGAAGCGCACGCCGCCATACATCGCAAACTGGCCGCGCCGCTCGAGCAGCAGGCGCACGATCTTCAGGAAATTCTTGTCCCAGCGCACGGTGATGCCGTATTCGGCGACGCCGCCGAAGCCCGGCCATGACGCGGTCGTCGAGCTCGCTCGTACGAGGCTCGCGATATCGCGGATCGGCCGGAACGGCGCCGGCTCGCCGTCCGGCGTCACGCCGGAGATTTCCGGCCGGCAGCGGCTCGATCTTCAGCCCGTCGATCGCGGCGACGAAATGGCCGTCATTCATCAGATGATGCGCCAGCGTGAACCCGGCCGGGCCGAGCCCGACCACCAGCACCTTGTAGCCGCTCGCCGGCTTCGGCAGCGGCCGCCGCAGGTTGAGCGGGTTCCACCGCGTCAGCAGCGAATAGATCTCGAAGCCCCAGGGCAGCGCCAGCACGTCCTTCAGGGTGCGGGTCTCGACCTGCGGGATGTCGACCGGCTCCTGCCGCTGATAGATGCAGGCCTTCATGCAGTCGTTGCAGATGCGGTGCCCGGTCGCGGCGCAGATCGGGTTGTCGACCGCGACGATGGCCAGCGCGCCGAGGCTGTAGCCGCGCGCCTTCACCAGGTTCATCTCGGAGATTTTCTCTTCGAGCGGGCAGCCGGCGAGGGTGACGCCGAAGACGCTCTTCTTGAAGCCGCCGTCCTTCTCCTTGAGCCCCGTGCGAGCAGCTGTCCTTGCCCTGGTTGTGGCACCAGATGCAGTAATTCGCCTGGTCGAGCGCGCCGGCGAGGTCGGTGCCGGCGATCGGTCAGCGCAAAGCCCTCGCGGCGCGCGCCAGTCGTCTCGCGGCAGGCGCAGCATCGTGACGCCGTCGCGCTCGACGGTCTCGACCGGCACCAGATGGTGCATGTCGAGCCGGTGCGGCACCTTGAACAGCACGCCGTGCCGGTGCTTCTGCCGGCCTGCCGGCGACAGCGTCGCCCAGGCGGCGTAGCGCTGCGCCAGGTCGAGCGCCGGCGCGTTGCGCCGCCTCGTCGTCGAGCCAGCGCGCGACATGCTCGGCGTAGCGCCGCTCCCAGGCGAGCGATCGCCGTGCGACCGGGCGCCGCCGATCAGCGCATCGAGCTCCTGGCGCCAGCGCCGGCGCCGTCGAGCGCGGCGGCGTCGGCCTCCTTGACCCCCTTGACCGCGCGGCGCTGCACGAAGAGCCGCTTCACCGAGTAGAGCGGCGCCAGCTCGTCGATGCCGCGCCTGCAATGCCCGCACCTCGGCGCGCGATGCCGAACAGCGCGCCGAGGAAATCCTCGACATGCGGCGCGAGATCGACGAGGAGGTCGGACTCGGCCGGTTGCCCGAACCCATCGGGGTCGCGCCGCGCCGTCATCAGCCGGTCGTGCAGCGACGGATCGGCCTCCGCCAAGCCGGCGACAAAGGCGCGATCGAGCCGCACGAGCCCGTCGCGGTCGTAAAGATCGGCGAAGGCCAGCCCGTGCTTCAGGGCGAGATCGGTCATCAGCGGTAATTGGGGAAGAGGCGGTAGGAAACCAGACGGCAAATCGCCGCGGCAGGGTTGCACGGGTTTCTCGGCTCAGCGACGCAGATGCCACCGTCTCGTCGCGCAAGGCCATCGATGGCTAGGCTCCGGCTGGGCTGTACCGGTCGCGCAGACAGAAACATACGCAAGTTGTTGCCTTGTTGGCCGTTTAAGGCGAACCCCGATCGCCGATTTGTTGGGCAATAGCGATCCTCATCAAATGCAACGAGTCCCGTTTGTTGCCGTCGACATACGACCTTCACGCTGCGAAAACAGACAGCGACGAACAGCCGACTTGATAGCGAGATCCGCGAGACAACAGCGAGGCTCGACGTCGCCGCGCGCGATTGCCTCGGCCGCCGACCGCCGTCGGCACAGGCCCTCAAGGGGTATCGCCGGTGCGTCAGACTGATCTAGTGAGCATACGCGACATCAATTCTCGGGTTGGTCTCCTCGCGAATCGGCGTTAGCCCGTCGAGCACCGCGTTCAGCAGCACGTTGCAGCCGGCGGTCGAGGTCGTCGGGCTTGGCGTCCTCGATCTCGTTGTGGCTGATGCCGCCGACGCAGGGGACGAAGATCATCGCGGTCGGCGCCACGCGGGCCATGTAGACGGCGTCGTGGCCGGCGCCGCTGACGATGTCCTGATGCGGGTAGCCTTGCGCCGCCGCCGCCTCGCGCACCGCGGCGACGAGGCGCGGGTCGAACGGGGTCGGCGGGAAATACCAGAACTCCTTGACCTCGACGTCGAGCCCGCTGCGTTCGCCGCCGCGTCGGCGCAGGCCTGCGCGCAATTCGCGGTCCATCGCGGTCAGCACCGCGTCCTCGGGATGGCGGAAATCGACGGTGAAGAACACCCGGCCGGGGATCGTGTTGCGCGAGTTGGGGCTGACCTGGACAAAGCCGACCGTGGCGCAGGCAGTAGGGCGCGTGCGCGTGGCCGATCCGGTTGACCGCGTCGATCATCCGCGCGGCGCCGACCAGCGCATCGCGCCGCCGCGGCATCGGCGTCGGGCCGGCATGCGCCTCCTGGCCGGTGACGGTGATCTCGTACCAGCGCTGGCCCTGCGCGCCGGTGACGACGCCGATCGGCTTGCCGGCCGCTTCGAGGATCGGCCCCTGCTCGATATGCGCCTCGAAATAGGCGCGCGACCGGCTGCCCGCCGACCGGCTCCGGCCCGGCAAAGCCGATCCGCTCGAGTTCGGCGCCGAGCGTCAGCTCGGGCGCATTGTTGTCGCGGCGTCGCCAGCGCGGTCTCCAGCGTCGAAGACGCCGGCGAACACGCCCGAGCCGACCATCGCCGGCGAGAACCGCGAGCCCTCCTCGTTGGTCCAGGCGACGATCTCGATCGGCGCCTCGGTCTCGTAGCCGAGATCGTTGAGGGTGCGCACGACCTCGAGCCCGGCCATCACGCCATAGGCGCCGTCGAACTTGCCGCCGGTCGGCTGGGTGTCGAGATGGCTGCCGGTCACGACCGGCGGCAGGCCGGGGTTGCGGCCGGGCCGGCGCGCGAAGATGTTGCCGATCCGGTCGACCGTGACGGCGCAGCCGGCCTCCTCGCACCAGCGGATGAAGAGCCGCCGCGCCTCGCCGTCGAGATCGCTCGCCGCGAGCCGGCACACCCCGCCCTTCGCGGTGCGCGCCGATCTGCGCCAATTCCATCAGGCTCGCCCACAGCCGCTCGCCGTTGACCGTGCAGATTGCGCATCGGCGTTCCCCTTTCCTGCGCTTACGTCAGGCCGAAGAAGCGGACCAGAGCGATATCGACCTCGTCCATCGTAGCGCGATCCAGCCGGCCGATGGCTTGACGGATCCGGGCACGGTTCACGGTCCCCGCCTTGTCGGCCATGATCTGCGAGTGCTGGAGCAGCCCGTTTTCGCGGCTCGGCTCCACGGTGATCCGGAACAGCGGGAAGTCGTGCAGATCGGTTGTCAGAGGCAGCACCGTCACCGAAGCCAATTGGCCAAATGCATCGTCTTGAACGATTAGCACGGGGCGAGGCTTGCCATAGTCGCCGGGAAGGGCCGCGGTGACAAGATCACCGCGTCTTACCTCCATTCGCGGGCGAACTCATCGAAATTTGCGTCGAGTTCGCGCTGCACCGCGGCTTCGTCGCTGCTCGGGTCGGCAGCGAGTGCGGCTGCGGCCAGGGATTGCCGTCGCGCTTCGGCTTCGAAAACTCGGCGGCGCTGCTGTGCCACGCGGTCGGACACCAGCTCCCGAAGCAACGCGCCGACCGGTTTCGCCTCCTGTTCCGCGATCTCGACGATCGCGGCCTTGAGTTGGAGCGAAATACGGAAGGTTACGGTTTCGGCCTTGGGATCTGCGCTGGTCGGGGACATCCGACGCCTCTGTGGTACAAGATGACAATACATTATGTAATGACATGAGTTCGGTGGCAACCGAAACCGCTGCCGATTGCGTGTTCCGCCGTCCCGCCAAACAATAGCAACACGATCGGAGTCGGCTTTCGGATCGGCGACGATCGAGGTTATACATCCGTCCGTCGAGGCTTGCCGGGAGAAACCGCGACGATGACAAGCGCACAAACGACAGCCGGACAGCTGTCGGTGATGGGGATTGATCTCGAAGTATTGCGGCGCGGCGCCGGACATCCCTTGCTGCTCTTGCACGGCTTCGACACGATCGACGCGGAGGCGCCGTTTCTCGACCTGCTCGGCCCGGCATGCCGAGATCATCGCGCCGTCCTCGCCCGGCTTCGGCAACTCGCCGCGGCCCGAGGATTTCGACACGATCTACGACCTCGTCCATCTCTATCTCGCGCTGCTCGACGCAGCTGCCCGACGACAAGGTCGACGCCTGATCGGGCTGTCGTTCGGCGGCTGGCTCGCCGCCGAGGTCGCGGTCGCCTCGTGCCACCGGCATCGACCAAGCTGATCCTGGTCGACCCGGTCGGCATCAAGCTCAGCGACCGCGAGACCGCGACATCCTCGACGTATTCAACACCAACCCCGCCGAGGTCCGCCGCACGGAGCTGGCACGATCCCGACGCACAGGCGCCGGATTACGACGCGATGACCGACGAGGCACTGGTCATCCACGCCCGCAACTGGGAAGCGCTGTGCCTCTATGCCTGGCACCCTTACATGTACAACCCGCAACTGCAAGCGATGGCTCGGCCGGATCGCCGTGCCGACCCTGGTGCTGTGGGGCGACAGCGACGGCATCGTCACCCCCGATTACGGCCGCGCCTATGCCGGGCTGATCCCCGGCGCGCAGTTCGAGCTGATCGACGCAGCGCCGGCCACCACCCCGAGATCGAACAGCCCGAGGCTTTGTCGCGCGGGTCGCCCGCTTCCTCGAACCCTGATCGGAGACCGCAACTGCAGGCCTGGTATCATTGCGAAAACGTCTACCCGTTCGTGCCGCAGGACGTGCTCGACGCGGCGCCTCGGTGCGCGCCAGCCTGCCCAACCGATATTGCGACCCGCAGATCGCGGCGCGAGCTGTTCGAGGAATGCCTCGACGAGCATCTGCTGTGCGACGAGCTCGGCGTCAACATCGTCTCGATCGAGCACCATTCGGGCATCAACAGCCTCTACGGCGCGAGCCCGATGATCCTCGGCATCCTCGCGCGGCAGACCAAGAAGGTCCGCATCCTGTCGCTCGGCACGTTGATCTCGATCCGCCCCGACCCGGTGCGCATCGCCGAGGAATATGCGACCGCCGACGTGATCTCGCGCGGCCGGCTCGAGATCGGCTTTGTCAAATCCGGCGACAGCGAGATGGTCTCGGGCAACGCCAACCCGGTCGGCTATGTCGACCGTTTCTGGGAGGCGATCGACCTCATTCAAAAGACGCTGACCTCGCATGACGGCCCGTTCAGCTGGGAGGGCAAGTACTTCACCCATCGCCACGTCAACATCTGGCCGCCGGCCCTACCAGCGCCCGCACCCGCCGATGTGGGCGGCGACCGGCGATCCGGAGACCTCGGCCGAGCTCGGCCGGCGCGGCATGATCAACGCGCTGGTGTTGCGCGGGCCCGAGGCCAGCAAGCGCGCCTTCGACGCGTATCGCGCAGGCGCGCCGCGAGGCCGGGCTGCCGACGCCCGGCACCGACCACTTCGCCTATGCCGCGCTTCGTCTATGTCGGCGACACCGACGAGGAGGGGCTGCGCGTCGGCGCCAAGTTGCTGTGGTTCCTGAACACCAGCCTCAAGCAGTCGCCGCAAATGTCGAAATTGCTGCCGGGCCGCATGCCGCCGCGAGGTCGCGGCGCAGAACTACCGCACCGCCCCGCGGCCCGGGCCGACGGCCGCGGCGCGCCCGGCCGACAGCCTGATCGGCATCACCGCCGAGCAGGCGATCGCGCGCGGCATCCTGTGTCGCCGGCAACCCGGACACGGTCTACCGGCAGATCATGGACATCTACGACAAGGTCGGCGGCTTCGCGCATTTCATCTTTATCGGCCGCTCCGGCTTTCTGACCATCAGGAAGCCGAAAAAGGCATCCGGCTGATGGCCAAGGAAGTGCTGCCCCGCCTGCCCGCCGCGACAATAACGCCGCCGGTGGCGCACGGGCGGCGGAGAGCAAGTTCGCAGGTCTGCTGCGTACGGAGAAAACGACCCTGGCAAGGAGCCGAGCGTAACGTTCGAGCCTTCATCATCGATGTTTCGTATGAGGCCCTGGCGCCCATCGGTGCCCCAGAGAGCGATGATTGCACATGATATCATTCGGGGAGCGAGGCAGCCAGCGTCTATAGTTGAAACCCCGATCGCTGATTAGCGAGGAGCCAGCATGAACGACGCCACCCCCTGGATCGATCCCGAGCTGATCGCCGCCGGCAAGCTGCTGCAGGAGAAGGGCCTCGTCGCGCCGGACCGGACGGTCGGCGCCGCTCTCCGAGGTGCGCGCGGCGCAGGATCGCGTCGGCGCGTTTCTCGGCCGAAGGCTCGGTGCCGCTGCAGAGCGAGCGCGACTGATGGTCCCGGGCCCGCACGGCGAGGTGCCGTGCCGGCTCTATCTGCCCGAAGGCATCCAGAACGCCCGCCTGCCTCGTCTATATGCATGGCGGCGGGTTCATGCAGGGCAGCCTCACAGCTGGGATCGATTTCTGCGCGATCTGGTGCGGCAGAGCGGCGTCGCGGCGATGTCGGTCGATTACCGGCTGTCGCCCGAGCACCAATTCCCGAGTCGCGTTTGACGAGATGGTCGCGATGATCCGCCTCGCCGCGAGCGAGGGCGCCGACCAGGGCATCGATCCGGCGCGGCTCGCCGTCGGCGGCGACTCCGCCGGCGCCAATCTGGCGCTCGCCGCCGCGCTGGCCTTGCGCGACGCCGGCGAGACGCGCGCTGCGCTTCAGCTGCTGATCTACGGCGTCTACTCGACCGACAGCGAGAGCCCGTCCTGGCAGCGCTTCGGCCGCGGCGCCGGCCTGTCGCAGACCCAGATGCGCTGGATCTGGGAGACCTATCTCGAAACCCCGGACCAGGGCAGCGACTGGCGCGCTGCACCGCTGCTCGCCGATCTTGAAGGGACTGCCGCCGGCGCATCTGATCGTCGGCAGCCTCGACCCGCTGCTCGACGACAGCAACCATCTCGCCGCGCATCTGAAGGCCGCTGGCGTGCCGCGCACGAGCTGACGGTCTATCAGGGTATCAACCACGGCTTTATCCGCTACGGCCGGCTGATCGCCACCGCGCGGCGCGCGGTTGGCGACTGTGCCGCGGCGTTGCGCAGCGGGTTCGCCGCGGCCGGCTGAGCTCCGATCACGCGCCGGGGACGCAATCCGGTGCCGTCTAAGGTTCTTCGGCCGACCGCGCGGCCTGCCGATGCCGACCCCGGGCGGCACGCTGTTCGGCCGGGCCTTCGCTGCGGGTCAGGTTGAAGGCGGTGTTGACCAGCGCGACGTGCGAGAACGCCTGCGGAAAATTGCCGAGCTGGCGTTTCGCGCCGCGGATCGTATTCCTCGGCCAACAGCCCGACATCGTTGCGCAGCGCCACCAGCCGCTCGAACAGCGCGTCGGCCTCGGCGACGCGTCCCTGCAGGATGTAGATTGTCGGCCAGCCAGAAGCTGCACGGCAGAAACGCGCCTTCGCCCGGCGGCAGGCCGTCGACGCCGCTCCCCGGTGTCGTAGCGCAGCACCAGGCCGTCGACGACGAGGTGCTGCTCGATCGCCTCGACGGTGCCGATGATGCGCGGATCGGTCGGCGGCAGGAAGCCGACCAGCGGCAGCAGCAGCAGGCTGGCATCGAGCGCCTTTCGATCCATAGGCCTGGACAAAGCTGCCGAGGTCGGGGTCGAACGCCTTGGCGCAGACATCGTCGTGGATTGCGTCGCGGATCCGCCGCCAGCGCTCGACCGGACCGCCGTCGCCGCCGCGCTCGATGATTTTGACCGCGCGGTCGAACGCCACCCAGGCCATCACCTTCGAGTGGGTGAAGTGCTGCGGCGGCCCGCGCACCTCCCAGATGCCTTCGTCGGGCTGGTCCCAGATCGTCGCCAGATGTCCGAGGAGGGCCCGAACGATTGCGCTGCCGCGCGTCGACCTCGGACAGACCGTGACCGTAGGCATGGAACAGCGCGTCGATCATCTCGCCATAGACGTCGAGCTGCGTCTGATCGACCGCCGCATTGCCGATCCGCACCGGCGCGGAGCCTTCATAGCCGGGCAGCCAGGACGCTTCCCACTCGGTCAGCCGGCGCTCGCCGCCGATGCCGTACATGATCTGCAGCTGTTCCGGGCTGCCGGCGACGGCGCGCAACAGCCAGTCGCGCCAGGCCCGCGCCTCGTCGTAATAGCCGGCATGCATCAAGGCCAGGAGGGTGAAGGTGGCGTCGCGCAGCCAGCAGAAGCGATAATCCCAGTTGCGCGGGCCGCCGATGTGCTCGGGCAGCGATGTGGTCGGCGCGGCGACGATGCCGCCGGTCGGGGCGTAGGTCAGCCCCTTCAGCACGATCAGCGAGCGCTTGACCGTCTCGGTCCACGGGCCGGCCGGCGCGCAGCGGCCGGACCAGCGGCGCCAGAACGATTCGGTATCGTGCAAGGCGCGCTCGGCGTCGACCGGCCGGGACGGCGGCAGGTGCGAGGGTCCCCAGCTCAACACGAACGGGATGGTTTCGCCGGCGCCGACAGCGAATTCGCCGACGGTCTTGAGATCCTCGCCGCGCAACGCCGCCGGCGTGCGCAGCATCACCCGGTCCGGCCCGCCGATCGCCGATAGGCCGCCCTCGGCGAGCCGCTCGACCCACGGCACCACGCGCCGTAGTCGAAGCGCAGCACGAACTCGGTGCGCATCGCGACCCGCCCGCGCAGGCCTCGGACCAAACGGATCAGCAGAGGGGACGCGTGGTCGCGGGCGCATGAAATCGATCAGCTCGACGGCGCCCTCGGAGTCTCGAACCGGGTGGCGAGGATCAGCGAGCCGTCGAGATAGCGCCGCTCGACCCGGGCATCCGGGTCGAGCGGCGCGATCAACCAACGACCGTGCTCCGGTTCACCGAGCAACGCCGGCGAAGCAGGCGCCGGAATCGAAACGCGGCAGGCACAGCCAGTCGATCGAACCGTTGCGCCCGACCAATGCCGCGGTGGCGCAGTCGCCGATCAGCGCATAGTCCTCGATCCGTTGCTTCGTTGGCATCCTTTCACCCCCTCGGCGGTTTGCCGAACGCCTCGATCCGGCCCCGGCCAGCTCCGGCCCGGACCGCGGATCAGGCCGGGCTATCCTAATGAAAATACCGGGCAACGGCTTTGCGGCGGACGGGCTTGTCCGAACCGCCGCCACGTCCTACCTGCTCGTTTACAACACGACCGATACCCGCCGCACCGGCCGGTCTGGCCCAGCCAGGAGATCGCCCGATGAGTATGGTGAGCGCACGACAGGGATGGAAGGCGAAGCTCGCCGGCCTGTGCGTCGCCCTGCTGCTCGCGCTCGGTATCGTCGCCGCCGGTACCGCCGCCGCGTCGCCGGCGAGCCCGCAGGACACCATCCGCGGTTTTTACGCCACTTTGCTCGCGACGATGAAGGAGGGGCCAGCGCTCGGCCAAAATGGACGCTATGCGCGGCTGGCGCCGGTCGTCGATCAGGTCTTCGACATCCCGCTGATGACCCGGCTCGCCGTGGGTCCGTCATGGGCAGGCCTTACCCCGACCCAGCAGCGGCAGGTGACCGAAGCATTCGCGCATTACGTCTCGGCAACCTATGCCGATCGGTTCGACCGCTATTCGGGCGACCAGCTTCAGGTTATCGGCGAGCAGCCCTATGGCGAGCAGGTGATCGTCCAGACGCAGATCGTCAAACCCGGCGACGACCCGGTCAGCATCAACTATCTAATGGGCAGGAACGAAGGGTCTTGGCAGGTCGCGGACGTGTATCTCGACGGCACGATCAGCCAGCTCGCGACGCAACGCTCGGAGTTTTATTCGATCTTGCGGCGTGAAGGCGTCGACGGTCTGATCATGAGGTTGAACCACAAGGTCGACCTCTTGAAGCAGAGCGCGAACAACGCGTCGTGGACGGCGCCGCCGGTCGGCGTGCCGTCCGTGAGCGATTGAGCGTGACCTGCGCGTCGACCCGCCCAGAGGCTCAGCCGCCGCCGATTTTGGGGATCAGGTAGATTTCGCTGTCGGGGTTGAGCGGCGCCAGATAGGCGTCCTGGAAGATCTCGCCGTCGATCGCCACCGCCATCCCCTCCTCGACCTGACGGCCGAGGCCGGGAAAGCGGCGATCGAGTTCGAGGATCAGCCGGCGGAAATTGTTCGCCTCGACATCGAACTCGGAGAGCGCCGCCGGTAAACCGGCGGGCGGCCGGCCCGAGATCACGACGTGCGGCATCGTCGATACCTTGTCGCGCGGCCTACTCCGCAGCTTCGCAGCGCCGGCTGCTGCGCGTCGAGCGCGGCGCGCAGCCGTGGCGGCGACATCGGCAGGTCGCGCAGGCGCACCCCGGTCGCCGCGGCGATCGCATTGGCGACCGCGGCCATCGGCGGCACGATCGGCACCTCGCCGACGCCGCGCGCGCCGAACGGATGGCGCGGGTTCGGCACCTCGACGATGACCGCCTCGATCATCGGCATGTCCGAGGCGACCGGACAGCGGTAGTCGAGGAAGCCCGGGTTTTCGAGCCGGCCGTCCTTGTCGTAGATGTATTCCTCGTTCAACGCCCAGCCGACGCCTTGGGTCACGCCGCCCTGGATCTGGCCCTCGACATAGGAGGGATGGATCGCGCGGCCGACATCCTGGATCGCCGTGTAGCGCAGGATCTTGACGTGGCCGGTCTCCGGGTCGACCTCGACATCGCAGATATGCGTCGCAAAGCCGGGGCCCGCTCCCTGCGCGTTGACCGACACCTCGGCGGTGATCGGCCCGCCGGTGCGGCCCGATTTGGCGGCGATGTCGGCCAGCGGCAACGGCTCGAAGCTGCCGGCGTTGGCGCCGGCCGGGAACGCCTGACCGTCCTTCCATTCGACCGCGTCGGGGCTGATGTCCCAGATCATCGCGGCGCGCTTCTTCAGCTCGTCGACGACCTTCTCGGCGGCTTGCGTCGTGGCCATGCCGGTCGCGAAGGTGACGCGGCTGCCGCCGGTCAGGAACGAAAAGCCGATCGAGCTGGTGTCGGCGACGATCGGACGGACGCGCTCGACCGGGATGCCGAGGATCTCGGCCGCCATCATCGCCATCGAAGCGCGCGATCCGCCGATATCCGGGGTGCCGACGACGACGACCGCGGTGCCGTCCTCGTTGATGTGGCAGGCCGCACTCGACTCGCCGCCGATGTTGAACCAGAAGCCGGAGGCGATGCCGCGGCCCTGGTTGGGGCCGAGCTTCTCCTTCAGATGCGGGTGGTTCTTGGCCGCGTCGACGGTCTCGGCGTAGCCGATATTGACGTAGGTCGGGCCATGCGCGGTCTTGGTGCCGTCCTTGGCGGCATTCTTCTCGCGCAGCAATAGCGGGTCGATGCCGAGCTGGCCGGCCAGTTCGTCGAGGCAGCTTTCGACGCCATAGGACGAAATCGGCGCTCCCGGTGCGCGATAGGCCGCCACCTTGGGCCGGTTCGAGACGACATCGTAGCCGACGATGTTGACGTTGGGGATGTCGTACATCGCAAAGCCGCACATGCAGCCCGGCCCAATCGGCGATCCCGGGAAGGCGCCGGCCTGGTATTTGAGCGTGAGGTCGGCGGCGACGATCCGCGCCATCCTTCTTGGCGCCGATCTTGACCTCGATGACGCCGCCGGAAGTCGGCCCGGTGCCGCGGAACACTTCCTCGCGGCTCATCACCATCTTGACCGGCCGGCCCGACTTTTTGGCCATCGCCAGCGCCAGCGGCTCGAGATAGACGAGGGTCTTGCCGCCAAAGCCGCCGCCGATCTCGGCCGGGATCGCGCGGATCTGCGAGATGTCGATGCCGAGCAATTTGGCGCAGTAGGCGCGGACCATGAACTGGCCCTGGCTCGAGCTCCAGATCGTGCATTGCCCGTCGGCCGCCATCGAGACGACACAGGCGTGCGGCTCGATATAGGCTTGGTGCACCGGCTTGGTCGTATAGCGCCGCTCGATGATGACATCGGCCTCGCGGAAGCCGGCGTCGATGTCGCCCTTGGCGAAGGCCACCCGCTTGGCGATGTTGGACGGATGGGTGGGCTTGGGGTCGACGCCCTGGGTGAACAGATCGTCATGCAGCAGCGGCGCGTCGGGCTTCATCGCCTCTTCGACGTCGATCACATGCGGCAGCACGTGATAGGCGACCTCGATCAGCTCGCAGGCCTGCTCGGCGATTGCCGGAGAGATCGCGGCAACCGCCGCAACGGCGTGCCCGTCATAGAGCGCTCGGTCGCGCGCCATGCAGTTTTGCGACAGGTCGCGGAAATTCATCGGCCCCTCGCCGACGAACGCCTCCTCCGACGGGATCGGCGGGAAATCCTCCCAGGTGATCACCGCCTTGACCCCTGGCAATGCCTTTGCCTTTTCGGTGTCGATCGACAGGATGCGGGCGTGCGCGTGCGGGCTGCGCTTGACCTTGCCCCACAGCATGCCCGGCATGACCATGTCGGCGCCGAAATTGGCCCGGCCGGTGACTTTGTCGACCCCGTCCGGGCGAACCGGGCGAGTGCCGACAACCTTCTGAAATTCCTTGGCGATGAACGTCATGAAGCCTCACCTCTGATGAGCCCTCACCCTCGTATCTCCCTCTCCCCGCGAGCGGGGAGAGGGTTGGGGTGAGGGGCAGTTAACTACTCAGCCGCCGCGCGCATAGGCTCCGACGCGTCGAGCGCCGCCAGCAGCCGCGGCGGCGACATCGGCAGGTCGCGCAACCGAATCCCGGTTGCGTCGGCGATCGCATTGGCGACCGCGGCCATCGGCGGCACGATCGGCACCTCGCCGACGCCGCGCGCGCCGAACGGATGCCGCGGGTTCGGCACCTCGACCAGGACCGTGTCGATCATCGGCATGTCCGAGGCAACCGGACAGCGGTAATCGAGGAAGCCGGGGTTCTCCAGCCTTCCGTCCTTGTCGTAGATGTACTCCTCGCTGAGCGCCCAGCCGACGCCCTGCGCCACGCCGCCCTGCATCTGCCCCTCGACATAGGAGGGGTGGATCGCGCGGCCGACATCCTGGATCGCCGTGTAGCGCAGGATCTTGACGTGGCCGGTCTCCTTGTCGACTTCGACATCGCAGATGTGGGTCGTAAAGCCGGGCCCTTGGCCTTGCGCGTTGATCTGCACCTCGGCGCTGATCGGCCCGCCGGTGCGCGCCGCTTTCGCTGCGAGCTCGGCCAAGGGCAGCGGTTCGAAGCTGCCGGCGTTGGCGCCGGCCGGGAACGCCTTGCCGTCCCGCCACTCGACCGCCTCGGGGCTGATATCCCACGTCACCGCGGCGCGCTTCTTGAGCTCTTCAACAACCTTTTGCGCGGATTGCGTGACCGCCATGCCGCCGGCAAAGGTGACGCGGCTGCCGCCGGTCGAAGCGCTGAAGCCGATCGCCGTCGTGTCGCCGACGACCGGGCGCACGCTCTCGAATGGAACGCCGAGCACTTCGGCGACCATCATCGCCATCGAGGCGCGCGAGCCGCCGATGTCGGGATGGCCCTCGGTCACCGTGACGGTGCCGTCCTCGTTGACGTGGCAGGCGGCGCTCGATTCACCACCGGCATTGTGCCAGTAGCCGGAGGCGATGCCGCGCCCCTGGTTAGGCCCGAGCCGGGTCTTGAGATGCTCATGCGCCTTGGCGGCCTCGAGCGTCTGCTGATAGCCGATGTTGACCCAGGTCGGTCCGTGCGTTGCCTTGGTGCCGTCCTTGGCCCCGTTCATCTCGCGCAGCCGCAGCGGGTCGATCTTAAGCTCGCGCGCCAGCTCGTCCATGCAGCTTTCGACCGCGAACGAGCCGATCGGCGCGCCCGGTGCGCGGTAGGCGGCAACTTTGGGGCGGTTGCACAAAACGTCGTAGCCGATTGTTTCGGCATTCGGCAGGTCGTAGACCGCCAGCCCGCAAATGCAGCCCTGCTGGACCGGCGAGCCCTGGAATGCGCCCGACTGGTATTTGAGCACGGTCTTCGCGGCGGTGATATGGCCGTCCTTCTTGGCGCCGAGTTTGACTTCGACGACGGCACCGGAGGTCGGTCCGGTCGCCCGAAATACCTCTTCGCGGCTCATCACGATCTTGACCGGCCGGCCCGATTTCTTCGACAGCATATAGGCGACCGGCTCGAGATAGACGATCGTTTTGCCGCCGAAGCCGCCGCCAATCTCGGCCGGGATCGCCCGGATATTGGCGATGTCGGCGCCGACGATGCGGGCGGTGTAGCCGCGGACCATGAACTGGCCCTGGCTTGAGCTCCAGATCGTGGTTTGCCCGTCGGGTGCGACCGAAACCACGCAGGCATGCGGCTCAATATAGCCCTGGTGCACCGGCTTGGTCGTATAACGCCGCTCGATCACGACATCAGCTTCGCGGAAGCCAGCCTCGACATCGCCCTTGGCGAAGCGCACCACCTTCGAAACGTTTGAGGGCTTGGTCGGCTTGGGATCGACGCCGGCCGTAAAGATGTCATCGTGCAGCACCGGCGCATCCGGCGCCATCGCTGCCTCGACCTCCATGACGTGTGGCAACACCTCGTATTCGACCTCGATTAGATCGAGCGCCTGGTCGGCGATCGCGGGTGAAACGGCGGCGACCGCGGCCACCGCATGCCCCTCGTAAAGAGCTTTGCCGATTGCCATGCAGT
This sequence comes from uncultured Alphaproteobacteria bacterium, assembly GCA_963774345.1. Classification (GTDB taxonomy): domain Bacteria; phylum Pseudomonadota; class Alphaproteobacteria; order ATCC43930; family CGMCC-115725; genus AP-15. The sequence continues at coordinate 82,869 of CAVZFB010000041.1, forward strand.
TGCGCGACAGGTCCCACAGATTGGCCGGCGCAGCGCCGAGAACGCGCTTATCCGGCGGGAGGTGGGGAAAATCGGCGCGGGTTGTCACCGCCTTGACCCCCGGAAGCGCCATCGCCTTGTCGGTGTTGATCGACAGGATGCGGGCATGGGCATGCGGGCTGCGCTTGATTTTGCCCCACAGCATCCCCGGCATCACCATGTCGGCGCCGAAATTGGCCCGCCCGGTGACCTTGTCGACGCCATCGGGACGGATCGGTCGGGTGCCGACGACCTTGAGGGTTTCTTTATCGAGGAAACTCATCGCGCGGCCTCCTGTCGCATGACCGCGGCGGCGTCGAGCACCGCGCGGATGATCTTGTCATAGCCGGTGCAGCGGCAAAGGTTGCCGGCGAGCCAATAGCGCGTCTCTTCTTCGGTCGGGTTCAGATTCTCGTCGAGCAATGCCTTGGCTGCGACGATGAACCCGGGCGTGCAGAAACCGCATTGCAGCGCGGCGTGTTCGAGGAATTTCTGCTGCACCGGGTGCAGGTGATCGCCCTGGGCGATGCCCTCGACGGTCGTGATCTTGCGGCCCTCTGCTTCGGCCCCAAGGATCAGGCACGAACAGGCGATCCGCCCATCGACGATGACGGTGCAGGCGCCACAATCGCCCGAGCTGCAGCCTTCCTTGCTGCCGGTCAGATTGAGCTCGTCGCGCAACACGTCCAGCAGGGTCTGCTGGGGCTCGCACAGGAATTCGACAGGCTCGCCGTTGATAACGGTTGATACGTGGTGTTTGGCCATTAGCGTGCTCCAGCGCGTTCAAAGGCGATTGCGGCCGCGCGGCGTGCCAGGACGCCGGCGACCTTGATCCGGTATTCGATCGTGCCGCGTTTGTCGGTGATTGGGTTGCAGGCACGCCCCGCGGCAGCGTCCAGCGCCGCCAATGTCGGCTCGTCGAGCCGGTGCCCGATCAACGCCTTGGCAGACACTTCGCAGACGATCTGGGTCGGCGCCACTGCCCCAAGCACGACCCTCGCATCGGTGCAAATGCCGCTATTGTCGAGTGTGACATTGACCGCGACGCCGACCACGGCGATGTCCATTTCGGTTCGCGGGATAAAGCGCAGATAGGCGTCGGACTGGTGCGGCTTGGGTTTGGGTATGTGAAACTCGGTGATGAACTCGCCCTTGACGAGCGAGGTCCGGCCGGGTCCGGTGACAATCGCCTCGACCGGGGCTTCGCGTTTGCCGCTGGGGCCGGCGATCACGCAAGTGGCGCGCGCCGCGATCAGCGCCGGAACGCTGTCGGCCGCCGGCGACGCATTGCACAGATTGCCGGCAAGCGAGGCCCGTCCTTGGATCTGCTCTGAGCCGATCAGATCGAGGCCCTCGACGATCCCCGGCCAGGCCTGGGTCAACGCCTTGTGTTCATAGACCACAGCCCCCGGTGTCGAGGCGCCGATGACGAATTGGTTGGCCTCCTCGCGGATGCCGATCATTCCCGGTATTCTTTTGGTGTCGACGATCAAATCGGGCTTCATCCGGCCCGACCGCAGCTGCACCAGCAAATCGGTTCCGCCGGCCAACACCTTAGCCGTGCCGGAAGCGCCCGCGAGCATCTTGACCGCCTCGTCGACGCTGGTCGGTGCAGCAAAGCTCAGACTGGGCATGTTCCCTCCTGATTGACGCGGGGCACAGTCCCGCCGAGATACGCTGACGCAATGCGGCGGCATCGAGCGCAAGCGCCAAGCACCGCGTCGTCTTCGATTACACTACCATCCTATGCGGCGTGAAGCGCTATGTTCCGATGTCTCGGCAGGATCCCGCGCTGCGCCGCACCATGATCCCGATAATAGGCGATATCGTCCTCGATGACAGCCAGATCGAGGAAAGCTTTATCCGCGCCTCCGGCCCCGGCGGACAAAACGTCAACAAGCTCGCAACCGCGGTGCAGCTACGCCTCGATCTCGCGCGCGCGACGACCTTGCCGCCCGACCTGCGCGAGCGGGTCGGGCGGCTCGCCGGCCGGCGCCTGACCCAGGACGGCGTCTTGGTCATCACCGCCCGCCGCTTCCGCACCCAGGAACGCAACCGCCAAGACGCGCTTGACCGCCTGATCGCCCTGATCCGCCGCGCCGCCGAGCCTCCAACCCCGCGCCGCCCGACCAGACCCACCGCCGCCGCCAAACGCCGCCGCCTTGCCGCCAAATCCCACCGCGCCGCCCTGAAGCAACAGCGCCGCCCCGCCCCGAACGACGACGCCGGCGGATAAGGGGTCGCCTGCCCCACCGCTTCGCGATAAGGCTCGGCCATCCGGCGTATATCGGGATAATATCGCTCGCCGCAACTGTTGTTTCCTCCCACCGAGGCTCCTCATGACCCAGGCGTTCGCCGCCGCCGCGCCGCCACTGGATCCGCGCAAATTCCAGGATCCGCTGATCACCGCTCGGGGCGAACCGCGGGCGCACGTTGCGCTCAAAGCGCTGGAGACGCTGTGGTTCAACACCGGGACCCTGTGCAATCTGACTTGCCAGAATTGCTATATCGAATCCTCGCCGAAAAATGATCGCCTGGCTTATTTGACCACCGCAGAGGTTGCTCGCTATCTCGACGAGATCGAGGAGCTGCGGCTCGGCACCGAGTTGATCGGATTTACCGGCGGCGAGCCTTTTCTGAACCGCGATCTGCCGGCGATGCTGGAGGAAACACTATCACGCGGTCTTCGCGCGATCGTGCTGACCAACGCGATGAAGCCGATGCATAAGATGAAGCCGGTGCTTCTGGCGTTGCGCGAACGCTTTGGCGACCGTTTGACCCTGCGAGTTTCGATCGACCATTACGGCCGCGCCGTCCATGAGCTGGAGCGGGGCAGGCGCAGTTGGGCGCCGATGATCGACGGGCTCGTCTGGCTCGCCGAGAATGGCTTCTCGATCAACGTCGCCAGCCGATATCTGTCGGGCGAGCCGGAGACCGCACTGCGCCGCGGTTTTGCCCAGCTCTTCGCTAAGCTTGGCATCGCGCTCGATGCGGATGACCCGGTCGCGCTGATGATTTTCCCGGAAATGGATGCGACCGTCGATGTCCCGGAGATAACCGAGGCATGCTGGGGCATTCTCGGCAAATCACCGCAGAGCGTAATGTGCGCGACCTCGCGCATGGTGATTAAACACAAGGGTGCCCACCAACCGAGCGTTATCGCCTGCACCCTCCTGCCCTACGACCCGCCCTGGGATCTTGGCCCGAGCCTGGCCGGAGCGCGCGGCGCGGTGTCGCTCAACCACCCGCATTGCGCCAAATTCTGCGTGCTCGGCGGAGCCGCCTGCAGCCGCAGCTGATGCGCCGGCCGGCGCTCGTCCAAACCCTGCTCGTCCCCGCCCGTCTGCGATTTCCGATCCCCAGGGATACGCCCCTGCCCTATTCGAGAGCCAACCCTTGTCGGCGCCACCCGTCGGTTCCGCCGCGGAGGACGGTGAGATTCCTTGCCCCGCAAGCAGGGAAAGGGCAGGGTGCGGTGCGTTCGACCGCGATCAGAACGTCAACGGACGCGGACCCGGCGTACTTCACTCCTTCGCCCCGCCCACGGGGCGAAGAGCCGCGGTGAGGGACCATCGGAGCCCGGGTTTCTGCTATCTTGCCAATGGGAAGAGGTCATCTATGTCTGAGCGTGTAGGAATCGAAGGGTTTATTCCAACCTTGGAAGCGTTGGCTGCCGCTGGTGGCGTCTCGGTCCTGACGGTTCTCGCCGCCCTGCGAAACTCGGCAATTTGGGAGATCTTTGGCGGTGGTCCAGGCGGAGGCGTCGATGCACGCACCTTCTCAGCCGAAGGGAAAGCCGAGCTCCATGCTCAATTAGGAGAAATCCTTTCCGGCGTGATGCTCAAGGTGAGGGAAGGCGACCTAGGCGCGGCACTGATCGCGGCGCGCATTGCAACGCAGCGGGCGGCCATCCGCTAGCACCACCGCGCCCTGTTCCGGTTGAGCCAGCTGGACAGCCGATCCCGGCAACGGGACGCGTGCTTCGGAGAAGGACGGCGGGTCTCGTGAGCCCAGCCCATCCTGGGTTGCTGAAGACGAAGGGAGTGTCCGATGCGAACCGTCATTTCCCAGTCGGTCGTCCTGGCGGCCGCGGCCGAACATCTGTTCGAGATGTACATCGATCCCGAAAAGCACGCCGCGATCACCGGTGCGCCGGTCACGATCGGCGTCGCGCCAGGATCACCATTCCACGCCTTCAATGGCGCTCTGACCGGCGCGATACTCCAGATCATACCGAAACGGCTGGTGGTGCAGTCGTGGCGCTCGATCAAATTTAACGAGGGTGATCCGGATTCGACCCTGATCCTCGCGTTCGCGCCGGACGGAACAAACGGCCGAAACGGAAGAATAGACCTCATTCATCTCGACGTGCCGGCCCACGATTATCAAGGAGTGGTCGAGGGCTGGGAGACGCATTATTGGCGCCCCTGGCGGCGTTATCTCGCCGGCTGAACCGAGTACCGCGGGTGCCAACCGCCACCCGAAGGAGACTGCTCCCAGACGCGCCTTACAGTGTGCGCTAGAACCGCCGCCACTTAAACTTGCAAAATGACAGATGGGGCCTCTGAGCCAGCTCGCTGATCCCCTCTCACCAATCGTCACCCGAACCCGCTATCGCCCCGCCCGCGTGATGCCTGCGGTGCTCCTGGTCGCGTTATTTATTTGCTTTTTGCCGGTGGCCGTGTCTATGGCGCTTGCGGAAAGCGGCATTCCCTTCGCCGACGCGCACACGCATCTGCTCAGACACCTTTCCGAGGCGGGGGGTACGTCCGCGGCGGCCGCCGCGCGAGCGCGGGCCTGAGCCCGAGTGCAATCGTGTCGACGGCGCTCGCGCTGATGGACCGATTTGGGGTGTCGTACGCCATCCTCGCGCCGCCTCCGCTTCCAGCCGGGCGCGAGGGTGCTGCTGGCAGCCCCGAGCTACAGGCCGTCGCGCGTCAATATCCCACGCGCTTCGCCTTTTCAGCGGGCGGCAAATCCTTGAACCCGCTGATCCAAAGTACCCCGCCGGGGAATGTGACAGCGGACGTGCTCAGCCGCTTCCAAGCGGACGCCCGGACCATCGCTGAGGCGGGCGCAGCGGCCTTCGGCGAGTTGAGCATTTCTCGTCCCGCATCGGCAATCATCCCTATGAATCCGTGCCCCCGGATCATCCGCTCTTCCTCGCCCTCGCCGACATCGCCGCGCAATACAACATGCCCATCGAGCTGCACATGGAGGCGGTGCCGCGTGATATGCCGTTTCCCGATGCGAACCACGCAGGCCCGCCCAGCCCGACCAGCATCATCGCGAACATCGCCGCCTTCGAGCGGCTGCTCGACCACAATCCGCGGGCGCGGATCGTCTGGGTGCACGCGGGCTGGGATCTGACCGGCGAGCGGACAGTGCCGCTGATGCGCATGCTCTTAGAGAAACATCCCAATCTCTACATGAGCGTCAAATCCGACAATGCCGGGACACCGGCCAACGCGCCCTTTCTGCCCGGCGGCGGACTTAAGCCCGGATGGCTGGCGATGCTGGAGGCGTTTCCCGACCGCTTTGTGGTCGGCAGCGACCAGTTTTACGACGACCAGCAGGTCATCCGGACCTACCGGGCACGGGCATTCGTCGATGCGCTCCCGATGGAAATCGCCCGCAGGATCGCCTACGAGAACGTCAAATCCATTTATCGACTGCCCGCAGCCCTGCGCTGACCCGGATCAGTTCCCACCACGACCGCCAAGCCGCGAAACCCCACCGCGCCGCGCCGCCCCAGACAACAGCCGCGCGCAATAATCCGTTATTCCCGCGAAAGCGGAGGGCAGTCTCGGGAAAGCAGGCGGTCACCGCGAAGCTTGAATCGCAACCTTGTTTTTCGTCTTGGCCGGGCTTGTCCCGTGGGCCTTCAGCACACGGACTTGGTTCCGTGCGGTTCCAGGGGTGCCACTGAGGATTTGCCTGGCGGCGAATGCCCTCGTGGCAGGCGGATAGTAAACTCGGTGAATTCGCCGACCTCACTGTTAACCTCGATCGTGCCGCCATGCTGGTGCGTGACGATGTCGTAGCTGATCGAGAGGCCCAATCCAGTGCCCTCGCCGGTCGGCTTCGTCGTGAAGAACGGCTGGAACAGCTTATCTCGGATTTCAGCTGGAATGCCGGTGCCGTTGTCGCGCACCCTGATCTCGACGGCGTCGACAGCGTCGCGGGTGGCAACGCGCAGTACCGCGCGGAAGCCCACGTCGCCATTTCCGTGCGCCCGTTTGTTGGCAGCGTAGAAGCTGTTGCCGAACAGGTTGAGGAAGACGCGGGTGATATCTTGCGGCGCCAGTTCGATCGGCTTCAGCGCGGTGTCGAAATCGTGTTCCAGCGTGATGTTGAAGTTCTGGTCGTGGGCGCGGACGCCGTGATAGGCCAGGTTCAGAGACTCGTCGACAAGCGCGTTGAGGTCGACGGCGCGGCGCTCGCCGCTGGCGCCGCGCGAGTGCTCCAGCATGCTTTTGACGATGTTGTCGGCGCGCCTTCCGTGCTCGGCGATCTTTTCGAGGTTGCCGGTCAGCATCGCGATCGTTTCGTCGAAGTCGGCGCGCTGGGTGCTATCGAGCGCTGCCAAGGCCGGGGCTACGCTTTCCTTCAATTCGTCGACCAGTTCCCCGGAGAGTCCGGCGAAGTTGTTGACGAAATTCAGCGGGTTTTTGATTTCGTGCGCGATGCCGGCAGTGAGTTGGCCGAGCGCGGCCATCTTCTGAGCGTAGATCAGTCTCGTTTGCGTCTGCTGCAAGTCGCGCAAGGCCACCTCGGCTGCCCTGTGTGCATCTCTGGCTTCCTCCTCCTGGCGTCTGAGCTCAGTGGTATCGAAATATGTGATCATCCGCTCGCCATCTGGCAGAGCCGAACACTGGTAGCGGAGAATGCGGCCGTCCGGACGCCGGCTCTCTATGGGATCGATTTCACCGTTTCGCACAGCAGCGGCTCGCATAGCGACGTAAGCGTCAAACTCCGCTTCCGGAACGTTATAAAGACCACGGCCTTTATTGTAGTTAATCAGCTCAGCCAACGATGCGTTAGCCGAGATCATTTTTTCGGGGATGCCCCACATGTCCCGGTAAGCGCGATTACAGATCTTGGCACGAAGATCTGCGTCCATGAACAAGACCCCATAATCTATAGTTTCTAGAACACCGTCAAATTCCCGCAAAAGGGATTTCATCTGGCGCTCTCGCGTTTCGAGGGAAGCTGCAAAAAACTGGGTTGCGCGAGCCATTTCCGCAATCTCGTCTGAACCCGAGGTTGGTAGCGGGATATCCTGCCCCGCTGCCCGCCCACGCATGCTGCCGCTGAGCCGCCGAAGCCGGCTGATCACCGATTTATTTATGTACAGCATCGTCATAACGCCGCCACCGAGGCAGAGCACTGTCACGATCCCAAAAATATCTAGGTTCCGCGTGTTGAGAGCCGAAAAATATGCCCCCTCTCGGGTTACATTCTCTTCTATTCTCTTGAATACCTTCTGCGATGCGTCAACAAAGTTCTCGGATGCCTGCCGGTTGACAATGAGAATCCGTCGAACTCGCGCCGCCGCATCGAGTTGTGCCTTTCGGACATCGAATATGTTCGAAGCGCCGGTACCATAGTGCTCAAGCAAATCGTTAATCACCCCGGGGCCCCGGCGGTAGTCGGTCGGAAGCTGGGCCAGCGAAGTCTGAGCTTGCTTCTGCAATTCGCTAAAGTCTTTGCGAAGTTGCTGCAGCCTCACGTCGTTCTCGGCGGTCGCGGCAGACAGCAGCGCGGCGACTTGTCCATTCGCAGAGGCAGCCCACGCCCAAAGCGTTTCTCGACCGACCTCTGTATCCTCAAGAGAAAGGGCAGCCGGGGTCTCAAAGGCGTGAATGCGCCCCGACACAATGCCGAGGCGCGTCAGTGCCCGTCCGACCGCCGCCTCGGCGTCTATTCGCTGCGCCACGACGGCGTCGAGCTGATCGAGGTTGTGGCCAAGAACCTGCTTGTACCAGTTCAGGACCTCGAGGCTCGTCCCCTCCGACGACAGGCGTTCCATGTAATCGGAAACTCGGTTGAGGCTTTCGAGTTGTCGGTTTAGCTCCTGTGCGACGGCTTGCCGCGCGAAATGGCTCTCGACGGCCGCCAACGCCGGCGCATTTGCTGAAAACTTCTCGCTACGCTGCGCCAGCTCGCTTGCCGCCGTCAGCGCTGGCAACTTGTTTGAGGCAAGTTCGTCGAAGCCGATTCTATACTGGTCAAAGGTGTACAGCGCGAAGGTACTTGCCGCCGCTGCAAAAACCGAGAGGACGGCGAACGCGGCAACCAGCCGGAACCTTACGCCAAATCGGATCGAACCGGCGCCGCTGAACTCCTTAACCTGAGGTAAGACGTGGTCGGTGTCGGCTGCGCGATCAATCACCTGTCGAGCAGGAGGCGCACCAGGTGCCGTGAGTTCATCAGCCGACATTCGGAGGCCTCCTGAATGTACGTGGTAGGCAACGGCAGATGGATGATGGATGCGACCCAACATGTTCTCAGTTATTTTTCACTAGTCCACAGCCAGTCGCCGCGGTCGGCTGGAAAGCCAGCCGTCCAGGTATTGTTGCCAAGATTCGGTAGTAATCCCACGCGTACTCCGCTTCCTCTGGGCGTTTGACTTGCACAAGGTACATGTCGTGCACCATGCGGCCATTGGGACGAACGCTTCCTTTGCCGGCAAAGAAATCTTCGACTGGCAGTTCGTGCATCTTCGCGGCGACACGGTGGCCGTCGTCAGTCCCCGCTGCCTGAACGGCTCGCAGATAATGCAAGGCAGCCGAATAGACCCCGGCATGGACCATTGTAGGCATGCTCCCATGCCTATCGAAGAAACGCTTCGACCAGCGCCGCGTCTCCTCGTTCCTATCCCAGTAGAATCCGTCCACAAATGTCATCCCTTGCGCAACCTCGAGCCCCAACGCATCGACGTCAGTGATGAAGACAAGAAGCGGCGCCAAGGTCTGAGAGCGCGGTGAAATACCCAGTTCAGCTGCTCGCCGAATTGCAGAAATCGTATCTCCGCCAGCGTTAGCCAGCGCGATCACCTTGGCGTTCGATTCGATCGCCGCTGTCAAGAATGGGGTGAAATCGGTGGCGTTAAGCGGATGCCTAATAGATCCGAGGACGCGGCCGCCGGCTCCCTCTACCGCCTTGGTGGCCGCGTTTTCCATAGTCCAACCGAAACTATAGTTGGCGGTTATGAAGAACCACGTATCGAGGCCGAAGCCAACCATCGGCCGTTCCAAATTCATCGTGTTGGAGTAAGTATCGTACGCCCAATGGAAAGCTGTTTCGCGGCATTGTGTGCCGGTCAGGTCTGTCGACCCCGCCGAGACCGTGACAGAAATCTTACCGCGATCTGCCGCCAGCTTCTGCATCGCCAAAGCTACCGTGGAGTTTGGCATGTCAAGGATGATTCCGACCTGACCGTTGTCGAACCATCCTCTCGCAATATCGACAGCGGTGGCAACGTTGCCTCGGTGGTCCCCAAGATAGACTTTGACTTCTTTGTGCAGAACGGCTCCGCCGAAATCTTCAACCGCCATTCGCGCTGCTTCTGCCGAACCTTTACCAGATAAAGTCGAGTAAATCCCGGACACATCTGTGAGAATACCTAAATTCACTGATTGTGCGATCGATGAAGCACTTGGAGACAATAACAACCCTGCTAAGCCGAATCTCGTGAACAGAAGCTTGAGCATCGGGTATGTCTCTTTTTGCGTTAACGAACGAAATCCGCCCGAGGGTAGACAGCGGTCAAGTGATCGTTCGGGGAATATTGGGTAACATCACCCGGAATGGGGCCTTGCACAGCCGCATTGCCCGCTCGACCATAACGTTGAAGACCGGCGCGAGATTGCCGGGCGAGATATTCATCACCTGTAGCGCTTCAGCGGTCGCGGTCTTCCGGGCCAATGTTTCATCAAGCTGGGCTCTGCATTGAGGAAGCTCGTGGGCGATCTGATCGTCGTTCGATCTCCGGGTAGCCGGCTCGATCCGCATTTCTTCGATACATTCTTGCGCCCCCGGCGCTCCACCCGCGTTGTCCGATGCAACCAAGGGGTGGCACGGAACACCCAATACTTACAGCAAGATGACGGAGTGGTCCATGATGTCGTTACGGGGTTCTCGTGGGGCGGCTAAAGGTAGGCGATGCCCGCTGCCTTCGTATCCCGTTGATGCGGCGGATGGCTTACGAGTAGGTTCCCGACGTTGGGAGGATGCGCCGTGACTTGTTCACGGCAGCGCCGTCAGCGGTGGCCAATCTCACTCGGGGGCGTCGTTCATAAATGTCGCAGCCAGTCGCCGCCGGAAGGGCGAGGCTGCGTCGACCCTCGCGGTTCGATCGCGGCCCCGCGAACTTCGGCAATCGACGCAGCTGAGCCATTCGCGGCGGACTACCCAAAGGTACGGAACGGGGGCAGAGGCGGTCATCTGATGCGAACCATCGCTTTGATGAGGCCGATAAGCCCGATCACCACGTAGAGGGTGCAGTGGCCTTTACATAGCCCTTCGACAAGGCTGCGGGGCAAGGGTAGGCTTTGGTGAAATCCGGTCGATCCGGACCGATAATGGCTGTGGGAGGAAATCATGCAGGTGACCCGGCGTAATTTGGCGATCGTAGGCGCGGCCGCACTCGGCACGGCGAGCCTGTTGGGCGGCTCTGCGGTGCTTGCCGACGCGTCCGACGAGGCGGCGGTCAAGGACTCGGTCGAGGCGTTGCGCAAGGCATTGCTGATGGCGGACAAGGCGCAATTGGAGCTGCTGGCGGCCGACCAGGTTAGCTACGGCCATTCGAGCGGCAAGGTTCAGAACAAGGCCGAGTTCGTCGACGGCGTGATGAGCCGCAAGGCGGTGGTCAAGTCTCTCGACTTTCCCGAGCTCACTGTCGCGGTGGCCGGCGACGCCGCGATTGCGCGCCACCTCTACGTCTCCGAATCCGAAACCGACGGCAAACCCAACCATATCCGGATCGGATCGCTCGAGGTCTGGCAGAAGCACGACGGCAGCTGGAAGCTGCTGGCGCGCCAGGGCTTCAAGCCGGCCTGACCCGCGCCCGGCCGATCGCGGTGTACGCGGGCGGGGCCGGTGTGCCGTCACTCCGCCTCGTGGGCGAGGAGGGCAAATGACCGATCGCTACGATCTGCAGCGCTTCGTCGCCGCTCAGAACCCGGTCTTCGATCAGGTGCGCGCGGAATTGCGCGCGGGCCGCAAACGCAGTCATTGGATGTGGTTCGTCTTCCCGCAGATCAAGGGTCTCGGTAGCAGCCCGATGGCGCAGAAATACGCGATTTCCTCACCGGCGGAAGCCGAAGCCTATCTGAACCATCCGGTCCTCGGGCCGAGGCTGCGCGAGTGCACCCGTCTGGTGACCGCGGTCGAGGGCCGCTCGATCGGCGACATTCTCGGTTTTCCCGACGACCTCAAATTCCGCTCGTCGATGACCCTGTTCGCCCACGCCACGTCAGACAGCAAACCCTTCACCGACGCCCTGAAAAAATATTTTACCGAGGGTTTCGACCCACTGACCCTCGAACGCCTTCAGGCCTCGTAAAATCGCCCAATTCGCATGGCATCGTGCGGGCCGATCGCGTCTCTGGGCGCGGCTTCAAACAACAGCACCGAAATGCCGATGGTGGATTTCGCGTGGCGGGCTCTAATTCCCGGTTCCGCCGATTTATTTCCCGTTTAGGCCGAAATAAATTCCCGGTTAGGCCGCGACGGGAATTCGTTCGCAAACTATTGATCAGACGCGCAATTTTGTCTGCTAGAGGGGCTCGACTCCGACAGAATCCAGAAATTCGCGATTACTTTCCCGATTCACGGGAATTCGCCACGGCGTGAACCGTCAGGTGGCGGACAGCGAAGCCGTCCCGCGCCGCCAGGATCTCGGCGATCCGGCGGCGGTGGCACGCCTGCCAGTCGGCCTCGTAGCACAGCAGGCAGCTCGGCTCCGTCGCGGCGATTTCGGCGGCTTGCTGCAGGCCGAGCTCGGCTTCGGGACGGCCCAGTTTTTCGTCGACGATCGCCCAGAAGCGGTGCCATTCACGGCGCCGGCCGGCGAGGCGGCCTTCGGGCGGAGTGCCGAGTGCGGCCAGATGAACATAGCGCATGCCGGCCGCCTCGATCGCGGCGGCGAGCTGGCGCTTCGAAAAACCGGGCCGGCGCGAGATCGGCCGGTCGCGCACATCGATCAAGGTGACCACCCCGGCAGCGCTCAGCGCAGCGATGACGTCTTGCAACAGAGCCTTCTCATAGCCAATCGAGCTGAGCGCCTTGGCGCGGATCACGCGAGCCTCACAAGTCGCGGGTGCGGCGGGCCATCGCCTCGTCCCACAGATGGTCGCGGTCGTCGTCGAAGATCAGCTTCGGGTCGCCGGTCGTGGTGAACCAGTCGTGATGGTCGAGCTCGCCTTCAAGCTGTCCTGGTCCCCAGCCGGCATAGCCAAAGGCGAAAAGGATCTTCTTCGGCCCCTGGTGGCGGCCAATGTCGCGCAGGATCTCCTTGTCCGCGGTCATCGCCACTTCCAGACCCACAGCGAGAGTGTCGGGGCGATGGTATTCGGCGCTGTGCACGACAAAACCGAGCTCCGGCTGAACCGGGCCGCCGGCAAAGACCAACAGGCTGCCGTCGACCCCCGCGGCCAGATCACCGGTCCCCTCCAGCAGGCTCTTGATCGTACGCTGTTCGATCGGCCGGTTGATGACGATGCCGAACGCGCCGTTGCGGTCGTGCCGCAGCAGCAGGATCACCGTATGGAAAAAGCGCGGGTCACCCATCGTCGGCGCGGCGATTAGGATCTGACCGGCGAGCGAGCCGTCATCGGCGTCGGTGTGTTCGGGCGGCGCTGTGCCGAGCAGCATCACCGCCATCAGCAATCCTGCCGCAGCAATCGGCAGCGAGCGCAGGCGCCGGAGGCGGGCGGAAGTCATGCCGCCAGCTTACATCCGCGCGCGCCGGGTCTGAAAGCGGTGCTAAGATTGGGGTCATTGGCGAGAGGACAGCTTTTGATGGCGGAGCAGAACTGGATCATCACGACAGCGGTCGGCACCGGCGAGCGCGGCTTTGCCGGCGATGGCGGGCCGGCCGCGAGCGCGACGCTGAACGGGCCGTTCGATATCGGCTTCGACCCGGCCGGCAATCTCTATTTCTCGGACACCTTCAACCATCGCATCCGGCGGGTCGACGCGGCGAGCGGCATCGTCACGACGGTCGCCGGTCGCGGCGAAGCCGGCTATTCGGGCGACGGCGGCCCGGCAGTCGAAGCCCGCCTCAACGAACCTTACGGCATCGCGGTCGACCGGAGCGGCAACGCCTATGTCGCCGACCGCCACAATCACAGCGTGCGCCGGATCGACGGCGCCTCGGGTATCGTTACCACGTTCGCCGGCAACGGCAGCGCTGGGTTCGCCGGCGACGGTGGACCAGCGGCGCGCGCGGGTTTGGTCGAACCCAACGGGCTGGCATTTGATACGGCGCAGCAGCGTCTGTTCATCGCCGATGTCGCCGACAACCGGGTGCGGGTGGTCGATCTTGCCGTCGGCACGATCGCGACCTTTGCCGGCACCGGCGAGGCGGCGCATACCGGCGACCAGGGGCCCGCTGGCGCGGCCGCCGTGTTCGGCGCCCGCGCGGTCAAGGTCGCCGCCGACGGCACGGTCTTTATCCTCGAACGCCAGGGCAGCAGCTTGCGCGCGGTAAACCCCCGAACCGGCGTCATCACGACGGTGGCCGGGACCGGCGCCCGAGGCTACGGCGGCGACGGCGGCCCGGCGCTGGCGGCGGTCTTTGACGCGCCCAAGGAGCTAACCATCGACCCCGATGGCGACATCTTGATCGTCGATACCGAGAACCATGCGATCCGCAAGTTCGACGTCGAGCGCGGCACGGTCGAGACCATCGCCGGGGGCCGCAAGGGGAACGACGGCGATGGCGGCCCGGCGCGCCGAGCCGGGCTTGGTCGCCCGCACGGCATCGCCGTGGGCCCCGACGGCGCCCTCTATATCGGCGACACCGAAAACCATCGCATCCGCAAGCTCACCCGCGCCGGGTGAGCCGGGCGATTGCTCCGTGCGCTCGCCTTATCCCAGAAACGTCCGCAGCGCCGCCACTAGATCCTTCGGGTTGTCGCCTTGCACCGTGTGCCCGGCCTTTGGGATCGTGACCTGGCGGCCATCGGGCAGACCCGCCGCCAGCCGCTCGGCGTCCTCCTGGTGGAACACGTCGCTTTCCGCACCGCGCACCACCAGGGTCGGGCAGGTGATCTTGGCGAGCCCGTCGGCCAGCCCGCGCCGCTCGGCGGCGTGCCGGTCGCCGCCCATCTGCTGGAACCGCCGCCGGTCGTATTTCCAGGTCCAGTTGCCGTCGGGCTGCCGGCGCAGATTGTGCATCAGGCTGCGCCGCAGGATCAGCGGATCGCGCCGCGGATTGAAGGCAAGCGCGCGCTCGATGATCGCTTCCAACGAGGCGGGCTCGGATCCGCCATTGACGAAGTCGCGGATGCGGCTCGATCCCGGCCGCCGCACATTGGGGCCGGCGTCGATCAGCACCAGCGCGGAAAGGGTCTCGGGATAATGGATCGCATAGGCGAGCGAATTAATCGCGCCCATCGACATGCCGACCAGCACAAAATCGTCGAGCCCGATCGCGTCGGCGAACCCTCTGACGTCCTCGCGCTGGGCCGAGAGCGAGTAATCGGCATCGGGCGCCCAATCGCTGTCGCCATGGCCGCGCTGATCGAGCGCCATGCAATGGAATTCGTCGCGCAACGCCAGGCAGCACAAATCCCAGGTGTGCGCGGTCAGAGCGCCGCCGTGCAAAAACAGGATCGGCCGTTTTCCTTCTGTCCCCCAATCGAGATAACGAAAGCGCAGCCCATTGAGCGCGATATGGCGCTCGTCCGGTAACGCCACCTCGTCGAAGTTAAAGCCGGCTCGCACCGAAGTTGATTGCAGATGGTCGAGGTACTCCTCGCTCGACAAGCTCATGATCTTGGGCACTCCATTGAAGGTCGGGCCGGCGCGGCAGAGTGGGATAAGGCTTTACCACGAAGTCTGCGCGGCGGACCATTTTCACCGCGGGGTGTTCGCGTGCATTTGTGCTTGGCCTACCCGCGCTCAGGACATGGCTCTCGGGGCCGCAGAGCGCCGCGCCGGCGTTGTGTCCACGGCCAGAGGGCGTACACTTCCAAGCGAGTTCTCGGGGTCGCGACCACCGGCCCGATCTGTGCAGAAAGGAAAAAACCCATGGCGTATGATCTGCTGATCAAGAACGGGCTCATTGTCGACGGCTCGGGATCCCCGGCTTTCCGCGGCGATGTCGGCATCAAAAACGGCAAGATCGTCGAAATCGGCAAACTCTCCAGCACAGCCGAGAAGACCGTCGACGCCGACGGCCGCGCCGTCGCCCCCGGCTTTATCGACAACCACTGCCACTACGATGCTCAGGTGACCTGGGACCCGCTGTGCACGTTCTCGCCCGAGCACGGCGCCACCTCGGTGATCTTCGGCAATTGCTCGCTGTCTCTGGCGCCGGTGCGCAAGGGCACCGAGGAACGGTTGGCCGAGTTCCTCTCTTATGTCGAGGCGATCCCGATGTCCGTGCTGCGGACCGTCGATTTCGATTGGGAGACGGTCCCGCAATACATGGACCATCTCGACAAGCGGCTCGGCGTCAATGTCGGCAATTTGATCGGCCATACCGCGGTGCGCCATTACGTGATGGGCGACGACTGCCAGAAGGCGGGCGCCACCGAGGCGCAGATCAAAGAAATGCAGGGCATCGTCCGCCAGGGCATGCAGGCCGGCGCGCTGGGACTCTCGGTGTCGCGCGAAAAAGGCCATTTCGATCCGCAGGGCGTGCCGATCCCGGCGCTATGGGCCGATGAGCAGGAAATCTTTGCGCTCGCCGACGTGCTGCGCGAGCTGGGCACCGGCACGATCCAGGCCGGCGGCGGCCAGTATGTCGAGTTGAAGGACGGCATGATGCGCCGCCTCGCCGAAGCGACCGGCCGCATGGTCGTCTACAACAGCCTGTCGCACACGATGCGCCGCCCGGACGAGTGGAAAATCCACATGGCGCGGGTCGAGGAGACCGCGGCGATGGGCATCCGCGCCTACCCGATGTGCAGCCCGAACCGGGTGACGCAGGACTTCACGATGAAGAACAGCCAGGTGTTCCGCGGCCTGCCGACCTGGCACCCGATCCTGCTGTCTTCGGATGAGGCGAAGCTGAAGGCCTACGCCGATCCGGAGATGCGCGCCAAGCTGCACGAGGAAGCGGTCGTCAACAAACCCGACAGCGCGGTCGGCATCTCGAAGACTTGGTGGAACTACATCTGGGTCAACGAGCCGGTGCTCGAAAAGAACAAGTGGATGCAGTTCAAGTCGATCGGGCAGATCGCCGATAAACAGGGCAAGCGGGTGATCGACGCCTTTCTCGACCTCGTCGTCGAGGAAAAGCTCGAAACCCGTTTCCTTCAGGCCGAGAACAATATCGACGACGAGGTTCTGCAGAAGATCCTGACCCATCCCAACGCGGTGATCGGGCTCGGCGACGGCGGCGCGCATGTGCAGTTCCACGGCGGTTACGGTTACCTGACCAAGCTGCTCGGCGAATGGGTGCGTGAGAAGCAGGTGATGACTCTGGAGCAGGCGGTGCGGCGACTGACCTTCGAACTCGGCCTCAACCTTCGGGCTCTATGACCGCGGGCTATTGCGTCCGGGGTTGGCGGCCGACGTCGTGATCTTCGACCCGGCGACGGTGAAATGCGGGCAGGAGACAGTCGTCCACGATTTCCCGTTGGGCGCTTGGCGCATCAAGGAAGCGGCCGAGGGCATCTACGCCACCGCCGTCAACGGTCAGATGCTGTACGAAGAAGGCAAGCACACCGGCGCGCTGCCGGGCCGGGTGCTGCGCAACAGCTATTACGAGCAGAACAGGCTTAGCAACGCCTGATCAGCGGGCACGGCGTTCCCAGCTTCACCCTCTCCCCCGATTTGGGATGAGGGTGAAGCGCGCACGCCGAAAAAGTGACAGCATGCGGCTCACGGAACACGACCATTCAGGTCGCTGACACGCTTCTTACAGATGATTTCGTAAGGTTCGAGGCCCGCCCTACAGATGATTTCGTAAGGCTCGAGGCCCGCCCTTCGATGAGCGACGGCAGATCGGCCGGCATTGTTTGACGGATGGCTGGCTTAATTCGATTAACATGCCTTCGCGGCCCCTACGGTTTCGCAGACGAGGTCAATCGATGACCAGCCGCCGCGCGGTTCTCGCTGGCTCTCTCGCTTCCGTCGTTCTCTCGCCCAACGCCGGGCGGGCGCAACCGGCGACCGGCGGCCCCACGATCGGGTTTCTCGTACCGGCCTCCGGGCCTTACATCGGAACGCCGACCGCGGTCTTTGACTCGTTCCGTCGCGGGCTCGCCGATCTCGGCTACGTCGAAGGACGAAACATCCGTTACGAGTATCGTTCGGCGCCGGATCGAGCCGGTCTCGGCGAGATGGCGGCCGAACTCGTCCGATTGAAGGTTGACGTTTTGGTCGCGGCGGCTGTTGCAGCTGTCATCGCGAAGCCGGTGTCGGCGAGTACCCCAGTGGTATTCGGATTCAGCGGCGACCCGGTACAGGCAGGGCTCGTCGACAGTCTTGCCCGTCCCAAAGGCAACATGACGGGAGTGACCTTTCTCGCCACTGAACTCGTCGGCAAGCGTCTCGCCCTGCTCAAGGAGGCGGCGCCTGTGATTTCGCGGGTGGCGGTCGTGGGAGCTTCCGGCCATCCCGGCGAGCGGAGCGAATGGCGCGCCTGGGAGGACACCGGCCGGGCCTTGGGCGTGAGCCTGCAACTCTTCGAATTAAAAAATGCCGCCGATCTCGATGCAGCGCTGACCGCGGTCGCGAATGGCAATACAGATGCAATTCACGCGTTTCCGGATGGCGTGACGGCAGCCAGCCGCGTCCGCATCGCAGAGTTTGCCCTTTCGCACCATCTGCCAAGTGTCTTCGGCTGGAAGGCGTATGTGGAAGCCGGCGGTCTGATGTCCTATGGGCCCAATCTGGAGGACTCGTGGCGCCAAATCGCCGGCTTCGTAAGCAAGATCCTGAAAGGATCAAGACCCGCAGACCTCCCGGTTGAGCTACCCACGCGGTTCGAGCTCATCGTCAACCAAAAGACCGCGCGCGCTCCGCCTCACCATGCCGCCAATACTCCTCGCCGGCGCCGACGAAGTCATCGAATGAGAAATGACGCCACAGAGCAAAACGGATCGAAAAAGAGAGACGAGGAAAACCGCTGGTTACTGGGGCGAGCGACGGGACTTGAACTCGTGACCTCTTCCGTGACAGATAGGCTTTTAGTAGGCTGGCGAGGCTCTTGCGGTGGAGTGGCAAACGAGCATTCTCAGTTGTTAAGAAAGTAATTGATGCCGAGCGCTGCGCCGAGAAGCACCAGGGCGTCGGCGCTCAGGCCTGGTAACGATAAGCTGATGATCGCGAAGAAAACACCTAAACTCCCGAGCACCAGACACATCGCCCACAAACCTAGGCGAAGAAGGAAAATTGCGGGTATCATCAAACATCCTCGACCGATCGGATCAAGATATCCTAAAAAATCGTAAATGACTCAGAAATTTATATAAAATTTTAGCAAAAAAAGCGAAAACGCCCCTCGATGGCAACGCTTCCTTCCCAGCATACTTAACGTTACTGCAAACCATGCTCGTGCACGAATGTAATGAACGCATTTGGTGTATCTGGCCCCTTCCGTCGCGATGCGCCCGGGCCGCAATGAGCGCTTCCTGCGACTTGATGCGCCGGTCCGCCGAGAGCGTGTAGATTATCTCGATGAGGCGGGTACTCGTCCTGGGCTGTCCCGGTGCTGGAAAGTCGACCCTCGCCCGACAAATCTCCGGGATCACCGGGCTTCCGGTCATCCATCTCGATCAGCATTATTGGCGTCCGGGTTGGCGAGAGCCCGATCGCGGGACATGGGAATGCGAGGTCGCGGCACTCATCCACCGACCGGAATGGGTGATGGACGGCAATTACGGCGGCACGCTTCCCGCTCGGCTCGCTGCAGCGGATACCGCCATCCTTTTGGATTTTCCGACCTGGCGCTGTCTTCCCCGCGTGCTGCGCAGGGTGATTACTTCCTTTGGGCGGACACGCGCCGATATGGCGCCCGGATGTCCGGAGCGTCTCGATTTCGCGTTTCTGAATTACGTGTGCCGCTATCGACGGCGCGACCGGCCTCGCCACCTTGCCGCCATTCGGCAGTTCGGCGGTACGCTCGTGACGCTGCATCGGCCCTCGAGGTCGCCGCCTTTGTTACCGCTCTTGAAGCGTGAAACGAGCGCATGCCTCTCCGCGATGCGGTCCCCGAGCGACAATCCAGGGACCGCAACTCACGCCGCGGCGGCTACGAACGCTGGACCAGTTCGATGCGATACCCGTCGGGGTCTTCGATAAAGGCGATGACCGACCCGCCGTGCGCCATTGGGCCGGCCGGGCGCGGGATCTTGACGCCCGCCGCCCCTAGCCGTTCGCACGCCTTGTAGACATCCGGCACGCCGAGGGCGAGGTGGCCGAAGGCGCTACCCAGCGCATAAGGCTCGGCCTGCTCCCAATTATGGGTCAGTTCCAGCACAGTATTATCGGCCTCGTCGCCATACCCGACAAAGGCGAGGGTGAACTTTCCGGTCGGGTAGTCGCGCTTGCGCAGCAGTTTCATGCCAAGCAGATCGGTATAGAATTTTAGCGATTTGTCGAGGTCGTGCACCCGGATCATCGTGTGCAGATAGCGATACTTGTCGGTCTCAGCCGCTGGCTTCGTGGTTTCCGCCACATCGGTCACTGACATGGTAAATTCCTCCTCAGGGTTGCTTGA
Source organism: uncultured Alphaproteobacteria bacterium (assembly GCA_963774345.1). Lineage (GTDB taxonomy): Bacteria > Pseudomonadota > Alphaproteobacteria > ATCC43930 > CGMCC-115725 > AP-15. The sequence goes on from CAVZFB010000041.1 coordinate 102,790, forward strand.
GAGCGGGGCCATCGCAGCGGCGCGCCGCGACAATCGTGAGAACCTGATCGGCAGCCCGCAGGCTCGGTGACCGGTTGTCGCCCGCCCCGAGGCGCCGCGTCGCTTCATCATACCCCGCAAGATGCCTGGTGCGAACCTGTTCGTCCTGCACGAGCCGGGCGACCTCGGCGGCAAGTCCCTCGGGGGTGCATTCGCCACGCAACAGCTCGCGCACGACAGGCCTTTCAAGCAACAAATTGACCAAATTGACTTGCCGCACCTTTACCACCCGGTCGAGCAACACCTCGGTCACCGGGTTGAGGCGATAGCACACCACCATCGGCAGCCGCGCCATCGCCAATTCCAGCGCCACCGAGCCCGACGCGGCCAGCGCCGCGCGGCTCGCGGCAAAGGCGTCGTATTTGTCCCGCGGCTGTTGCACCAGGATCGGCGCTCCAGGCCAGCCACGCGTGGCAGCGGCGACCTGGGCTGCAACCGTGGCGACCGTCGGCACGACGACCCGGAAAGGCCCGATCACTTGACCCAATCGTTCGAGCGTCGCGCTGAAGATCGGCAACAGCCGCCGTACCTCGCCGCCGCGGCTGCCCGGCAGCACGCAAATCAACACGTCACCCGGGCCGAGCCCGGACATGGCGCGAAACCGCTCATCGTCGCCCCGATCGGCGCCGCTTTCGATAATCGGATGGCCGACATAGGAGCATGCCAACCCGACCCGCTGAAAATAGGGTGGCTCGAACGGCAGTAGCGCCATCAGATGGTCATACCAGCGCGCCATGCGCCGAGCTCGACCAGCGCGCCACGCCCAGACCATCGGCGCTACATAATGGATCAGCGGTAAGCTCTCGCCTTGTCGCCGCAACCGTTGCGCGATGCGCCAGCTAAACCCTGAACTGTCGATCGTCACCACTACGTCGGGCTTGAGCGCGCGCACCGCGGCCACTGTCTCGCGCACCCGGCGCAGGATCACCGGCGCCCGCGGCAACACCTCGGCCACCCCAATGACCGCGAGATCGTCGAGCGGAACCAGGCTGTCGAGACCCTGTTCGCGCATACGCTCCCCGCCCACCCCGGCAACTCGCAAATCGGGGCCGGTGCGCTGCCGCAGCGCCGCGATTAGACTGCCGCCTAGCGCGTCGCCCGAGGGCTCGCCGGCGACGATGAAAATGAACGGCGCCTCAGTGGCGGTCACGTCTGCCGGTCACACCCGGCGGATGCCAACGACGAACAGCCCGGCGCGGTCGGCGGCATCAACGACCTGATCGCGGTCGAGCACAATCGTTGCCTCGGCTTCGACGGCGATGCCGCGCAGTCCGGCCTCGGCGGCGAGGGCCACGGTTCGCGGCCCGATCGTCGGCCGGTCGGCACGCTGCTCCTGGCCCGGCTTTTCGATCTTGACGAGGACGCCGCCCGGCCCCTCGCGGCGCAGCTCGGCGCAGCGGCGCAGCAACGCGTCGGTGCCCTCGATCGCCTCGACCCCGAGCACCAGACCCTGCTGGACGACGACCGCCTGGCCGATATCGAGGGCGCCCAACGCCCGAGCGATCCGCCGACCGTGCTCGATATCCGCCAGCGCCTGCTCGTCGGGACGCAGGCCGCCGAGGGCGCCCTCGGGCGCCAGCCCGGCTGCGAGCAACTCATCCGCGCCGATCACTCGAAACCCCTCGCGCTCGAACTCGGCGACAATCGCCGACAGCAGCCCGTCATCGCCCAGGGCCTTATAGCCGATCCGTGCGAAGAGCTTGGCCGCCCGCCAATCGGGACGCAGCATACTAAGCGAAGGCCGCGGGACTCCGCCGGCCAGGATCAGTTCGATTACATTGTTCTCGCGCAACAGCGCGAGGCCGCGGGCGGCGGCGCCCAGCCGGCACCAAGCATGCGCCACCCCCTCTACAGTCGCCGGCTCGGCTGCTCCTTCGAGAGCCAGAACAAACACCTCGCGCCCGGTTGCTTGACACGCATCCACGAGGCGCCGCGGCAGGCCGCCGCCGCCGGCGACGATGCCCAGCCTAGGCGCGTTGGGGGTTCCCGCCTCTAGCCTATCCGCCATTCGCCTCGACTGGCTGACAGATGGCCCGGCTCGAATCCGCACGGATAAAGCGGATGATGTCGTCGACCGGCCCGATCCCGCCAAAGCGCTCGGCGGTCTCGTTGACCCGGTCGCTCAACGTTCCCGGCGAATGAAACAGAAACTGATAGGCGTTGCGCAACCCTTGGATGTCCTCGCGGCTGAAGCCGCGGCGCTGCATGCCGATGATATTGAGCCCGGTGAGCCGGGCGCGATTGCCCATCGCCTGGCCATAGGGGATCACGTCACGTTCGACCCCCGACATGCCGCCGATCATCGCGTGCTTGCCGATGCGGACAAACTGATGGACCGCGCACAGGCCGCCGAGAAAGGCATAATCATCGATGACCACATGACCGGCCAGAGTTGCGTTGTTGGCCATGATCACGTGGTCGGCGATCTGGCAATCGTGGGCGACATGGGCGCCGACCATGAACAGGCAATCGTCGCCGATGCGCGTGACCATGCCGCCGCCAGTGGTGCCGGGGTTCATCGTCACATATTCGCGGATCGTATTGCGGCAGCCGACCGTCAAAAATGACTCCTCGCCGCGATATTTGAGGTCCTGCGGCTCAAGGCCGATCGAGGCGAAGGGAAAGATCCGCGTCCCTTTGCCAATCGTCGTATGCCCGTCGACGACGACATGCGCACGCAATGTGACGCCGGAGTGCAGGGCTACGTGCTCGCCGACGATGCAAAACGGCCCGATGACAACATCATGCGCCAAACTCGCTTCCGGCGCGACGATGGCCGTCGGGTGGATCCGTGCCACTGCCGGCCCGCTATTCGTCGAGGATCATTGCGGCGAACACAGCTTCGGCCATCAGATTGGCGCCGACCTTGGCCCGGCCCTCGAATTTCCACACATTGCCGCGGTTGCGCTGCTTGACGACGTGGACGTCGAGCCGATCGCCAGGAACGACCGGGCGGCGGAACCGGGCATTGTCGACACTCATGAAATAGACGAGCTTGCCTTCCGATTCAGGCCCCAGGGTATGAACCACCAGCACTGCCGCGGTCTGCGCCATGGCCTCAATGATCAAAACCCCCGGCATCACCGGCCGCGCGGGAAAATGGCCCTGAAAGTAATTTTCGTTGATCGAGACGTTTTTGACCCCGGTGGCCCGCTCGTTCGCAACCACATCGACGACCTTGTCGATCATTAGAAAAGGATGGCGGTGCGGGATCATTTCCATGATCCTCTGGATATCGATCTGGGAGGCCTCGCTCTCCGCGCAGAGCGGATCGATCATCGCCCGTCCCTCTTTTTCGCTAGCCGCTGCAACGCCACGGTTTGTCTCATGAACTCGGTCATCGGCACCGCCGGAATGCCCGACACCGTCACTCCGGGCGGAACGTCGCGCATGAGCCCGGCCTTGGCGGCAATTCTGGCCCCGCTACCGATATTCAAATGGCCCGCAAGCCCGCCTTGTCCGCCGACCATGACAAAATCGCCGAGCTTCGTGCTGCCGGAAATACCGACTTGTCCGGCGAGAATACAGCACCGACCGAGCACCACGTTGTGTCCGATCTGCACCAGATTATCAATCATCGAGCCCGCCCCGATCACGGTATCGTGACCTGAGCCGCGGTCGATCGTGGTGTTGGCGCCGATATCGACATCGTCGCCGATCACGACGCGCCCAAGTTGCGGGACCTTGACCGGCCCGCCTCGGTCCGGGGCAAAGCCGAAGCCCGCCTGGCCGATCCGCACACCCGGATGCAATACGACGCGCGCGCCGATCAGCGCGTGGCTGACGGTGACATTGGCGCCGATGCGACAATCCTCACCGATTTCGACGCCGGCGCCGATCACGGTATTGGCGCCGACTTGGCAGCGTCGACCGAGCCGAGCTGCCGCTTCGATGACGGTATGCGGGCCGATCGCGCAATCCTCGGGCACGATCGCCGCCGGATCGATCAGCGCTGAGGGCGCACGGCTGCCGGTGACCACCGGCACCGGGTAAAAGGCCTGCGCCGCCAGTCCATAGGCCTTATAGGGCGCGCCGCTCACCAGTAGCGCCATGCCGGGCGGCGCGCGCTCGACCGCCCATTTGTCGACAAAGGCCGCACCGGCGCGAGAAGTACAGAACACGCCGAGATACTTTCGATTGTCGAGAAAGCTCGCCTCGTCCGGGCCGGCCGTTTCGAGTGGCGCGACATCGAGGCACAGCCGTTCGCCCTGGTCCCCCCGCAACAGCTTTGCGCCGCTCAACCGGGCGAGTTCGGCGAGCGTGAACGGTCCGCCGCGATCGAAAAAGCGAGGGTCGGCCATTTGCTGGATCAAGGCGCGATCAGCCTTACCGCCTTTTCGCCTTGGCGGTGGGAGCAGTGGCGGCGGCCGGAGAGGCTGCGGCGGGCGTCGCGCCGGTAGAGGGCGCCGCCGGTGTGACAAAGTTGACGTTTAGCACCGGCAACTCTTCGTCGAGCTTTTGTAGGACCTCGTCGGTCACGTCGAACGATCGGTCGAACGCTACGAAGTCGGTACTCTGGAACACCAGGTTTGCTTTTCGTTGTTTGGCGATATCCTCGGTAATTTTAACTATTATTTCGTTGATTTTGGACTGAGCATCGCTAGCTGATTTCGCAAGAGTTTGCGTCAATTCTTGGCCATTCTCTTGATAGTTTTTAATTTTTTCATCTAAATCGCGTTCTTTCTGGAGGAATCCATTTGCCTTCTGCTCAAATTGACGCCTCTTTTGGTCGAAGGCGTCAGCAGACAGAGCGGCCCGTTGACGCTCCAGCGTGTCATGCTCCGCTGAAAGGGAAGCGCGCTGCTTCTGCTGCGACCCCTGCTCGGCCCGCAGCAGGTCCTGTTGGTGGGACAACTCGTTCATATATTGGACGCGCTTCTGCTCGATCTGGTTGCGCACCATCTTGGCGGCTTTCGCGTTCTGCAGCAGCGACTGAACGTCGACTACCAGCACACTCAGATTTTGCGCAGTGGGCAAAGGCACGGGAGCCGGTGCCGGCGGGGGTGCGGGCGGGGTCGCCGATGGCTTCTGGGCGCTCGCGATCTCCGCAAATCCACCGCACAACACCGACAGTAACGCCGTCAATCGAACCAAGGCTGTCAACATCAGAATCTTGTCCCAAAACTAACCCGGAAGAACTGGGTTTGATCGAATGGTTCCTTCCGGATAGGATATCCGACATCAAGGCGTATCGGGCCAACCGGAGATTTCCACGACACGCCGACCCCGGCGCTGAGCCGGATCGCCGGAGAATCTTCGACCACCGGCTGAATTCCGCCGGTCGTCGCCAGCTGCGCCGGCGTCAAGTTGAGCTGGGTGGGCTGGAGGTAATAGAGCGTGCCGAAATCGGTGAATACCCGGCCGGTGATGCCGAGTTCTTTTGGCAGGCCCAGCGGCACACCCAGGGTCACCGAGCCCACGTAGTATTTCTGGCCACCGAGGGCGTCATCGGTGACCGAGTCGCGCGGCCCGATCCCGGCATTCTGAAAGCCACGTAAATTGTCGCCGCCGACAAAGAAACGATCCTGAAGCAATACCTGCTGGCCATCCCAGCCAAAGATGTAGCCCGCCTCACCAGTAAAACTCAATACCCATTGCGGTGCAACTGAGTAATAATAGCCAAAATTCACCTTTGAGCGTACAAAATCTACACCGAATCCGACACCGGCAAAATCGTTGCCCAGCGAGGCGTAATAGCCACCCGTCGGGTCAAGCCGATCATCGCGGCGGTCGTAGAGTAGAACCTGGCCAATTTGTGAGGTGACGTGTTGTCCCGCCTGCAAAGCGATAAACAGCGAGGCATCGCTCTGAATGTCCTCGATGGTATCGGAGCGAGCGGTATAAGTCAGCGTTTGCCGCAGATTATCGGTGATCTGATACCCGGCGCGCAACGCCCCGCCATAGGAGAATTGCTGGTAGGGCGGGGTTATCCCGGAAAAGAACGAGGCAGTCGGGCTGGTCTTAATTTCGAAAAGGTCAAAGCCGGCAGCGATGTTCTTGTCGAGAAAATACGGCTCGGTAAAGCTGAGATTAATTTGCTGCGAGCGAAACGAGACGACGCCTCCGACTTGCAGATCCTGGCCACGGCCGAGAAAGTTGCGCTCGCGGATGGTGATATCGCCGAGCGGGCCGTCGCTGGTCGAGAAGCCGAGCCCCAACGACAGCTCGCCGGTCGACTGCTCCTCGACCTCGACGGTGACCACTGTCCTATCCGGGGCTGAGCCTGGTGCGTTGGTGACCTCTACCTTTTTGAAAAAGCCTAAATTCTTGAGGCGCTGCTGTGAGCGCTGCATCTTCTCGGTATTGAAGGCGTCGCCCTCGACAAGCTGAAACTCGCGGCGAATCACCTTGTCGAGCGTGCGCACATTGCCGACGATGTCGATCCGTTCGACGTAGACGCGAGGTCCCTCTTGGACATTGAAGGTGATATCGATGGTATGGTTCTTCCGGTTGCGGGTAATCTCCGGCTTGACCTCGACAAAGGCGTAGCCGCGAGTGCCCAGGGTGTTGGTCAACACCGTGATCGACTTTTCCACCTCCTCGGCATTGTACCAATCGCCTGAACGGACGGTCAGCAACGGCTCGACCGCCGAGGCCGGCAGGTCCTTGAGCTTGATGTTGACGCCGACTTTGCCAAAACGATAGCGCTGACCCTCGTCGAGGGTGAAGGTGAGGATGAAGCCGTTGCGCTCCGGGGTCAGTTCAGCCACCGCGGAGAGCACGCGAAAATCGGCATATCCTTCGGTCAAATAGAATTTGCGCAAAAGATCGCGATCGTAAGTCACCCGATCGGGGTCGTAACTGTCGTCGGTCGACAGAAACCGGTACCAGCGGCTCTCCTTGGTCGCGATCACGCCGCGCAGCTTGCTCTCGCTGAAATCTTTGTTGCCGACGAAATTTACGCTGCGAATGCCGGTGAATTCTCCTTCGTTGATCTCGAAGACGAGATCCACCCGATTTTCAGAGAGCTGGATGATTTTGGGTTCCACCGTTGCGCCGAACCTGCCATGCCGGCGGTAGAGATCGAGAATGCGCTTGACGTCGCTCTGCACCCGGGTGCGCGTGTAGACGACGCGCGGGCGCAACTGGATCTCGGCATTGAGCTCCTTGTCGTCGAGTTTGTGGTTTCCCTCAAAGGCGATGCGGTTGATGATCGGGTTCTCGACCACCTTGACGACGAGCGTGTTGCCGACCCGGCTCAGCCGGACATCGGCAAACAGTCCGGTCGCGAACAACGCTTTCAGCGACGCATTCACCTTCTCGTCGTCCCACGGGTCGCCCGGTTGGAGCTGGAGATACGAGCGGACGGTTTCGGGTTCGATCCGCTGCGTCCCGACGACCCGAATGTCGCTGACAGCGCCTCCACCCATGGTCGGGACCGCCGGTCCAGCTATTCCACCGGGGAGAGGCGCGGCGCCAGAGCGTGCGGACGGCAGACCGCCACTCGGCTGCGCCGACGCGCTGCCCGTGCGATTAGCTAACGGGCTCGGGTTCGGATTCGAACCGGTTTGGCGATATCGCCGTCGCTGGCCTGTCTCAACCGGAGGGACGCCTCCCTGCGGCGCGGTTGCCGATGCGCCACCGGTCTGGCCGGGTATCGGGCTCCCGGTGTTTTGGCTTGGCGGCGTCATGCCGCTCTCAAACTGGGATCCCGGTTGTCCGGGCACCGGCGGACCGCCGGTCTGGCCAGGTGCCGGATTCCCGGCGTTCTGGTTCGGCGGCGTCAGGCCGCTCTTAAACTGGGATCCCGGTTGTCCGGTCGCAGCCGCGCCGCCGGTCTGGCCACGTGCCGGATTCCCGGCGTTCTGGTTTGGCGGCGACATGCCGCTCTCAAGCTGAGATCCCGGTTGTCCGGCTGCCGGTGCGCCTCCGGTTTGGCCGGGCGTCGAGCTCCCGGTGCTCTGATTTGGCGGCGTCATGCCGCTTTCCATCTGGGATCCCGGCTGTTGCGGCGCCGGCGCGCCGCCGCCGTTCTGGTCGCCACCACCGGGGCCGGCACTAGGCTGCGTCGCGCCACTACTTGGCTGTGCCATGACCCAGTGGGGCGCCACAGCCGAGATCACCGCCATGACGCCGACAGCCGCCCACAGCACGCAAATCCATTTGCTAAAACGCAAAACACCCCACCCCCGGCTCGAGCCCGCATCCCCCAGAACTATGCTCGCGTCAGGTCACAAGACCCTTTACAAACTCGACGATCCGAAGGTGGACGAGGTCGTTCCAGGTGGCGAACACCATTAGGGTGAGCACCAAAGCCAGCCCAATGCGAAAACCATATTCCTGAGCGCGTTGGCCTAGCGGCTTCCCCCGTAGCGCCTCCGCCGCATAGAACAGCAGATGCCCGCCGTCAAGCACCGGGACCGGAAACAGATTAATCAGCCCGAGATTGATCGACAGCACCGCCATGAACCAGACGACGGCGACGACCCCGCCCTGAGCCACGTCACCCGACATCTGGGCGATGCGCAAAGGCCCGCCGAGTTCGTCGGTACCGCGCGTTCCGATCACGATCTGCCACATCGCGTGAAGCGTGTCAGCCGACAGGGTCCAGGTCTCCGCACCGGCTTGCAGCAATGCGGTTGCCGGATCGCGCTTGACATAGTCGACGCCGTTCCGGGCGATGCCAAGCAGCCCTATTTCATAGTGGTTGCCAAACCGGTCGGTCAGCTCGGTCTTGGTCGGCGTGACGTGAAAGGTGAGATCGCGGCCGTCTCGCTTGACCACGATCGTCATGGGCACGCCGGGATTAAGGCGGACATCCTGCTGAACATTCTCGAAGCTTTGGATTGAAGCGCCATTGATTTTAACAATGACGTCGCCCGGTTTGATGCCGCCGCGTTCGGCCGCGCTGCCCGGCTGCACTTGCCCGACTTGCGCCGGGGTAAACGGCTGACCGTAGGTCATGAACAGGATCGCCAGTACGACGATCGCGAACACGAAATTGGCGGCCGGACCGGCCACGACGATCGCGGCCCGCTGGCCGAGCCGCTTGTAATGAAACGAAACCTCGCGCTCGGCCGGGGTCATTCGGCTGAGGCCGGCGACCGGCAGGCCGGAGCTGGCGTCGTTGTCGCCGAACATCTTGACATAGCCGCCGAGTGGGATCGCGCTGAATTTCCAGCGCGTGCCCGCCCGGTCGTGCCAGCCGAATACCTCTGGCCCAAAGCCAATCGAGAACACATCGACCCGTACGCCGTTGCGGCGGGCAATAAAATAGTGGCCGAACTCGTGGACAAAGACGAGCACGGTCAGGATGAACAAGAACGGGACGATATAGCCCAGCCCGTGGTGCAGAAACCCGATCATCATAAACCCATCGATGCGGCGCCGCGCGCCGGGGCGTTGTGGCCCGACAGACGAGCCGCTACCTGCCGCGCCGCTTTGTCGAAAGTATAGACATCTTCGAGCGATTCAAGGTTATCGGCCGGGATCGCCTCCAGCGTGCGCTCGACAGTCTCGACGATCTCGAGGAACCCGATCCGGCCTTCGAGAAAGGCGTGCACGGCAGTCTCGTTGGCCGCGTTCAGAACGGTCGGCGCGCCGCCGCCGCGGATCAGTGCTTCGCGTGCGACGCGCAGGGCGGGAAATCGATGTTCGTCGGGGGCCTCAAAGGTCAGGCGGCCGACCGCCGCCAGGTCGAGCCGCTTGGTCGGTGCGTCGATGCGGCCTGGCCAGGCGAGCGCATAAGCGATCGGGGTGCGCATGTCGGGGGAGCCGAGCTGCGCCAGCACCGAGCCGTCGCGGTAGACCACTGCGCCGTGGACGATCGATTGCGCGTGCACGACGATGTCCACCCGCTCCGGCGGCAACTGGAACAAATGATGCGCCTCTATCAGCTCCAGCCCCTTGTTCATCATCGTCGCCGAATCGACCGAAATCTTCGCGCCCATGCTCCAGTTCGGGTGGGCGACAGCCTGTTGCGGCGTGACCCAGCGCATCTCGTCGATCGCGCGCTCGCGAAACGGGCCGCCGCTCGCGGTCAGGATGATCCGATCGATGGTCTCGGTGCGCTCGCGGTCAAAGCACTGCCAGATCGCATTGTGCTCGCTGTCGACCGGCAGCAAGGTGGCGCCACAGCGCGCGACCTCCTGCATGACGAGAGCGCCGGCGCAGACCAGCACCTCCTTGTTGGCGAGCGCTACGATGACTCCGCGTCGGATCGCCGCGAGGGTCGGCGCCAGCCCGGCCGCGCCGACGATCCCGGCCATCACCCATTCGGCCGGCCGCAGCGCGGCTTCGACCAGCGACGCCGGACCGCACGCGGTCTCGATGCCGGTTCCAGCGAGCGCATTCTTCAGCGCGGGATAATGGTCGGGTTCCCCAATCGCGGCGAAACGCGCGCCCAACGCGCGCGCCTGCTCGGCCAAAAGAGTGGGATTGCGATTTGCGGTCAGGGCCTCGACCGCGAAGGCGTCGGGGTTGCGCAGCAGGAGATCGACCGTGCTTTGCCCAACCGAGCCGGTTGAACCGAGTATCGTCACGCGTCGCATGCCGTCACTCCTGTTCATATCGCCGGCGGACTGTGGCGCGGGCGGGCGGCGTCTCCAAAGGCAGGACCCCGGCGAAAAGGTTCATTGCCACATCACAACGCTGTGGCCGCCGATCAGGGTCAAGAGCGCCACCGCCGGTATCGCCGCCAGCAACCCGTCCAGGCGATCGAGCAGTCCGCCATGCCCGGGGATCAGGCCGCTCGAGTCCTTCACGCCGAACCTGCGTTTCGCCAGTGACTCGGCAAGATCGCCGAACTGCGCGACAATCGCAAGCCCGGCACTAACTACTATTAGCGGCGCAGTCGAGGCGACCCCGAGCGCCAGCGCGGTCACCCCGCCGGCGAGCGCGGCACAGACCGTTCCGCCGACCAACCCGGTCCAGGTCTTCCGGGGGCTCCAGCGCGGCGCAAGGCGCGGCCCGCCAAGGCTTCGTCCGACGGTGTACGCGCCGATATCTGTCGCCCAGACGACCCCGAGCAGCCACAACAAGGTGGCGCGGCCGCCTGCCTCTTGACGTGCCAACCACAACAGAGAGATGCAGGGTAGCGCCACCCACAGCACACCCATGGCCGTCCATCGGGGTTTCATGTCCGGCCCTCGGGGCGCCGCCCAAAAAACAATCCCGGCACCGATGACTGCGGCCGCAACGGCAAACCCGGTGGCGCCGAGCGCCGAGATCGCGACGGTCCCAACCACTACCCCGACGAGCACGATCTCGATCGGGATGCCGTCAGACGTGTCTCCACGGTCGCCACGGCACAGCCGCCCCCATTCCCACGCCATCACCGCGGCTGCGAGCGCAGTCAACAACGACAGCCAAGCCCCGCCGAACCAAATTGCGGCGATTGGCAACGGCGCTAGCGCCAACCCCGATGCTATCCGCAGCCGCAGCTGACCCGGCTCAGCGCGGGCCAACTCCGGCCCCGTAGCGCCGTTCGCGCCCGCAATATTCGTCGATCGCCTCATCGAAATCGTCCTTGGCGAAATCGGGCCAGAGCGTCTTGGTAAAGACAAGCTCGGAATAAGCGCACTGCCACAACAGAAAATTGCTGATCCGCTGCTCGCCGCTGGTGCGGATCAACAAATCCGGATCGGGCAGGTCGACGGTGAACAGATGACGGGCGAGGCATTCCTCGTCGACCGCGTCGATAGCGAGACTGCCGGCCCGCACCTGGGCCGCTATCGCGCGCACCGCAGCGACGATCTCGGAGCGACCCCCATAAGACAACGCGATCGTCAGAGTGATGGCCGAGTTATCCCGCGTCGTCTCCTCGGCCTGTTCGATCAGGTTGACGATGTCGGGGGCAAAACGACGGATCTGGCCGATCACCTTTAGGCGGATGCCGTTGCGGCACAATTCGGCGATCTCAGCCCGCAGATAATGGCGCAATAGCCCCATTAGATCGTGAATCTCGCTCGACGGACGTTGCCAATTTTCCGATGAGAACCCGAATAGGGTCAGGTACGGGATGCCGAGTTCGCACGCCCGGGCGGCGGCGCGGCGCACCGCCTCGGCGCCGCGGCGATGGCCAGCGATTCGCGGCAGGCCACGGGCGCGCGCCCAGCGTCCGTTACCATCCATGATGATCGCGACGTGCCGTGGCAGCGCGCGCGGTGCGGCACTCGCGGCGCTGATCAGATTGGCCATCAGACCTGCATAATCTCCTTGTCCTTTTGCTCCAAGGTCCCGTCGATGCGCCGGATCGCATCGTCGGTCAGGTGCTGGATCTCCTGCTGCAACTTGCGCTGCTGATCCTGCGAGATCGCGCCGTCCTTCTCTTGGCGGCGCAATACCTCGATGCCGTCGCGGCGCACATTGCGCACGGACACCCGGGCCTGCTCGGCATATTTCGCCGTGACCCGGGTCAGTTCGCGCCGCCGTTCCTCGTTCAGATCCGGAATCGGCACCCGCATTACCTGACCCTCGGTTTGCGGGTTGAGCCCGAGCCCCGACTCCCGAATCGCCTTGTCGACCGCTTTGACCATGGCGCGGTCCCATACCTGCACCGTAATCATCCGAGGCTCGGGGACGCTGACATTCGCGAGTTGATTGATCGGCATCGTGCCGCCATAGGCGGCCACCATGATCGGCTCGAGCAGGCTCGCCGAAGCCCGCCCGGTGCGCAATCCGCCGAATTCCTTGCGCAGCACGTCGAGGGCGCCGTCCATCCGGCGACCGAGGTCTTTCAGCAGCGAGTCTTCGGGCATGGCCTCATTCCCTGTCGATGACTAAAGCTCACCGTCGATAATCGTAAACCTTCCCTCGCCACGGACTACCCGCGCGAACCCGCCGCTCTCGAAGATCGAGAACACTAGGATCGGAATACGGTTTTCGCGCGCCAGCGCGATTGCCGCCCCATCCATTACTCGCAGATCGCGCGCCAGCACTTCGCGATAATCGAGCCGTTCGAATCGGGCAGCACCGGGTACGCGATGAGGGTCGGCGTCGTAAACACCGTCGACTTTGGTCGCCTTGAGCAGTGCGTCGCAGCCCATCTCTGAAGCTCGCAGCGCGGCGGCGGTGTCGGTCGTAAAGAACGGGTTCCCGGTGCCGGCGGCGAATATCACGAGGCGTTTTTTTTCGAGGTGGCGCAACGCCCTTCGTCGGATATAGGGCTCGCATACCGCCTGCATCGAGATCGCCGATTGCACCCGGGTCGCCACCCCCCGTTGCTCGAGCGCGTTCTGCATTGCCAGCGAGTTTATCACGGTCGCCAACATTCCCATGTAGTCGGCCGACGCGCGTTCCATTCCCGCCGCCGCCCCCGACACGCCGCGAAAGATGTTGCCGCCGCCGATGACCATGCATAATTCGACGCCGAGCGCGTGCACCGATCGGGTTTCGTCGGCGATGCGCGCGACAACCTCAGGATCGAGGCCGCCTTCGCCGCCACCCATCAGGGCCTCGCCCGAAATCTTCAGAAGAACGCGGCGATACTTGAGATCGGCTGCCATTAGGCCCACGCTCATCTTTGCCAGCGCCGCTGCAGCCGGCGCAACGAGCATACATTAAATCAACCGCGACGTCGCGGTCCTAGCGCGATTCTCTAGGCGCCGTTCGGGAGATCCGCCGGATCTTGGCGTCAGTGCGCGAGTTGCGAGGCCACCTCAGCGGCAAAATCCGTGCGCGGACGCTCGATTCCCTCGCCCAGCGCAAAGCGGGCATAGCCGGTGATCCTGATCGGCGCGCCGGCTGCCTTGGCGACGTTTTCGACCACCTTCGAAATCCGTGTCTCTTGATCAACGACGAAGATTTGTTCGAGCAGCACGACCTCCTCGTAAAATTTACGAAGCCGCCCGTCGACCATGCGCTCGATGATATCCTCGGACTTGCCGCTGGCGCGTGCCTGCTCGCGCAACACATTGCGCTCGCGCTCGAGCGCTGCGTGCGGCACCGAGCCGATGTCGAGATAGAGCGGGTTCGCCGCCGCGACATGCATCGCGAGCTGCTTTCCGATATCGGCGAGCGCGCTTGCAGCCGCGCTCGATTCGAGCGCTACGATCACGCCGATCTTGCCAATCCCTGGCCCCAGCGAATTGTGCACATACGAGATGACGCCGCCCTGCGAAACCGTCAGCCGGGTGGCTCGGCGTAGCACCAAATTCTCGCCGATCGTCGCGATCAGATGGGTCAGTTCGGTCTCGACGATGCGGCCGGAATCGGGATATGGCGCGCGGGTCAGCGAATCGAGTTCTCCGTCGCCGTCGAGCGCAAGCTCGCTAACAGCCTTCACGAAGCTCTGAAAGGCCTCATTGCGGGCGACGAAATCGGTCTCGGAATTGACCTCGACCAGGGCGCCGGCCGGTCCGCGCGTGGCCGCGCCGATCAGCCCTTCTGCGGCGACCCGGCCGGCCTTTTTGGCGGCGGCGGACAGCCCCTTTTTGCGCAGCCAGTCGACCGCCGCTTCGATATCGCCGCCGCTGTCGCCGAGCGCCCTCTTGCAGTCCATCATGCCGGCACCGGTCTTGTCGCGCAGCTCCTTGACCAGCGCCGCGGTCACCTCGACCATTGTTTACCCTCTCGTCTCTCGCCGCCCATTGTCGCAACAGGCCTGCGGCTCAAATCAGCGCGGCCCTCGGCCGCCTCTCGGCTAAAACTCAAGCGTCGGCGGCCGCCGGTTCGCCTGCTGCCAGTTCGTCTTTCATCGCCGGCATGATTGCACCTTCACCCTCGGCCGGCGCGCCGGTTTCCTCGGCCGCCTCGTCGGATAAGTCGTCGACGGCAGGCTCAGCGCGGGCGCCGATATCGACGCCCGAGGCGGCCAGTTCGGCCTGCAACCCGTCGAGGACAGCACTCGACACAAGGTCACAATACAGGTGGATCGCCCGCATCGCGTCGTCATTGCCGGGGATCGGATAGGCGATCCCCTCTGGCGACGAGTTCGAATCGAGGATGGCAACAACCGGCAGGTGGAGCGTATTCGCCTCGGCAACCGCGATGGCTTCCTTGTTGGTGTCGATGACGAACAAGATATCGGGGAGTCCGCCCATCTCCTTGATGCCGCCAAGCGCACGTTCGAGCTTGTCACGGTGGCGCGTCAGCTCCAGCAGCTCGCGCTTGGTCAACCCGCTCTGGTCGTTGTTGATCCGTTCGTCCAATTCGCGCAACCGTCGAATCGATTGCGACATCGTCTTGAAGTTGGTCAGCATGCCGCCGAGCCAACGATAGTTGACGTAATATTGGCCGCAGCGCTTGGCAGCCTCGGCGACCGGCTCCTGCGCTTGGCGTTTGGTGCCGACGAGCAGCACCCGTCCACCGCCGGCGACCACGTCGCGGACGGCCTGCAGTCCCTGATGCAGCATCGGCACCGTTTGCTCGAGGTCGATGATGTGGATGCCGTTGCGGGCACCGAAGATGTAGGGTGCCATTTTCGGGTTCCAGCGCCGCGTGTGGTGACCGAAATGAACCCCGGCTTCGAGCAGATGACGCATCGTGTAGGTCGGTAACGCCATAACGAGTTCCTTTTCCGGTTGAGCCGCCGCAGGAGTAATCGGCTGTCCGGCAGCGCCGGGGACCGACACCGGAGCGAGTCACCCGCGGAAACTCCGCGCGGTAGCGACCGCAGCCCTGCGTGAGGTATCGAGCAACGATTACTTACGGTGCATGCGCGCTTTTGACAAGGCCGCCGGAGGGGGCCCGGCGGAGCTTTCAGCGTTTGCAGCCAGCAAAGTGACCAGCAGCGGAGAAGCACTGCTTCGCCGTCGCAAAATTTTAACCCCCATCCTCTAGCACCGAGTGGGAATTCGTCCGGACGCAGTTCCTCGACCGCTGGAACCGGTTGGATCGGCCGATGCCACCCTGATTTGCGAGGAGGCGGAGCGATGCGACGAGAGACCGTGGCGCTGGCGGTGCGTCGCAACGAGGCCGGTTCTCGGGCCGTTCCAGCCGCCCAGGATCGTTGGCGCCAATGAACGCGCCGCCGGGAACGTGAACAGAGACGATGCATCTCCCCCCTATGGCGCCTTCGCGACAGCGGCGCGTTCGACCCCAGCGGGGGGTGATCGCGCTTAGCGCAGCACTGATCGCCGCTTATGGCGCGAGCACCCTCTGGTCGCTTCAGCGGGCACACGACCAAGCGCTGCGCGCAGCGGGCACAGCGCTCGAAAGCATGGCGCGGTCGGCCGAAGCCGGGACGACCCGGTCGCTGTACGAGATCGACGCCATGCTTCTCGGCATCGAGCAGATCGTTGCCGCGGTGTTGCCGACAACGCCGCTCGACGGCCCGGTGCTCAAAACTGTGCTCGGTCAATTCAACGCCCAGAGCCTGTCGGTCAGCGATATCCTGATCCTGGATGTAAACGGCAATGAGGTGAACCGGGCGAACGCGATCCCCGACCGCACCCGCAACGATCGGCACAGAGCCTTTTTCACCGCACATCGCCCGGGCGCGCCGGTAACGCTGTTCATCGGCGATCTGGGGCCGGGCCCCGTTAACGGGGGATGGAAGATCATGCTGAGCCGGCCGCTGACGCGCAACGGCGTCGTGCTCGGCGTCATTGCGGCGGAGCTCCCAGTCACCACATTCGCCAATTTTTATAATGCGATCGCGGCGGACAGCGATTCCCGGATTGATCTGCTGCTTGACAACGGCGAGTTGGCCGCCGGTGGATCGTCTCAAGGCGCGATCGTCGGCGGTATCCCGGCCTCTGCTGCGGCCCTGCTGGCGGCCGCGATGCATAATCAAGCGGGTCTCATCGAGACAAGGGCAGGCGCGGGAGGCGACGAGACGCTACGCGCCTTCCGTCGTGTTCCGGCTCGCCCATTGATTGTAACGGCTGCACGCGATCACGCGGAAATCCTGCGCCGATGGTATCGCGAGCGTAACGCCTCGCTCGCGGAGTTCGCGCTGTTCGCGTGGACCGTCGGGGGCCTTGCCTGGCTCGCGGTCCGTTCGCTGCGGGCGGGCCAGTTTGCGGCGGCCTATCTGCGCCGCAGCAAAGCAGGGCTAAAGCGGCAGAGCGCGTTGCTGCAAAACACCCTCGAAAGCATCGGTGAGGGCCTCGCGGTTTTCGATGCCCGCGAACGGTTGATCGCCCGCAATCGCCGCTTTTGCGAGCTCCTCGATATGCCCGACGATCTGGCGATAGGCGCGCCGCTCAGCGAGATCTTGACCCGTCAGGCGGTGCGTGGCGATTTTGGCAACGCCGAACCGCAGGCCGAAGTCGCCCGCCGTCTCGAACAATTTTACGGCGATGTGCCGACGGTCAAGGAGCGCGTGACCCCGACCGGCCGAATCCTGCAAATCCGGCGCAGCGCGATGCCCGGTGGCGCGGTGGTCTCGGTCTATTCGGACATCACCGAGGTCAGGGCCGGCGAATCCAAACTGCTGCAGGCGCGCAGCCAGGCCGAACTAGCCAACCATTCGAAGAGCGAGTTCCTGGCCAATATGAGCCACGAATTGCGCACCCCGCTCAATGCCGTCATCGGCTTCACCGAAATCATCTCGCAAGAGTTGTTCGGGCCGGTCGCCAACGAGAAATATTTAGAATACATTAAGGACGTGCATGCCAGCAGCCTTCACCTGCTGTCGATCATCAACGACGTGCTCGACATGTCGAAAATCGAGGCGGGCAAGCTGGAGTTGCAGAAAGAGGACGTAACCCTGCAAAACGTGATTGCCGACGTCATTCGGATCGTGCACGAGCGCGCCAGCAGCCGCGGGATTGCATTGGTCTCCGAATTGGCTGACGAAGCTATCGTCATCTGGGCCGACGAGCGCGCGATGAAGCAGATTTTTCTGAATCTCCTATCGAACGCGATCAAGTTTTCGAAGGACGGTGGCAAGGTGCACATCCGGGTGACCACCAGGCAGCCCGATTTCGCGGTCATCGAGGTCGAAGACCAGGGCATTGGCATGGATACGGACGAGCAGGAGCGCGCATTGCAGCCGTTCGGGCAGGCAAAGCCGGCGACGACGCGAAATTACGGTGGCACCGGGCTAGGCCTACCGATTACCAAGGGGCTGATCGAAGCCCATGACGGCACCCTGACGATCCTAAGCCGGTTGGGCGAGGGCACGACAGTCCGGCTGGTGCTGCCGACCCAAGCACCAAGTCCGGTCTTTGCGGACAAATCGGCGGCGCGGTCGG
This sequence comes from uncultured Alphaproteobacteria bacterium, assembly GCA_963774345.1. Lineage (GTDB taxonomy): Bacteria > Pseudomonadota > Alphaproteobacteria > ATCC43930 > CGMCC-115725 > AP-15. The sequence continues at coordinate 120,909 of CAVZFB010000041.1, forward strand.
ATACCGCGTCGGTCGGGTAACGGCGGCGGCCCGTTGATCCGGGAGACTTATCGCCTGGTGGGGCCCGGGCAAGCGGCCGCCCGCCTCACGCGATCGTGGTCGTCGGCTTGTCCCGCAGCATCACCCGGAACAGAAGAAGCCCCGGGATTATCGCCACGGCGGCGATCGCCAAGGTTCGAAAGCAGCCAGTGTAAGCGGCGAAGGCAGCCGTTTGGAAGCCGCGCATCGGTGAGGTTCCGATGATACCGCCCTGTTGGTTGAGCGCACTCAAGCCGCCCTCGATCCTGGCCTGGAGCACCGCCGTCATCGTGGCTATTCCGGCGGCACATCCAAGTTGGCGCGCCAGATTGTATACGCCGGCGGCGTCGGTCCGCAGCTCGGGGCCGAGGGTCGAGAACGCGAGGGTGCTGAGGGGGGTGAACAACAGCCCGACGCCAACGCCTTGCGCCATGCTCGTCGCGGCCAGCCACAATTCCCCGCCATCGGGCGACACATGCGACATCAACTCGAGCGCGCCTGCCGTGATGACCAGGCCCATCGCGAGCAAGGCCCGGTGATCGACGTGATCGATCACCTGGCGCATGGCGAGCATCGTCACCATCGTCGCGACGCCGCGCGGAGCAATTGCCAAGCCGGCCTGCGTCGCGTTCCAGCCGAGCGGGCCTTCGCTCAAGGCCGGTACGAAGACAATTGTTGTGAACAGCATGGCGCCGACCAAGAAGTTGTAGGCGGCGGCGACCGAAAAATTGATGTCCCGGAAAACCTCAAATCGGAACAAAAGAAGCCGTGATCGTCTGCTCTGAACCACGATTGCGGCAAAGGCGACCGCGGCCGTGGCAGCTTCGACGACGGTTTCCAGCGTGGGCGGCCAGATTCGACCAATGCTGCGCTGGAGCGCCAGTTGAAGCGACCCCACCGCGATGACCAGCAGCGTAATCCCGATCCCGTCGATCCTTCCACCACCGTTCGGCGCAACGCGGGACGGAACCGAACCCAATCCTAAGACTGCGATCGCACCAATCGGCGCATTGACGGCGAAGATCCACCGCCATGAGGCGAGATCGGTGATGAGGCCGCCGAGCACCGGGCCCAACATCGGCCCGGCCATGATCGTCGCCCCCCACATCGCCAGCACGCGGCCGTGTTCCTGCTTGGGGTAGAGGTCGAGGACGATCGCCTGTGATAAGGGCTGAATGATGCCGGCCGCGGCGCCCTGGATCAGCCGAAATAAAATCAGCGCGTCCGCGGATCGGGCGAGCGCACAGAGCGAGGAGGCAATGACGAACAGCCCGATCGCGACGGTAAATACCGGCCGCGCCCCCCAGCGCCGCCGAAACCAGCCGGTCATTATCGCCGTTACCGCAGAAGCGCACAGATAACTCGTCATCACCCAGGAACCGAGATCAATCCCGCCGCCCAAGCTGCGTTCGAGTTGCGGCAGCGCGACATTGGCAATGGTGGCGTCAAAGGCCTGCATCGCCGTAGCGAGCATCAGAGCAATCGTGGCCTGACGCCGTGCCGACCTCGATAAATCGCCCACCTCCGCGCCGATCCGGATTTGCACGTCCCGCCATTCCGTCGCCGGCGCCGCGCCAGTCGTCGCACCGCGTCGCGCTGAGCGGCACGAAGGCTTCATCGCAAGATCAGAAACGTTTGGTCACAAGAAGGGGAGTAACTTTGGGCCGTTGGGCGGCACGGACGTTTCATTGGCCCCTCTCGTAAGGATCATCCTCGGCTGGAACCGGATACGCATTCATTCGTATTTGTGTGTGTATTCCGATTTATTGAACTATGCTGCTTTACCGCCATGCGATAACTCCGGTATTTTTACAAAAATTGCCTCTGCTATCACTTCGTTTTGACATCGGCGCGATTTATTGATTATCCGGAGAGCCTAATTCGCGCGCGTCAGAAAACCGCCCCGGCGGGCGTCATAGCAATGTCAAGTTCGGAGTTCTTTCTCGACAGCGATCCGCCGGTGTCCGGTCTTGCTTCACCTTGGCCGGTCATCGCGCCCGCGCAGCGCTTTGCCCGGCCAATCGTCATTCCCCCGGCCCGTAGGCTGGCGCCACCCATAGGCGCGCACATCATGCATGGTGAAGCCGCGCAATTGCGCCAATCCTAGCGTTCTAAAGGTGGCAAGCTTGACGATCGTTGCGCGCGCGCAGGCTATTCCCTCGCATTGCACAAACGTCTCTCCGAACTTCAATGAGCCGTCGCCTGCGGCGATTTCGATGCGGTTGTAGAGCTGCTCTTCCAGCCTGACCGCGAGATCGAAACCCGCCAGCGTTGCGCTGAACAGGGCTGTGATCCCGAAGACCACGCTGCCGACGATGATCGCGGTGCGCCTATGTTGCGCCACGGAGAGGGAGCGACCGCGGACGATTCTGTTCGGCTTGCTCAAGCTGATTGTGAGATAGCCGGCAACGCCGAGAGCCAGCGGAACGCCGACCAGCGGCGATGCGAGGCCGGCGGCTGCGACGGCGGCAAGAACGGCCAGGCGCGAGCCCGCGGGCTTCGGTATCGGGAATCCGACGATCTCGACCATGGCCCGCAGTAGGCCGCAAAACTGTTAAGAAATATTGTGCGACGGCGCCTGCGAGAACGCCGCCGGCCGCGCTGCTGTCGTCAAGGCCGCCAGATTAAGTCTTGGTTAACCCGGCGCTGTTTAGCATAGGAGATCGGCGACCGCGTGTCCGAGGATTTGTGGCAGTGCTGCGAGGGCTTCCGTGAAACGCCTTACGATGTTGGTGACCCCTGACGGGCGCTGGGTTCTCGAGGACAGCACCGAGTTTCTCTCTGCCTTAGGCGACCCCAGTCCGGATTACGACGCCGCATCGTTTGCGGTAAAGAATCTCGGCTTTGTCAAATTCCAGGTGCTCGATCAGTCGGTAATCGAGATCGAGCTGCACCCTGACAATGTCGAGCTGCCGGCGCTGCTCGCGGTGCAGACGCAATTGTTGACGTCAACGGTCCGGCTGTTCCGCATTCGATATTTCACGACGTCATGGCAATCCGAGATTCTGTCCGCCCCGGATCTCGCGGTGTCACGACTGTCGGAACTGTGCGCGCCAAAATTTGTCCCCGCGGCCAAGGACCGATTTCTCGTAGAACCCCAAGATTACTCCAAACTGTACGATGGCGCCGAGGGTCCGCTCCACCTTCTTGCGCAAAAGTGGAGAATGTCGTTTGGTCATTTCGATCCGAGTGTGATTTCCTTCGCGATCAAGCAGCAACTTCTGTCGCGCATGATAATCGCCGGCGTGAAGCCGCCGGGATCCGACCCGATATTCCGCTTTATCGGAGATGGCCACGCGAATTGGCTCGACAGCGATTATCATCTGCATGCGATCGGTGAAAAAATGGAGAACCAGCCCGACAAAGAATATGGACGTTGGGTTTCTCAGTTTTATAAAAGTGTGGCCAGCACCGGGCAGCCGCGTTACGACTACGTCACGGCCTCAATCCAGCGCTCCCCAGGCACCTTTATGACGCGTTACGAAAGACTGTTGCTGCCGTGGAAGACGTCGTCGGACGAGGTTCTGGTGACACTTTCCTCGCGAGGGTTGCGGAACGACGGGGTCGGCAACGGATCGCTTGCCGAGTCAGACAGCACTCTGCTCAGGTATTCGGCAAGGTCCTCATAAGTCTCAATTCCGGAGATGTAGGCGAGGACGTTTTCGACTGCCCCGGAAGGCGCACCTGGAAAGAAGATACTGCGGCTCGCATGTGGGTAGCCGTAGCCGGAGGCAACTCCCTTCTCTACGAGAATAGGCGCGACGATCGCGATTCCCCAGTCGATCGGCCATCGCGAAGCGGCATAGGCTCGGCCCAACCGCGCCACTAAATGCGACAGACGCAGACCACGGAAATCCGGACGGATCCAGTGCGCGCCGGCGCACAGCACGATGCCGGAGATCGATTGCGCCGCTGAGGCTGTAACCACGCACCGCTGACCTTCATCGCGCCCGCCGTACAGCATTAACCGGGCCTCCTGCTTCAAGGTCGTCTCGGGCCAGTAATGGATACGGCCCGCCTGCGTCAGCACGATATCGCCGTGGTCGTCCTCACCTGAAATCCAATAGGCGTTTTCCGGCGTCAGCTCCGTGTATTCGGGATTGTACATTTTTACTAACGGAAACCAGGTGTGGTTGGTAACTTCTTGCCTGTTGATATATTGCAGCTCGTCGAAATCGTGGCGCAGCCGCAGGCGGATGCCCAATTGGCGCGCCGCCTTGTCGCCTTCGAGCACAAAGCGCGCGAGTAACGGGGCGGGCCCGTATTTGATCGTCAGCGCATCCAGCAGGCGCAGGTTGTTCTCTGGAACGATGTTCGGATAGATCAGGCTCATCGCGATGCTCCCTGTTTAGGAACGGCAGTTGCCGGCCGGTTCGCGGCCAGGCGATCGCTAAGAAGTTGCTAGAATATTACCATCTTTCGGTAGAATGTCAATAATGAATTAGCAAAAACAACTAAAGAGCGATCATCATTACAACGTATTTGTTAAATCTGGCTTGTCTGTTCAGAAGGTACTTGACGATAATTTGACGAATTATTGATACCCTCGTAGGTAAGGGTCGCTCGCCGAACGCATTCGGACACCCTGCTGACGCGTTTCGGACGAATCTGGGCGCGGCGAGAGCTTTGCGGTTCTTCTCTCGCGGCCAAATCAAGCCTGATCGCAGCGGCCGTGGCGGCGTCGCGCGAAACGCGCATCGACCGGATACTCGACGCGCTTGCGTTTGAGACGGCCGACGAGGGCAAGGATGAATGCTCGCCTTGTGGTGCAGACTCGACTACTGCAAACAGCACGTTGGCTGGAACATCCTAACCCGGGGGCGCGAATGAGCAGCAAGGACGAATTGAAGCGAGCGGTGTGCGAAGCGGTGGACCGCCATGCCGACGCCATCATCGATCTCGGCGAAACCATCCTGCGCAACCCGGAGACCGGGTTCAACGAGGTCAAGACCGCCGCTCTCGTCGCCCAGCGGATGACTGTCCTTGGGCTGACGCCGCGCACTGGCTTGGCGCTGACTGGGGTCAAGGGCCGTCTGTCAGCCCGCGTGCCGGGACCGCGGCTCGCCCTGATCGGCGAACTCGACAGTCTGCGCACCTCGGAGCATCCGCTCGCCGATCCGGTGACCGGGGCGGCGCACAGCTGCGGCCACAACGCGCAGATCGCCGGGATGCTGGGTGCGGCGATGGCGCTGGCCGACGCCAAGATCGCCGACCACCTTGCCGGCGAGATCGTCTTTTTCGCGGTGCCGGCCGAGGAATTCATCGATGTCGAGGAGCGGCTCGGCCGCGTCGCCAAGGGCGAGATCGAATTCATGCTCGGCAAGCCCGAACTCATCGCCAAAGGCCATTTCGACGATGTCGACATGGCGATGATGATCCACACCGGCGCGCATGACGGACTGAAGCCGCGCTCGGCGATCGCCGAATCCTCGAACGGCGCCGTGGTCAAGCAAATCCGCTTTCTCGGCCGAGCGGCGCATGCCGGCGGGGCGCCGCAACGCGGCATCAACGCGCTCAACGCGGCGATGATCGCAATGAACGCGATCGCTGCTCAGCGCGAGACTTTTTGGGAAAAGGACACGATCCGCATCCACCCGATCATCACCAAGGGCGGCGATGCAGTCAGCGTCGTCCCGGCCGAGGTCACAATGGAGACCTTCGTGCGCGGCGCCTCGCTCGAGGCCATCGTCGACGCCAACCGCAAGGTCGACCGCTGTCTGCGAGCCGGCGCCATGGCGATGGGGGCCGAAGTCGAGATCCACACAATCCCGGGCTATCTGCCGCAGCGCAACGACGTCAGGCTAGGGCGGATCTTCGGAGCCAATGTCGAAGCCATCTTCGGGCCCGGCGAGTTCGCAATCGGCGGTCATCGCACCGGCTCGACCGACATGGGCGATCTGGCGCATCTGATGCCGGTCATCCATCCTTATGTCGTCGCCGCCGAAGGCCGCGCCCACGCCGCCGACTGGCATATCAACGAGCCGCAACACGGCTATCTGACCCCGGCTAAGCTGTTGGCGATGACCGCGATCGACTTGCTTTATGGCGACGCCGCACCGGCCAAGGAAATCCTCGCCAATTTCGTGCCGGCGATGACCAAGGAAGGCTATCTCGCCTTCCAGCGCGGCTTGTTCAAAAAGGAGCGCTACGCCTCGCAGGTGGTCTGATCGACGTGATCCGGCTGGGCGGACCAAGAGCTGATCGACGTGTTCCGTCTGGCGGACCAAGAAACGTCGGAAAAGTTTACAGACCGAACGTCGCGTTCGGGCATTACGTCAAAAGGAATCCAGTTGGTGCGAGCGCGAAAACTTGACTGTCGACCATCAGCGAAATCGCTTCTAATTGAAATCGCTAAAAGATCCCGGCTGGAGAGGTTTGGTGGCGGCGCTCGCGAACCTGTCGGAAAAATTTACAAATGATCCGCTTTTGTCTCAACAAGCCATTGAAATAACAAGATGGCATGAAATTTGCTCTAAATTGGCGGAAGGAGGGCCTTGAATGGCTTATGTACTATTAATCGCTGTGACGGTGTTAATGGGACTATCCGGCAGCGCACTTGCCGGCACGGCCCCCACTCCGGTCCCGGAACCCACCACCCTCGCGCTGCTCGCTGCCGGTTTCGGTGGGGTGGCCGCTGTTAAGTATTTCAGACGGAAATAGCCGTCGGCTTTCCTAGCTGCTTGTGGGGTTCCAGGCCCTTAAGACAGCTTCGGAGAAGGAGGATCCTGAATGGCCTATGTACCATTAATCGCTGTGACCGTGTTGATGGGACTATCCGGGAGTGCATTTGCCGGCGTCCATATTCCGGTCCCGGAACCCACCACCCTCGCGCTGCTTGCTGCCGGTTTTGGTGGGATGGCTGCCGTTAAATATTTCAGACGGAAGTAGCCGGCAGCTTTCCTAGCTGCTTATGGGGTTCTAGGCCTCTTGAGCAGCGCTGTCGCCGTGCTCGGCGCCTTCCTGTGTGCCGCAGCCATTGAAATGCTGCACCCGTGGCGCCCCCTGCCCGCCTTCGCGCTGACGCGCTGGCTAAGCAACCTCGCGCTCTTCCTTCTGGCGATCGCTCTCAACTTTCTGCTCGTGCCCGTCATCGCGATCGCGGCGTTTGCGAGCCTCAACAGCGGCATGCACCTATGGGTGCAGTTGGTGGTCGGCGTTCCAGCTCTCGACGCGTTGAGTTACGCGCTGCATCGAGCATTCCATGCCAGCCCTATTCTCTGGCGCTTCCATGCGCTGCACCATTCCGACCCGGAACTCGATGTCTCCACTACCGTTCGGCATCACCCGGGAGAAGCGCTGTTGATGGGGTTTGCCGTCGGCATCGTCGCTGGCGCCGTCGGACTGTCGCCCTTCGTGATCGGGCTTTACGCATCGCTCAATCTTATCGTGCAGTTCTTCGCGCATGCGAATGTCGGTTTACCAACCCGTCTCGCAAATACTTTGGCTTGGCTGGTGGTCACACCGGTATTGCATCGAGTGCATCATTCCCGTCACCCCGCTGACGTTGCCACCAATTATGGGCTGGTGTTCTCGGTATGGGACCGGCTGCTCTGCACTTATCGGAGCGAACCCGAATATGGCGAGGACGCAATCGAGTTCGGCATCGATCGCCTGCGCGAGCCATATTTTCAGCGGCTCGACCGGATGCTGTGGCTGCCGTTCTTTATCCGCGAAAACATATAGGGATCCTCTACTGCGAACCCTGAGGCGGTAGCGCGTTCTGCCGCCAGCGTCCGATCCCGTCGGCCAGCCCCTGCTTTCGAACTTGTGCGTGCGGACCGGGCGTTGCATTGATTCACAATCGAGCCCCGATGCGCGCGAAGGTGAGGACGATGCAAAGCCAATGGTCGGATGCGGAGGCCGAGCGGCTGGTCGATGACTATGCCGGTCGCGCCGTCGGGCGCGATCTCGCGCTGCGCGTATATACCTCGCGCCTGCTCGGCCGAGACCCGAAGCTCGTGTTGCACGGGGGTGGCAACACTTCGGTCAAGACCCTCGTCAGGGACCTTCTCGACGAGGAGGCCGAGGTGCTTTGCGTCAAGGGCAGCGGCTGGGACATGGCGGCGATCGAGCCCGCCGGGCTCCCGGCGGTGCGGCTCGCTCCGCTGCGGCAAATTACGCGCCCGCGAGAGTTTGTCGGACGTAGAGATGGTGCGGGTGCAGCGCGCCAATCTGATCGATCCCGGCGCGCCCAACCCCTCGGTCGAGACCTTGTTGCACGCCTTTCTGCCGCACAAATTCGTCGACCATACGCATTCGACCGCTGTGTTGAGCCTCGCCGACCAGCCCGACGCGGCCGAGCGCTGCGCCGATCTCTACGGACAGCGGATGGGCCTCGTCCCCTACATCATGCCGGGCTTTCTGTTGGCCAAGGCGGCGGCCGAAATCTTCGAGACCGACCCCACGGTCGAGGGGTTGGTGCTGTTGAAGCACGGCATCTTCACCTTTGGCGACAACGCGCGCGAGGCCTATGAGCGCATGGTCGCCGCGGTCTCGCTGGCCGAGGAGTACCTGGCGCGGCGCCGCAAGAGTGTGTTTGCCGCCGCCAACCTACCCGCCGCGATCGCTAGTGCAGCCGAAGTCGGCGCCGATCCTGCGCGGCGCCTGCGCCATCCCCTCGCCGACCCATGCCGGCGCCTATAAGCGTTTCATCCTCGACTTCCGCACCGGCCCGGCGGTGCTCGACTACGTCAACGGCGCCCAGCTGAGCTCGCTATGGCCAGGCCGGCGTCGCCACCCCCGACCACACGATCCGCACCAAGAACTACCCGCTGATCGTGCCGCCGCCCGAGGCCGGCCGTCTCGACCGGTTCAAGACCGCGGTGCGCGAGGCGGTCGATCGTTTCGCCGCCGACTACCATGCCTATTTCACCCGCCACAACGCGCGCCAGGCGGTGTCGAAGCGCGAGCTCGACCCGATGCCGCGGGTCGTCCTGGTGCCGGGGCTAGGGCTCTTCGGGCTCGGTGGCAATACCAGGGACGCCAGGGTCGCCGCCGACCTCGCTCTGTCGACGATCGAGACCGTGACCGACGCCGAGGCGGTCGGCCGGTTCGAATCGGTCAGCGAGGCCGATCTCTTCGACATCGAATACTGGTCGCTCGAGCAAGCCAAACTCGGCCAAGCCGCAGAAAAGGCGCTCGCCGGCCAGATCGCGGTGGTTACCGGCGGCGCCGGTACGATCGGACTCGCCACAGCGCGCGCGATGGTCCATGGCGGGGCCGAGGTGGCATTGCTCGACATCGACGGCAAAGCGGCCGAGGCGGCTGCCAAAAAGCTCGGCGGGACGGCGCTTGGCCTAGCCTGCGACGTGACCGCGCCCGTCTCGGTTCGCGCGGCATTCGACCGGGTCGCGGAACAGCTCGGCGGCGTCGACATCGTCGTCTCCAATGCCGGCGCGGCCTGGCAGGGTCGCATCGGCGAGGTCGAGGACGCCGTGCTGCGCCACAGCTTCGAATTGAATTTCTTCGCCCATCAGACGGTCGCGCGGAACGCCGTCCGGATTATGCTGGCGCAAGGGACTGGCGGCTGTCTGCTGTTCAACGTGTCGAAGCAGGCGGTCAACCCCGGCCCCAATTTCGGCCCGTACGGCCTGCCAAAGGCCGCGACCCTCGCCCTCGTGCGGCAATACGCGCTCGATTACGGCGCCGACGGGATCCGCGCCAACGCCGTCAACGCCGACCGCATCCGCAGCGGCCTGTTGTCGCCGGAAATGATCGCCGCCCGCGCCCAGGCTCGCGGCGTCAGCGAGGCCGATTACATGGCCGGCAACCTGCTTGGTCGCGAGGTCGCCGCCGACGACGTTGCCGCAAGCCTTCCTGCACCACGCCTTGGCGCTCAAGACCACTGCCGACGTCACCACCGTCGACGGCGGCAACATCGCCGCGGCGCTGCGCTGAGCCCAGGGGAGGATCAGGGTATGGGCACCGCTCGGAAATACGTCGTCATCGACCCCGCAACCGGCAAAATCGACCGCCGCATCTTCAGCGAGCAGGCGGTCTACGACGAGGAGATGGAAAAGATCTTCGGGCGCGCGTGGCTGATGATCGGGCACGAAAGCCTGGTGCCCGCACCGGACGACTTCTTCCACACCTATATGGGCGAGGACCCGGTCATCCTGACCCGGGATGGGCAGGGCCGGCTCCACGCGCTCCTGAATATGTGCCGCCACCGTGGCAATCGCGTGTGCCGCGTCGATGACGGCAACGCCAAGCGCTTCATGTGCACCTATCACGGCTGGACCTATCGCAACGACGGCGCCCTCGAATACGTCCCCGGCGAGTCCGAGGCCTATTACGACACGCTCGACAAGCCGTCCCTCGGTCTGATCGAGGCCCGCGTCGAGACCTATGCGGGCATCATCTTCGCGACCTGGGCCAAGGACGCCCCGAGCCTCGAGGCGTATCTCGGCGATGCGCGCTGGTATCTCGACACCGTGTTCAATCGACGCGACGGCGGCATGCAAGCGCTCGGCCCGATGAAGTGGCTCGAGCCCGTCAACTGGAAGACCATGGCGGATAATTGCTCGGACAATTACCACGTCCCCACCAGCCATCTCTCCAGCGCTCGGGTTCAGAGCCGCTATCTCGGCCGCCCGCGGTTGTCGCACGAGGACCAGTTCGAGAGCCCCAACAAGCACGCCTTTGTCAACGGGCACTCGATCACTTTCCGAGACGCGGATGACAATGCCCCCCGCTACACGCACGGCATGTCGAGCGACACCATCCAGCTGTTCCAGGAATACCACGACGCGACGATGCCCGAGGTCGAGCGGCGGCTCGGCACATTTCGCGCGCGCCGGGTGCAACTCGGCAACCACTCGATCTTCCCTAACGGGATCCTCGGGCTGCGGCTGGCCCTGCCGCGCGGCCCGCTAAAGACCGAGTTCTGGCATTTCGTGCTGGTGGACCGGGATATGCCCGAGGAGATCAAGCGCGCCGTCCGCATCGGCAGCCAAGCCAACAACGGTGCCGCCGGCATGTTCGAGCAGGACGATGTCGACAACTGGCGTCAGGTGACCGAGGCGAGCACGAGCCGCCTCGGGCGCCGCCACCCTCAGGATCTGTCGATGGGATTGGGGCACGCCGGGCCGCATCCCGATTATCCGGGGCTGGTCTCCGAGCGGTACATCTCGGAGAACAACCAGCGCCTTTTCTATCGGCGCTGGGAAGAGTTCATGAACGCGGGGAGCTGGGCGCAAATCCCGCTCGACCCGATTAACGCCCATTTCGACGGCACCGCGACCATCCGCGGCTAATGTTGTGATTCTGAAATTCGCCGCATCTCTTTCTCGTCACCCCGGCGCAGGTGTTTCGTCTCGGAAGATTGGCGCGACAGCGTCCGATTGTGGCAGGCTGTCATGTGGCTGCGGCGGCAATTGCGGCCAGACCAGGCGCAGCTCGTCCCGGTAGTCCACAGGAGGGACCCGCGCGCCGGCGCCACGACTGCCGCAGAGTTCGGCGGCGCGGCGCGCGGGAGGTGACTGTGGACCCACCGGGGCGAGCGTCCCGACGACGCACCCACGCCGCCTTCGACCGATCGGGGGGAGAACCCGGTGATGGATCTCAAGCTCCACGCCAATGCCACCACCACGCCGCGCACCCGCGCCTATATCCAGAAAAGCCGGGCGAGCAACGCCGCCCTGGCCCGCGAACTCGGCATCCACAGCCGCACCGTGGCGCGTTGGAAGGCGCGCCGGGAGATCGTCGATCGATCCACCCGCCCGCACCGGCTGGCCACGACGATGACCGAATGGGAAGAAGGCTTGATCGTCGAGCTGCGCCGCAGCTTGGCGCTGCCGCTCGACGACATCGTCGAAGCAATGCGGCGCTGTATCAACCCCGCGCTGTCGCGCAGCGCCATCCACCGTTGCCTGCAGCGCTACGGCATCTCCGCCCGCCGCAGCCAGCAACAAGCTCCGACCGCCATGTTCCACACCGACGCCCCGGCCGGCTTCATCCACATCGACGTCAAATATCTGCCGCCGCTCAACCGCCGCCGCAGTTACGCCTATGTCGCGATCGACCGCGCCACCCGCTTCGTCTACCTCGAGATCCTGCCCGATCGCCGGGCCCAAACCGCAGCGGGTTTTCTCAACCGCTTCCTCGACCGCTTCCCGCTCTCCGTTCACACCGTGCTGACCGATAACGGCTCCGAATTCACCGACCGCTTCGCCGTCGACAAAAAAGACAAACCTCACGACAAACCCTCGGGCCACCATCCCTTCGATCGGGTGTGCACCGAGCGCGTCATTATCCACCGCCTCGCCCGCCCGTTTCGGCCGCAGACCAATGGCATGGTCGAGCGGTTCAACCGCCGCCTCGGTGACCACCTCGACCGCATGCCGCAGAACCGCGCCGCCCACCACCGCCGCTTTCTCGACCATGCCGAACGCGATGCCTATCTCACCACCTTTGTCGCCGATTACAATCGCACCCGCCTGCGATGCCTCGGCTATCAAGCACCCGCCGAACTCCTCGCTAACCTCTCGGGACACAACACGCAGGCCGGGGTCCATCCCCGCAATGGATACCGGCCTGCGCCGGTATGACGGAGAAGAGGGACGGCGATCAGTGAAAACCAAGCGCGCGCACGAGGCCGCGCCCTCCCCTCTCGCGCTGACGGCGCAGCAGGCGCTGTGGTTCGAGCTGATGCAATTCTACATCCGCGAGGCCTGGCTGCTCGACGAGCGCAAGCTCAAGGAGTGGCTCGATCTCTTCACCGACGATGTCCTTTACTTCATGCCCCGCCGCAAGAACGTCCCGCGCCGAGAGTTGCACCGCGAGCTGACATCCCAGGGCGATCTGGCAATCCTCGAAGAGGACAAGACCTATCTCGAGATGCGGGTGGCCCGGCTCGACAGCGGGATGGCCTGGGCCGAGGACCCCCCGTCGCGCACTCGTCACCTGATCGGCAACCTCGAAGCAACGCCGCTCGACAACGGCGAGGTAGCGGCCAGGACCGCGTTTCTGGTCTACCGCTCGCACCTGGAGACGGATCACCAGCTCCTCTCCGGCTGCCGCGAGGATCTGCTGCGCAAGGTGAACGGCGCCTGGAAGGTGGCGCGGCGCACGATCGTGCTCGACGCCAACGTCCTGCTCGACAAGAACCTCAGCGTCTTCCTCTAGCGTCATAATCAGCAGCCCTGATCTCTAAGCAGTCGTTCGCGACGCGCGATTTGTCTTGCGCCCACGTTCGAATGAGTGAAACTGCGCGTTAATCCACCTGTAAGCAGGGGAACGTCGGCCCTAGCCTTGGATTGGGCCGACCAATTGAACAGGTAGCGCTCAACCAGGTCAGGGAGACCAGCATGACCGCCGATACAGTGCCCGCCGCGGCGCACCCACAGCCGCCCTCGATGCATCGGATGATCGTCGCCGCGACGATCGGCAACGTATTGGAATGGTTCGACTTCGTCGTTTACGGCTTCTTTGCCGTCACGATCGCGGAAGTATTCTTTCCCGCTGGCAACCCGACCGTGTCGCTGCTGATCACCTTTGGCGCTTTCGGCCTCGCCTATCTCGTACGGCCACTGGGGGCGATCGTCGTCGGCGGGTTTACCGACCGCGCCGGGCGCAAAGCCGGCCTCTTGCTGTCGATCGCGCTGATGATGGTCGGCACGACCTTGATGGCGTTAACACCGGGCTACGCGACAATCGGTATTGCCGCACCGATCTTCCTCACGCTGGCGCGGTTGCTGCAGGGGTTTTCGGTCGGCGGCGAGTTTGGCAGCGCCGTCAGCTTTCTGGCCGAGCATGGCGGCGGGCGCCGCGGGTTCGCCGCGAGCTGGCAATTTGCCACTGGCGGCATGGTCACGGTCCTCGCCTCGCTGTTCGGCCTCATGCTGACAACGCTGTTGACCCACCAGCAGCTGCTCGATTGGGGCTGGCGGGTCCCCTATATCTTCGGGATGCTGGTCGGACCGGCCGGGCTCTACATCCGCGCGAAAATTGCCGAAACGCCGGAATTCGTCGAAGCCGAACTGCCGCCCACGATCCCGATCAGCGATTTGCTGCGCCGCCACCCGATGCCGGTGCTGCTCTCGCTCGGCATATCGATCATCTCGAACAGCTCGTTCTACATTCTGGCCTACATTCCGACCTACGGCCAGAAGACGCTGCACCTGCCTGCCTCGACCGGCTTCATAGCGACCCTGATCGGGGGTGCCATCTTGGCGATCGGCTGCCCGCTCGCCGGTCACTGGTCCGACAAGATGTCACGACCGCGGCTGATGGTGATCACCTGCTCGCTGTTCGTGCTGACCTCCTACCCGGCTTTCTGGCTGATGGCGACGTGGCCGTCGCTGGCGGCTTGCATCATCGCCGTCGGCTGGCTTCAGCTGGTCAAGGCCGGCTACAGCGGCGTCCTGCCGTCATTGCTGTCCGAGCAATTCCCGGTCGAGGTCCGGGCGATCGGCGTGTCCTTTGGCTTCAGCATAGCGGTGTCGATCTTCGGCGGTCTGGCGCCGCTCGTCGCAATTTGGTTGATTGCCAAGACGGGCGACCCACTGTCGCCGAGCTATTACCTGATCTTCACCGCGCTGCTCAGCCTCGCCGCACTGGTCGCGATCCAGTCGCGCCGTCGCCGCCTGATCCAACCTATGCCGGCTCCCGTGACGGCATAGCTCCCTTCGGGTCGGGCCTGGTAGAATTGAAAATACCGGGCCCGACGATTACCGTTGCACCCTCGGCGCGTGCATCGCGAAATCGCGGTGCCCGGTGAGACTGGAGGAACGCGATGAAATCGGCCTATGGACGGCAGAACCCGGCGCCCGATTACGAGCTGACCTGCGTCGAGCCGGGCAGCCCGATGGGCGAACTCTTGCGCCGCTACTGGCAGCCGGTCTGCACCTCCGACGAACTCCGCGACCTTCCGCGCAAGGAAAAGCTGCTGTGCGAGGAGATTGTCGTGTTCCGCGACAAGAAGGGGCGGGTTGGCGCCCTCGACCCGCACTGCGCGCATCGCGGCACCTCACTCGAATGGGGCCGCGTCGAGGAGGAGGGGCTGCGCTGCTGCTACCACGGCTGGCTCTACGATACCCAGGGCCAGTGCATCGACATGCCTTGCGAAACAGAGGAGTTCCGCCAGGCAATGGATGTGTGGCAGCCCGCCTACCCGGCGACGGAATATGGCGGGCTCGTTTTCGTCTATATGGGCCCGCCCGGCACCGAGCCGCTGTTTCCGCGGTTCGACATCATCGACCCGGCCTGGAATAGTCAAGAACGGGGTGAGGACGTCGTGCTGCGCGGGATGCGACTGTGGGGCGACTACGCGGTCGGGATGGTCAAGGACTGCAACTGGCTGCAGCATTACGAGAATATCGTCGACCCCTATCACCTGTTGATGCTGCACCAGTGGATCAGCGGCGACCAGTTCGACGGCGCGCTCATGCAGGGTAAGGCCGCGATCGGTTGGGAGAAGACACCGCTCGGCGTGCGCTACAACCTGATCAAGGACCTGCCGAACGGCAACCGCATGGTGCGGCATGCGGAGTGCATCGTGCCGAACATGTTCATCATCCCGAGCATCCGCGAGCCCGGGACGGCGCCGAAACGCAAGCAACGCGGCACCGAGTTGTCATGGGCCGTGCCGATCGACAACGAGCATGTGCGCGGCATTAGCATTGTCGCCTGGCCGCTCGAGAATGGCGCGCCTAAGCGCGATTGGAAGCCCGGGACCGATACCATCGCCGACATTCGGCCGGGCTCGTTCCTGGAACGCAGCTACGAGGAGCGGCAGCGAAAACCCGACGATCTCGAAGCGCAGGAGGGCCAGCGCCCGATCGCGATCCATGCACTCGAAAACCTGGCGCGTTCAGATACCGGCATCGTCATGCTGCGGCGGCTTTTGCGCGAGCAATTGCAGCGCGTCGAGCATGGCCTCGACCCGATCAACGTCATTCGCGACCCGAAGGCGAACCAGCGAATCCCGACCGGCGCCTGGAACACGATTCTATCGCTGGCGGAGGCCGCCGCACTGCCATACAGCGAAGACCTTTGACGAGCAGAGCCCGCGGCGGCCCACAATGACTGAATTGCCAGATTTGGTTGGGCTCAGGTGCCTGCCAGAGGCCGCGTCTCCGATGACTCCGTTCTTCTGCGATGTATATCAAGAAACTGCCGCGCTGCTTCGAGCTCGGGCGTGTATTCTGCAGGACCCGTAAGCGCGGCCCCCCAATGCACATTCAGGGCCTCGGCGATGATCGTCGAAGATGCCAGTTCCGTGATATACTGGTAACTCACCGGTTGATCGGGAAAGATGCTCAGCAATGCATCGGCTTCCTCCGGATGGTCCTTCAGGCGCCCCTCCAACCACAGCTTCTCATCAGCGGGGTCAGTGCTGTACCAAAATTGCAGAAGCCTTAAAGCATCTATCTTCTTGCACGAGTGATAGGGCGGCTCCTCTTCGGCGGAATTTTTGATTCGTCGCTTTAGCAGCGCCCGAGCACCAACCCAATCATGATCAAACAAGTTGACCTCGCTTTCGCCAACCATCGAATTATTTTGTTTCTCTTGGGCAACGACGTCTTGGAGTTTTCGGTAAATAAGCAACGCAAGCGGCAGCGGGGTCGCATGCTGCAACGCCGCACTGGTAACAAAGGTGTTAAAGTGGTGACGTAGTACCATGTAATGATTTGCGAGCCGTGCAATCAGAAGTGCTACTTCTGAGGCAAGGGACTGATCATGAAGCGGACGTTCGGCTGGAATGTAGTCGCCAGATTTCGCCAGTGCGATCACTAGATTGTCTGCTTTACGAAGGTCCAAAGAGTCGATTTTTGATGAAAGCCGATTTACCAATACTGCCAAGCGGTCATGAGCCAACCTGCGCAATGCATTTTCAATAGCGTCTTGGGTTTCTTCGCCTGCTATTTGGATTATATTTTCTAGCTCAGCATCGGAAACATCGCCTGGCTCGACTGCATAAGAGAAATATCGGTAGTGATAGCGAGGATCCGATATAGGCTTGTCTGGATTTCTGTTCGACCGAAGCAGGACTTTCACGATCCGCTGTGCAGCTTGTTTATCCTGCGGCGAGATGTTAGGATTCGGAAAGCCATATCTGAAATAAGCTCATCGGAGCTATTGTGATCGAAACTGCGTTTCTGTGCCAATAGCGAGTAGAGGTCCGGGAACAGGATGCGCGTTGCTTCAACAATCATTTGATCAAATGCGTCGACCTCGCCCTTGAGCATCGGAAGCGCAAATCTCAGCGCATTCGAATAGCGAATTGCTTGCCTAGGTGTATTCAATCTCGCAAGGAGCGTGTCATAACAAAATTTGTCAAATTCATTCCAGGTATTCGTATCTATTTCTATCTCCACTGCATCGCAGGCTGTCCGGGCATGATTTACCACATAATCCGCCAATTTCTGTGGACTAATGGCTGGGAGCGAAAACGGATATTGGATAATCTTCCCCAAGAACTGCCTCCCGTCGGAAAGCTCTCCATACGCCTGTCCGGCAACACGCCCCACTCTTTCTTCGTCAAATGCCAGCAGATAGATTACATTAGGAAAGTTAGCAGCTAAGCGTACAATCTTGAGCATAGTCATAATCTCGTCACGATCAAGTCGGTCTAAGTCATCTATTAGAACAATTACCTTTCGTTCTGCGGAGCCCATAATTTTAGTTAAGCGATCCCGCTGAGCATGTGTGCTATCTGCCGAGAATTCCTTACCCAAGTTCTGTATCACGTCTGCAACACCACCACCAACCAGAGGTACCGCACGGAATGCGCCGCCGTAACGAGTTATCAATTCGCCAGCGGTCTTTCCAATCTTTGGAAGCGTGGCTTCGACCGTGGCAGCAAGCCCTGAAAAGAATTCCTGTAATAAGGAATCGGTGTCCCTAAACAACCAAGGATTAAACTGGAATACCGCGACCCGTCGGCTGTATTTGATCTTCAAGGCGGCACGTACGAAGTTCAAGACGGTCGTTTTTCCGGAGCCCCATGTACCAAACAGGCCCAGCACGGGTGCTCCTTGTGATCCATCAAATCCCACAATCGTGTCAGCGAGCCGTTTGCTAAAGGGCCACCTGTTGAATTCGTCCTCTTCCTCTAGTTCAGCAGGGTGATCGAGCGCGGTGTCTCTAGCCATGTTATCGATGATCTCCCTCTCGTGACCTGGACCTCTGCAGGGCACCCCATGGAAGCATCCTACCCCAATCTTGGATGTCAGCTGGTCGTGATCTATCTGCCTGTGGTGAAAGCCGGCGTCCGAAAGCGTTCACCGTAGCCGTCCCTCTCAGTAGCCGTTCAGGAACGAAAGGACCTGTGCGGTCCATTCGGGCCGGCTTCTCGAACTGCGGCCAGTGCCCGAAGTTGTTGAGCAGCACGAGGCGCGAGTCGGCGATGTGGTTCAGGATCGTCCCCCACCCCGTCCTCCCCCGCGACGGGGAAGGGTTAGGGAGTGCGCACCACCCGGTCGTAGCGCCCGTGGATCAGCAGCACTGGCGCCTGGATGCCGGCAGGTCCGGCGGGCGCAGGCGGGTTTATGCCGGGATGCGCACTTTCATCTCGGTGATGCCGTGGATCAGGTTTGAGTAGGCTCGCTTCGGCTTCTCCACGACCTCGATCGGCGGGAAGCGCTTCAGGATTTCCTCCCACAGGATCGTCAGCTGCATCTCCGCCAGCCGGTTGCCGACGCAGCGGTGAATGCCGAACCCGAACGACAGATGCTGACGCGGCCGCGCGCGGTCGATGATGAAACGGTCCGGGTCCTCGATCTCTTCGGGGTCGCGGTTGCCGGCGATGTACCACATCGCCACCTTGTCGCCCTTGCGGATGCGCTTCCCGTTCAACTCGGCGTCGCACAGCGCGGTGCGGCGCATGTGCACGACCGGCGATTGGTAGCGGATGATCTCCGGCACCATCTTCGGGATCAGGCCAGGATCGGCGCGCAGCTTCGCGTACTCCTCGGGGAACTGGTTCAGGAACCACAGTCCGCCGCTGATCGAGTTGCGCGTCGTGTCGTTGCCGCCGACGATCAACAGCAGCAGGTTGCCCATGAACTCCTGCGGCCGCGACGGCAGGTCGCGCGTCGCCTCGCCGTGCGCCAGCATCGAGATCAGGTCTGACTTCGGCGGCTGCTTCTGGCGGATCTTCCAGACCTCGGCGAAATAAGCGAGCATTTCCTGCAGCACGGCGTCGCGCTTTTCCTCCGAATCGATCTCGGTCCCGGCGCGCGTGTTGACCGTGCTGACGTTGGACCAGCGGGTCAGCGTCCGCCGCTCCTCGAACGGGAAGTCGAACAGGGTCGACAGCATCTGCGTCGTCAGCTCGATCGAGACGCGATCGACCCAGTCGAACACCTCGCCGCGCGGCAGGCCTTCCAGGATGCGGATCGCCCGCTCGCGGATCGTGCCGGACATCTTCGCCAAGTTCGGTGGTGCCACGATCGGTGCCACGATCTTGCGCTGCTCGTCGTGCCGCGGCGGGTCCATCGCGATGAAGCTTTCCTTGCGGTACTCGAGGGAGACGTCTTTCAGCGTGATGCCCCCGAACGCGGCGTCCGAAGAGTAGGTCTGGTGCGACGTATCGACGGTCATGATGTCCCGGTATCGGGTCACCGACCAGTATGAGCCGTACATTGGGCTGTCACAGAAGTGCACCGGATCGTCGCGCCGCAGCCGCGCGAAGAAGCCGTGCCAAGTGTCCTCGGAATAGAGGTACGGGTTGCTGACGTCGATCTCGTCGAGCGGCACCGACCAGGGATCGCGATGCGCCTCGGCCTTGAAGTCGATCCCGCTCCGCACCGGGGCGATATCGTTCATCGGTCTCTCCTGCCGCAGTTCCTATGCCGGAATATCCACCATCATCGAACGCGACGTTCGACCGATGAAAATAGCGTTTGAATTCCCGACTTGCCAGCGGCAGCGATTCGCCCGGCCCAAACCCGCGAATCGCGAAGACCCGCGCGGTCCATTCGGCGCGCTTCTCTAGGGGCGGCCGGTGCCCCCAGTTGTTGACCGTACCAGGCGCGACTTGGCGATATGACTCAGGATTTCTGGCGGCAAGCCACCATCGGCCATCTTGCCGTCTGATGCTGGCTGTCCTATTTAATGAGTCGGAGTGGCGCTCAGGCAGGGATCTCCAGCATGGCCGAACCCCAGCTCTCAGTGCGTAGCGCCAAGGCTCGCGATCTGGCGCGGCGCTTGGCGCGCCGTGAACATCGGTCGATCGCCGATGTCGTGGAACGCGCGCTCGAAGCTTATGAAATTCGTGAGGCGGGGCGCGAGCCGGCATCCGTTTTCTACACACGTCTTGCAAACGATTATGGCAGCGATCTCGATCTGGAAGTCGTCATTCGCGAACACCGGAAGATCAATCCGGGACCGGAGCTTTGATCTTCGTCGACACCAACGTCATCTCCGAGACGCTGCGCAAGACGCCAAACCCCGCTGTGATCGCCTGGCTCGTGCGCAACGACGCCGAGCTCGCATTGCCGACGGTTACAATTGCCGAGATCGCCTTCGGTATCGGGAAAATTCGCCCCGACCAGAGGGCGGCGCGCTTGGAGCAAGGATTGGCTTCCTGGCGCCACCGTTTTGCCGACCGGATCTTCCCGTTTACCGAAGCCGCGGCACTCGCCTACGGCGACCTGATGAGTGCAGCCCTCCGACAAGGCCGACCCATGAGCGCCCCCGACGGGATGATCGCCGCCATCGTGCGCCTCAATGGCGGGCGCTTGGCGACCCGGAACTTGCCGGACTTCGAAACGACAGGTCTCGAACTCCTCTGCCCGTGGGATTTCTGAGGCTCGGCGGCAGCGTCGCCCTCAGTATCCCTTGAGGAACGTCATGACCTGGGCGGTCCACTCGGCCGGCTTCTCGAAGGGCGGCCAGTGCCCGCAATTGTTGAGCAGGACCAGGCGCGAGTTGGCGATGTGGTTCAGGATCGCGATCGAGACCTCGAAGGCCACCATCCGGTCGTAGCGCCCGTGGATCAGCAGGACGGGCGCCTGGATGCCGGCGAGGTCGGGGGTGTAGTCGTGCGGCAGGCTGACCGATTGTCGGCGCGCCTCGATGAACTCGGGCGACCAGGTGTGCGCGCGGTGGATGTAGTCGACCAGCTCGTCGGTCACCAGCCTCTCGTCGTCGATGTGCACGCGCAGGTAGTGAGCAATGTTGTCGCGGCTTGGGTCGGCGATCGCCTGCTGCGTGGCGCGGCTGCCCTCGGACGGGCGATTGGCCATCAGATAGCGGTCGCCGCCGGTGCCGATATGCGAGCCGCCCATCACAAATTTCTCGACCCGCTCGGGGTAGGTGATGGCCGCCACCATCGCCGACTGGCCGCCCTGCGAATTGCCGACCCAGCGTGCCCGCTCGATGCCGAGAGCGTCGAGGAGCGCCACCGCGGTGCGCGCCTGCACTGCGTGCAACCCCTCGCGATAGACGATCGGGCCCGTTTTCGAAAAGTTCGGCAGGTCCATCAGGATGCAGCGGAAGTGCTGCGACAGCGCGCCGACCACCTTGTGAAAGGTGATCCAGGCGGTGGTGCCGGGACCGTAGGAGTGGAGGAACAGCACCGGCTCCCCCTCCCCGACATCGTGGTAGTGCACATTCATTCCGCCGGCCATGATGGTCTTGGCTGTGCTCGCCTCGGTGAGGCCATTCGACGCGATGAACGGCATCTCTTCCTCCCTGTGGCCGTTTACCGTGGGCTGCTATCGGCCCGGATAACTCACCGCGAGGCCGGCGCGGGCGTCTTGCTGGATGCCGTATTGCGGGAAAGGATAGCGCAGGCCGTTCTTGGCCAGCGCCTCCATGCCGGCGATCGCCTTGGTGAGGTAGTCAGGCGGCAGGGCCATCAGCATTTCGTCGTCGAGCACCCCGCCATAGCGGCGCTCGGCAAAACACGGGATCGACAGACTAGGCTCGCGGGTTTTGAGCGCGCGGCCCCAGGAATTGGCGCAGGCCGACTCGCCGACCACGCTCCAGTCGAAGCGCTTGTAGCCGGCCCATTGCAGCCCGTTGATGAAATAGATCATCGCCCCCGGGGTCGCGTAAAACAGCGCGATGTCGGGCGGGTCGAGCCGGCCCGACGCGAGCGGCGCCACCGCCACTGCCTCGAAGCGGCCGTCGGGGACGCATTCCATTGCCGCCTGATGGGCACTGGCGTCGTCGGGCGAGCTGTACCACACGCCCACCATGTGCTGACCCGAATACCAGGCGTCATCCTTGGCGAGACCGAGCCCGACCACCGCCCGGCACTGCGCTCCGACCAAATCTTCACTGGTCAGGCCCACGGTCCAGCCGAGGCGCGCGGCCTGGGCCACGATCTGGTCGAGCGTGTGCACGGCCTTCGGCCGGCGGATCTTCGGGATCGCCTCCATCTCCTCGCGGCGCTCGAACAATTTCATACCGAACGGAATCGAACGCAGCTTCAACAGGCGCTCCAAATCGGCAACGAGCTTGGTCCAGTCTGTTGTCATATCTGTATTCCTGCCGGATGTTTGGCGTCCTTGCCGGCTGCCGTCATCATCATTAGCACACTTTGCCTGGCGCGAGGGCCTTTGGGCGGCCCACGCTCAGCGCTCCTGCTCATTTTTTGTGCGACGCATTCTAGATAGTCATTATGTATTGCTTTAATGCAATAATTTTTCTGTTGCGACGCAGCATAACTCGGAGATAATTATCGCAGGCAGGGATAAGAGGTCCGGACATGACCGACACATTGTTTACGCACCAGAAGGCGAATGCTCCCGAGGCCCGGTACGCCGAAGACGGCCTGCGGGCCTTTTTCGCCTACCGCGACATGGGGATCATCGACGCAACCCATGGCAGATTGCGCGTCCAGCTGGTCCGCGCCGCGCGCAAGGCCTCGGAGGCCAAGGGCGGCACCGGCTTTCATATGCACACCGCTGATGTGCATGTCGTCTACATGGTCCGCGGTTGGGCCAAGTTCGACTATGACGGCGTCGACACCCTGGTCGAGGCTGGCGATTGCGTGCACCAGCGGCCCGGCATCGTCCACAATCTCTACGACTGGTCGGACGATATGGAGTTCATGGAGATCATCGCCCCGGCCGATTTCGTGACGACCGAGATCACCCAGCCGGCCGTGGTCGCCGCGCGCTAGCGGCATGGCACTCGCTAGCGGACGCGCCTCAGTCGCTGGCGTAGACGACGCTTCTGAGCATCGGATAGATATAGCTGCTCCAGCGATGCCCGTTGAAGACGCCGTAGTGGCCGACGCCGGTCTGCACATGATGGCGCTTCATGTAGGGCCGTAGACCGGTACAGAGCTCCTGGGCCGCGAGTGTTTGACCGACCGCGCAGATGTCGTCGCGTTCGCCTTCGACCGTGAACAGCGCCGTGCGGCGGATGGCCCGCGGATCGATGCGCCGTCCGCGCCATTCGAGTTTGCCTAACGGCAGAGCGTGCTCCTGGAACACCCTTTGTACGGTCTGCAGATAGAATTCAGCCGGTAGATCCATTACCGCCAGGTATTCGTCATAAAACTTGCGGATCGCCGCCGCCTTTTCCCCTTCGCCATTGGCGATATGGCAGAACAGGTCCATCTGCGCCTTGACGTGCCGGTCAAGGTTCATGCTCATGAACGCAGCAAGCTGGGTGAAACCAGGATAGACGCGCCGCCAAGCGCCGTTATAGCGCCATGGGACGGTATCGATCAGGTGGCGTTCGAACCAGCCGATGGGCCGGCTCGTTGCCAGCCGATTGACCTCCGTCGGGTTGATCCGGGTATCGATCGGGCCAGCCATCAGGGTCATGCTGCGCGGCTGCGCCGGATGACTGTCTTCGGCCATGATAGCGACCGCGGCCAGTGCGGCGACGCAGGGCTGGCAGACCGCGACGATATGCGCGCCGGGGCCCAGCACTTCGAGGAAAGTGATGACGTGTTCGATGAAGTCGTCGAAATCAAAGCTGCCGTGTTGCAGCCCGATGTCGCGAGCATTGTGCCAATCAGTGATATAGACGTCGTGCTCGGAGAGCATCGTGCGCACCGTGCCGCGCAGCAGTGTGGCAAAATGTCCTGACATCGGCGCCACCAGCAGCACTCGCGGCTGCGGCGCCGGAATGTCTTTTTCAAAGCGCAGCAGGGTGCAGAACGGCGTCCGATGAACCGCAACCTCGCGCACTGCGACCGGCTGGCCGGCGACCTCGACCTGGTCGATGCCAAAGGCCGGGCGGCGGTGGCTCAACCCGGTGCGCGCGATCAGTTCATAGAGGGCGTGGAAAGCCCGATGCACCACATTGCGGGAAATTCCGGGCAGCGGATGCGTCAGCCCCGCGGCAGCAATATTAGCCAAGGAGCGCAGTGGCGCGACCGAGTCGGTATAGGTTTGAAAATTCTGGTACATCATCCTGCGCCATCCGCTCTTCGGCCAAACTACGGAGACTAGAGGATTTAATCGCTATGTGCGAGAAGGTTTGGCGCGGCGCGCGCGGGTGTGGGAGGATAGGCGGACGCCAGGTATCCATGCCATGAAAGGAGCACGGCGGTGGCCGAGGCCATATTGACGATCAGCAGCAAGAACTACTCCTCGTGGTCGCTGCGCGGCTGGCTGTTGTGCAAGATGGCGGGATTGGAATTCGTCGAGCAGGCAGTGCCGGTCGACGACCCGTCGAACCGCGCCGAGCTGTTGCTACTGTCGCCGTCGATCCTGGTGCCGTGCCTGACCCATGACGGAATCAGGGTATGGGACACGCTGGCGATTGCCGAGTATCTCAATGAACTTAAGCCCAAAGCCGGGTTGTTACCGGCAAAGCGCGCGGCGCGCGCCCGCTGCCGCTCGATCTGCGGCGAGATGCATTCCGGTTTCGGCAATTTGCGCTCGGCCTTGCCGATGAACCTCAAGGCGCGCCACCCCGGCTTCAAGGTATGGGCGGGAGCGCAGGCCGATATCGACCGTATTGCGACGATCTGGCGCGAATGCTTTGCCGAGAATGGCGGGCCGTATTTGTTCGGGCCGTTGACGATGGCCGACGCCATGTATGCGCCCGTCGTGACCCGCTTTCAGACTTACGACGTAAAACTCGATCACGACTGCAGCACCTATTGCGAGCGCATCATGGCGCTGCCGGACATGATCGCCTGGCGCGAGGCCGCGCTGGTCGAGCCCGACGAACTCGAAGAACTCGACATGGAGTTCTAAGCGCGACGTGTCGGTGACAACTGCCCTGTGCTGATGCGTGCCGTGCAGCCGGGATCACCCTACCCACGGGTGGCGTGGGCAGCCGTCTCTGCTTGGTGCGCGTCGCCTCCATGCTCAGCCGCCCCTGCCCCGCTGTGTTAAAAGGGATGTGCCCAGCTCTGAGGTCGGGCACAAATGATGACCGGCGCCAGGGCGTCGTCGAGGAGCAAGTTTCGATGTCCAGTACCACGCCGCTATCCGGCCTCGTTGTGATCGAGATCGGTCAGAGTGTTGCTGCGCCTTATGCGGGCATGATCCTCGGCGAGCTCGGCGCCGAGGTGATCAAAGTCGAGAACCCGCGCACCGGCGACGCTGCCCGCAGCTGGGGGCCGCCCTTCGCAGAAGGTGCTGCAACCTGCTTTCACGCGGTCAACCGAGCGAAGCGTGGCATCACTATCGACCTCGCCGATCCGGCCGAAGTCGAACATTTGAAAGCGCTGATCCTCGGCCGCGCCGATGTGGTGCTCCACAATCTCAAATTCGGCGCGCTCGACCGTTACGGTCTGTCGGCTGAAGTGCTGACCGCCCGGAAGCCGAGCCTCGTCTACTGCAACCTCGGGGCGTTCGGCGCGGTCGGGCCGCTGCGCGAGCGGCCCGGCTACGACCCGCTGATGCAGGCCTATGGGGGGCTGATGAGCCTGATGGGCGAGGACGGGCGACCGCCGGTGCGAGTCGGCGTGTCGATCGTAGATCTGGCCACCGGGATGTGGTCGGTGATCGGCATTCTTTCGGCCCTGCAGGAACGTGGGCGCACCGGTCGCGGCGGGGTGGTGGACACCTCTCTCTACGAGACAGCGCTCGCCTGGATGACGATCCCGATCGCGGCCCATCTAGTCAATGGCGAGATCCCGACGCGCCAGGGATCTGGGGTCGACATGATCGTGCCTTATCAAGCCTTTGCGGCGGCGGACGGATACATCATGGTGGCGGCTGGCAACGACAATCTGTTTCGCCATCTTTGCTTGGCGATCGCCCGCCCCGGTCTCGCCGAGGATCCGCGCTTTCGCACCAACAAAGACCGGGTGGTCAACCGCCAAAGCCTGATCCCGATTCTCGAAGATATTTTCGCGGCCGAGCCGATCGCCACTTGGGCGGCACGACTCGATGCTGCGGGGATCCCGAACGGCCCGATGCAGACGGTCGACCAAGTCGTCGCAGATGCGCAGACCGCGGCCCTCGGCCTGATCCAGCGTTTGTCGGTGAACACCCCACCCCGGCCGCTGTCCTTGGTGGGCCTGCCGCTATCCTTCGACGGTATCCGCCCGCCGTTCGCCAAATCGGCCCCGGCCCTCGGGGAAGACAACATCGAAATACTCGGCGGTTGATGACCATCTGCAGACGAGGAATCCTCCCCCTCGTTTTTTGCGCAGTGCTAAGCGCATGCTCCCAGGTTCCTGCACCGGGATCCCCGCCAACCGCCGGAGGCAAAGCCCCCGTGGTCGAGGTGCGCGAGCATTTGTCGGGACGGTTTATCGCGCTGGTCGGTCCGAAGGCACAGCATGCGCCGCCTTATCTCGGCACTCCGGGGACCAACTTTTATTGCCTGCGCAGCTTTGTCGATCGCAAAACCGGCCAGACTGCCGACCAGCTCTATGTTTCCGACAGCTATGATGGGGCCGAACACAATTGGAATGCCGCACGCGACGACGCCGGGCGTGCGCAGGTCTTTATCCCGATCAGCCACGACGAAATCGCTTGCGACGGCGGCTGTTCCTATGTCGAGGAATTCGCCGCCAACATCCCCGAAAGCGAGTTGCGGGCAAGCCCACGGGGCTTGTCGATGATCTTCACCGATCATGCCGGCGACGAGAAGACCATTAAGGTGTCCGCCGCCCAGATCGCGGCCCAGATCGCCGCTGTCGATGCGCAGCGAACTGCGGCGCAATCTCCCGCTGCGTCAGCCGACCGCCGCTAGCGGCGGTTCACCAGCCGTAATAGGAGGCCTCGGCCCGTTCGATCCCATTCTGCAAGTCGACCTCGCACGACGGCGAGGACGGTTTCGTCAGCTCGACCGCTCCGGCGCAGCTCGGATCGTGCCGTGGGATGACGGCGCCTGCGAGCAATGCCTGGTGCGGCGAGGTCCCATGCAGCGAGGCCAGGGCTTGAACCCCGGCAAACAGCGCCACGAAGACGATCGCAACCACCCAGGCCGAGGCGATCACTCGCCAACCGCCCAAATAGCGTTCTGCAAACCCCCGCTCGCCTTCTTTCTCGATATATTCCGGCATGGCAAACACCCACACGCTCTTGCTGCAACGCAATATGTAGGCAAATGCCTCTGGCCTAGATAGGCCACCCCCGGCATGGCTGCCTTGCGCATCTCATATACGTGAATAATGATTATGCATGGTTTTCATAGTCACCGATGTCTGCCGCTGCAACGGCTCAGCCATGCCGCGTGCAGCACGTTTTCGCAGAAGATCAGGGCAAACCCGGCGAATAACGCGATCGCGGCGATACGTGGCGCGCTCTGCCACCATGGTCGACTCGCCGCCGCTATGGCAATCCAGATGGCGAGCGCGGTCGTAAACCGCCCATCCTCCACAAACAAGCCGAGGATCTCCTGCCCGATACCATTGATCCGTTGCATCGAACCCCCTCCTCAAGCTCCCAGCGACAGTGCGGCCTGGCGGCGGACACGGCGAATTACCCCAACATTAAGCAGGGCGACTGCCAGGAAGCCGGCAATCAGCCCTAGTACGGAGAGATCGCCTCCCGGCCATTCGACGCCGTACCCCTCGCCGATCCAGAATGTGCCAAAGCTCGACAGCATGACGCCGACTGCGAACTTGAGCGCATTCTCCGGCACCCGCGCCAACGGGCGGTGCACCACCAGTCCGACTGCCGCAACCAACGCGGCTGCCGCCAGCGCACCGACAGTCGCCGGGACTAGTGCGCCGCTGACAGCGCCTATCGCGATGACGATGAACACGACCTCGATCCCCTCCAAGCTCACCGCTTTAAAGCTCGTCGCGAAGCCAAGCGGGTCCCATCTGCGAGCTTCCCTCGGCGCACCTCGCAAGCTCTCGGTTTGGCTCGCGTAATTGGCGCTCTCGTCGCGCAGCGCGGTAACCCCGCCGGCGCGCAACACCGCCTTGCGCAGCCAGCGCATGCCGAAGAGCAGCAGCAAGATGCCGATCACGGTCTGGAGCGAAGCGAGAGGGATTAGCTTGAGCCCCGCACCAAAGACGGCGACGAGCACCATCAACAGCGCCGCCGCCAAACCCGTACCAAAGAGCGCCGGCCGCCATCCGCGAACCGAGCCGACCGCAAGCACAATGGTCAGCGCCTCGACGCACTCGACCGACGAGGCCAAGAACGAGGCCAACAGAACCGGGCCGGAATGGACAACGTCGATCATCGCTCTCGATACCTGGCGGGTAATCACACCGAAGAGAGATGGTGAGCTGCCTCGGCACCACAAATGGCGCTAACATGCAGGTATGCCGATAAGCGCTGGCCGTTGCCGGATCGCGGCGGAATTGGAGGAGTACTCGGGCGATGACCAACGAAGCTCACGACAGTCTGATTCGCGATCAGTTCACCCGCCAGGCAACACAATTCAGCACCGCGACGCCGATTACCAACGCCGGCGCGTTGAAGATGATCGTCGAGGCTGCCGCACCGGGGCCGGAAGACATATTGCTCGATGTCGCTTGCGGCGGCGGCATCGTCGTCTGCGCCTTCGCTCCCCATGTGCGCCATGCTACCGGCATCGACATGACGCCGGCGATGCTCGATCGCGCGCGCGGCCTCGCGGCCGAACAACGGATCGCCAACGTCGCGTGGCGGGAGGGCGATGTCGCCTCTTTGCCGTGGCCCGAAGCGTCATTTACGATTGTCCTCACACGTTTTGCCGTGCACCACTTCCAAGACCCCTCGGCGGTATTGCGCGAGATGGTGCGGGTTTGCGCGCCAGGCGGCCGGATCGTCGTGGTCGACACCTGCGCTTCGGCCGACCCCGCCAAAGCCGCAGCGTTCAACCGGCTAGAAAAACTGCGCGATCCCTCACATGTTCGCGCGCTGCCGTTGGCCGAGTTGAAGGGTTTGTTCAGCAGCGCCGGCCTCGCCGTGCCGCAAGCAAGCTTTTACGAGTTGCGCGACGAGGTGAAGAACTTGTTGGCCCGCTCGTTCCCGAACCCGGGCGACGAGGCCAAGGTCACCGAAATGTTCGTTGCCTCGGTCGCCGACGACCGACTCGGCATCCCGATGTGCCACGACGGCGACCGGCTCGAATACGCCTATCCGGTGGCGATTCTCGCCGCGCGACGGAACTAGAAGGAAATAGCACACTCGCGGCAAACACCTCGTTCCCTTGGAAAAGGGACAATCGAGCGCGCGCTTTATGGCAAAAGGTCCAATCGGGCGCATCTACGACTCGCCCGCCTACCTGCGAAATGCGCGAGCCTATGCATCGCTAAAAAAGCTGGCTACTATCTCTCCGATCAACAATGGAGAGGACGAATGGCACAAACCTTTGAGACCTTCATAGATCAGGAGCGTGAGCGTCTTTCCAAAGAACGCGAGACGATCATCGCCCAGCAGCAAGCGCTCGCAGAGCAGCTTGCCACGATCGGCCGGGAACTCTCGGCGATAAACGCTTACGAAGCGGCCAAGCAGGGCAAGGGACCGTCTCAAACACGGCAGCGGCGTGCCCCGCAAGGCCGCAGAGGGAGCAAACGAAACGCGTTGCTTGGAATCATCAAGAGCAATCCCGGCGGCCTCACTCGGGGAGAGATCCTTGAAAAAATGGGACTCAAGGGCGACAAGTCCGGCGCGATGTCGGTATCGAACGCTCTTACCGCTCTGTCCAAGGCCAACCAAGTCGTAAGGCGCGACGGGAAGTACATTGCCCACGAAGGTATAACGGCATAGGCCTCAGCAGGCGTTTGTACCGCCCGGACGTCTCCGTCCGTTTTTGTCGACATACAGGCACTGCACCTCGGCTGGGAGCTCTCAGGGACGACGCTCCACCGTTCGAAGCACAGGAACGATACGATCAGCTGTGTGCTCAGAGAGCTCTATATTCGTCCCTTCTGGCGCCTGGCGAATGTCTACTACGACACCGGTGGTGGGCCCCGAATTGGGGCCAAGCATCCGGTTGGGCACGGGCAGTTCCGTCATACCACCCATACCGAATGGTGATGAAGAGGCCGCGACGGAATATCCACGGAAGGCGCAGATTGTGCGGGCGATCGCCGCGCGGTATCCTGCCTCCACAAATAGGGGATTGCGCCGAGGGCTCGGCCGACCCCAGGGACGAAAAACCGTTGAGTGTCCCCGTAGCTCAGTAGGATAGAGCAACAGTTTCCTAAACTGTGGGTCGCGTGTTCGAGTCACGCCGGGGACGCCATAATTTCAGTTGGGTTGGGCGACGCTGCACCATCGGACGCGCCCGTGGAGCAAAAGATGACAAGGTGGCGGAGGGGATGAGAATTCGAACTCACGATAGGGGTTTAACCCTATAACGGTTTAGCAAACCGCCGCCTTCAGCCACTCGGCCACCCCTCCACCGATGAGTGGGGTCGACACGGCGCATGCCCATACGTTGTAGCCGCGGCCCGGCGCCGAGTCAATTCGACGGCATGCCATGCCCACCTTGAGGCAACCGCCGGGTGGCCGAGAGTGCGCCGACGCTTCCGGGCGCATCGACAAGATCTATCGGTGTGGTGACGGGCCGCTCTACGAGCACGAGTTGCCGCGCCGCTTGGAGTTGCGCTTGACAACAGCGCTGTCCGGACGTTGCATCGGTGAATGAACGAGCCTCCGTCTCTGTCGCCGCGAAAGCAGGAGGAACGGGCAGCGCGCAACGAACGGCTGGCCCAGGCGTTGCGCGATAATCTGCGTCGGCGCAAGGAACAGGCTCGGGTGCAGACCGAGCGTGCGACCCATCCGGCCGATGTCCGCGACGGCTTGAGCGGCGCACCGCTCTCCGGTAAAACCAACCGCCACGGCGGGACGACCGCCGATTGATGGCTCGCTGCCGCCCCAGGACCACCTAGGCGGTCGGCCGCGCGCAGAGCCGAGGCGATGGACCGGATCCGCATCACGGGCGGCGTGCCGCTTGACGGGGTAATAGCGATCGGCGGCGCCAAAAACGCTGCGTTGCCGCTGCTGGCCGCGAGCCTGCTGACTGCGGAAACCCTGAGCCTCGAAAACGTCCCGGATCTTGCCGACATCGCGACGATGGCAAATCTTCTCGTCCAGCACGGCGCAGGAATCGCCATTGCCGGGGATGGCGGGCCGAGCGGGCGTAGGCTTGATCTGTCGGCAGCGCACATCACCTCGATTACCGCACCCTATGACCTCGTCCGCAAGATGCGCGCGTCGGTATTGGTTCTCGGGCCGCTGCTGGCGCGGTGCGGGCGGGCGCGCGTCTCGTTGCCGGGCGGTTGCGCCATCGGCACGCGGCCGATTGATCTGCATATCAAAGGGCTGCGCCAGCTTGGCGCCGTGATTGAATTACATGAGGGGTATGTCGATGCGCGCGCGCCAAAGGGGCTGCGTGGCGCCGAAATCGTCTTTCCTTCGGTCTCGGTCGGCGCCACCGAAAACTTACTGATGGCCGCGTCGCTGGCCGAGGGCGAGACGGTATTGGTCAATGCCGCACGCGAACCCGAGATCGGCGATCTCGTGGCCTGCCTCCAGGCGATGGGCGCCCGCATCGAGGGGATCGGCAGCGACCGCCTGCGGGTCCTTGGAGTCGGTCGGCTGCACGGCGTCTGCCATCGCATTCTGCCCGACCGGATCGAAACCGGAACCTACATGATGGCCGCGGCGGCGACGGCGGGAGAGATCAGGCTGACCGGCACCCGGCTCGACCTCGTCGCCACGGTCGCGAGCGTCCTCGACGGCGCCGGCGTCGCGGTATCGGAGACTGCGGACGGGCTCGTGGTGCGCCGGCGCAACGGTGATCTGGCCGGCGTCGACATTACTACGGCGCCCTATCCCGGGTTCCCGACCGATTTGCAGGCGCAGGTGATGGCGCTGATGGCGATCGCCGACGGCGCCTCGACGATCACCGAAACGATCTTCGAGAATCGGTTCATGCACGTTCCCGAGCTTGCCCGAATGGGAGCCAACATCAACGTGCACGGCTCCTCGGCCGTCGTGCGCGGTGTGCCGGGGCTGATGGGTGCGCCGGTGATGGCGACCGATTTGCGCGCCTCGGTCTCGCTGGTCGTCGCCGGTCTCGCGGCGCAGGGCGAGACGGTGATCAGCCGGGTCTACCATCTCGACCGCGGCTATGAGCGTCTCGAGGAAAAGCTCGCTGCTTGCGGCGCCCGAATCGAGAGGCTACGCGATGGCGCCTGACGACGCGGGCGCCGCGCTGAAGCTGCGCGCCGAGGATGCCGACGATCTGGCGGTTCTGTCGGCCTGTCTGCAGGACGCGATCGTTCCGGTCCGCGACCTTGCTTATGTCCCGGACCAGAAGATTTTCGTCTTTGTCGCGAACCGCTTCCGCTGGGAAAGCGGCTCACGCCCTGAGCCGGGCGAGCGCCAGCGGATCTTGTGTGCCGTCACCTTTAGCGCGGTCGCCGGCGTGGCGTATCGGGGCTTTCGCCGCAGCGACGAAGACAGGATCCTCGCGCTGCTGGCGATCCGCGCAGAAACGGAGAGCGTCGGTGCAACGGCGATTCTCCTCGAATTCTCCGGGCATGCCGCTATTCGGCTCGAGGTTGCACGCATCCAATGCCGCGCCAAGGATCTGGGCGAGCCCTGGACGACCCCCTGGCACCCGCGCCACGACGCGGAGGAGCCGTAGGTGGTTGCCGAGGCCGACGACCGGCTAATCTTGGCGTTGCCCAACGGCCGTATTCTTGCCGAGGTGATGCCGCTGTTGCGTCGGGCTGGGGTCGAGCCCGAGCCGGCCTTCGAAGACCCCGCGTCGCGCCGACTGCGCTTCGCGACCAGCGAGCCTGATCTCGATTTGATCCGCGTGCGGAGTTTCGACGTCGCGACTTTTGTCGCCTTCGGCGCGGCTCAGCTCGGTGTCGCCGGCAACGACGTGCTGATGGAATTCGACTATTCGGAGATCTATGCGCCACTCGATCTTGAGATCGGGCACTGCCATATCGCCGTGGCCGCGACGATCGACTGGGTCGCGCGCGAGGACGGCAGTCAGCCGAGCCATATCAGGGTAGCAACAAAGTACCCGGAGATTACGCGACGCCACTTTGCCGCGCGCGGGATCCAGGCCGAATGCATCAAGCTCAACGGCGCAATCGAGCTGGCACCGCGCCTAGGCCTGTGCCGCCATATCATCGATCTGGTCCAGACCGGCGCGACATTGAAAGCGAACGGACTTGTCGAAATCGAGCGGATCGCTGAGGTTAGCTCACGGCTGATCGTCAACCGCCCGGCGCTGAAGACCAGGCCCGAGGAGGTCGGCGGCTGGGTCGAGCGGTTCCGCGACGCGGTCGCCGGAACGCAATTCTCGTCCGGTGCCGGCCCCTCATCCGCCGCACGCCGCGCGAAACCCTCTCCCGCATTGCGGGAGCTGGAAGTGGTCGATCGAGTCCGCGATGGAAAGGGTGACGGGCCCCCGCTTGGCCGGGGAGGTACTGATGCCGGTTAGACTTTCGACCCGTGATCGCGGCTTCGAGACAGCATTCGAGCGGTTCGTCGAGACCAAGCGCGAGGTTGCCGCCGACATCGATGCCGCCGTCGCGGCGATAATCGACGATGTCGCCCGCCACGGCGATTCTGCCCTTATCGATTACACGCGCCGCTTCGACGGGATCAGCCTTACGGCAACCGGCCTGCGTTTGTCGCACCGGGAGATTGCCGAGGGCGCCACGGCGGCGCCCGCCGAGACGGTGGCGGCATTGCGGCTCGCGGCCGAGCGGATCGAGAGCTTTCACCGCCGTCAATTGCCGGCGGATATCGACTATGTCGACGCACTGGGGATTCGGTTAGCGGCCCGTTGGCGCCCGATCGCGGCCGCCGGGCTCTATGTTCCGGGCGGCACCGCGGCCTATCCATCTTCGGTGCTGATGAACGCGATCCCGGCCAAAGTGGCAGGTGTCGAGCGGCTGGTAATGACCGTGCCGGCACCAGGCGGGGTTCTCAACCCGCTCGTCCTCGCCGCGGCCCGGCTGGTCGGGATCGACGAGATTTACCGGGTCGGTGGGGCGCAGGCGGTGGCGGCGCTAGCCTACGGCACAGCGACGATTTCGGCTGTCGACAAGATCGTCGGGCCGGGAAACACCTATGTCGCGGCGGCGAAGCGGCGCGTCTTCGGCCGGGTCGGGATCGACATGATCGCCGGCCCGTCGGAGATCCTGGTCGTGGCCGACCGCGTGAACGACCCCGCATGGATCGCGGCCGACCTGTTGTCGCAGGCCGAGCACGACAACGCCGCTCAGGCGATCCTGGTCACCGACGACAGAGCTTTCGCTGCGGCGGTTGAGGCCGCGATCGAGCGCCATCTGGCGCGGCTGCCGCGGGCTGAAATCGCGCGGGCGAGTTGGGAGGCGAATGGTGCGGTCCTGATCGTCGCCGATTGGCTTGAGGCGCCGGCGCTAATCGACCGCATCGCCCCGGAGCATCTCGAACTGGCGCTCGACGAAGCCGATTTGTTGGCTGAGCAGGTGCACCACGCCGGCGCGATCTTCCTCGGCCGCTGGACGCCGGAGGCGATCGGCGACTACATCGCCGGGCCCAACCACGTGCTCCCGACCGCGCGTAGCGCGCGGTTTGCCTCGGGCCTCGGCGTTCTTGATTTTGTCAAGCGAACCTCGCTCGTCCGCTGCGACGCGGCGGGCCTTTCCGCCCTTGCCCCGTCGGCGATCCGCCTCGCCGAAGCCGAGGGGCTAGACGCGCACGCTTTGTCCCTGTCGATCCGGCTCGATCAGCAGCGGGCGGTGTGAGCCAGTCATGAACAAGCCGAATGACGACAGCGGCGGCGATCAGCGCATTGCCGGAATCACGCTTGATGAGCATACTGTCGTGCGACGCGGCGCCGATATCGAGCACGAGCGGGCGTCGGCGATCGCCGACCTGCTGGAAGAGAACCACTTCGCTCCAGCCTCCGGGAAGGAAGGGCCATTCGACCTTCATCTGGCGATCGGGGAGAACCGGCTCAGCTTTGACATTCGCTCGCGGGCGGATGGGTCGAGCGAGACCATCGTCGTGCCGCTCGCCCCGTTTCGCGGCATCGTCAAAGACTATTTCATGGTCTGCGAGAGCTATTACCAGGCCGTCCGCGGTTCGAGACTAGCTCAGGTCGAGGCGATCGACATGGGGCGGCGATCCCTGCACGACGAAGGCTCGGAATTGCTAGTGGAGCGGCTCGCCGACAAGGTCGCGATCGATCACGCGACCGCGCGGCGCCTGTTCACTTTGATCTGCGTGCTCCATTTGCGCGGATAAGCGAGCGGTGACGCCGCCGCCGCTGGTGCTTGCCTCGGCTTCGCCGCGCCGGCTCGCATTGCTGCGGCAGATCGGGATCGAGCCCGACCGGGTCGATCCGGCCGAGATCGACGAGACGCCCCGTCGAGACGAGGAGCCGGCGGCGCACGCACTGCGCCTCGCCGAAGAAAAGCTGCAGGCCGTAATGCCGCGCCATCCCGGCGCCTATGTTCTCGCCGCCGACACGGTCGTCGCTTGCGGTCGGCGCATCCAGCCCAAGACGATGGACGAAGCGAGTGCACGCCGCTGTCTCAAATTGTTGTCCGGGCGGCGCCACCGGGTCCATTCCGGCATTGCGCTGGCTGGCCCCGACGGGCATGTGTCGCTGCGCCATGTCCAGAGCCAAGTCACGTTCAAGCGCTTGAGCGCGGACGAGACCGCGGCCTATCTGGCGAGTGGAGAATGGCAGGGCAAAGCCGGCGGCTACGCGATCCAGGGCCGCGCCGCGGCGCTGATCCGCTTTATCTCCGGTTCCTATTCGAATGTCGTCGGATTGCCATTGTTCGAGACTGCTCAGCTGCTCGCCGGCCGCGGCTACCGCCCGCGATGCGCCGCGAGCTGATAGTTTCCGCCTTCCCCGGGGAATGGCGGGCGGCGCTCGTTGAGGACGGCGTCGCCGTCGAGGTCGGGGTCGAACGCGGAGAGGGTTTGGAGGCTGGCAGCATCCATCTCGGCCGTGTGCGGCGCCTGCTGCCGGCGCTGGGTGCGGCGCTGGTTGATATCGGCGCGGATCGGCCGGCCTTTCTACCGCAGAGCGAAATCGTCCCGCGAGGCCGGAGGCTCGACGAGGGCCAGCGGGTCGTCGTGCAGATCCGCCGCGAGGCGCAGGGCGGCAAGGCAGCACAAGCGACGCTGCGCAGCGTGTTGCGCGGCAGGTTCTCCGAGCTGCTGGCGGGTCGGTCTGGCCTCAGCGGGGACGAAACACACTCCCCCGAGACGCGCGCCCGTTTATCGGAAATTGTCGGCACTCTGACCTCCCCGAACCGGGGAGAGGCAGGTGAACTTCAAGGAATGGAGATCGGGCTCCGCCTGCTCGAACTCGCGCCGAACTGCGCGGTCATCGAGGAGGCAGCAGGTTTGGCACGGCGTTGGCTGGACATCGGCGAGCGTGCCGCGCGCCTCGATCCGCCGGCCCGTCTACATCCTGCCGCCACCTTTGCCGTCGCGCTCGCGGGCACGTTGCCCGCGGCCGACCGCGTCGTAGTCGACGAGCCCGGCGCGATCCCGGAAATCCGCGCCGCGTTTCCCGATGCCGAGGTCCTTCATAAACCGGAAAGCCAATGGCCGGTCGACCTCGACACGCTATTTGACGAAACGCTGTCGCCGACCATCGCGCTTGCCAGCGGCGGCTCGGTTCACCTCGAGATGGCGAAGGCCGCGACGTTGATCGATGTCGACACCGGAACGCCCGCATCCGGTTCGCCGGAGCGGACGGCGCTCGCGATCAATATTGCTGCGGCCGTGGTCATCGCCCGACAGCTCCGGCTGCGCCGTCTCGGCGGCAGCATTGTCGTCGATTTTGTCGGCCTCGACAATCGAGGCGCGCGGGAACGGGTGCGCGTCGCTCTCGCTCGCGCCCTCGCCGCCGATCCGGCGCGACCGGAGATCCTGGGCTGGACCAGGCTCGGCCACCTCGAACTGGTCCGCCCGCGCCGCCTCCGCCCGCTTGCCGAGGTGCTCCTGGAAATGCCACCGCAGGGGCTTCTGAGAAAAACCGCCATCACGGTCGCGCATGAAGCATTGCGCAGGCTGCGCCGGGAGGAGCGGGCACAACCGGGACCCCTCTGGCGATTGGCCGTTACCCCCGACGTAGCCGCGGCGCTCGCTGGCCCGGCAGCCAACGCCCTCGCCGCATTCGAACAGCGATCAGGTAGAAAGACCGCGGTCGCGGCCGACCCGAGCCTCGAACGTGGGCAGTTTCAAATTTTCCCGTTGTGACTATATCGGCGATGCCATGACCTCCGATTCGCCGATCCCGACGCTGCGCCGCTGCCCGATCTGCGGCAAACCGGCGACTTTGCCACATCGCCCGTTTTGCTCTGCGCGCTGCGCGCAAATCGATCTCGGGCGCTGGCTCAAAGGCAATTACAGCATCCCAACCGACGAAGCGCCCGACGAAGGCGACGAGGAGCGCTGATCGGGCACAGGATTGTCGTTGACCTGCTAGTTGAGTCCCGCAAGCATGTGTCATGCAAGATCGAGAAGGGAGCTCACCCGAGCCTGATCAATCGTATCTTGCGTCTGTCTTCAACGAGGTCGACGCTACGATCTCGCGGTTAGCGCGCAAGCAATTTTCCACCGATCCAGTCGTCGAAGTGCGGTACAGCCGGATCACCAGCATCGTGAGCTCGGCATATAAGCGGCATGGCGGGATTATCGAGCGAGCATTCGCCGCTGCATTACGTCAGGCCGCACATTTGAGTGTCTGGGAGGATCCGGTATTCCGTGTCTCTGCCGCAGCAGAGAGACTAGCGGATACCGACGCGACGGCATTAGGCAGTGCACTTCAGTACGGCGGCGATAACTTCGTAAGGACGTTGCAAGTCGATTTTCTAGTATTTGATGACAGAGATAATCGACTTGGCGCCTACGAATGCAAGCGCGGCTTTGGTTATCACGATTCGGGCAAAAAACGGTCAATGTTGCGAGACCTTCGCTGCGTGCAAATGTTGATAAGGTCTTACGGCGAGCTGCGCAACCTGCCCGTATCCAAGGCTGAGGCGCGGATAATCTTCTACTACGGTCAATGCTCAGTGGGGGCTCCTTGGGCTCTGACTCGCGACGACCTAGACGATCATTTTGGCGCGCCCGTGACCGAAGCGATCGAAGAGGTTAATAGGTATTTCAGATCGCGACTCAGCGAGCTCCTCGTTTCGGTCGAGGATGCCCAGACCGCTCTTGAGGAATTGCTGTAGTTTTCGGGGGGCGATCGAATGAGTTTGCAACCGCAGTCTAACTACTACCGGGTTATCTACGCCGATCCGCCTTGGACCTTCGCGACCTATTCGCGAAAAGGAAAGGGTCGTAGCGCCGAAGCCCATTACGACTGCATGTCGCTCGCCGAGATCAAGGCATTGCCGGTGGCCGAGTGGGCGGCGGCGGATTGCGTGCTGCTGCTGTGGACCACCGACCCGCTGCTGCCTACAGCGCTCGACGTGCTCGCTGCATGGGGGTTTACCTACAAAACAGTCGGTTTCTACTGGGCCAAGCTGAACAAATCCGCCGATCCGACAATTTATCGCGATGCCAGTTTCTTTACCGGCCTCGGCTTTTGGACGCGCGCCAACCCTGAGATGTGCTTGCTGGCGACCCGCGGCCATCCACACCGCCGGAATGCGAACGTGCGCAAGCTGATCGTCTCGCCGCGGCGCGAGCATAGCCGCAAGCCGGACGAGGCTTACGAGCGCATCGAGGGCTTGTGCGAGGGACCCTATCTGGAAATGTTCGCGCGGTCGTCGCGGCCGGGCTGGGACAGATGGGGCGCGGAATCCGATCTGCGCCGTATCGGGCCGCGGCGTTGGCGCGCCGACAGTTACCCCGAAGCCTCGGAGGCCGCGGATTAGTTAGCCGCCCGCCAGCTTCACTAACGCTTAAGCGCTCCCGCAGACAATCCGTGGAGGTGTTTCTGGGGCGACGGCATGATCGGCTGGGCGCTGCGCTGGGTATTGCTGTGGTGCGGCGTCACCTTGGTCTGCGCCGTGGTCATCGGGGGCGACAAGTGGCTCCCGTCAAATGGCGCGACGAAACCGGATATCGTCCTGCGCTCTGCGACCCCGGTCGAGCCGCACGCCGATCCTGCAGTCAACACCCTTGTCTATCCCGCGAACCGGGCCGGCCACGTCATCATCGACTCGGTCGTCAACGGCGCACCGGTGCGAATGCTGCTCGATACCGGCGCGAGCTTTGTCACCCTGACCCCCGCCGACGCGCGCGCCGCCGGCATCGCCCCCGGCGAATTGGTGTTCAACCGGCGTGCCAGCACCGCCAACGGTTTCGTCCGCATGGCGATTGTGACCCTGCGTGAGATCCGCCTCGGCCAGCTCTCGCTCAACGACGTACACGCCGCTGTGCTCGAAAACCTAAACGTGTCGCTGCTGGGGATGAGCTTTCTCGACCGGCTGCAGAGCTACGAGATGCGCGACGGCAAGCTGACGATCACTTGGTAGCGGGGCTGCGGGCGCCCCTCCCCCCGCGGCGCAGCGAGAGAGAGGGGCCTGCGCAATGCGACGGAGAGCGGCGACGCTCCTGTCTCAGATCTCGTACAGGTTCTCCGGCGCTGCCGGCTTCTGGCCGATGCTCCACTGCCTTGACCGCGGCGATCAGCTTGACGTGCGCGCCGACAGGGCAGCCGACCTCCTGTCCCTTAGCGGCGATCACGCCATTGATGAAATCGATCTCGGTGCGCCGGCCCTTGAGCATATCCTGACCCATCGAGGGCCGCGCCAGCTCGCTGCGGGTATTGGAATTCAATCCGGCGAAGATCTGTGATTCGATCTCGTCGAGGGCGGCGCGATCCCCCTCGGCGGCGCGCGCCAAGGTCTCGGGATCGTGCATGCGGATATGTTCGAGCTGGTAGCCGAGCGCCTGGCCGACGCGCACGCCTTCGCCGGCGAGACGAATGCTCAGACGCCGAATTTTTTCGTCTCGGTTCATGTCGTTGCCCGACAGGCCGGTTGCGGCCGCGACGCCGTTGGCCATGCCGTTGACGCACAGCTTGGACCAGCGCTCGCCCCACAGGTTGGTGGTCGGCTTGACGGTATCGACAGTGGCGATCATCTCCGCGAGTTCTTCGAGCCGCTTGGTGATCCGGCCATGGACCTCGCCCACGCGGTATACCTCGTGAGGCGACGAGCCTTTCGCAGCGGTGCGGCGCACCCGGCCCGCCGCATAGAGCTCGGCGCCGAGCAATGCCGGGATCGCAACCGACCGTCTTGTCCCAACCCACGACCCCGGCGATGCGTTCCTCGTTCATGCAGTTCTGCAACGAGACGACATAGCCGTCGGGCGCCAGGTACTGTGCGATCAGCCTCGTCGCCCATTCCGTGTCGTAGGATTTGACCGCGACCATCGCGATGTCGATCGGCTTCTCCTTGGCGAACTGCTGCACCTCGGTCAGGTGCAGGGTCTTGGGCTTGGCGAGGACGAACTCTTCCTGGGTCACCCCTTCGAGGGCCAGCCCGTCCTTGCGGATGGTCTCGACGTGCTCGGGCCACGGGTCGATCAGGGTCACGTCGAACCCGTTATGCGCGAGCTGGCCCCCGGTATAGCCGCCGATTGCGCCGGCGCCGATCACCGCGATACGCTTGTCCATGATCTGATCCCTCTATGACACCGATCGCGCCATGATAAGCTGACCCCGGGCAACGGAAAAACAGCAAAGCCCGGCACCTAGCCATTACCAATTCATCCAAGGACGGAAACACCATGAACTGGACCGAGCGGCGCGAGCGCTTTCGCGCAATTCTTTCCGGAAATCGCTGCGTGCATCCGGGCTCTGTGTATGACGCGATATCGGCCCGCATCGCCGAGGATCTCGGATTCGAGGTCGGGATGTTTTCCGGTTCGATCGGGTCGATGTCGGTGCTCGGCGCCCCCGATCTCGTCGTGCTGACCTTGACCGAATTCGCAGCCCAGGCCAACCGCATCTGCCGCGCCGGCAATCTGGCGCTGCTGGTCGACGCCGACCACGGCTACGGCAACGCGCTCAACGTGCGGCGCACCGTCGAGGAGTTGGAGACGGCCGGCATCTGCGCGATGTCGATCGAGGATACGGTGCTGCCGCGGCCTTACGGACCCAACGGCAAGCCGAGCCTGAGCTCGGTCGAGGAAGGCGTCGGCAAGATGAAGGCGGCGCTGTCGGCGCGCCAGGACAAGAACCTCGTCATCGCCGGGCGCACCAGCGCGCTGGCAATCGCCAATATCGACGAGGCCGTCAAGCGGGCCAAGGCCTATGAGGCGGCCGGGGTCGATGCGGTATTTCTCGCCGGCGGCGTGACGGTCGAGGCGGTCGAAGTGGTGTCGTCGGCGATCAAGATCCCGCTGATCCTCGGCGGCGGCAGCGGTCAGCTCGGCGATCTCGGCTGGCTTGGGGCGCATCGGGTCCGGGTCGCGTTGCAGACCCACGCTCCGTTCTCAGCCGCCGTGCAGGCGGTCTACGATACCTTGAAGGCGCTGCGCGAAGGTGTCGCACCACGCGACCTCAAAAACATCGCCTCGCCCGAGTTGATGCGGCAGGTCACCCGCGGCGACGATTATCAGCGCTGGACCAAGGATTTTCTCGGCGGGGCGTGAGCCACCGGTTCCACTCCTTCCCGCGGGGCGCTGCGGTATTCGGGGATTTTAGATGTTCGCTGTCCCTGCGACGTAACCGGGGATGAGCGAACCGGCACAAGTCCGCGCGGATCGGCCGGCGGATACCGCGGCTGGCATGGCGGGAGGCCGCGCCCGCCCAGCTCGGCATTCCAACCGTTCGCGGCAGCGGCTATATAGCGTCATTGGCGATTTTGAATGCGAGAACTCGCGCATTAACAGGAAATTGTGGAGCCTTCAGTTGGCAATTGTGCGGAAATTGCCGGTGCTCCCGGCCATCGTACTGTTCTGCGTCTCTGCGTGCGCGCCGCAGCCGCCACAGCCGGGGACCCTGTTGCTGAGCAACCCGAATTTCGGCTCGACCAATGTCGAGGCGGTGATCACCGCAAACCCCGATTGCGGTGCGCGCGGTCCCGGCTACGTGTCGACGCTCGAATTTGTGCTGCCGACCAACGCGACTAAATTCATCGACGTCCCGCCCGGCACGGAGGTCTGCTGGCGGCGCGATCGCGACCCCTCGCAACCGGTCGCCGGCCAATGGTCGGGGTGGGACCGTGCCTATGTCGAACCCGGCACGACGATCGACGCGAATTTGTAGCGCTCGCCGACCCATATGGGCGAAGTCGTCCGCCTCAGCCCCCGAGGCTAAACCGGATCGTCACCGAAACCTCGATGGACTGGCTGATCCATGTCGGCCGGGAAACGGCGGCAATATCGCGCCGCGCATCATGCGTTCTAGGGCGGCGTCGAGGTCGGGATAGCCCGAGCTCGTGACGATCGCGAAGTCGGCGACCCGTCCGCTGCGTTCGACGACGAAGCGCAGCACCGCGCGCCCTTGCTCGCCCTGTTCGCGGG
Organism: uncultured Alphaproteobacteria bacterium; assembly: GCA_963774345.1. Taxonomy (GTDB): domain Bacteria; phylum Pseudomonadota; class Alphaproteobacteria; order ATCC43930; family CGMCC-115725; genus AP-15. Next base: position 163,658 of record CAVZFB010000041.1, read on the forward strand.
CGCTTTCGGGGTAACGCTTGTGGCTTTCGAGCCACTCGCTCAACAGAGCACGATAGCTTGGGCTGATTTCTGTCGAAGGCGCTCGCGCGGCACGGGGCCGGCGTCGGGGCAAACGCCGTCTGCGGGAGCGATGCCGCGGACGGCGTCGGCGCGGCGAAGGCGGGAGATGGGCGCTCGCGCTCGGGGCGCCTGAGAACGGGCTTGAACACCGTCGGGATCGCGGGCTTGCGCGGTGGCGGTGGTGGCGGCGGCGCCTCCGGGATGACGACGGTTGCTTCCGGCGCGGGTGGCGGCGGCTCGATTGGGGGTGGTGGAGGGGGTGGCGGAGGCGGGTCACGACCGGCGGAGGTGGTGGGGGCTCGGCTTTGACCGGCAGATGCGGGGTGGGCGGCTTCTCGGGTGCCGGTAATGAGGGCGCGAAGGCGACCTCGATCCCGCCGGCCGGGGCGGTCGGCTGCAGCGGCGGTGCCGGGGCCGGCAATTCCAACAGCAACGCCAACAAAAGGGCATGCGCCGTCAGCGACAGCGCCAGCGGAAGTTTGAAGCCGCTCACTTAGCTCCGGACGCAGCGGCGACCAGCGAGACCTTGGCAAACCCGGCGCGGTTGACCTGGCCCAGCATGTCCATCAGCTGCGCGTAGGTGATCGTCTTGTCGCCGCGGACATAGACGATACGGGTCGGGTCCTCTGCGGCGAGCGCCGCGAGGCGAGACTCGAGATCACCCGGCGCGACCCGGGCGTCGCCGATGAATAGCTCGCCGTTGCGATTGAGGCTGAGGATGATCGGCTGCTTGGGAGCGGTGATCGCCGCAGCTTTCGTCTTCGGCAGATCGAGCGGCACGCCGACCATCAGCAGCGGCGCCGTGACCATGAAGATGACGAGGAGCACCAGCATGACGTCGACCATCGGCGTCACATTGATCTCGGCCAACGGCGCATAGCGGTCTTCGCCGGCTTCGCCCGAGGGGGGCAAGCGACATGGCCATCGCTCAGGTCTCCGACGGTATGCGGGAAAGGAGGCTGCCCGACCGCCCGATCAACCCCTGCATGCGTCCGGCAAAGCGTCCGAGATCGACTGTGATCTTATTGTACGCGACGACCGCTGGGATCGCCGCGGCGAGCCCCATCGCGGTCGCGAACAAGCGCCTCCGCGATCCCCGGCGCGACGACGGCGAGACTGGTGTTGTTGGCGGCGGCGATGCCGGCAAAGCTGCGCATGATCCCCCACACTGTCCCGAACAGGCCGATAAACGGGGCCGCCGAGCCGAGCGTGGCAAGAAACGGCAGGCGCGCTTCGAGGCGGCGCAACTCGGCATTCAGCTCCAGCCGCATCGCCCGCTCGATGCGCTCGCGCCGCTCGCCGGCGGTCTCGGGGGATGGCAACGCCGCGGCCGTGCTCTCGGCCCAGCCCGCCGACAGCACGCGCCCAGCCGGGTCGCGGGCCTCGGGCTCGCCCGATGCGGCCAATCAGTTCGGGCGCCGAATGTGCGGCAGCGGCTCGCGCCTCATGGCTCTGCGCCGACCGGCTGACCGTCGCGAGCCGCCACAGCTTGTCGATGATCACCGCCCAGCTCCACACCGAGGCGGCGAGCAGCAGCAAAAGCACGCCCTTGACGACGATGTCGGCATGCAAGAACAGGCTGACGACCGACAGGGACGCCACAGAATCGTTCACGGGTAGCCTCTGACGATTGTTCGATCCGACAGCTGCGAGCGATTGTACGCGTTAGAAGCGCTGGGTGATGCCGGCGAGAATTGTCCGGCGCGGGCCGAATTGCGGCGCACCCACTCCGACCCCGGTGCCGTTGCGGATCTCATACACCTGATCGAACAGATTGATTATGTCCAAACGAAGTTCGAGGCCCTTGTAGATGCCGGTGGCGACCGGCTGCACGATGCTCAAATTCACCTGCTCATAGTTGTGCAGGCTGACGCCGTTCGGGATGCCGTCCGGGCCCGTCGCGCGCAGCCCGCTGCCGGCGGTCAGATCCGCCGAGATCAAAGTTTTGGTCTTGGGGAACCGGTATTTGACGCCGGCCGATCCGGTGAAATGCTGATCGTGGTCGAGATAGATGAAATGGTCGGCAATATAGGCCAGCTCGTCCGGTGCGAAGTTGAACTGCGCCGATATGATGTTTTTACCGACTGCCCTCGACTCTGCGAGATTGCCGTAAAGCGACCAATCGCCGATCTCGTAGCTCATGGTCAATTCGATGCCGTCGACTAGCCCCTTCTGGTAATTGAACGGAGTGAGGAGAATCGGGGCGCCGAACTGGCCTTCGTCGATCAGATCGCTGGCGATCTTGTAATAGGCATCGAGCCCGGCCTTGAGCCCGGGCAGGATGATTTGCGTGCCGCTGACATCGAAATAGTTGTCGCGCTCGGGCTTGGCCGGCGAGTCGAGGGTGACCGCGGGCGCGGCGCTCGTATCGGCAAAAAGCGAGATCGTCGTCGGCGCGATCAGCTCGAACGGCGGCGGCACAAAATACCGCGCATATCCCGCGGTAAACGTCGTCGAACTCGGTCGGCTGCCATACCACGTTGACGCGCGGGCTCAATTGCCGACCGTCGACAAATTCGGCCATCTGGTCGAAACGCGCGCCGAAATTGATGGTTACCTTCGGCACGATCCTCCACTCGTCCTGCAAGTAATAGCTGTAGAGCCATCCGGTCGTGGCCCCTGAATCGAAAACCGTGAACGGCTCGTCGCTGGTCTGCATGCCACTCGCATCGACCGGCAGAACGCTCGAATTGGTGTTGAACGACGACCGCTCGCCCTGGATGTAAAAGCCGCTGCGCAAGGTGTGAACGTCGGATATCCGATAGCTGCCATCGCCCTGTACCCCGTTGGCGACGCTTTGGCGGGTGGCCGTCTGGGCAATGCCGTTGAACAACAGGTCGCCGAGCGGATCAGGTGAGAAATAGACGTTGCTGTAGCGGGTGACGCCGGAGAGCTGAAAGTTCAAATCATTCACCTGCTTCTGCAAGGCAACGATTGCGTACTGGGTGATCTGGCGCTGGTTTTCGTTGAGCAGCGACGAGTCGAAATCGCTGATCCCGTCGACGCTTAGGCCAAGGCCCGGGGTCTGACCGGGATTGTTGGGGATTTGATACTCGCTGCGCGAGGTGCCGAGAATCGTCGTAACTCGCGTCGTCGGGTCGATGATGCCGGAGACATAGGCGAAGCCTCGCGGCTGGGTCGAAATGTCGTGGATCGCATTTAAGGTGGGCGCCGGGTTCTCGATCCCGTCGGCATTGTGCAGCACTTCGCCGGTGATGTAATAGTCGACCTGGCCAACGCGTCCGCCCCATTCGGCGCTCGGTTGAAACGTCGACTGCTGGCCCCCGTACAGCGTGAACGAACCGCCCGGGTCCAAGGTCCCGGTCTTGGTCTGGATGTCGATGATGCCGGCGGTGCGCAAGCCGAATTGCGCCGGCAGCGCGCCGGTGATCAACGACACGGAATTGGCGAGCCGGGTTTGCAGCGCCTGGCCGAAGACGTTGATTCCCTCGGGCAGGATCACCCCGTTCAGGCGAAATTGCAGATTGGCGTGATCGCCGCGGACATGGAGCTGGCCGAACGAATCCTGGGCTACGCCCGGGGCCTGAAGCAAGAGCCGGTTAAACGGCTGATTGTCGCCCTGCGGCTGCGTTTCGATCGCCTGCCGCCCGAAATTGTAGACACTGGCGCCGAGGCTCGGCTGGATGTTCTGGGCGGCAATATCGAGTTGCTTGGCGACGACGTCGAGGTCGAGCGAAACCCCGCCGCCTTCCGGCGCAGGCGGCGTTTGCCCCGTGGATGTTCCAGCCGGCAAAGCCGCTTCGAGGACCGGCGCGTTCTGCGCCCCAGTGTCGTTGGGGCCGAGCGGCAGACCCGTCAGCATCACCGGGCCGTCCTGCGCCGCGGCGCTGCCGGCCACAACCACCGTCGCAAGAACAAACGCGGGCGCCCCGGACCCGGGCCGAGCTCGGGCAAAGATACGGTTCACTCTCCAATTCCCACTTTGACGGCGCGACGAAGCGTGGCTCGGGGAGGGCTAACTCTATATGTTATATCATAACATAAAGAAAATCCGGGCCGCAACAGTGGTGAAGGCGTCTGCGAAAGGACGCCGCCGTTTATGTGGGGCCTTCCGCGCTGCCTGCTGTCGTCCTATCCTGAGAAGTCCTCGAACAGGGAGGAAGCCTGATGAGACCTGCGATTGCTGTCATCGCAGCCTTGATTGTGTTTGCGCCGATCGGCGCGGCCCGTGCCGCCGGCGTGGACCTCGAGGTGATCCTGGCGGCAGACGTCTCGCGCAGCATCGATGACGGGGAGTTCGAGCTGCAGCGCAAAGGCTATGCCGCGGCGCTGACCGACCCGCGCGTCTTGAAAGCCATTCATGCGACAAAAAGCGGGGCGATCGCAGTCTGCTTTGTCGAATGGTCTGGAGAGGAAGACCAGCAGGTCGTGCTCGACTGGACCGAGATCCGCGACGAAGAGGATGGCGGGGGCGCTGCGGCGGCAATCCTCAAAGCGCCGCGATCCTTTACTGGACGCACCTCGATCAGCGCCGCGATCGATTTTGCAAAGGCGCATTTCGCCAAGGCGAAATGGCCGGCGACACGTCGCATCATCGATATCTCGGGCGACGGCACCAGCAATTCGGGCCGTGCCTTGAACGATGCGCGCGATCAGGCGGTCGCCGCCGGCATCACCATCAACGGTCTGGCGATCATCAACGAGCAGCCGAATTTAGGGTATTCGGCGCACACCCACCCGCCAGGCGGCCTGCCCGCCTATTACCAGCAGAACGTGATCGGCGGCCCCAACGCCTTTCTGATCGTCGTCAAGGATTTCAATTCCTTTGCCGACGCAATGGCGAACAAGCTGGCGAAAGAGATCGACGTCGCCAGCGGCGCCGCTGGCCAGCGGGTTGCCGAGCTTCGCTGATCGGAGCGGGCGAACCGGACTGCAGTTACGCGGCGGTTAGGGGTCGCAGTACGGTTCGCGCGCTCCGCTTGCAAGCTCCGCCGCGCGCTGGTCTGAGCCGAATTGGACGCAGCCAAGCAATGCGCTATCCGGGCTATGTGATTGTCGCCCGGCCTCTTACACTCGACACGATGACAACTCGCCGCGATATCTTTCCGCCGATCGAGCCCTATCAGACGGGAAGGCTGCGTCTCGACAACCGCCACACGATGTATTGGGAGCAATCGGGCAACCCGCGTGGCGCGCCGGCGCTGTTCCTGCATGGCGGTCCCGGCGCCGGCGCAACCGCAGTGCATCGCCGGTTCTTCGATCCCGATTACTGGCGCGTCGTGATCTACGATCAGCGCGGCGCCGGCCGGTCGACGCCGCTGGGCGAGACCCGAGACAACTCGCCGGCACATCTGGTCGCCGACATCGAACGGCTGCGAATCGAGCTGGGCGTTGAAAAATGGCTGGTCTTTGGCGGCTCCTGGGGCTCGACCCTGGCGCTCGATTATGCCGAAACCCATCCCGGACGCTGCGCGGGCTCGTCCTGCGCGGGATATTCCTATGCAGGGCCGAGGAAATCGACTGGTTCCTCTATGGCGTGCGCAGGGTCTTTCCCGAGGCTTGGCGCAGCTTCGTCGGATTTCTCCCCGAAGGCGGAGCGCGGCGATATCCTTGATGCCTATCACCGCCGTCTGCTCGATCCGGACCCGGCCATCCATATGCCGGCGGCGCGCGCTTGGGGCACTTATGAGGGTGCCTGTTCGACTTTGTTGCCGAACCCCGAGACCGTCACCGCTTTTGGCGAGGAGCGGCTGGCTTTGGGTCTGGCGCGCATCGAGGCGCATTTTTTCCGCAACTACCTTTTCGTCGGCGAGCGCGATCTGATCGCCAGAGTGAGGCATATTCGCCATTTGCCGGGGATCATCGTACAGGGCCGCTATGACATGGTTTGCCCGATCGGCAGCGCCGACGAGCTCGCCCGCGCCTGGCCCGAGGTCGAATACGTGATCGTTCCCGATGCCGGGCATTCGGCGATGGAGCCCGGGATCCGCGGGCAGTTGGTGCTGGCGACCGAGCGCATGAAGCGGCTCTAACCCGGGCCAGCGAGCCGGTTGCTCCCGGATCAGACCGGATCAGACAACAGTAAGGCTCGGCCGGATTTAGGCCGGCTCTCCCCGTGGAAATAAGCTGACGAGTTTTACTTGCCGTAACGAGTTCTGAAGTGCAATGGTTGCGATCAACTGTTGCGCAATGAACAGGAGTAGAATTTGCCCCTGAGGAGAGGTGTGAACCGCGCGGGAATAGGGATTCTCCTCATCCTCGGTATGATAACCGCTCGGGCCGCCGCGGCGCAGGTCACCTTTGGTTCGCCCGGCGATCCGCCGCGCGTCGCGCTCGGCGGCGGCGCGTTCGACGTGCTGCCCAATTCCAAAAAGCCGCATGCCACCGCCGTGGGCCTGGTGGAGAGCGAGTACCGCTTTGGCGACGTATGGTGGATTTTATCGCCCTTCGTCGGCGTCATGGGCACCGGCCAGGGCGCCTTCTACGGATACTTCGGGTTCGGCTTCGACATCAATTTTCCCCACGGCATAGTCCTGACGCCGACCGTCGCGGGCGGGTTATTTCGACGAGGGCCAGGGTCTCAACCTCGGGTCGTGGTGGGAGTTCCGCACCGGCGCCGAACTCGATTATCGCTTCGCCGACCAGAGACGCATCGGCGTCGGCTTTTATCACATCTCGAATGCCGGACTCGGCGATAAAGACCCCGGCGCAGAGATGGCCAACCTCGTCTTTACTGTACCGTTCCAATGAACGGTCGGCGGTGAGCCTTGCACCGCGGCTGTCGAACGCGCCGGCCGGCCGGCGCTTTGATCGAACCGAGCCCACCCTCCGCGGGTTAGGGCAGCGGCGGGCGGCGGTCGCGTTCGGGCGCAATCTCGTCGATCGCTTGGGCCAACTTGACGTCGCGCTCGCTGACCCCCTCGACGTCGTGGGTCGACAGTACGATTTCGACCCGATTGTAGACATTGAACAGCTCGGGATGGTGATCCATCTTTTCGGCCAGCAGCGCGATGCGCGATATGAAGCCCCAGGCCTCCGAGAAATTGCTGAAATGATAGCTTTTGCGGATCGCATCGCGGTCGGCGACCTCGACCCAGCCATGGAGTTCGTGAAGTGCCGCGTGCCGTGCCGCCCCGACCAGCTTCTCGACCATGTCGCTCTCCCATTTTCGTCGCCTCGAATGGAAGTGCGCGATGGGGCGCCCGAGGTCAAGCGCGCGGTGACGGCATGACCCCGCAGACAGCTGCCGACCCTGGCCGATATCGAGGAACTCGCCAACCGCGCCCTCGGCACGATCCCGCAGCGGCTCAAGCGCCACCTCGGCGAGGTCGTGATCCGGGTCGAGGAGTTTCCCGACGAAGAGACCGAACAGGCGATGGGCCTCGACAGCCCGTTCGACATTCTCGGCCTCTATCGCGGCGTCGCCCTACCGCATAAGAGCGTCAGCGACCCGCGCCCGCATATGGACATGATCTTTCTCTACCGCCGGCCGATCTTGGACTATTGGTGCGAAACCGGCGAAGATCTGGCCCATCTGGTGCGCCACGTGCTGATCCACGAAATCGGTCATCATTTCGGCTTCAGCGACGACGACATGGCGCGGATCGAGACCTCGGACTGAAGCACTTCGCCGACCCGGCTGCGCAGCGCGGGTATTACCTCGTTCTCGAACCAGGGGTTGGTGCGCAACCATAACGCCGTGCGCCAGCTTGGATGCGGCAGCACGAACACCGCCGGTAGAAACTCGCGCCAGCGTCCGATCGCGTCGGTCATCGAGCCTTTTCGGGTCGACGGCTGGTAATAGTTGACGGCGTAGCTGCCCACCAGCAAGGTCAGTTCGACCGCGGACAGCAGGGCGCGCAGCGGCTCGTGCCACAACGGCGCGCATTCGCGGCGCGGCGGCAGGTCCCCACCGTTGCCGGCGCGTCCGGGATAGCAGAACCCCATCCCCATAACCGCGACGCGGGTTTCGTCATAGAAGGTTTCGCGATCAAGCCCGACCCAATCGCGCAGCCGGTCGCCGCTAGGGTCGTCGAACGACACGCCACTCTCGTGCACCCGCGCCCCCGGCGCCTGGCTGACGACCAAGAGCCGGGCCGAGGGGCGGCCGCGCACGATCGGCCGGGGGCCGAGCGGCAAATGCGCCGCGCACACCGTGCAGGCCCGGATCTCGACGAGAAGATGGTCGAAATTATGGTTCTTCAAGCCGGTGGCGGCGGTTCGCGTCTGCGCCATGCCCGCGGGCTCGGACTGGGTGTGTGGCAACTCGTGCGGGACGGTCGATGCGTCACTGCGTCAACTGTTTCGGATCGCTGATAACGATTTCAGGCAAGCCGCGTTTCTGTTGGATTTTTCCAGACACGCAGACGCGTTTGCCGCGCAGCGACGCTTCCGGCGTTCCGAACTTCGTCCGGTCGTCGCCAAAGATCACTGCGGTGAAGACTTGATCAGGATACGGCTTTCCGAAGTCCAGGAAAGTTGGCTGCGATTGCAGACCGGCGTCGAACTTGGCTGACGCGACCACACCACAGACCGTGGCGGTCTCGCCAACATGGCGCGCCGCGTCTTCTGCGCGCAGATCAGCCGCGTTGGCCGGCAGCGCACACAGCCCAAATACTGCCGAGGCCGCGATCATCTTCACCCCACGCATCGCCGTCTCCGCCTCTGTCGAGCTTGCCCGGAGTGCTCATCGAGACAGCTGTCTAACTCGCCGCCGGGCACGAAGCTAGAAAAGAACCCAAACCTTACATGAACATGAATCTCCGGCATAATCCCGTTTGAGAACATCCAGGGGGCAAGGAGCTTCCCCAGGCGCACTCTCGGAAGGCGGGCCGTCGTTCTGTGAATTGGTAATTCCAGTGCGGCCGGACTATCTTCGCTCAAACCGCAGCGTATGGAGGGCGAGGTGAGCGAGACGCCGACGATGGTGGCCCTCGGTGAAGACTATCCCGAATTGCGTGAATCGGTGCGCAAGATCTGCGAGCGCTATCCCGGCGAATACTGGCGCAAGCTTGAAGCCGAGCAGGCCTATCCGACAGAATTCATCGAGGAGCTGACCCAAAGTGGGTTTCTCGCCTCTTTGATTCCCGAGGAATATGGCGGCTCGGGCCTACCGTTGCGCGCGGCCGCGGTGATCCTCGAAGAAATCAACGCCTCGGGCTGCACCGCCAGCCAGGGCCACGCCCAGATGTACATTATGGGGACCCTCTTGCGCCACGGCAGCGAGGAGCAGAAGCAGCGCTACCTGCCAAAGATCGCATCCGGCGAATTGCGTCTGCAGGCCTTTGGCGTGACCGAGCCGACCACCGGCTCGGACACCACCAAGCTCAAGACCCGCGCCGTGCGTGAAGGCAACCACTACGTCGTCAATGGGCAAAAGGTGTGGACCTCGCGCGCCCGGCATTCCGATCTGATGCTGTTGCTGGCGCGCACGACCCCGGTCGACCAGGTCAAGCGCCGCACCGACGGGCTCTCGGTGTTTCTGATCGATCTGCGGGAAAACCTCGGCCACGGCGTCGAGATCCGGGCGATCGAGGCGATGATCAACCACAACACCACCGAGGTCTTTTTCGACAATCTCAAGGTGCCGCCCGACGCGTTGATCGGCGAGGAGGGCAAGGGCTTCCGCTACATCCTCGACGGCATGAACGCCGAGCGCATCCTGGTCGCCCAGGAATGCATCGGCGACGGCCGCTGGCTCCTCAAAAAAGGCATCGACTACGCCAAGGAGCGGGTCGTCTTCGACCGGCCGATCGGCCAGAACCAGGGCGTGCAGTTCCCGCTCGCCCGCGCTTATGCCGAGATCGAGGCGGCCGACATGATCTGCCGCCGCGCCGCCGCTCTGTTCGACGCCGGCCAGGAATGCGGCGCCGACGCCAACATGGCCAAACTCCTCGCTTCCGAGGCGACCTGGCACGCCGCCGAGGCTACCTTCGCGACCTTCGGCGGCTTCGCCTTTGCCAAGGAATACGACATCGAGCGCAAATGGCGCGAGGTCCGCCTCTACCAGACCGCGCCGATTTCGACCAACCTGATCCTCGCCTATCTCGGCCAGCACGTGTTGGGAATGCCCCGCTCGTATTGAATGCCGCAGCCGCTGTTCGCCGCATCGGCCGCTCCGATGCCAAGCACGAGCGGATTTGAACTCCGCAGACCCGACATTGCCATGTCTGCTAAATCTCGCTGACCGGCGAGGTTGTAGAGCACACGCTGATGATTAGTCAAAATGACCCAAAAATCTAGCCGCTTAAAAGAGTTTGCTGGATGATAGCGAACGCGATGAAAACAGTGTTCCGCCGCTGTTACATGTGTCTCGCGACATTTTCTCTTTACCCTTACGATAGTGGCCCAAAACTTACGCTTGGTACCCGGCGGCTCGTCTGGAGTCCGACCCATAGCAGACCCTCAGTCTTCTCGGCGGCAGCTGCTCTTCATGCCCCGGACCGGACCTTACCGACGCCAGTGTTTTGAGCGCCCCGGCGTTGGCAGTTAGGCTGACGCAACCACGAATCCGGCGCGCGGAAAATGTATGCAGACCTCGGCGACCACGGGATCGCTGCGCCGGA
>CAVZFB010000042.1:0-31503 GCA_963774345.1 uncultured Alphaproteobacteria bacterium
GCTCAAAGCTGCGGAGTAGGCCGCGCGACAAAGGTATCGACGATGCCGCACGTCGTGATTTCAGGCTCGGCCGCCCGCCGGTTTACCGGCGGGCTCTCCGAGTTCGATGTCGAGGCAAACAACTTCCGGCGCTTGGTGCTCGAACTCGATCGCCGTTTCCCCGGCCTCGGCCGTCAGGTCGAGGAGGGGATGGCGGTGGCGATCAACGGCGAGATCTTTCAGGACGCCTATTTGGCGCCGCTCGAGCCGGACAGCGAAATCTATCTGATCCCCAAGATCGGCGGCGGCTGACCGGCCGATACTGCTTGATCGGCGGAGGTTCTCGACGACGCCGGTCGCGCGGCGTTGAGCCGCCGCAGCAGGCCGAGACAAATGACGGCCGTCCCCAGAAGGGCGAACGAGGCCGGCTCGGAGATTGGGCTCGGGTCGAGGCTGGTCAATGCGAATTGCGGGTAGCCCCCAGGATCGCTGTCGCTCCGATCCTCGGTATACGGAATGTCCGGAAGATCGTTGGCGAGATTGAGATCGATTCCTCCGGCTGCAAACGAGACGCCGGGGAACGTGAAGTAGGTCCCCTCGGGCGAAAAGAGGTTGTCGTTGCCGGCATATCCGTTCACCGGGACCAGGCCGGTGATCGGATCGCCGTCCCAGATGCCGTTCGCTGCAGCAACGTTGAAGTAGCCGCCGCCGGCCGGGTTGCCCAAGGTAAGGATCACGTCGGCGGCGTCGCCATTCGACGCGGTGTAGGTGACCTCGTATTCCGCAGGGCCTGCGACTGATGCGATCGGCGCCAAGGTGGCGCAAAGCGCGGCCAGCACCGCGGCAATCTCGCCGAGCCGCTTGGTTAGATGAGACGCCATTTGCCTGCCTTACCGATGTAGCTCCGTTGAGCGCCAAAGATCGGCGGTGGTGGTTAAATTACCTTTAAAAGGCAGGAGAATTTTGAAGGGCAGGATGATTTCGCCACCGCTCGCTCATGCGAACTAACTGGCGGCGAGCGCGCGGTATTCCTCGGGCGTCAAGCGCAGCGCGGCGGCGGCGAGATTTTCGTCGAAATGGGCGATCGACGACGTCCCGGGGATCGGCAATATCGCGGGCGAGCGGTGGAGCAGCCACGACAGCGCAACCTGAGCCGGGGTCGCGTGATGCTGTACGGCAATCCGGGCCAATGCCGAGCCAGGAGCGGCGCGCCGGCCGCCGGCCAGGGGATACCACGGGATGAAGGCGATGCCTGCCGCGGCGCACTGATCGACAAGCCGATCATCCGACCGATCGCGCAGATTGTAATGATTCTGCACCGAGACGATCGCCGTCAGCCGTTGTGCGCGGGCCAATTCGGCCGCCGACACGTTCGACAGCCCGATGTGGCCGATCGTGCCCTCGGCTTGGAGATCGACGAGAGCCCCGATCGATTCCTCGATCGGCACCCGGCGATCGACCGCATGCAGCTGATAGAGCTCGATGCGGTCGAGCCGCAGCCGGCGCAGGCTGTCGGCGCAGGCCTGTCGCAAATGCTCCGGGCGGCAATCGGTCGTCCACCGGTCGGGACCGGGCCGCAAGAGCCCGCCCTTGGTCGCGATCACCAGCCCTGTCGGATATGGGTAGAGCGCCTTGGCGATCAGGCTTTCGCTGACGCCGGGTCCATAGGAATCAGCGGTGTCGATAAAGTTCACGCCCTGGTCGACGACCCGCCGCAGCAAAGCGACCGCCTGAGCCTCGTCACGCGGGGGTCCCCACGCCCCCGGTCCGGTCACCCGCATCGCACCGAACCCGAGACGGCCGACCGTCCGTCCGCCGCTCAGAGTCAGGGTCATCGACAGTTCGGTGGGGACATTTGCGGCCGGCATGATCCCCTCCTGCCCGCTGCCGCTATTCCACCGTGTTGCTGGTCAGCAGATCAGCTTTATGGTTCAACGCCGCGATCAAGCCGTCAAAGCCCTTGCGTTGCAGGATCGATTGAAATTCCGAGCGCTGCGTCGCCAGTTGGCTGATCGTGCCGTCGAGGTAGACATCGGAGATCTGCCACAGACCGCCGTTTTGGCGCATCAAGTAATCGATGGCCACCGGATCGTTGCCGGATTGAACGATCTCGGTCTTGACGATGACGTTGCCGCCATAGGGCTGGTCTCCGGTGACCTCGAGCCGCTGGCCGGAATAGTTGTCGAACCGATAGGCGTAAGTCGCAGACACATATCGCCCAAACGCGACGATCAGCTGCTGCTGCTCGGTTGGGGTCAGGGTCGCCCAGGACGGGCCGACCGCGAGCCGCGCCATGAACGGCACATCGAACACGCCGTTGACGACCGGAGCCAATGCCGCATAACGCCCGCTCTGCCCGAGGGTCCGACCGTTTTTCATCGTCGAGAGCAAGACATCGTAAAAGTTGCGCACGCTGTCCTGCGGGTTGGCGGGAAGGGCGCCGGCGCCGCTAACGAAAATGCTGCCAATCAGCGCCAGGAACAGTGCGACGGCTTTGCTGGTCCGGGTTCGCCCGGTCGGGATGGTCATTCCTTTGGTCTCCTGGCTCGTCTTTTGCCGCGGGCCGTCATTTTTCCGAAGCAGGTAGGGTGTCGCCCCTGCTTCGACAACCTCCCGATATGTGAGGCGTCGTTCTGGTCAAATTTGCGTCGTACTAAGACGCTGAATTGACGCCAATCATATCCGACCATTATCCCGAAGGATCAATCCAACGACGACGGGAATAGAAACCGCGCCGCAGCACCAGTGGTCGTGGCGGGGTGCAGGCCTTAGTGCCGCGAATCGGCGCCGGTGGAGGGGTGAGCCTTGTTTAGGAGAAAGGACGGGCGTTTCTTTTCACCGGCCCCGACGGTCGTCGGCGTTGCAGCGTTGTTTCAGCATCAGCATTGTCGGTGCGAAGGGCGCCGCTTGGGGGATAGGTGAATGGCGAATTTGCGGATCGAAGATTACGCGCTGATCGGCGATTGCGCGACGGCGGCGCTGGTGGGGCGCAACGGTTCCATCGACTGGCTATGCCTGCCGCGCTTCGACTCCCCGGCTTGCTTTGCCGCGTTGCTCGGCGATCCCCAGCATGGCCGCTGGCTGATCGCGCCGAACGATCCGGACGCCAAGGTCGAGCGCCGCTACCTCGACGGTTCGCTGGTGCTGGCGACGACGTTCGAGACGGCACAGGGCGCGGTCGAGCTGATCGACTTTTTCCGGCCACGGCACGGACCGCTGGATCTGGTGCGTCTGGTGCGGGGCCTGCGTGGGCGCGTCGCCATGTGCGTCGAGTTCATCCTGCGTTTCGAATACGGCTCGCTGGTTCCCTGGGTCGAGCAGCTCCCCGAGGGCGGCATTTCGGCGATCGGCGGGCCGGAGCGGGTCGTGCTGCGCACGCCGGTGCCGTTGCGCGGCGAGGATCTCAAGACCGTCGGCGAGTTCGAGATCAGCGCCGGCAACACCGTCCCCTTCGTGCTGACCTATGGCCCGTCGCACCAGCCACCGCCGCGGCCGGTCGACCCCGAGCGGGCCTTGCACAATTCTCTCGCCTTCTGGCGGCAGTGGTCGGATCAATGCACTCCGGCTGGGCCGTGGACCGATACCGTCAAACGCTCGCTGGTGTTGCTGAAGGGGCTGACCTATGCCCCGACCGGCGGCATCGTCGCGGCGCCGACGACCTCGTTGCCCGAGCAAATCGGCGGTCCGCGCAACTGGGACTACCGCTATTGCTGGCTGCGCGACGCCACTTTTACCCTGTTGGCATTGATGAATGCCGGGTATTCCGACGAGGCGCGGGCATGGCGCGACTGGTTGTTTCGCGCGGTCGCCGGCAGCCCCGACCAGATCCAGATTATGTACGGGCTCGGCGGCGAGCGAAGGTTGACCGAGTGGGAAGTGCCCTGGCTGCCGGGCTACGAAGACTCATCCCCGGTGCGCATCGGCAATGGCGCGGCAGACCAGACTCAGCTCGACATTTACGGCGAGGTTTTCGACGCGTTCTATCACACTCATCTGCGCGGCCTGCCGCCGGTCGGACGCGGCCCTGCGATCGGCCAAGCCGTCCTCGAGCATCTGGCCGGGATCTGGGATCAGCCCGATGAAGGGATCTGGGAGGTGCGCGGGCCGCCGCAGCATTTCACCCATTCAAAGGTGATGGCCTGGGTTGCTTTCGACCGGGCGGTTAAAATCACCGAAGAGCTAGGCGCCGCCTCCTGGGCCGAGCCCTGGAGCGAGGTCCGCGACAAAATCCACGCTGATGTCTGCGCGAAAGCATTCGACCGCGAGCTCGGAAGCTTTGTCCAGGCCTACGGGTCAAAGGCGCTCGACGCGAGCCTGTTGCTGTTGCCGCTGGTCGGCTTTCTGCCGCCGACCGACCCGCGCATGATCGGCACGGTCAAGGCGATCGAACAGCGCCTGGTCGTCGACGGGTTCGTGCTGCGCTATGACACCGGCCGAGGCGTCGACGGGCTGCCGCCCGGCGAAGGGGCGTTTCTCGCCTGCAGCTTTTGGCTTGCTGACAATTACATCCTGCAAGGCCGCATCGACGAAGCGCGCGAGCTGTTCGAGCGCCTGCTGACGCTCTGTAACGACGTCGGGCTCCTGGCGGAGGAATACGACCCGCGGGCAAAACGCCAGCTCGGGAATTTTCCACAGGCGTTTTCGCATGTCGCACTAGTCAACACCGCTTTCAACCTGACCCGCAGCGAGGGCCCGGCCGCGCAGCGCTCCACCCGCGACGGCAAATCCCGCGGGCACGCGCTTCGGTCGCGTGGTCCATCGGCATAAAATGCGAGTGCGCTGCTTTCCGGTCGAGCCGGGCCTCGGCCAATCGATTAAACTCACCTCATCGATCCAGTTGCTGATGCGCATGTAACGATGCCCCTAAGGCTCGCGCCGATCCAAAACTGCCGCTCGCTGCTGCTCGCGGTACTTATTAGTTTGGCCGCGCTCACCGGATGCGCGCGAATGCCGTTGGTCGGGGCGACTGCGATACCGCCGATCCCAACGGGCAAGGCGCGCCTTTGGATCTATCGGGTTTATCTTCCGTCCGAAACGCTCAACATGACTCGAGTATCGATGAACGGTGCTTACGCCGGCTATGCGCAATTGGGCGGGGCCTTTTATCGAGATGTTCAGCCCGGAGTCTATCATATTACAGTCGAGAGTTACGGTCGGGATTTCAATCAATCAACCAATGTTGCCTTGGTTGCAGGACAGGAGGCATTCGTCGAGATCGAGTTGTTGCGCAGCTGGGCATCCATTTACGGAATAGGGATTTGGGGCGGGACGGGACACGTTCTATGCTCGGCTGATCTTCCCGTGGACCGCGCGCGCCGAGATCGCCCAAAGCATCTTCTACGGCGGTGGCTAGACGGTAGATCTGCGTCACCCTGCATGGTCGCATACGTTGCGCTCGACATCCGCCGGCCGGTGCCGTCGCTAAAGAATGAGTGATCCCAGTACGAGCGCCGGAGCTCTCGCCGACTTCCGCCGCATAGAGGGCAATCATGTTTGTCTATCCCGGCGCCCATTAAATCGATCTATGCTGATCCGGTTCCTTGCTGTGGAGGCGATTGATGAGTGATGCGGCGACGACGGCGGCGGCGCTGAACCCGGAAACGGTTCTCAACGCGATGAAGAAGAACGGCGTTACCCACGTCGTATACCTGCCGGACAGCGAGACCAACTGGCTCTATCTGCTGATGAAGTCAGACCCAGCAATTCGCCTGATCGGTGTCAACCGCGAAGGTCACGCCTCCTCGATAGCCGCCGGACTCTGGCTCGGTGGGGCAAAGCCGCTGATCCTCATTCAGAACACTGGGATGCTGGAGTTGGGGATTCGATCCGCGGCTGGCTGATGAGCCTCAACGTGCCGATCGTGTTGATGGTCGGCTATCGCGGCTGGACCCGCCACGGCGTCACGCCGGACACGGTGGCTGTCTATACCGAGCGCTTCCTGATGGCATTCGGCATCAACTACTACCTGATCGAGAACGACGCCGACTCAGATCGGATCGCGGTCGCCTTCGCAGAGGCAGATCGCACGCAGCGGCCAGTGGTGATCCTGGTCGGCGACGAATACCACGGCTTCAACCGGTAAGGGGCGACTTGCCATGATGCACACCGCCGAAATGATGAAGGTCTTCGCTCCCTACCGCGGCGACGCTATTCTCGTGCCCGGCCGCAGCGGCCGCTATTGGATCAATTTGAGCGACAACCATAAGCTCGATGTGGAACTCGGCGACCCGTCGATGGGCGGCCATGCCGGCCTCGGTCTTGGCCTGGCGCTGGCGCGGCCTGACAAGAAGGTCATGTTGTTCGATTCCGAGGGCGACATCCTGATGAGCCTCGGCATTCTGGCCACCGTCGCCGAGCAGGCCCCGACAAACCTTTATCATTTCCTGATCGATAACGGCGTCTATGCGACGACCGGGGGCCAGCCGGTGCCGAACGCCGATAACATCGCTTACGATATGATCGCGCGCGGCTGCGGCTACCCGCGCGCCTTCGCCTTTACCGAGATCGGCGATTTCGAACGCGAGCTCCCGGGAATAATGGCGAGGCCCGGCCCGGTCTTTGTCGCCTGCAAAGTCGTCCCAGAGATCGAGAACGAGCCGATCGGCCGCCGGCGCCGCTGGCAGACCCGCACCCGTGAGCAAGTCGTCGTCGATTTGCGCGCGGAATTGGGCGCCGGCTGAACCGGGGCGCGGCTGATGTAAGGCGAGAGCAGGAGACACTACCGAAGTCGAGGCCTCGAGAACTGGCGATGCGGGGCTGCGATCGGAGAAACCGATCATGCAGGCGATTTCGAAACTTGCGAGTGCGATCGCGGCCTCGACGATCCTGTCGGTTATAGTTGGCGCACACGCTCAGAATACGACACTGACGCTTCCGAACGTTACCGTCACGGCGCCGGCTCCGGTAGTGTCGCCGCCCTATCTGCGCGAACCCGGGAATGCCTTTGCGCGAAACCCTTACAACGGTCGAAATCGCGTCGAGGAGGATAAATTCCAGGAGGTCCCGTGTACCGCGACCCGGATCGCTGGCGCCTCCGGAGGCAAATGCCTGCAGGGATATCGGCTGATACCGGCATTAACACAAATGATCACCAACCCGAAGGGAGGCGATAATTGCGACTTGTCTCTCGACGTTACGATGTACACCGCCGGCAACCTGTCGATCGAAGCGGATACATTGATATCCGATCCGTACAAACTTACCGCCATAGGGTTTCACGGGGCGTATTGCTACGTCAGCGGTTATCCAGGATACGATCTGGAAGACTTTCGCGACATGAACCAAGTAACGCGACGCGGCACCAATTGGCACAATTTGACCGGCGATGGCGAAGACAAGTCGGTTGAATTCTCGGACGGGCAGCATCAATGCGTCGCGGTAAAAAAGGCGGGGCCGCCGTGGCAGGGCGGCTATGTCTACATGATGCATGCGAGCATCTGCCGGACGGATCTGGCCGGAGTCCAAGCCCAGGACATTGCCTATGCGCTCGGATCGCTGCAGATTCGGCAATACGATCCCGTCGGCAATTTGCGCCATGCCGGACAGTAGCGGCATAGTAGAAGGCCAGCTCGATGCAGCAGGAAGCGGAATTCGATTTCATCATCGTCGGCGCCGGCTCAGCCGGGTGCGTGCTGGCCAACCGGCTCAGCGCGGATGGGCGGACGCGTGTGCTGCTGCTCGAGGCGGGCGGCAAAGACCGCAACCCATGGATCCATATCCCGGCTGGTTTCTACCGCAACATCTACCACCCCAAGATCACCTGGCAATTCGAGACCGAGCCGCTCGCCGAACTGGGCGGGCGACGCATGATCTGGCCGCGGGGCAAGGTGCTCGGCGGCTCCAGCTCGATCAACGGGTTGATCTACATCCGCGGGCAAAAGCAGGATTTCGATCTGTGGCGCCAGCTTGGCAATACCGGCTGGTCGTATGACGACGTGCTGCCTTATTTCCGCCGGTCCGAAAATCAAGAGCGCGGTGCCGACGCGCATCACGGCGCCGGCGGCCCGCTCGCTGTCTCCGATCTGCGCACCCAGCACGAATTGCACGATGCCTTCATCGCCGCCGCCGAGCAGGCGGGCTACAAACGCAACGCCGATTTCAACGGCGCCGAGCAGGATGGCGTCGGACCATTGCAGGTGACGGTGCGCAACATGCGCCGTTGCAGCGCCGCGGTCGCCTATCTGCATCCGGCGCTGAAGCGGCCCAATCTGCGGGTCGTAATCCGTGCATTGGCGCACCGGGTGCTGTTCGAGGGCCGGCGCGCGATCGGTCTCGAATTTGCCCAGGACGGGGTCGTGCGCCGCGTCCTTGCCCACCGCGAGGTATTGCTGGCCGGCGGCTCGATCAATTCGCCGCAACTTTTGCAGCTCTCCGGGGTCGGGCCGGGTGAGCTGCTGCACGCGCACGACATCCCGGTCGTACTCGATTTGCCGGGGGTCGGCGAAAATCTGCAGGATCACATCAACACCCGCATCGTCTATCGGGTGCGCAACGCCAACACGTTGAACGAGGTTTCGCACAGCTGGCTGCGGCAAACCCGCGCCGGGATCGAGTATGCGCTGATGCGCCGCGGTGCGCTGATGACCGGGGCCGCACCGATCGGTCTCTTCGTGCGCACCCGTCCCGGGCTCGACTCGCCCGACGTGCAGTATCAGTTTCTCGCCGGCAGCTTTCTCCAGCCGGGCGGGGAGATGCACGATTTCCCCGGCTGTCAGGCGACCTGTATCCCGTGCCGGCCGGAAAGCCGCGGCTGGTTGCGCATTCGCTCGCCCTTTCCTGCGATGCCGCCGGCGATCCAGCCCAATTATTTATCGACCCAGGCGGATAAGGACGTCCTGATCGCCGGATTGCGGATCGCCCGCAAGGTGTTTCAGAGCCCGGCGATGGCGGCGCACGTCACCGGCGAGGTGATGCCGGGTCCGGCGACCGAGAGCGACGAGGACTGGCTGGATTACATCCGCAAGAATGCCGGCACGACCTTTCATCCGACCTCGACCTGCATGATGGGCGGGCCCGAGCACGCTGTCGTCGACGCCGAATTGCGGGTTCACGGCATCGAGGGGTTGCGGGTGATCGACGCCTCGATCATGCCGACCGTGGTGTCCGGCAACACCAACGCCGCGACGATCATGATCGCCGAAAAAGGCGCCGACATGATCCTCGCCGCGGCTCGTTCAACGAGCGGCGCCGCCGCTCCTTCGGCGAGAGCTGCGTAGCGGGCGGGTCAGCGTGCGCGCCGCTCGCCTCGATCCGAGGCTGGCCGATACTGCTGCGAGTGCCGACTTCGATCCAATGCTCTGATGGCTGCTAATGGCCCCACAACGGCCATTGCCTAGAACGAGTTCGGGGGGCCGGCTCCCCTTGGGGCCAGGTTCCCGCGCGAGCCGCGTTGATCGTAGGCGCCGTTGGAGCTGGCTGCAGCGGAGCGGCGCTCGTCATCCAAAGGCCATCAAAGCGGGCGATGACGGCCTTGCCCTGAACCGGAGACGGACCCGGCAGAAACGGTGTAGCATCAACCACGGCGAGTGTCGCCTCCGATGATCGGCAGCTACAGCTTTGGTAAGCTTGCGCTCAATCGACGAGCTGCGCTACACCCGCCAGCCTTCCTGTTGATACTTGGTCGACAACCCTCTCGTTATATTCTCTGATGTGGAGTTGACCATCTGAGATTAGGCGGAGAAAATGCCCGACCAAATCCCTATCCCGGATGCAAGCGCGCCAGCGCAGGTATCTCCTGGTCAAAGGTCTATTTGGTGGGCAACGAAAATACCAGCTGTATTATTAATGGGAATAGCTTTTGTTGAAGTATCTTGCTCCGGCGGCAAACTACGCCCTGGCGATCACGCCGTGACAGCCACTTACGCCAACATCCTCAACAAATTGTTTCCGTCAGATTATAACCAGTACACAATCTTCGAACTTTGGACTTTCGTTTTTGCTGCGATTTTCTCTGTATTTCTTCTCGTTGTTGCTTGGGTTCACATAGATGATCCACAGAACCGATGGCAGAACCGATCTACCAATTATCTGGTAGTTTTTTTAGGCATGTCGCTTGGTTGGGCAATTATGCACTTGACGTACTGGCTCGGATAGGATAGAAATATGCCAACACGAGGTAGTTGGCATGACCGTGAATTTAACCGATCCAATCTTCAACGACGAAGAAGCCGCCCGAAAGCATTTCGAGGTGATTCGCTGGCCCGCTGGCCCCGAGTGCCCGCACTGTGGCGTCATAGGCGAAGCAACCGAACTGAAGGGCAAGAGCACGCGTGCTGGCGTCTATAAGTGCCGCAGCTGCGAAAAGCCATTCACCGCGACAATCGGCACTGTCTACGAACGGTCACATATCCCGTTGCACAAGTGGTTGCTCGCGACGCACCTGCTGTGCGCCAGCAAGAAGGGTATCAGTGCTCACCAACTGTGGCGGATGCTTGGGTTTGGCTCCTATCGGACGGCGTGGTTTATGGCGCATCGTATTCGCGAAGGGATGCGCGAAGCTCTGCCCGAAGGTGGGCTCGGTGGCGCTAACAAGGTAGTCGAAATCGACGAAACCTATGTCGGCGGCAAGGAAGCCAACAAACACAAGCATAAGCGCGCCAACAGGGGCCGTGGTCCAGTCGCGAAAGAGCCGATTCTGTCGCTGGTCGAGCGTGATGGCTCGGTCCGCTCGTTCCACGTCGCCAATGTAACCGCAACAACGCTACGCCCGATCATCGTCACCCACGTCAACCGGGCGAGCTATGTGATGACTGACGATGCCACGGTTTATCCGGCGATCGGGCGCGAGTTTGCCGGACATGGCAGCGTCAACCACAGTGCCGAGGAATATGTCCGCGCCTCGTTCTGGCACACCAACACGGTTGAGAACTTTTTCTCGATCTTCAAGCGCGGCATCGTTGGGGTCTATCACCACGTCAGCGAATCGCATCTGCACCGCTACGCGACCGAATTCGATTTCCGGTATAACCGTCGCGCGGTTCTCGGGATCGACGATTCGGCTCGCGCCAACGATGCGATCAAGGGCATCGCTGGCAAGAGGCTCACTTACCGACAGCCTCACCGGGCAGCGGACGCGTAAGCCGAAGCTCACGCGCGAACAATTCCGAGCGATCCTGGACTCGATCCGAAAGGACGAGTAGAAGCCCAAATGACGAACGGCGGAGGGGCCAACCTCCGCCGTTCAAATCCCGCAGGTGTGTGAGCCGTCGCGGGACGTTCTCGAATGAACGCCACCAACCTAGTTGCTGGCGCTTGGGCGGTCAAGACGGCTCCAAATCAGATGGAGCGTGTGCCGTGCGTAAACCCTGGGAAAAGATGTCAATCGAGGAAAAGCTCGATTGGCTGCGCGATTTCGTTAAAAGCCTCGCCGATACCGTGAACGCCAACGTCGGGGCCGCTAATCAGCAGTTTAACAAAATCACTCGTTGTCTAGAGGTGGTAGAGGCGGCGGTACAAAATATCGCAGCGGACCCGAAACCTCGGCCCGGCGCTTAGGCTTGGGCGGTTTGCGAGAACGGGGTTGCGGCGGCGTGCTTATCATCCGCTTCACCACCACATCGCGCCGCTGCGCGGCTTCCTCGTCGCTGAATTGCTCGTCTGTCCGATCGTTCATTCGGGGAGGATAGCATGCCTCAGCTCCCTTTGGCACGCCTCAGTCTTGATGCCTAAGAACCTTACCCATCAAGCCAAGCCGCCCCGAAGGTGCATTTTTTGCGGAGGCGGAGGCGTACCCGGCAATCGAATGAGCGAAGAGCATCTATGGTCCAATTGGATGGATGACCTTCTGCCTCACACCGGGGAATATCTTGAATTTAAGACCACTTTTAGCGGCGGGGCTCAGACACCATCTCGCAATACCGAACGCATACGTCCCGGCTCAAGCAATAAGAAAAAAATGAAGGTCGTCTGCTCGAACTGCAACTCTCAATGGATGAGCGCACTTGAAACGCAAGTCAGGCCATATTTAATTCCGCTCATTAAGGGTACCCAGACAGCTATCGACAATACCGCGAAAAAGATACTGGTAACGTGGCTTACGCTAAAGATGCTAATAGCGGACCACAATTATCTTCCTAATCATCCGCCCGATCCTATTTTCGATCAAGTAACTCGCGATGCATTTAGGCTGTCGCATCAAATACCTGATGGTATGCGTATCTGGCTGGGGTCACATAACGGTAGTAAATGGACTGCCGGTTTCCACCGAAGCAGTGTCGGTGTGGCTTTTACTACAACACTACCACCGCCTCCACAGCCAACTGGACGATTTCCAAACACAAAGGCGATTACGTGGGGGATGGGTCACCTGCTCATTTACCTGAACGTCACCCTCGACCCGCAAGTTTATACAGTTCTTGAAGTCAACCACCGAGGGACTCTCGCCGAAATCTGGCCCCTCACTAAAACCAATTTCGGTTTTCCGCGCCGATTCCGATTCACTGATAGGGAGATCGACGATCTTACTGCCGCGTTCGATATGTTCATCCGCCGCAACGTTGTGACGTGGGTTCCTGGATAGAGAAATCGCGTTCGCAATGCCATCCATAGCTACCACCTACCGATCTAATAAAATACATCTTTAATCCACAAAATTTAACCAGGCGGCGCGCCTTTCATGGCGCTCTATTCCTCGTTTCATTTGTGGTCGCGCTGATAACAGTATATCAAGCTCGTTTTGCGGAACAGGAGCTATCAATCACAACGACTAGTCCTCTGCCTGATGCTATGGTCAGCAAAGCCTACGGGCCGACGAGGATCGGGGTCAGTGGCGGAACTCCCCCACTCGAGTGGGAGATAACACCCGCTTTACCTGAGGGTCTTTCGCTGGATCGCAATATCGGGGTCATCAGCGGCACACCAAAGGGAGGCTCGCCCTCAACTAATTATAGAATAACCGTCACCGATAGCGCAAAACCCCCTGTCAGTTCGCCCAAGGACCTCTTACTCAGAGTGCTGCCGGTGCAGAACCAAGAGGTGCCGCCGTTGGAGGCGACAAACCGCCAGCTGCAGGAGGAGAACCAAAGGCTGCATAGGGAGGTACAGACGCTGCAGGACGAAGACAGGTTCGTCGAAGCTGGCGACCTCTTGTTCCCTTCAGGCGGCTATCAGCTCAGCCCGGCCGGCAAGACGGAGCTTAACAATAAGATTGTTCCAACGCTCAAGGGTCTACCAAACGCCAAGATCGTCGTTTATGGTTACACCGATAATATGCCGGTCAGCCGGCAGCTGGAGCAGGCGGGGATCCCTGACAATTTGACCCTGTCGTTGCGACGCGCCGCCTCTGTTGTGGCCTACCTGATCTCCCAGGGCGTCAACCCGAACATCATATCGGCAAAGGGGTTTGGTGAGACGCATCCGGTCGGCCCAGACGATGCACCAGCGGGCCGGAAGAAGAACCGGCGCATAATCATTACGGTGCAGGGACCTGGAGCCCCCGGCTGAAGAGGACGCGCCGATTACACAGCAAGCAACAGGATCGTGCTCATCCTGCCGCGGGACAAGAGAAAGTGGCCGAACCAAGTGTCGCTGAGCGAAAGCCCACGGATACGGCAGCCCGATGATCCAAACCAAAGCGGCTATAGGGGCCCCTCTCGTTCCGGGGTGAGGGCGCGAAGGTCTGGAATCGGCGCAACGGCGACATCCAATCGCGGCCTTCGCGCCCGTCTGCAGCGCGTTCCCAGGCGCGGTCACCCGGCACGTCGGTTCGCGGCCGGGCGGGTTGGGCTGAGCCGCGCCGGCAATGCCAATGCCAGGGCGAGGCTGACCACGGCGACCAGCCCGGCGACGATGTAGACGTCGTGCAAGCCGGCGCCGATCGCCTCGCTCAGCCGGGCAATTTCAGTAGCCCCGAGGCTCTCCCGCGCTGCCGGCTGCAACAGACGGTTGACCGCGTCGCCGGCGTGCGGGATGCGGCGGCCGACCCCGAAATTCAGGATCGCGCCGAACACGGCCGCCCCGACCGAGTTGCCGACGATGCGCATGAACATGATCGACGAGGTGGCCGCTCCACGCCCGCCATAACCGACACTAGCCTGGGTCGAGACCAGAAAGGATGTATTGCAGAACCCCATGCCGGTGCCGATCAGCAACGATCCGGTAACGGCCCACAGCAGGCTGCTCGCGGGACCGAGGGTGGCGAGCACCGAGGCGCCGGCGATCAGACAGACGCCGCCTATCACCGCGGCCTGCCGGTACGAGGTGCGGATCATCAGCCGTCCGGCGGCGAGGCTGGCAAAGGTCCAGCTGACCGACGCGGCGCCGAGCGCCATTCCGGCCGCGGTCGGGCTGCGGCCCATCGCCCCCTGCACGTAAAGCGGCAGAAAGCCGTTGATCGACATCATCACCACGCCGGCGGTAAACCCGCTGAAGCTGCCAATGGCGATGACCCGCTCGCGCCATAGCCGCAGCGGCAGGATCGGCTCCGCCACTCCCCGTTCGTGCACTGCCAGCACCGCCAAAGCGCCGAGGCCGGCCGCAGCGAGTGCCGCGACCGTCGGCATCCCGGCCGAATTCCCGGCCTCCACCAGCGCCAGCATCAGCGCGCCGACGCCCAGCATCATCAAGGCCGAGCCGAGATAGTCGATGCGATGGCGGCGCGGGGTTTGCCGCTCGTGCAGGAACAGGCCGAACATCACGAAGGTCACCGCCCCGATCGGCAGATTGATCCAGAACACCAGCGACCAGGTCACGTGCTGGACCAGAAAGGCGCCGAGCATCGGGCCGATGATCGCCGCGACGCCGAACACGCCCGAGATATAACCCTGGATCCGGGCGCGTTCGATCGGCCGATAAATGTCGCCGATGATGGTCGTCGCGATCGGCTGGATGGCCCCGGCGCCGGCGCCTTGCAAGGCCCGAAATAGGATCAGCGGCACCATCGCCCAGGCCAAGCCGCACAAGGTCGAGGCCACCATGAACAAGCCGGCGCCGGCAAAAAACACGCGTTTTCTGCCGTAGAGATCGGCAAGGCGCCCATAAATCGGAATGGTCACCGCCTGGGTTAAGAGATAGGCGGCAAACGCCCAGCTGAACAGGCGAAACCCACCGAGATCGGCGACTATGGTCGGCATCGCGGTGGCGACGATGGTGCTCTCCATCGCCGCCATAAAGGTGGCCATCATGACCGCCATCAGCACCAGCCGCCGAGCGCCCCGCGCCTCGCTCGTGAGCTCGTCCCAGACGTGCTCCCCGGTCGCTGATTGCTCGGTCAAATCGCCTCCGTAGGCCAAAGCCACTTTGCCCGCGCTCTGTAACGGAGCCCCGCTTTGTATAACAACAAGGCAGCTCGCAGGTCAGCAATGCATTAAATTTGAGCAGGCTGATTGCGCGTCTCGGCTGTCAGCCGCCGCCATCGTCGTTCGACCTTCCCGCAACTCGCGAGCCGGGTAAAATCATCGGCGACGAAGGGCCGCCTCTCAGAAAAAAATCGGTTACATGTGAAGCCGGTCACACTCGCTAGCGGTTAAGTGGGCTATTGGTCTTCAGGCGGGGAGAGTCATGAGGGCAGCAGCATCGCCCACCAGATGAGAGGGTCAGGCCTCAATACACAGGGAGAGCGAGATGAATATTATTTATTATTGGTTACAATTTAAGGCATTGTTGCCCGATACTAACGATTTTCTAAGAGGTTTGGCATTATTTCTGCTTTCGTTTGTCGTTCCGATTGGCATATTTGTTGGGCGGAACAATATTCGTGCCTCCCGCCGCGAGATCGTTCGCGATCTGGAAGACTTGTTCGAATTTGCTAAGCTGCCCAACGGCAAAAAGCTCATTCTTCCGTCGTTCGAGCTGGTCAAATATAAGTACGATCCTAAATCGGATCCGAATCGAGATATGAAGGATAACCCATATAGCTTTTACTATTACGTACTACCAGTATCGATTTACATCGTCTTGGTCTTGCTCTTTTTCCACATGGCGTTCACGCATCCCGTAGTACCCCAGTCTAATCCGGCTTCTCTGTTCAGCGCGCCGCTCACCTTTCACATGGTGTTTGAGCATCCCGACTCAGTTCTACCCCAGACTATTCTGCCTTCTCCTTTCGGCGAGCCGCTATACCCTGGAAGGGAGCTCTCTGGGGTTCTGACCTATGCGTTTCTTGGTGCTTACGTCTGGACAATTCAGTATTTGATCCGGCGGATTTCCAATTTCGACTTGGCACCGATTTCGTTCTTTCAATCGGTCGGCCACATTCTACTCGCGGAATTCACGATTGCGGCAATCTGGCAGAGTAACATTTTCGCCAAACTGCCGGACCAGCACCTGGTGATCGGGCTGGCGTTTCTGGTGGGTTTCTATCCTGCTCTGTGTATTGACACTCTTGTCGCCAAGTTTCCATGGCTGCGGCTGAAAAAGGTCAACGCCGATGGTCGTGCCCTGCAGGAAGAACTCCCCCTCGATATGATTATGGGCATCGACGCGTTTATGAAATTGCGCCTCTCCGAGTTCGAAATCGAGGACGTTCAGAACCTCGCGACAATCAACCCGATCCAGAT
The DNA here is from genome assembly GCA_963774345.1 of uncultured Alphaproteobacteria bacterium. GTDB lineage: Bacteria > Pseudomonadota > Alphaproteobacteria > ATCC43930 > CGMCC-115725 > AP-15. Next base: position 16,473 of record CAVZFB010000042.1, read on the forward strand.
CTTTGTCGAAACCCCATATGGGTTGTACGAAGTTATCGATTGGGTGGCGCAGGCGCAATTGATCTTGGCGGTCGGAGTGAAGCGTACGCTTGGTCTGCGCAAACTGAACATCCGCACGATCTTCGACCTGGAAAGAGTGCTCGACAGCCCGTCGCTGAGCCGGCAGATGTTGACCGAATTAATGGGAGATCGGGCCCCCGTTCACCCGGCTCCGGTGCCGGCGATCGAAGCCGATGGGACATCGCACCAGCTGGCCTCGGCTCGCCCGGCTGTAGCACACGTGACATTGCACCACCCCTCGCGGCCGGGGAGCAGCGAATTCGAGCTGGACCAGGCGGTCGAGCTCGACGCGCTGATCTCGATGATCCGCGACGATCTCCATGTCCAACGTTTGCGGCAGATCTGGGACGTGATCGGTGATCAGCTGAAGGAGCGACCGGTCCCAGCTGCGCGGGCTTCCCGCAGCGTCATAAAGCGGAAGGGCGTGACTGCCAAAGAAGCCGGGACCGCGACCCCGGGGCAGAAAGACGACAAGACCAGGGAAGCCGTCGGCCGGGACCGTCGCCGCCGCGCCCTACCAGCCGCACAACCCAAGCGTCCCAGACCGGTTCGCGAGGCGGCGTAATAGCGCGGCTTTTTTATTGGGAGCCCGGCGGAAGGACTACTCGGGAACCGCGCTTGCGGCCGGGCTGTTGCTTTTGCCGTCTGTCTGAGTGAGCCTGCCGCCGACGATAGACCCGCCTGGAGATTCCGCCGATGACGACCCGCCCGCCCGCCGAGATCGGCATGCCGCTCGACGAGGTCGACACCCCCGCTCTGATCATCGATCTCGATGCGTTCGAGCGCAATCTCGCGCGGCTGCCGGAGCGGATCGCGGGTAGCGCGGTGCGGCTGCGCCCGCACGCCAAGACCCACAAATGCCCGGTCATCGCGCTGCGGCAGATGGCGCTGGGCGCGGTCGGCGTGTGCGTCCAAAAGGTCGGCGAGGCCGAGGCGATGGTCTTTGGCGGCGTCCAGGACGTGCTCGTTACCAACGAGATCGTCGGCCGCCAGAAATTGCGGCGGCTGATGGCGCTCGCTTCGATTGCCCGGATCGGGGTGTGCGCCGACGATGGGGGGCAGGTGGATGCGCTCGAGGCGGCGGCGGCCGAGGCCGGAGTAACCGTGCCGGTCTATGTCGAGGTCAATATGGGCGGCAACCGTTGCGGGGTCGAACCCGGCGAACCGGCGCTCAACCTCGCCGGGCAGATCGCCGACGCGCAGCATTTGAGCTTTGCCGGATTGCAGGCTTATCACGGCTCGGCGCAGCATTTGCGCGGCTGGGACGAGCGGCGCCAAGCGATCGCGCAGGCGGCCGACAAGGCCGGCAGCACCCGAGATCTACTGATGCAGAACGGGATCCCCTGCCCGGTCGTGACCGGTGCCGGCACCGGCAGCTTCGAGTTCGAGACCGGGAGCGGGGTCTATACCGAATTGCAATGCGGCTCGTACATCTTCATGGACGCCGATTACGGCCGCAACCTCGACCATGACGGTGCGCCGACGAAGGCTTTCGAGCCGAGCCTCTTCGTTTGGGCGACGGTGATGAGCCGTCCGACCGAGGAGCGGGCGATCGTCGATGCCGGGCTCAAGGCATTGGCTTTCGATTCAGGCCCGCCCTTGGTCTGGGATGAGCCCGCCGCGAGCTACGAGCGCGCCTCCGACGAGCACGGCCGGCTCGCGGTGACCGCCGCTACCAACCGCCTCCACATCGGTGACAAGATCCGCCTCGTCCCCGGCCATTGCGACCCGACCGTCAACCTCTACGACTGGTATGTCGGCGTCCGCAACAGCCGCGTCGAAGCAATCTGGCCGATCACCGCCCGCGGCGCGGTGTACTAAGCACGTCTCGTCGCGGCCGCTAAAGGCTCAGTACGGGCGCCGCTCAGGGCGAGGAGGCCGGTCGCCACGGCGGCGATGATCGCGAACAGACACGCACTCAAAAATATGTGCGTCGGCGCCAGTTTCAGCGTCAGGAGATATCCGCCCAAGGCCGGGGCGACGATACCGCCGAGCCGGCCGATGCCGAGCGCCCAGCCGAGGCCGCTCGTACGCATCCGCGCCGGATAGAGTTTGCCACAGGTCGCGTTGGCGCCGGTCTGGCTGCCGATGATTGTCATGCCGGAGAAGAAGATCACCCCCAGCAGCAGCGCATACGGCATCGCAACCAAGGCAATCAGCGCGATGAACACCGCTCCCGCAGCATAGTGGAAGGCAAGCGAGCGTTCGGGGCCGACCCGGTCGATCAACAGCCCGAGATAGAGGACGGCAAAGATCGCGCCGAAATCCCGAAGGCTCGAGGCGAACACCGCTTGGCTCGGCGGCATGCCGATCAGGTTGAGGACGGTCGGCAGCCAGTAGGCGAACAGGAACAAATTCAACAGGCTGCAGAAAAAGATGATCCACAGTAAGATGGTCTGTAGGGCATAGCCCTCGCCGAACAGCATCTTGATCGGATTGCCGCGTGCCAGGTCGATCGTATGCCGCTCGACCTGTCCCGGGGCGATTTCGAGGCGTTGCAATAATGCCCTCTCGCGCGGCGCGAGGTTCGCCCGCGCCGCCAGGAACCGCGGCGACTCCGGCAGCCATAGCGCCATGACAAACACCAGCGCCAATGGGAAGCCGCCGCCGATCAGGAAAATGACCGGCCAGGCAAAACCCTGGTGCAATAGCAAGGCCACGACCTGACCGCCGAGAAAGCCGCCGATCGGCGCCCCGGTGAAGCTCGCCATGATCATCGTCGCCCGCAGCCGCCGCGGTGCATAGTCGGCGGTCAAGGTGGCCGCTCCCGGAAACGCGCCGCCGATGCCGAGCCCGGTGAAAAAGCGCAGGATGCTCAGGATGCCGAGGGTGCCGGCAAAGGCGCTCAACAGCGAGGCGAGGCCCAAGATCGCCAGACTGGCCAGCAGCAATGGCCTGCGCCCGAAGCGGTCGCCGATTGGCCCCGCCGAAAGGGCGCCGATCATGATGCCCATGCTCGACCACAGGAACGCGACCGTGAATGACGGCGGCGGCAGGTGCCAGCTATGGATCAGGGACGGCACCGCCCAGCCGATCGAATTGACGTCGTAGCCGTCGCACATCTGGATCAGGGTGCAGAGTGCCGCGACGCGGATCTGCAGGCTGCCGAGCCGCTGGTTTTCCAGCGCCGTTTCGATCGATGTCAAAGGTGCTTGCGCCATGTGACGCCTCCCGCGTTCTGCCTCTTGCAGCCGTGTGGCATTTTTCGCCGGCTCAGCGCAAGACGTTCGATCGCCACATGGGATCGGGCCGCTTCGAATCCGACGCCATTTCTGGGTTTTAACTATTGTTGGTGTAAAGTGCGGCTACGTTAAGGAACAATTTCGGTTGATCCTGAGTAACGGCACCGTTAGCCTGCCCACGCGCCGGGAGGTCGCAGCGGGCGTTTGTTGGGGACGCATTCCGGCAGGCAAAGGGGAGAAAGATGAAGATCCAACATTGGCTTATTTCGGGCTTGATCGGGTTTGGCGTTTCGGCACTGACCTACCCGGCTCTTGCCGATAATTCCCAATCCTGTTCGGGGCTGCCGAATTGGTCGCAGTTAAAGCCGGCTCTGCAAACCGCGGTGGCCGGCGCGAATGGCGGCCTCGGCTTTAACATGTGGGCGACGGTGGTCGCCAATGACGGCACGGTCTGCGCTGTCACATTTTCGGGCGGCCAGTATACCGATCAATGGCTCGGCAGCCGCATCATCGCCGCACAAAAGGCCAATACCGCTAACGACTTCAGCCTCAGCAACGGTGCGCCGCCGGGCACCAGTTTTGCACCGACCGGCTTTGCCTTGTCGACCGCGAATTTGTACTCGGCGGTGCAGCCGGGCGGGAGCCTCTACGGGCTGCAGCACAGCAATCCGGTCGATCCGGAAATTGCCTATCAGGGGAATGCGGGGTCGTTCGGAACGGCGAGGGACCCGCTGGTCGGCAACCGCGTCGGCGGCGTAAACGTTTTTGGCGGCGGTCTTGCACTCTACACTACGGGCGGCAAAAAGATTGGCGCGGTTGGCGTCAGCGGCGACACATCGTGCACCGATCACTTTGTAGCTTGGCGCTTGCGAGCCGGGTTGAGCCTCGACCATCTGGGGGTGATCAAGGCGGTGCCGGGCAATGATGCACAGCATCCTGACAACATCATCTTCGACATCACCCCGACCGCCAATGGCGGCCTGCTCGACCCAAACGGGACGTTGAGCAGTAGTGCCAGCGGCTTTGGCCATCCGATGTGCATTGGATCGCTCCCCGCCTCGACCCTGCCGGCGGTCCGCAACCCCTAGGCGAGGCGACGGGCGGCGCGCTCTATCACGGCGGCCAGATCATCGGCGGGCTCGGGGTCAGCGGCGACAGTTCGTGCGCTGATCATGCGATCGCCTACCGTATGCGCGCTGCTGCCGGGTTCGACGGCATTCCGGGCGGCGTCGTCCGCTCCCGGCGAAATCGCCGGCAAGCGGCGCTTCATACTCGCCGGGACTGGCGGCAAGCCCTGATCGCGACTAAGCTCTCGGCCGAATGATGCCGACCCCGGCAGGCGAAAGGACCGAAATGGATTTTGGCGCACTGATGTTCTTTACCGATTATGCGATCTCGGCGATCGACCTCGCCAAGGCATTGGAGCAGCGGGGGTTTGAATCGATCTGGGCGCCCGAGCACTCGCACATTCCGACCTCGCGCAAGACGCCGTTTCCGGGCGGCGGCGAATTGCCAAAGCGGTATTACGACGCGATGGACCCGTTCGTGTCGCTGACTGCCGCCGCGATCGCCACAACCAAGCTCAAGCTTGGAACCGGCGTGTGCCTGGTGCAGCAGCGCGACCCGATCCAGACAGCGAAACTCGTCGCCTCGGTTGACCAGGTCTCGGACGGGCGCTTTCTGTTCGGCGTCGGCGGCGGCTGGAATGCCGACGAGATGGAAAATCACGGCACCGATCCCAAGACCCGCTTCAAGCTGATGCGCGAGCGGATCGAGGCGATGAAGGAGATCTGGACCAAGTCAAAGGCCGAATATCACGGCGACATGGTCAATTTTGATGAGATCATGGCCTGGCCAAAACCGGTGCAAAAGCCTCATCCGCCGATCCTGGTTGGCGGCGCTTGGCCTCAGGCGGCAAGACGGGCGATCCGCTATGGCGACGGCTGGTGCCCGATCGGCGGCCGGCCGGGCTCAAGCCCGCTCGATGTGCTCGAACAATTCCGCAAAATGGCACGCGACGCCGGGCGCGACCCGCAATCCCTGCCGATCACCGTGTTCAACCCGCCTGAGGACGCCGACGAACTCGCCCGCTACCGCGACATGGGCGTTGCCCGGGTCGTCATCATGCTGCTGTCCGAGCCAAGCGACGCGATCCTGCCGATCCTCGACCGCTGGGCTGGGCTGATCCGCCGCACCGCATAACGACCGAGCCTCCGACAGCACAGCCTGCCGCAGGCCGCTTGCCGATGAGAACGGGCGCCGACTACCGCGAGGCATTGCGCGACGGGCGCAAGGTGTGGGTCATGGGCGAGGGCTGGGCCACTGATGTGACCACCCACCCGGCGACCCGGTCAATGGTCGACGAATACGCGCTCTGGTACGACCGCCACCACCTCGACCCGGCCTGGCAGGAGATCCTGCTATCGCCGCACGAGGCCGGCGGGGAACATGTTCCGTGGGCCTATGTCGCGCCGAAAAAGGCCGAGGATCTGGTCGGCATGGGCCGGTCCTTCGCCAGGACGATTTTTCTCAGCGCCGGCAACATCACCCACACCCCGGCCTATGGCAATCTGATCGCGCTCGGCGTTTTGACCGCGGCGCAAGCCGGCGATGCCCCGCCCGAACAGATCGCCTCGGCTTTGGCCTATCGCGACGACATCGCCCGCACCGGGCATTTTCTGACCTATTGCGGCGGCGCCCCGATCATCGGCCAGCGCATGCGCCCGGATCCGGCCGAGCGGGTGGCGCTGAAGCTGGACGCGCGAGACCGATGCCGGGATCGTGATTTCGGGCCAGCTCGGCATGCATACGAGTCCGGCCTACGCCGAGGCTGTCTATGTCGGCGCACTCTCGCGGATGGAGGTCGCCGGCCGTCCGGCGAGCTTTATCGTGCCGGTCAACGCCCGCGGGGTCACGGTGCTGTGCCGCAAGGTTGCCACCCGCGACGCCAACCCGTTCGTCTCCCCGCTCTCCAGCCGCTTTGACGAGCTCGACGGCCAGATGTGGCTCGACGACGTGCTGATCCCGTGGGACCGGGTGTTTTTTGTCGACCCATCGCCCGAGGCGATCGCGCGCTGGCTGCGCTGGCATCACCTTTACGGCTGGCTGGCCAAGGCGGAGTTCACCCTGGGCCTGGCGCTGGCGCTGACCCACGCGATGGGCCTTAAAGAACACGAGCCGACGATCGACTACCTGATCGACCTGGTCGCCACGGTGCAGACCGTGCGCAGCGGCCTGACCGCGGCCGAACGCGAACCCGAATTTACCCCGCACGGGCTATTGCTATCCCGGCCACGCCCATCTGGCGGCGAGCGGCATCCAGCTGATGCGGGCCCGCTCGCGGATGTCCGAGATCCTGCGGATCGTGCCCGGCTCGTCGCTCGTCGTGGCGCCGAGCGACCGCGATCTCGCTGCACCCGAGGTCGCCGCGGGCCTCGAGGAATCATTCGGCGGCGGCGGTTACACCGCGTTGCAGCGCGCGGCATTGTTGCAGATGGCCTGGGACCACGTCTCCTCGGCGCTCGACGGCCGCGAAGCCGCGTTCGAAGCGCATGCCAGCGGCGGCATGCCCAATTGGCGCGGCTGGCTGCGCCGCAGCTTCCGCGACTACAATGCGCTGGCGAACGCGGTGCTGGGCGTGCTCGACCTGCCGATGCCGGAAATCGATCTCGACAATATCCGCGCCGCGCCGATCGCCGCGCGCCGCGTCACCACCCCACCGCCGGCGAGCGGGAAGGGGTAGCCGAAACCCTCCCGGCGCCAAAAGCTGTAAAGGGCTCATTCCGAAAAATCTGGCGACGTTGATCGAGAAAATCAGGGCTGATATAGTCGCTGGGTCATTGGGGAGTAGCCGCCCGCGCTTGATGCGGGGTTTGCGTCAACACACTTGGCTTCGGCCATGGCGCATGCGACCGACCGGTTTGGCGAGACCTTTGGCATCGGTTCCCTGGACCCGGGTCGGGCAGCGGGAGCCGTGCCAAAGTTCATCTCGTGCCCGACCCCGATGGCACCTTCGTGGAAGCGTTCCTGGTCTCGACCCTCGTCGTCGGTCTCGCCGAAATCGGTGACAAGACGCAAATCCTGTCGTTCATGCTCGCCGCCCGCTTTCAGCGGCCTATGCCAATTATCTTCGGCATCTTGTTTGCCACCCTCGCCAATCACGCGGCGGCCGGTCTTGCCGGGACGCTTTTTGGCAGCTTGTTGGCGGGCCCTTGGATGCGCTGGATGCTCGGGCTTTCGTTTCTGAGCGTCGCCGTATGGGCGCTGTTCCCTGACAAATACGAGGGTGGCGACACTGCGACCAGCCGCTCCGGGGTGTTCACCACAACGCTCGTCGCGTTCTTCTGTGCCGAGATTGGCGACAAGACACAGATCGCGACCGTGGCGCTCGCCGCCCGCTTTGAGGTCTTTTATTTCGTGGTCTTGGGCACGACGCTCGGCATGATGCTGGCCAACATACCGGCCGTGGTGATCGGCAACAAACTGGCGGGCAGGCTGCCGGTGAGAGCTATCCGGATCTCGGCCGCCATCGTGTTCGCGGCCCTGGGAGCGATCACCTTGAGCGGGCTGCGGTTGTGAAGCGATCCTGGTAATATTCTCGTAAGTGTGAGCTGCTTCACACTTACCGGCCGCTTACATCCGTTACCCGTAATCGGAATCACGATCAGCCAGCCACGTCAGGGAGGATATCGCTATGACACGCCATCGAATTCGCGTGCTTCTCGGCGCCGCGGCACTTCTCGCTTTGCCGATCCAGCCTGGAGCGCGCGCGGATGCCGGGGTTCAGCCACCCACCCCAAAGGTGACCGAAGAGGTCGATTTCGCGATCTCTTGCGGGCCGGCCGCGCAAAAGACGTTCAAGCATGCGGTGTGGACGCTGCACTCGTTTTGGTATCCCGAGGCGCTGAAGGGGTTTACCGCGGTCACCGAAGCGGAGCCCGGCTGCGCGATGGGCTATTGGGGCATCGCGATGAGCCATTGGTACCCGCTGTGGTTTCCGCCCAGCGCGGCATCGTTGAAGGCGGGCTCGGCGGCGGTCGAAAAGGCGATGGCGGCGCCGACGCAGACCGATCGGGAGCGCGCCTACATCGCGGCGATTGCCGCCTTCTACCGCGACAGCGACAAGCTCGATCATCACACCCGGGCCGTCGCCTACGAGAAGGCGATGGAGCAAGTCTATCTGCGCTACCCCGAGGATCGCGAGGCCGCGGTGTTCTATGCGCTGGCGCTCAACGCGACCGCACTGCCCACCGACAAGACCTTTGCCAACAAGCGCAAGGCGGCGCAGATCCTCAACAAGATCTGGGCCGAGGAGCCGAACCATCCCGGCGTCGTGCATTACCTGATCCACAGCGACGATACGGCGCAATTCGCCGAGGCCGGCCTCGCCGCGGCGATCTGCTACTCCAAGATCGCGCCCGATGTGCCGCATGCGCTGCACATGCCGTCGCACATCTTCACCCGGCTCGGCATGTGGCAGCAATCGATCAACTCGAACCGCGCCGCTAATGCCGCGGCGCTCGCCTATGTGCGAAAGAACCTTGGGCCGGAAGGGTTTGACAGCGAGACCGTCCACACGATGGATTATCTCGAATACGCCTACCTGCAGACCGCTCAGGATCACAAGGCCAAAGAGGTCGTCGACGAGCTGGTCGGGTTTCGCCAGAGCGCCGGCGCCAACCTGCCGACCGCCTACGCCGTCGCGGCGATCCCGGTGCGCTTCGCGCTCGAACGCCGCGACTGGAAAGCCGCGGCCGCCCTGTCCGAGCCGGCGATCGGTTTCCCGCTCGACCATTTCCCATGGGCCGAGGCGATGATCTCGTTCGCCCGCGCGCTCGGCGACGCGCATACCGGGGACGCCGCCGGTGCGCAGGCGGAAATCACCAAATTGCAATCGCTCGAGGACAAGCTGCTGGCGGCAAAGGACACGTACTGGGCCAATCAGGTCAAGGTCCAGCGGCTCGGCGCCTCCGGCATCCTTGCCCACGTCCAGGGCGACGACAAGAAAGCGGTCGAGCTGGTGCGCGCGGCAGCCGATCTCGAAGCGACGATGGATAAGCATCCCGCAACCCCGGCCGCGGTCTACCCGGCGCGTGAGCTGCTCGCCGATCTGCTGCTCGAACTCAACCAGCCCGACGCGGCGCTGAAGGAGTACGAGCAGGTCCTGCGCACCGATCCCAACCGCTTCCGCAGCCTTCTCGGCAAGGCCCGCGCCGCCAAGCAGTCGGGCGACATCGCGACCTCGCGCGAGGCCTACCAGAAGCTGGCGGCGCTGAGCAAATCAGCCGGGTCCGAGCGCCCCGAACTGTCGGAAGCCAAAGCCTTCCCGACCAATTGACGCTGGCGGGCGCGACCGACCCAGGGGATGCGGCCTGCGGCGGACCGGAGGCCGATCCCCGCATAGTTGCGGTCGGCATGATGCGGCCGCTCGAAAGTGCTGCGGCCGAGACCGGCGAGGTGCGCCTTGATGCAAGCAGAGCAGCGCGTTCAGCGCCTCGGCGCGGTCAATTGGCGGTTTCGAGCGCCTCCTGCCCACGGGGGCCGCCATTTACGGTTACCCAAGACTTCAAAACGCGCCGATCTTTGCCTCGCAATGACCCAGAGAATCTGGGGAATGTCGGTCAAAACTGATGGGAATTTGGCGAATGTTGGTTTAGACTGTTCGACTCAAACGCTAGGGTATTCGCGTTAAACACCGACAGGGCAAGATTGAGGATTGGGAGGCTCGGATGCCTGCGTATGTCTCATTGACCTCCGAAGACTTATCCGCTGTGGAACTCGATGCGCTTGCTCGAGAATTTGAAGCCGCCGCGTCGGTTCTTCCTGGCCTAGCACTTCGGCAAATACCCCTCAACCCTCCCGCTGGAGCACGCGGGGATCTCGCAACGATCGGCACCTTTGCACTCGCTCTGGTGACAAGCGGGGCAGTCACGGCATTTTTTAACTTGATCCGATCCTATATCGAGCGAGGCTTGAAGGTTAATATCGAAGGCACTACAATCCACGGCGCGCAAATAAAACTTCAGATCCAGAGCGGTTCAATTCTAGGAGTTCCACCAGATACTCAAGGACGCGGATATCCTAAGATGACAACAAATATCGCGTTCTTGGTGGGGAACGATCGGTTTTCAGATCGAGCGTTCAAGCCATTGCGGTATTGTCAGAACGATGTATCTGGCATGAAGCGCGTGCTGGGCAATCGCGAGATTTGCGATTTCGAGACGATCGAAATCATCAATAAAAACCACGACCAAATTATCTTTTTGCTGGAACAGACTGTTAATAAATTGAAACCTGACGATAAGATCCTATTCTACTATGCTGGACACGGAAGGCGCTCACGGCAAGCAGGATCACTTTATCTTGTCGCAGCGAATACCAAAGCGGATGCTTTGAATGGGACGGCGGGTATCCATCGAAGCTATACTGCGCGTCATGCGAGAATCACCATGTCAAAAACGCATCGTAATACTCGATTGCTGCCACAGCGGCGCGGTTGGAACGGAGTTCCGTGGGGGTGATGTCAACGATAGTCTCAGACATCTGTCAATGAGCACCGGGACTTGGATCCTGACAGCATCTACTGCAATCCAGACTGCCGAAGAGCGGGAGTCGACGAAGTCCAAGAATAATGGTCCGGGTCATGGCATCTTTACCGGTCACCTCATAGATGGATTGGAGAAAGGCGAAGTACCAACATTGAGCGATGGTGAGACCGTTACAATACAGGCTATCTATGAATACATTCAAGGAAAAATAGGAAATTCTCTGCAACAGCCGCAGCTGTTCGTGATGGATGGCATAGGTACCTTAGGAATCGGCCGGTCTATGGGCGCAAAATGGGAAAAGAAAGGCAGTGAGGTTCGAAGCAAATTTCGTAAATTTGCCGAAGAAAATACCATTTCAGACGACCAGTGCCATGACATCTTGCTGCTGAGTAGAAAAAAATGGTCAGAATTAGTGGGTAGAGACCGCGACGCTTCTAGAAAAGTATTGGATGTGTTAGACGGGTGCCTCTCGGTGGCCGAGTTCTACGCTTGGTGGGGGACCAAGCTGCCGCCAGTTAAAAAGAAATCCACCGCATGGGTCGTCATAATTCTGTTGGGCTATTGTTAGTTTTGATATTACTTTCACACCACTGATTGAGCTAAATGGCCAGAAGGGGTACGGGATCATCGTTCGCTCATTGAGCTCTTGAGGGAGTAGCCCGGCCCCGAGGGGCGTCTTGCTGAGCGTGCATCTGTGCAAGCGCCTTAACAGTTGCCCCCACCCGGCCAACCCTCCGATAGCCCCGGCTGCTCAAAACATCTTGTCACGGGGGCGAGGCGTTCGGGTGTAGATGCCCAATCTCGCCATTATCGCATGATATCTGGAGCTCTTAAAAGCATCTCACGGGAGCGACCGGTGGGAGTTTTGGACCCAAATTTCTACGTCGCAGGCAAATCCCTCGGTGGGGCATGATCCTCCGCACTCTGTTACACCTACAACGTCCGCGAGATTTTTTGCTGCTGATTTGCTGCGGACGCAGCAGAACTTTGATTGGGGGGACAACTGCACATTGCCGGCCTAATGCTCAGAATTCACTCGGGCGATTGAGTGCAGCGCCCCGACTTGTCTTCCCGGTGAAGGAGCGTGTGAGGGAATTGGGCTCGAAACGAAAGCCGGGTGCGGCACGGCCGCCGTGCGTGGTTCGAGACACGCCTTCGGCGCTCCTCACCATGACGTATATTATCGATGGCATTAAGGAACTACCTCATCCTGAGGAAGCCGCAACGCGGCTGTCTCGAAGGACGCATTGTGCCGATCCAGCCATCCTCTAATTCCCTCACACGCTCGAAAGCCGGGATCCATTTTCGTCATGGGCACCGGCTGGAGCCTGTCCTAGGGCCGGCCATTGGCCGGACCCGGGGGCCGGCGTGGCGAGATTTTTTCTGCGAACCTTGGGCCGCCGACACTTGGCAAATCTGCAGTCTTGGTCTGAACAATAGCATGGCGGGCGCTACGGTCACGGTGACGCGAATACTGAGGGCCGCGGGCGGTGAGCGTCGGCTTTGAGCTGCTGGCGCGGGATGGCGCGGCGCGGCGCCGGGCGGCTGACGACGGCGCATGGCGTCGTCGAGACGCCGGCCTTTATGCCGGTCGGCACGCCGGCGACGGTCAAGGCGATGACGCCCGAGGGCGTTGCCGCGACCGGCGCGCGCATCCTCCTCGGCAACACCTATCACCTGATGCTGCGGCCGGGCGCCGAGCGCATCGCGGCGCTCGGCGGGCTGCACAAATTCATGAACTGGCCGCACGCGATCCTGACCGACAGCGGCGGCTTCCAGGTCATGTCGCTCGCCGAGATTGCGCAAGATCAGCGAGGACGGCGTCGCCTTCCGCTCGCATCTCGACGGCAGCAAGCATCTGCTGACGCCGGAGCGTGTCGATCGAGATCCAGCGCCTGCTCGGCGCCGACATCACGATGGCGCTTGACGAATGCACCCCCTTCCCCGCCGAGCGCGACGCGGTCGAGCGGTCGATGGAATTGTCGATGCGTTGGGCCGAGCGCTCGCGCCGCGCCTTTGTCGAGCGGCCGGGGCACGGCATTTTCGGCATCGTCCAGGGCGGCGTGCACGCCGATCTGCGCGAGCGCTCGGCGCGGCGGGTGGTCGAGATCGGCTTTGACGGCTATGCGATCGGCGGACTGGCGATCGGCGAAGGACAGGAAACGACCTTCGCGATGGTCGAGGCAACGGTGCCGTTCCTGCCCGCCGAAAGGCCGCGCTACCTGATGGGTGTCGGCAAGCCGGCCGATCTGGTCGGCGCCGTCAAGCGCGGCATCGACATGTTCGACTGCGTGCTGCCGACGCGCTCGGGCCGCACCGGGCAGGCCTTTACCGCGCCAGGGCGCGCTCAATCTGCGTAACGCCCGCCATGCCGACGACCCGGCGCCGCTCGACTCCGAATGCCGCTGTCCGGCTTGCACCGGCTTCAGCCGCGCCTATCTGCATCATCTTGTGCAAAGCGGGCGAAATTCTTGCCGCGATGCTGTTGACCACCGCACAATCTGACCTACTACGCCGACCTGATGGCGGCGATGCGGGAGGCGATCATGGCTGGCCGGCTGCGCGGAGTTCGAAGTGCCGTGACACGCAGCCAACGCCCCAGCCGGCGATGACGCTGCTCGGCCGGCCGGCGCGCCTTGCCCGCCTCGCCCGACAAGGCCCGAGCTCGAATGCGTGCCGAACCCGCATCCGGGGATGCTTTACGCGGTGCGTTTCACCTGCCCGGAATTCACCGCGCTGTGCCCGCTGACCGGCCAGCCGGATTTCGCGCATCTCGTCATCGATTATGTGCCGCAGGCGTTCGCTCGTCGAGAGCAAGTCGTTGAAATTGTTTCTCGGCTCATTCCGCAATCACGGCGCGTTTCACGAGGACTGCACCTTGACGATCGCCAGCCGGCTGATCGCGGCGGTCGCGCCGAAATGGCTGCGCATCGGCGGCTATTGGTATCCGCGCGGCGGCATCCCGATCGACGTGTTCTACCAGACCGGCGATCCGCCGGCGGGTCTGTATCTGCCCGATGCCGGCGTGACGCCCTATCGCGGGCGCGGATGAGCATGAGCGCGGCAATCCGCGAGGCGATCCGCGCGGAAGCGCTGGCGCGTGGGTTCGACGCGGTCGGATTTGCCGAAGCCGCGCTCGCCGACGAGCGCCCGCGCCGGCCTCGCGCGAATTTCTCGCGCGCGGCTATCACGGCGATATGGGTTGGCTGGCGGCGCGCGCCGAGCAGCGCGGCGACCCGCAGGCGCTGTGGCCCGAGGCGCGGACGGTCGTCGTGCTCGGGATGAATTACGGCGCGAGGACGATCCGCTAACCGCGTCGACGACGCGACACCGGCGTCGTTTCGGTCTATGCCCGCGGCCGCGACTATCACGACACGGTCAAGAAGCGGCTGAAGGCGCTGGCGCGCTGGATCGCCGAGCGCTGGCCGGGCGAGCTCAAGGTCTTTGTCGACACCGCGCCGGTCATGGAAAAGCCGCTGGCGCAGCAGGCCGGGCTCGGCTGGCAGGGCAAGCACACCAATCTCGTGTCGCGCGAGTTCGGCTCGTGGCTGTTTCTCGGCGAGATCTATCTCAGCCTCGCGCTCGAACCCGACGCGCCCGAGAGCGATCATTGCGGCTCCTGCCGACGCTGTCTCGATGCCTGCCCGACCAGCGGCGTTCCCGGCGCCCTATCGGCTCGATGCACGGCGCTGCATCTCGTATCTGACGATCGAGCACAAGGGCATGATCCCGGACGAGCTGCGCCCGCCGATCGGCAACCGCATCTATGGCTGCGACGATTGCCTCGCGGTCTGCCCGTGGAACAAATTCGCCCAGCCGGCGCGCGAGCCCGATTTTCTGCCGCGCGCGGCGCTGACGGCGCCGCGCTGGCCGACCTCGCCGCGCTCGACGATGCCGGCTTCCGCGCGCTGCTTCGCCGGCACGCCGGTCAAGCGCATCGGCCGCGACCGCTTTCTGCGCAACGTGCTGATCGCGATCGGCAATGCCGGCCGGAGCGATCCCGGACTTGTCGCCGCGGCGCGGCATGCCTCGACGACGAGGCAGCGCTGGTCCGCGCCGCCGCGGTCTGGGCCTTTGCCCGCCTGGCACCCGGACCCTACGCGGCCGAGCGCGCCCGCCGGCTCGCCGGCGAGCCGGATCCACTCGTCCGCGAGGAGTGGGAGCGCGATCCAGCCGGGATTTGAATAACGGGCGTTGCACGTGGTTGCGCGCGCCGAATTCGCCCGCCACAATCCATCCCGC
>CAVZFB010000043.1:0-97314 GCA_963774345.1 uncultured Alphaproteobacteria bacterium
GAGTCGACCCACAGCAGACCCTCAGCCTTCGCGCTGGGAATGGGAGTTCATGCCCCCGTTTGCGTCATTTGCCGACCGCTGCACGTCCGTCTCAGATAAAAGAGTACTTTCCGTATGAGTCGCAGTGCGGCCGCCGGGAGCCACGCCGCCGGCATGCCCGGGCATGCCCCCGGAGGGTGTGCTGGCCGTTGTGTGCCTGGACAATCCGCGCGACAATACGAGGGGCAAGGCCCTATGGACTTCGCTGCCTTCACTGGGACCCCGGGAGGAATGCCCATGGCGTTTGTCAGATGTTATACCGGCACGGATGGTCAGTCACACTTTGAGGACCTGGACCTGCTCCCACCTGGCATGGAGAGGTCAATCGAGCAGGCCGCCAGCAGTATCACCTTCACGCGTTCGCCCAACGGCCGCTTCAGCGATTGGCACAATGCGCCGCGCCGCCAGTACGCCATTTTCCTCTCCGGAGGCCAGATGGAGGTCGTGATCGGCGATGGGACCACCCGGCGGTTTGGCCCTGGAGACGCCGTCCTGTTCGAAGACCTCACGGGACAAGGGCACACCAGCCGGAGCGTCGGTGGGGACCGCCTGACCGCTATCGTGCCCTTGGCGGATTAGCCTCCTCCCGTGGGTCGTGTACCCGATGGCGGCGGATAATGATTTCATCCCGAAAACCGGGTCGCTCATGCTCGTGGAAGCGATTGATAGGCCAAGGTGTGTATCACGCCAGCAAGGGGCCTACAGTAGGGAGAGCGAAGGGTAGAGGGAGAGGCCAGCAGCCAAGCCGGAAACTGGAAGGGGAAAAACATGGCTGAGAACGTGCGCTACAACAAGATCATCGACCTCCTCGAGCAGGGCAAGCCGGTTTTCAGCACCAGCACGGTCCCTAACGGCAGTCTGGAGGACCTGACCTACATTGCTGATGCCGACTACGACGCGGTCATCATTGAAATGGAACACGAGGGTTTTAGCTTCACCACCCTGCGTACCTCCCTGCAAGTGCTGCTGAACCGCAAAAGGATTGCCGAGAAGGGCAACCTGCAACCCGACGTGGTGCCGATGGTCCGGATTCCTCCAAACGCCCGCGAGCGCAACCAGTGGGTGATCAAGCAGGCGCTGGACACCGGCGTGTATGGTCTGGTATTGCCCCACCTGAGCACAGTGGAGGACGCCCAAGCCGCAGTCACGGCGGCACGGTATCCCCAGGTGCCGGGGGTGCAAGACTTTGAACCGGCTGGGGAGCGCGGTTGGGGCAATCGCATCGCCTCCCGATACTGGGGCCTGACCCCGCAGGAATACTATGACGCCGCCGACCTCTGGCCCCTGGACCCTGAGGGCAATATCTTACTGATGGGCATCATCGAAGAAGCAGAAGGGGTGCAGAACATACGCGATATTTTGCGTCAGGTGAGGGGCATCGGCGCCATCTGGGCAGGCCCCGGGGACATGTCGGTGTCGATGGGATTGCGGGGCCAAGCCAGCCATCCAGCCGTGCAAGAAAATCTGCTGCGCGTCCTGGCCGCCTGCAAAGAGTTCGGCGTCCCCTGTGCGACGGGAGCCACGGCTGATGACGTGGCGATGCGCCTGGAGCAAGGCTTTCGCATCATCATGACCGCTCCGGTGAGAAGCACGCCAGGGCTGGTCGAGGGGCGCCGCCTCGCCGCCCGTTAATGCCCTGTCTCTTGTGCACCGCGGGTGGGTGGCAATAACGGCGTCACTCAGAGGTCTTCCTGCCTGTAACACAGAGGCTTATGGGCTATCGCGACTTAGGAACCATTCTGCTCTCCTGGTCAGGTTCGCACCGTGTGGCCAGCATTTGGCGCACGACGCGTCGGCGGGATAACGGCTTGGCCAGGGTTGAGGCAACGATCTACATTAGCTGCCGCCGGCGACCTTGCCCGCTTGGATATCGAAGAGGGCCCATCGCGAAATAGAGATACATAAATACTCGTGCTGAAATGGGTGAATATCCGATAAATTCATAACTTGCCTATACTCCTAAAATGAAGGTCTGGAGCAGGATCGCGCGTGAGCTTTCGCCCAATGTGCCCGGCGAGCAACCATCCTCGCCGCCGTAGCGAGCCGCTCAGTTCCAGCTGACCGTGTCGTTCAGGTTGACCGGCCCGGAAGACGGCAAGGTCAGCGACCGGTTGGCGCTGCAATTGCCGTTGCCCGGGTAGCATTCCCAGGTGACGCTGCCGTCCGAGTTCTTGCGGTAATATTTGTACTGGAAGGAACTGCCGGCGGCCAGGTTGACCGCGTTCTTCCACACTGGATAGGTCGCCGAATCGATCGGAATCCCGAGATTGGTGTTCCAATTGCCGAGCGTCCCGGTGTCGCCCGTCACATACATGTATTGGCCATATTGGGTGCTGGCATTGACGTTGATATTGACTTCCACCTGGCCGGACTCGGGCGTCAGGATGCAGGCGTAGTAGCGGGAGCAGACCGCCAGCGGGATGTCGATCACAGAGCCAGCGGCGATATCGGCCAGCAGAGTAATGTATTCGCCCTGCGCCCAGTTGAGCGGCTCCATCGAACCGGTGATGGTGCCTGAGGAGTCGCCGGCGGGCGTGGTCACGGTCCAGCCGCCAGGAGTGTCCGGGTCGGCTGGCAGGGTGGTGCTCGGGTTCCAAATCTGCTCGGAGATGAAGCCCTGGCGAGTGGAGAAGAACTTCAGCGCGGCTAGATAGGGGGCGCCGGCGCTGCCGGTTCCGGTCGCGGCGATCTGGTAATTGCCGCGTTCGGCGTCGAAAATCGGCCACAGCCTGCCGCGGCCGGAAGAACCGTCGTAGGGACCGCCGGTGTTGGTTTCGCCGTAGCCGTCGAAATTGTAGCGGAACCACGCGGGATAGGCGTTGCTGCCGATCGTCTGCTTTGATGACTCCGTCATAGGCGATGAGGCTATTGGTGATGGTCGGGTCGTTCGGCCGTTTCACCCCCATGCGGACGAGTTCGAGAAAACCGCCGTCAACGATGTCGATCGCCCGATGGCCCCCGCCGTTATTGCCGATGCCGATCGACATGTTCGGATTGGGATAGGCGCTCGGGTTCCACCCGCCGGGCAGGCCGCCGCCCCGCGCGCCCGAGGTGTTGATGCGCATATACATGCTGGTGCTGTTGCAGTTGCTGTTCACGTTCGGGCAGCCCTGGGTGGTGTAAGTCCAGGCGGTGACATTCTGCTGCCAGTAGTCGGCGGCGGTTAGCCAGTTCGCCGCATCGACAGTGTCGTTGTTGGCCAGCGCGATCTGGGCGGCGTCGACTAGCCCGGCAACTTCGGCGGCGATGGTCGAGGGCGAATAGCCGCTATTTTCTTCCCAGCGTTCCTCCTGGGTCCATGGACCGTTGGTGTAGATGTAGTTGGCGGTCAGTTTGATCTTCGGCCACAGCGAATTGTAGACCGACGACCCCAGGCGATAGGCGAGGATGATCGGCATCGCCTGTTCGTCCATTTGCGTGGCATTCCAGCTGGGCTTACCGGAGACATAGGCGTTCTGCGGGAAACGGCCGGTGGACGGGTCCATGTCGACATTGAACAGCCAGTTCACCGCCTTGGTCGCGGAGGTGGTGTCTCCGGCGGTGATCAAAGCATTGGCGAATTTGTACATGTCGCGCGACCACACCAGGTGGTAGCCACCCGGGTCGCCGTCGCCTTCCGAAGGACCCCAGGGAGTGCCGATCCCGGCGATCATTGCTCCATTGCTCTTGTCCTGCATGGTCTTGAGCGTCATTGCCGACAAATAATACTGATTGTCGGCGGTTCCGCTCTGGGTGCTGAGACCGCCGGTATAGCTGTGCCAAGCGTGGTCATAGCTGGTCTCTTGGCTTGCGATATTCTTCGCCAGCGTGTTGTTGACGGCTATGATGGCATTGTCCCGCGTCGAGCCGAATCCCACCGCCACCGTGAAGGTGATGCTGATCGCCGGATTACCGGCGGTGTTGAGCCAGCCCATCTGCCCGACATTGCCGTTGGGGGCCGAGGCGTAGGCCCACCTCATCGTGTAGCCCGGGGGATTGCCGACCATCAGATCCTGCCAGCCGTCATTCACCCCGTAATATCCGCTCGACACCATGGTGACGCCGTTTTCGACGGTCCATCCGATCGACGCGCGGAAAGCGGTGTAATCAGAGTTGTCGCGACTGCTCGCTACCAGATAGGTATGGCCTCCGGAAACGACCGTTGAGCCACTGTTATCGGCCGCAGCATTCTTCAGATAGGGTTTGTACAAAAGATAGAGATTGAAATCCCCGAGCATCTTACCGTTCAGTGCCTGAAAGGTGGTTTGCTGTATCAGGGTGCTGTTCGACGGATCGGCAAAGATCATTTTGGTGATCTGCCAGTTATGGCCGATATTGCCAGTCGTCGCCTGCCAACGCATGGATTTGGGGTCGGGTTGGGTGACCGTCCAACTCTGCAATTTCTCTTCGTCGACAAAGGTCTTAGCGGTATCGCCAACTAAAAATTCCATGTTCGCTGTGGCCAGGGTGTCGACGGTCGGATAGTAGACCTCGGAAACATTGCCCTCGTAGCCGGTGAAATAGATGGAGGAGCTGGTGGAATTCACTGCCGTTCCTACCATCGATTTCTGCGGTGAATCATGAATTGGGGGTAGTCCGCAACATCCGGGGGCCGTTCCGGTTGCCTGGGCGAGCGCTGTGCCGGCCCAAAGAATTGCGGCGAGATAGGTGGCGGGTCCGAGGCCTGAAGTGCAATTCATGTCTTGCTCTCCTGCGCTAATATCTCGCAATTACAAGCAGGAGAGTGTGAACCGCGTCACATTGCCGTGGCGTCTACACGATTTTCCCCGATCGGGCGCCTCGACTTGATCCAACACATCGTGTCCGGAGCAATCAAGCGTCGAGCCCGTCGTCTGACCGCAGAAGCCAATGACGGCTCTTGGCACGTCTCGTCCGTCACGCTCTGAACTGTGGCAACGTACTTGAAGGTCAGTTGACGGATCCGATAGCGGACGCTGGAAACCCCGGGTGCCAAGGGCAGGTAGCCACCCAAGAACGAACCCGCTCTCGCGGGAGGGCGGCGTCGGGGCCGGTGCAGTTTTGGCTGCGGCGGTGAGTAGATGAGCGGTAGGGGATGACGGTCGGGGCATCCGATCCCGAGCATTGAAGGTCCAGCAACCTTCAGCTCGAGAGGAACCCCCGATGACCTCGCCTCTTTCCCCCCGGCCGGTAACCGCGCTGCGTGCCCGCATGATCGAGGACATGACGGTGCGCGGCTTCACCGAGGAGACGCGTAACGACTACGTTCGGCGCGTGCGGGCATTCGCGGCCTTCATCCGCCGGTCTCCCGATACGGCGACGGCGGAGGATCTGCGCCGCTTCCAGCTGCACCAGAGGCAAAGCGGCATGCAGCCGCCGAGCATCAACAACTCGGTCTCGGCCCTGCGCTTCTTCTTCATGGTGACGCTTGACCGGCCGGATCTTGCCCGGCGGCTCACAGTGGTGCGCGAGCCGCGCCGGCTGCCGGTCGTACTGAGCGTCGAGGAGGTCACGCTGCTGCTGCAGTCGGCGCCGGGTGCGAAATACAAGGCGGCGTTGGGCACCGCCTACGGCGCCGGGCTGCGCGTCTCCGAGGTGGTCGCGCTCAAGGTCGGCGATATCGACTCCGAACGCATGCTGCTACGGGTCGAGCAGGGCAAAGGCTGCAAAGACCGCCACGCCATGCTGTCGCCGCAGCTGCTCGAACTGCTGCGCGAGTGGTGGGCAGAGGGCCGGCGCCGCGGTGTGTTGCTGCCGCGGGGCTGGCTGTTTCCGGGTCGCAACCCGATCGAATCGCTCTCGACCCGTCAGCTCAACCGCGCCGTCCACGCCGCCGCCGAGGCTGCCGGGATCAAGAAGCGGGTGTCGATGCACACGCTGCGGCACAGCTTCGCCACCCACCTGTTGGAACAGGACACCGACATCCGCGTCATCCAGGTGCTGCTGGGTCACGCCAAGCTCGACACAACGGCGCTTTACACGCGCGTCGCCACCACCACGATCCGTAGCGTGACCAGCCCGCTCGACCGGCTCGCGCCGCTGCCCGCTGCGAGGCCGAGACCCGGAGCCTAGCCCCGCGGCAGTGAGCCGCCTCGGGCTGGAGGTCGCCGACGTCTTTCATCACCATGGGGCCGCTTGGCGCGAGGCCAATGCTGGGCATCTGAGCCTGGGCCAGCTCCAGGTGATGTCGGCCATCGAGCACTGCCGCTCGGCCGCCCTCGGTGGTCATGTCGAGCGCTGCCAGGATTGCGGCCACAGCCGGATCGCCTACAACTCGTGCCGCAACCGCCATTGTCCCAAGTGCCAGGGCGCGGTGGCGAAGGATTGGCTCGCCGCCCGCCAGGCCGATTTGCTGCCGGTCGACTACTTCCACGTGATCTTCACATTGCCGGCCGAGATCGCCCCAATCGCCTATCAGAACAAGACGGTGGTCTACGATCTGCTGTTCCGCACGGCGGCCGAGACGCTGCTCATCATCGGCGCTGATCCAAAACATCTCGGCGCCCGCATCGGCTTCACCGCCGTGCTCCACACCTGGGGCTCGGCGATGACCCATCATCCGCATCTCCACATGATCGTGCCGGGCGGCGGGATGTCATTCGATGGCACGCGCTGGGTGCCCTGCCGACCCGGCTACTTCTTGCCGGGGCGGGTACTCTCCCGCCTGTTCCGGCGGCTCTTCCTGGCCGGCCTCGCCGAGGCCCACGTGGCGGGCACCCTGGCGTTCTTCGGCGAGCTCGAAGGCCTGCGTCGCCGGGAGGCCTTTGCCGCACACCTTGCCCCGCTCAGCAGGAAGAAATGGTTCCTCTACGTCAAGCCACCGCCCTCCACCGGGGCCGAAGCGGTGCTCGCCTATCTCGCCCGCTACACCCACCGCGTCGCCATCTCGAACAGCCGCCTCGTCAGCCTCGATCAGCGCGGCGTCACCTTCCGCTACAAGGACTACCGCCGCGACGGCCAGGTGCGGTTCCGTGCCATGACGCTCGCCCCCGACGAGTTCATCAGGCGCTTTCTGCTCCACGTCCTGCCCAAGGGGTTCCATCGCATCCGGCACTACGGGCTACTCGCCAGCGCCACCTGCAAGACCAATATCGCGCGCGCCAGAGAACTGATCGCCATGCCCGTGCTGGCGACCGACCCGCCGGTAGCGCGCGACGACGCGGACCTGGCCGCCAGCGTCGCCGCAGACCATCGCCCGCCATGCCCCTGCTGCGGTGGCCGTATGATTATCGTCGAGACCTTCCAGCGATGCGGCGCACCACGCGGCCCGCCATCGCCCAATGCCGGGGTCAGGTCCGCGACGCCATGACGCCCGTCAGCGCCTCATCGCACCACGCGCCCGCTGCGGAACCTTGCTTCCGCCGTTGCATCGCTGTTGCCCCGGTGACGCCGAACGCGCCGGCAACGCTGGCGATCACGCTAAACTCACCCCATCGACCGCCGCTGCAACGACCAAATCGCGACGGCCATCGTCGGTCCGCCGCCGACAACCCAGACCAGCGCAACCCCGACCCAGGCCGCTACCCAACCAAATCCCCATAGACGGCAAGCCGCCCACCAAGCCCCCGCGGGTTCCTTCCTGGGGGGCTTTCGGACGCCGGCCGCAGCACCGCCGGATAGGTCACGACCGGCCGGCATCCGAAACCCTTGCACCACAGCAGACCCTCAGCCTTCGCGCTGGGAATGGGAGTTCATGCCCCCGTTTGCGTCATTCGTCGATCGCTGCACGTCCGTCTCAGATAAAGAGTACTTTCCGTATGAGTCGTAATGCGGCCGCCGGGAGCCACGCCGCCGGCACCCCCGCCGAGGTGGCCATCCGCGCCTGCCTGACCTGCTCCAGGTCGGTCGCGCAATTAGACAAACCCGTACCCCGATTGCGCCGGGGAAATCTCCGGAATAGAGTTAAACGAGAACGCGGCGGGCGAAGCCCGCAATTGGCCCACGCCTCGGGAGGAAAAAACATCCATGGTCAAACTGCGTGTCAACAGCCAGGAGCACAGCTTCGACGGCGATACATCGATGCCGCTCCTCTGGTATCTCCGCGACGAACTTGGGCTGACCGGAACAAAATTCGGCTGCGGGATGGCGCTGTGCGGCGCCTGCACAGTCCACGTCGACGGCCAGGCTACACGCGCTTGCGTCACCGCGATCAGCGATGCCGACGGCCGCGCGGTGGTGACGATCGAAGGGCTCGACCCCGATGGCAACCACCCAGTGCAAAAGGCGTGGCGCACGTTCAACGTGCCGCAATGCGGCTATTGCCAGGCCGGCCAGATCATGCAGGCAGCGGCCCTCTTGGCGACCAGCAAGAACCCGTCCGAAGCCGAGATCGCCAGCGTCATGAGCGGCAATATCTGTCGCTGCGGCTGCTATCAGCGGATCACCGCTGCCATCAAGTCTGCAGCGACAGGAGCGTGACATGACCGCCCTCAATGTCGCGATCGAGAACGTCAGTCGCCGCGGCTTTCTGCGGGGCATTCTCGCCACCGGCGGCCTCATTGTCGCCGCCGAGCTAGTGCCGGCCCGTGCCGCACTCGCTTACGCCACCGGCGCCGCTAAGATGCCTGGTGGCGTCGTCACCGACCCGCATGTTTTCGTCTCGATCGACCCGAGCGGCCTGGTGACGATCATCGCGCACCGCGCTGAAATGGGTACGGGCTCGCGCACCACCCTACCCATGGTAGTCGCCGAGGAGCTCGATGCCGACTGGTCGCGGGTGCATGTCAAACAATCGCCGGGCGACGAGAAGAAGTTCGGTAATCAGAACACCGACGGCTCGCGCAGCCTGCGCCATTTCATCCAGCCGATGCGCCAATGCGGCGCCGCGGCGCGGCTGATGCTCGAAATGGCCGCGGCCCAGCGCTGGGGCGTCGCTGTCGCCGAGGTTCAGGCGCAGAACCATGAGATCGTCCACAAGCCTTCGGGCCGCAAGCTCGGCTACGGCGATCTCGCAGCCGCGGCGAGAGCGCTGCCAACGCCGCCGCCCGATCAAATCAAGCTGAAGGACCAGGCCGCCTTTCGCTATCTCGGTAAAGGCAACGTCGCGATCGTCGATCTGTTCGACATCACCACGGGCCGCGCCGTCTACGGCATCGACGCCAAATTGCCGGGGATGAAATACGCCGCCATCGCGAGGCCAGCGGTGCTGGGCGGCAAGCTTGCCTCCTATGACGGCACAGCGGCGATGAAGGTGCCGGGAGTGGAGAAGATCGTCGTCCTCGAAAGTACGCCGCCGCCAGCGAAATTCCAGCCATTAGGCGGGGTCGCGGTTGTCGCGGCGAATACCTGGGCGGCGATCAAGGGGCGCGACGCGCTCAAGGTCAACTGGGACGACGGGCCGCATGGCAGCTACAATTCGGCGGCTTACAAGGCCCAGCTTGAGGAGACCGCGCGCAAGCCGGCCAAGGTCGTCCGCAACGACGGCGACGTTGACAAGGCGCTCGCCTCGGCGGCGAAGACCATCTCAGCCGAGTACTACATCCCCCACCTCGCCCACGCATCGATGGAGCCGCCGACCGCCACAGTGCGCGTCGCCGACGGCAAATGCGAGGCCTGGGCGCCGGTGCAGAGCCCCGGCAACACGCAAGAGGAGCTGGCAAAGAAACTCGGTCTCAAACTCGAAGACGTGACGGTCAACGTCACCCTGCTCGGCGGCGGCTTTGGGCGAAAGTCGAAATGCGACTTCGTGCTTGAGGCGGCATTGCTGTCCCGCGAGATGGGCGGTGCGCCGGTCAAGGTCGTCTGGACGCGCGAGGACGATATTCAGCACGACTACCTCCACACCGTCTCACTCGAGCGCATCGAGGCGGGGATCGACCCGCAAGGACGCGTCATCGCCTGGCGGCACCGCAGCGTCGCACCGACCATCTCGGCAATCTTCAGCCCTGATCCAAAGCATGAATCGCCGGGAGAGCTCGGCATGGGTCTAATCGACGTGCCGTTCGATATCCCCAATTTGCGCTGCGAGAACGGCGAGGCCGAGGCCCATACCCGCATCGGCTGGTTCCGCTCGGTGTCGAACATCCCGCACGGCTTTGCGGTGCAGTCCTTCGCCGCCGAAATCGCCCACGCCCTGGGGCGCGATCCCAAAGAAGTGCTGCTCGAGCTGATCGGACCGCCGCGCATCGTCGATCCCCGCAAGTCGCAAGATGTCGGAGCGTTTCCGAACTATGGCGATCCGTTCGAGACCTACCCGATCGATACCGCGCGGTTGCGCCGTGTCGTCGAACTCGTCGCTGATCGGGCGGAGTGGGGCAGAAAGCTGCCGCCGCGACACGGCCAGGGCATCGCCGTGCATCGCAGCTTCCTGAGCTACGTCGCCACCGTCATCGAGGTCGCGGTCGACGACAAGGGCAAGCTGACGGTGCCGCGTGTCGACACCGCCATCGATTGCGGCTTTGCTGCCAACCCGGAGCGTATCCGTTCGCAAATCGAGGGTGCGGCGGTGATGGCACTGAGCCTCGCCAAGTATGGCGAGATCAGCTTCAAGAATGGGCGGGTGCAGCAGAACAACTTCGACGGCTATCAGGTCGCCCGCATCGACGAGTCACCGGCCATCACGCATGTGCACATCGTCCCCGCCGGGATCGACGTGCCGTCGAGCGGGGTCGGTGAGCCGGGCGTGCCGCCTTTCACTCCGGCATTGTGCAATGCGATCTTTGCCGCCACCGGCAAGCGCATCCGCCGGTTGCCGATCGGCGATCAGCTGGCGAGCTGAGCCGAAGGCAGCGGGCGGGTCGTTCCGCCCGCTGCCGTCGTTCCCGGTCCGGCCTGCTCCCCGCGCCGGTGGCGCTATGCTTCCACATGTAAGGATGGCCGATGGACGGCAGTGAAGAGAAGGGGCGTCGAGGCTGCCCACGCATCGCGCGCAAGATAGGCCGCCGGGCGGCGTTGGGAGTGGCCCTGGGCCTCCTCACCGCGCCGCGATTGGTCTTGGCCCAGGCCGATCCGAAACGCGAGCGGCCGCACGAGGGCGACGTTCTGGTCAAGATCGGGGCCGCGGACCCCACGCCGTTGAAGATCGCCGATCTGCCGCTTGCCGGTCCGCAGACCCTGGCCTGGCCGATGAATCCGGCAACTCGCACCGTGGGCGACGGGACGCGGCTCAACAAAGTGCTTTTGCTGCGCTTCGATCCGGCCGGCCTTGACACCGATTCCCGGGCGCGCGCGGCCGACGGCGTTGTCGCCTATTCGGCGATCTGCCCGCATACCGGCTGTGAGGTAACTAAATGGCTGAGCGAGATGCAGCGGCTGGAATGCCCGTGCCATTTTTCGCAATACGATCCGAAGGCGGGGGCCGCGGTGGTCGGCGGCCCGTCGCCTCGGCCGCTGCCGGCATTGCCACTGAAAGCTGTTGACGGGCGCATCGTCGTGGCCAAGCCGTTCACCGGGCGGGTCGGTTTCCAGCAGACCTGACGTGTCGAGATCAACAACCGATCGGGGGAGAAAAACATATGTTCAAAAATCATCGGCTCGGAGCTGCGGTCGGCGCTGGCGCTCTGGGATTGTTGCTGACGTCAGCTGCTCTGGCACAAAAACCGCTGCCGCCTCTGCCGCAGCCGGAGACGCCCGCGCCGGTTCCAGCGATACTGCAGAACTATAAGCCGGTGACTGCGCAAGAGCTGAAGCAGCCGGCGGACGGCGACTGGCTGATGTATCGCCGGACCTATGATGGGTGGGGCTACAGCCCGCTGGCGCGAATCACGCCCGCCAATGTCGGACGCTTGAAAATGGTCTGGACCCTCGAGACCGGCCAAGTCGAGGGCCACGAGGCGCCGACGATGGTCAGCAACGGAGTTATGTTTGTCGCGACGCCCGGTAACCAAGTACTGGCGATCGATGCGAAGAGCGGCGACCTGTTGTGGCGTTACAAACGGGCGATACCAGAAGACATGCTGCTGCTCCATCCCACGAGCCGTGGCGTCGGTCTATACGGCGATAAGGTTTATTTCGCCGCGGCCGACGCCGTGCTGGTCGCGCTCGACGTCAAGACCGGCAAGGAAGCGTGGAAGACCAAGGTCGAGGACTACACCCACGGATACTATATGACACTGTCGCCGCTGGTCGCCGACGGCAGGGTCATGGTCGGCTGTTCGGGTGGCGAACTCGGGATTCGCGGCTTCGTCGCGGCCTTCGACGCCGGGACCGGGAAGCCGCTGTGGAAAACCTATACCGTCCCGGCACCGGGCGAGCCGGGCAGCGAAACCTGGCCCAAAGGGGACCAGTGGAAGACGGGCGGCGGCCCGGTGTGGATCATGGGCAATTACGATCCCGCGACCAACATCGCCTATTGGGGCACCGGCAATGGCGGGCCGTGGATGGGCGATCAGCGGCCGGGCGACAACCTCTATACTTCGTCGGTTCTCGCACTCGACGTCGCCACCGGTGCCATCAAGGGCTATCATCAATACCATCCGAACGATTCGTGGGACTGGGACGAGGTCTCGCCGCCGATCCTGGTCGACTACAGGCACGCCGGCAAAACCGTGAAGGGGCTCGTCGACGTCGCTCGCGACGGCTATCTATGGGAGCTCGCCCGCACTTCCAGCGGCCCGATCAATTTCATCGCCGGCGAACCGTTTGTGAAGCAGAACGTGTTCAAGAGCCTCGACCCCGAGACAGGGCGGCCAAACGTGGATCCAGTGCGGCAGCCCGGGACCGGCAAAAAGGCCGATTTCTGCCCATCTTTATGGGGCGGTAAGGACTGGCCGCCAGTGGCCTACAGCCCCAAAACTCGGCTGCTCTACATCCCGGCCAACGAGAATTTATGCGGCACCTCCATTGGCGAAAAGGCGACTTACTCGCCGGGCGAGCGTTTCGTCGGCGCAACGACGACCCTCTATATTGCGCCGGGCGCCAACCATATCGGCGAATTGCAAGCCTGGAACCTCGACACCGGAAAAAAGGTCTGGAGCCATCCTTTCGCCAATTCCCAGCTCTGGGGACCGGTACTGGCGACTGGCGGTGGGCTTATCTTCATGGGCGGCACCAATGACCGCTACTTCCGGGCCTTTAACGCGTCGAACGGCAAGGTGCTGTGGCAATACCGCACCGGCTCGGGGGTGATCGGTGTGCCGGTGTCGTTCCAGTTGGGCGGCAAGCAATATATTGCCGTGCAATCGGGCTGGGGGGTCGACTCGGCGCGCATGCAGGCCCGCTTAAACCTCGCTCGCCCGCACCAATTCCCCGACGTGCCGCAGGGCGGTGCGATCTGGGTATTCGCGGTCGAATAGGCTCGTTAAGGCTAATACTGGCTACTATATAAACGCCACTTTGGGAGTTCTTTCCGGCGACCAGCGGCGCCCTCGTCCGGTGTGTGGGGCCGGCTGATGGTACACCCGCTTTCGGCTTGGGATACCGGAGGTCCGTTTGGTGGTCATCACCCGCCCGTCCCCTTCGGGCACTCTGGGGGGCCGTCAAAGGTCGAACCCGGTGGTTCGTCGTGGGCTCGCGAACGATCGGAATCGGCGCATTTGAGACCCTCGCGCCGATGGCGGTAGGGAACCGGGTTACCCTGGTCCCCCCGCCCAGAACCGGACGTGCGGCTTTCCCGCATCCGGCTCCCACCTCGGATAGTGACGGCAAAACCTTGCGGCCGTCCGTACGCGCTCCGGCGTCGGTGACACGCTTTCCCGGCCCTGTGTCCGGCGCGTGCGTTGCTGGCTCGCGTTCTCCTCGGCCCCCGTCCTTCGCTCCATCGCCTCCGCTGCCGGTTCCCCGGTTTTGTTCGGCAACTTAACCGCTACTATGACGGAGTCTGACTTCTCGCGGCCGTTCATCATCGGCTTCGGCTCCTCGCCTTCCCGATGCGGACCAATCACGGCAGGCCGCCTTGGTCAACCACGAGACCTCCCGGTTCCCGGACAAAGAGTGTCTGCACATGCCAGGGTCTCCGACCACGCCGGGTCGTCGGGGAGCTTGCGATAGCGCGCCCCTTCGTGTGGCCTTCCGCGTATCGGACGGCGTCGGCACCCGGGATATCGACCTTTTCGCGGCTCAATGGCTGGCCTGCGCACTCCCCTGTCAACGCTTCACGTGCGGCCTCACGACCGCCCGCGCATGAACTCGGGGCCGATGTGGATCGCTACTCCTTCATCGTAATGGACTCGCACCATCAGCTCCTTGCCGGTCTCCCGGCGCACCCGATTCCTGCCGTTCGCGGGGCCGCGATCGAACCGCCGAAGTCGACCCGAACCCGACCTTCGCGACCTCGCCAGCGGGTGGTCGGATCGGCTGAAACCGGGCATTCGCATCCGGCTCACCCCTCCGCGGCAATCGCCGGCTCAGTCAGGTCGTCGAGCAGGGTGCGGGCGTCTTTGAGACCGTGCCCCGCTTGACCCATCGTGGGTGCGTACGGAACTCGCCGCCATGCCCCCGGTGTTCATATCGCGGTATCGCCCTCTCCGGCAGGTGATGGGCATACCTTTCGAGGCTGGTCGGGGTAACGCGCGTGGCCCCGACCAGTTTTGCTCCGGTAGCGTAATAAGGTCCGGGTTACAGCGAATTCACCTTCGCGAAATGATCGGCTCATTGTTGTCACCATCCCGAGGGGCCAGGTGTCATTTTGAAGCTGCCCGAGGTGGCCTGACTTTCCTCGAATTGGTCCCGGTCAGCGCCGGCGTTCCGTTCAGCTCGCGCCTGTCCCGGCCGGGGTTTTTCGACCATTCCGGCCAACGCCGCCCCCAACGTTGCCGCCCCCCTTGCTACCGGCCCTGCTTGCGGTGCATGCGCCACCGCTGGCTGCAACTCATCATCTTGCCGTTGTGGAAGGGGTCGCGGTCTCGCTGTTCAGCCCGCCGTCGCCGTTGTTCCTTTCCCGAACTGATTCATTGAAATATATTTCCGGTGATCAACTTGGGAGAGGAACAGATGAAACGCGTTTTCCCGCTCTGCTCGCTCCTAGCGCTTTCCGCCTGCGCTCATGCGCCGCCGCCCCCGCCGCCTCCGCCGCCAGCACACAACTTCACATTGTTTTTCGATTGGGATAGGGCCGACATAACGCCTGACGCCCAGCCGATCGTCCAGGCCGCGGCGGGCTCCTTCAAATCCGGGCCGCCAGTGCCGATCCAAGTCATCGGACATACCGACACGTCGGGTTTGCCGGCCTACAACCAAAAGCTTTCGGAGCGGCGGGCACAAAACGTTGCTGGTGCGCTGGTGGTACAGGGTGTGCCGCAGAACGCGCTAACTGTCACGGGGGTCGGCGAGAACGACCTCAAGGTACCGACGCCACCAGGTGTGCGCGAGCCGCAGAACCGGCGCGTCGAGATCGTCGAGGGCGGAGCACCACCTCCGCCACCGCCTGCCGCACAGTAGAGTGGCAACGCGAAGCGCTGCCCACGCGACTGGTGCCGATCTCGGCCGACAACCGCGAGATGGAATGCCTGGTGTGGAGCCGGCACTTTTTAGAAGAATTTTGAACGTATTCGGTGAGAAAAATTCAAGACGTAATCGGCTTCTATTCAGCTTAACGTAAGCTTGTAAATAATCGCTCTATGAAAGACATAACCTACATTCCCCAGATTCCGATAGTTGTAAGGCCACGATCGCCCATCAGGTGGCTTGGGCAACGCGTCACAGCGGGGTGAGGGGTCCGAGGCCGGGTTGGGGAGCGATGGCATCCGGCCCCGCGACGACTGATACCGACAGCACCAGCATTGCAGCAGTTGACGGTCGCGGATCTCGCAATACTCTTCTGTCGCGCACCGCGGACACTTGTTGAGCGGCACTTTCACATTCGACGAAAACCCCACCGAAACGCTCGACGCCGTGGACATCGTTGTAACCGGTCCGCTCGATCCAGCAACGCTGACCATTCCAGTGGCCGCAACCCCGAATTCGATCACGATGTCAAACGCGGCTCTCACTATAACATTCGATATACATTCGATATACACTTCCTAGACTTCCTTACGAATGACAAGGTTTTTCCCCATCAACCTCAGTCTACTCCGCTTGCAGTTGTCTTCGCTCCTCCCAATCTGACCACGATTTCGCCCGCGGTGACCGGCTCTGCGGTCCCTATCGCGACACCGGAACCCACCAGCCTCGCCCTATTGGGTGGCGCTCTCGGTCTTTTCCTTCTCACGCGTGGGAGCTGGTGGTTGAGGGGCGCTTAGTTCCAGTAACGAAATATCGACGCGCCGGCTGCCGCATTGGCCCGCACACTAGCCGCGCGTGCCAATCGGGCGACCGCCATCTCCGCGCCGTAGCGCTCCACCATCTCGGCGGGGTCGGGATCGACCTGATGGCGGCAATCCAGGCACCAGACGATCAGCCGCACGCGGGCCGCCGCGGCATTGCCGAGCGTCGTCGGCGGGCCGCTGTAACCCTTCACGGTTGACCTTCGTTCGGTAACGTCATGAACCGCACGAAGGGGGGTTGCTTCTCCCTCAGGTTCCGCGAGGCATTCTCAGATGATCTCGAATTGCGCTATCATCTCGGTAAGTTCGGCGATGGCCGCCCTCTCCGTTCCGATCGTCGCCACCGTGGTATCGACAAGCGGAGAGTTAAATCCTCGGCGCGCCTGCGTCGTCGCGTAACCTGCTTGCAACCTATCGAGATACTGTTCGCGCCTTGCCCGTTCCGTCAGTTGCCAATCTCTTATGTTCATGGCCTGCCCCCTGCTTTGGTAGATATGGGGACGGTCGGCACGAGGCGGTAGGAGTGTGCGGTACCATACCGTACTAACGCGCTCTCTGCAATTACCAAAGGCTAAAATTATTCACAGCACCGATACCGAACCGAAGAATGCCCTACAATTGTGGCAACGTTTTCATAATGTTGCGATGCGGTGACAGTGTGGTTACAGAAATTTCGTGAATTAAGCGCCTCGGACATTGAATAACAATGGGTTAAGGAGAATGCCTAGATATTAGGCAACTCGGTTCAGGTCCTTGCAATCAAAGGAAGGTCATGGTTGGTCTTCCGGGCTATGCACAGGGTTATCCACAGGTAAAGTGGATATGTGACAACCCAGTGATCAGCGTCGCCGCCACGCAACCTTACGCCTCGGCGTCAGCCTCGATGAGGTCGAGCGGATTGTGATCTAACGGCCGTCTCTTTTGCGCCCGATACCCGCCGTTCGCGGGACAGCGACTGAACCGCTGGAGTTCGACCCGATGCGGTCGCTCGGCCCGGTCGGCGCGACCGGCAGCCCTTGCCCCGAAGCAGACTTCCATGGCGGCTTACACGGTCGGAAGAGCGGCTTAAAAAGCGGCCTTTGGTGGTGCTTGGCTTGGGACTGGTGAATGACCCAATCCGAACTCGGGCCTGGGGCTCCACGCGCGATGCTAGGTTAGAGAGCCTGCTTAGGGATCGTGAGCCGGATTGCCACCGGCATTGCCAGCAGCACGAGCGGCAGCTGTACCATCATACCGGCGATGATCGCGATCGCGAGCGGCTGCAGCATCTGGTCGCCGGAGCCGCTGATCGCTGCGCCGAGCGGTAGGAGGGCGAGAATCATCGCGAGGGTGCTCATCGTGATCGGCCGCAGCCGGTTGAGCGCCGCTTCATAGAGAGCCTGGCGCGGCGGCATCGTCCGTTCGAGCGCCTGATATTCGGAGGCGAGGAAGATCGCCATTTCGGTGCCGATACCGATGATCATCACCATTCCCATCATCGCCGTGATGTTGAGCTCGACACTCGTCACCCACAACCCGACGAACACTGCGCTCGTCGAGATCAACGACGATAAGATGATGATCACGGGCAACGTGAAGCGCTCGTACAGGAAAAGGAGTAGGATGATCTCAGCCACTGCAGCCGCAGCGAAAACTTTGATCATGCCGCTTACCGCGAGCTGCTGCTGCTTATAGCCCCCTCCAATCTGATAATAGACGCCGGCGGGAAGAAGGCCGGGTTTGGCGAGAACCGATTCAACAGCTGCAGCCGTCGAACCGAGATCGTGGCCGCCGCCGATCTGGGCCGTCACCGCGACGACCTGAGCCAGACTATCCCGCGTGATCTCGGGCTGACCGGCGACGAATTTGATATCCGCGACGGTTGCCAGCGGAAAGATATGGCCATTCGGGGCACGGATAGGCAGATCACGCAGCTGATCGCGATAGACGCGGCCGCGCGGCGGGTCGAGCCACAGCCTGACCCCGATCTCTTTTACCGTGCCGAGATAGCTGGTGACAACCGCACCATGTAGGTAATGGTCGAGTTGGGTGTCGATCTCGGCCGGGGTAATGTCCTCCATGGCCGCGGCCGCCGTGTCGACGTGAAACTCAAGCGCATCACCGGCCGGCACGACGCCGTTGTTGATCGAGGCCGGCTCGATCCCGGGAACCTTGACGATCGCCTGCGCCACCTGGTCCGCCACACCAGCCAGGACACCCGGATCCTTGGCACCAAGCACGACGACGATCGGCTGGCGGCGACCGACCATGTCGCCGATCATATCATCCAGCAGCTGATGGGTGTCGAAGCTGATCCCCGGGACCTCCTTTGTAATTTAAGTTGTAACATCATCCATCACCGTCCAAATCGGCGGCCGCTGCGATGGTGTTCGGAGACGAACGAAGAAATCGCCTTGGTAGCTCTCGGCCAGATCCCCGCCAAGGCCGGCTCCGGTGCGGCGCGAATAGGTGTAAACGTAAGGGTTCTTCTTCAGAATTGCCTCGACTTCCGTCAGTTCGCGATTGGTTTCGGCGAGCGAGGTGCCGGGGGAAGTCTGGTAATCGAGTACAAAACCGCCTTCATCCATGCGCGGAAGGAACCCCGTCCCGACACGGGCATAGGCAAAGTATCCGGCGCAGATCAAGACTAAGATGCCAATCGCAGCCAATAACGGATACGCAAACAGAAGGCGCAGCGCTCTGCCGTGCGCTCGTCGCAGCCAGCTTTGGCGCCCGTGCTGCGGATCCTGCCATTTCTCAAAATCGATAATCCCCCGCGCCAGCAACGGAACAATGAAGGCGGTCAGCAGCCAGGAAATCACCAGCGCCGACGCTGTCGTCAGCGCCAGAAACTTGAAAAACGCGCCGGTGACCCCGGAAAGAAAGGCGAGCGGCAGGAAAATGACGATCGTCGCCAGGCTCGATCCGAAGAGCGGCGGAAAGAATTCTCTGGCTGCGACCAGCACTGCCGCCCGCGCCTCGGGGAGACCTGGAACGCCGACCCGGCGAGCGATGTGCTCGATCATCACAATCGCATCATCGATCAGTAAACCGATCGCGGCGGCGATACCGCCCAACGTCATGATGTTGAAGGTCAGTCCAACCAATGACAGTAGCAGTACGGTGATCAGCACCGACAGCGGCACCACGATGATCGCCACCAGCGTCACGCGCCAGTTGCGGAGCGCCGCGAGGATCACCAGAGCAGCAAAAACGAGCCCGATGATGATCGCCTCTTCTACAGCGCTGATCGAGGACCGGACGAGATCGGTTTGGTCGTACCATTTATAGAAATGGATTGATTTGGGCTGGGTCCGCATAAAGGCGATAAGGTTTTGCTCGACGGTGCCCGCGAGATTGAGCGAGTTGGCGTTATCTTGCTGGTAGACGTCGATGGTCACCGCCGGCTGCCCGTTATCGTCGACCAGCACCCATTGTGGCACAGCACCCATCGTAACCTTGGCAATGTCGGCCAACCGCACGATAGCACCCGCGTTGGTCCGTATCGCAACATCGGCGACCGAGGCGACGGAGGTGAACGCGTTATTGCTGATCGTCAAATAGAGCAGGTCGTTGTCTTCCAGCCGCCCGACTCCTTTCACGGTGTTTGAAGCGGTAATGGCATTAGTGACATCGGCCAGCATGAGGCCGTAGGCGCCGAGCTTCGGCGGGCTGATGGCAACCTGCACTTCGGATGTTTGGCCGCCGAGCACGCCGACCCGCCTGACGCCGGGAATGCCGGTCAACAGCGGTATGATTTGATACTGCGCCAAGCGACGCAGTTCGGCTGGTGGGATATCCTTGGAAATCAGCGCATACGAGACGAACGGCATGATCGCGCTAGGGCTCATCTGCAACGCGTCATAGCGCGTGCCCGATGGCAACTCCGGCAGCTTCTGCGCTAATGCCGCATCGACTGCCAACAGCGCCTGCCGCATGTCCGATCCCCACGGGAATTCGACAAAGATCTGCGCTGCACCGCGGGAAGTCGTGGAGGTAATGCCAACGGCGCCTGGCACCGCACGAGCCACCTCCTCGAGCGGCTCGGTTACTTCAATCAGCATTTGCCGAGCCGGCATGCTGCCGGTCTCAATTTCGACCCGGATACGCGGGAACTGAACGACCGGGAACAACCCGACAGGCAACGTGACGGCGGCGAAAATACCCGCCAGGGCCAGCGCGAACGCGACAAAGAGAAGGGAGCGGCGATGATGCTCGATCCAGCCGGCAAAGCTCATTTGGCGGAGGCTCCGTCGGGAGCGGCAACGCGCACCCTCATGCCGTCGTCGAGCTGGTAATTTCCGGCGAGAACCACGGGCGATGCTGCCTCGAGCGGCCCGTCCACGACGTCTCGGGCACCGCCAGACGCGAGGACGCGGACCGGCACCTTTTTGGCGACCATGTCGACGGCCTGCACCACGTAAGGGCCGCCGCTATCGTTGACCAAAATCGCCTCATGCGGGACCAGGTAACCGTCAGCCTCGCCGATTACGATGTCCGCTTCGGCTGTCTCGCCGGCGAGGAATGAGTCAGATGGCAAAGCGACATCGACTGGGACGAGACCCGTCCGCGGATCGACAAGGCGCCCGCGCAGCACGACTTTGCCGGATACCGGGTCCTTTTCGCCGAGCGGCACGATGTTGACTGGGTCGCCTGATTGGATCGCGCCCGCCCGCTCGGGGACGACACCGACCTCGAGCACGAGCGCATTCGGCCGATCGAGCTCGAGCAATGCCGCACCCTGGGCAACGATCGAGCCGGGGCTAGTCGAGATCGCCGTAACCACTGCCGCAAATGGCGCGCGCAGGATCTGCGCTCCGCCGGCCCCTTCGGCGTCGAATTCGGTGAGGGACGCACGCGCGTCCGCTTGTGCCTTAACGGCGTCGGCGAGCTGCTGTGCGGTCGCCAGATGCTGAGCGAGCATCGTTCGCGTGCGATCGACGAGCTGGCTCGCGGCACGCAGCGCCGACCGGGTCTGAGCGTAGGCAGCAACGGCTTGCGGGGTTGGTCCGAGCCGGATCATCGGCGCCCCAGCGGCGACCTGCTCGCCCGTGCGCACAAATATCTCCCCGACCAGTGCGGAGAGCGGGGCCATGACTGTCTGCCGCGCCGAAGAATCGGCTTGCACGCTGCCGTAAGCGGTGACGGTTTGCGGCAAGCTTCCCCGCTGCAACTTGGCCAACTGCACTAAAACACTCGGCCCTTGGTCGTTCGGCCCGGCGCCGATCGCATTGGAAACGCCGACCGCAATCAAAACCGCCCAGAGGGCGATCAAGAATACGCCGCGCCGCATCACTGCAGCGCCTCTGTTTGCGGCATTGCGGCCCGTGGCATTCCCGCCCCTACCAATGTCGCGATCGCGACTTGCTGCTCGAGTCGGAGCTGCTCGAGCGTGACGAGTTCCTGTTCTTTGGTGAGAGTCGAAACGATGATGTCGACGTAGCCGCGCTCGTCGAGGTTGCCGGCACGATACGCGCTCTCGGCTTGCGTGGCGGCCTTGCGCAAAGCAGTGACCTGCTTGGCGACAGTCTGGATTTGCTCGGCGATTAGAGCGGTGTCGGCGAGCATGGAGTTGACCTCGCCTATTGCGGTTGAAATCCGAGCGCTGAACTCATCGCGTAACTTCCGGCGGGTCGCTGTTTCGATCGCGATATTGCCTTGGTTACGGTCGAAGATCGGCAGATCGATCGTGATTTGCGGCCCCGCACTTCGCACGTCGGTGGTGTCACGCCCGCCCGCACCGCCGACGACGAGGGCCGGGAACTGCGCCAGGATAGCGGTGCGTACTTTTTCCTCCTCGGATCGGTAGCCTAGCTGCAGCGCGATCAGATCCGGCCGGCGGTCGCCGAGAGTGGGCAACGTTGCAGCGACGCCGGCGGGGTCAATCGGCGGAAGGCTCAACCGGCTGTCGAGGGGCAGCGTTACGTCCGGAGAAAGTCCAAGAAGAATGTCGAGATCACGTCGCCGGGTTTCCTGCTGGCGATCAAGGTCGTCGATTTGTTTCTTGATGTCGGCAACTGTGGTCAGCGCCGGCACAACATCTGTCAAGGTGGCGTTGCCCTGCGCGAGCGCCTGTTGCTCGCGAGCGAGCCGCGCTGCGAGCACGGCGCTGGTCTCCTCAAGGAGGCGGCGCCGTTTGTCGCCCTCGACGATGTCGACAAAAAGAAGCCGGGCCTTACCGATCGTTTGCCATTCCTGCCACAAGACGCTCGCATCGACCTGCAGCGCCGCCGCACTGGCGGACCGACGCCGAGCCGAGAGGGTCACCAGCGATTTGACGTCCTCGGTCAATGAAGCGGCGATCGCAGCAGACGTCCCCGGCCCGCCAAGAAGGAAAGCATAGCCCGCACCCAGCGATGGGTTCGGCAGGATGCCCGCTTGCAGCACTTGGGCAACGGCGATCCCGCGCTCGGTGCGGGCGGCCTTGAGGTCCGGGTTATTCCCGACCGCTAGGAGGCCGACAGCGTCGACTGACAGCGGCCGCGGCACGCTGGCGAATTCCAGATCGGACAGGTGTTCCGCCAACCTCGCCTGCCGGTTCAGCGGGAGCGGCGCATAACTCTGGCAACCGCACAACAACACGACCGTCACGATCGCCAGCATCGAACATTCTCGTGCGGTCACCCCACCCCCGCCATACAGGCGTCCCCTCGGTCCCAACTATCGCAGATGCTGGATTGGCGGATTATTTCCCCGACATTGGGAATTTGTAACTTGACCGGGATTGGTCGAGTTCCTCGACTGGCCCCGACTGGTACGGTGAGGAGGCAAGGCGGCCCACAAGGTGAAGATCCTCGTTGTCGAAGACGATGCAGAAACCGCCGATTACGTGGCGAACGGGCTGCGCGAGGAAGGTCATCTGGTCGCGAGTGTGGCGAGCGGGAACGAGGCTCTTACCACCGTAATGGAAGAGAACTTCGACCTCTTAATCGTCGACCGGATGATCCCGGGGCTCGATGGGTTGCGGCTGGTCCGCGCGCTTCGGGTCGCCGAACGCAATTTGCCGGTGTTGTTCCTGACGGCACTCGGCGGGATTGAGGATCGTGTTTCGGGCCTGAACGCCGGCGGCGACGACTATCTGGTGAAGCCGTTTGCTTTTTCCGAGCTCGCCGCCCGAGTTGCGGCGCTGGGCCGACGCCCTCGGATGGCGGCGACGGAGGTGAGCCTGCGGGTACACGATCTCGAACTCGACCTGCTGTCCCGTACCGCGCGCCGGCGCGGCGAACCGATCGACCTCCAGCCGCGCGAATATCGGCTTCTCGAATATCTAATGCGCCACGCGGGCCAAGTGGTGACCCGCACGATGTTGCTCGAACATGTTTGGGATCTGCATTTCGACCCACGCACTAATGTCGTCGAAACCCATGTCAGCCGGTTGCGCAGCAAGGTGGACAAAGGTTTCGGCCCGGAGCTGATCCATACGATGCGCGGCGCAGGTTATTGCCTCCGTGGTCCTGCCTAGGCTGCTGCGCACCTCGAGCTTTCGGCTAACCCTTGCTTACGCGGGGTTGTTTGGCGCGTCGGTAATCATCCTGTTCGCGGTGATTTACTGGGCGACGGACATTTACATAACCAGATCGCTCGATGCCGCGGTCGACAGCGACTTTACCGAACTCGAAGATAGCCTTAATGCCGGTGGACAGTCGCTGCTGGCGGAGCAAATCCACGATCGGTTGCGCCAGATGCCGCGCGGCCCGATGCACTATTTGCTGCAGGATCGTAACGGGAACGTCATCGCCGGCGATCTACCGGCGTTTAACCGCGGTTCAAGCCACTTCGATATCGCTCCGAACGATCGCCGCTCTAGCGCACGGCATGAGCCGCCGGTTCGCGCCCGGGGTGCCGCGCTGTCGGATGGCGATTATCTGCTCGTCGGTATTGACGCCCATTCACGTGAGGAAATGCACGAACTGATCCTCCGGGCGTTTGGTTGGGGCTCTGCAATCACTCTCGTGCTGGCTTTTGGCGGCGGCACGTTGCTGAGCGGCGGTCTTTTGCGCCGTATCGAGACTATCAGCCGAGCAATACGGGATATCATGGCTGGCGACTTTTCGCGGCGGATCCCGGTTCGTGGCGCCGACGACGAGTTCGACCACCTGGTGACCAGCCTGAACGCGATGCTCGACCGCATACAAAGCTCGATGGAGAGCGTGAGCCAAGTATCGAACGACATCGCTCATGATCTGCGGACGCCGTTGACCCGGCTTCGCCAACACCTCGAACGGGCGCAGCACCGGGCGCGGTCACCCGCGGAGTGGCAGGCCGCTGCGGCGGATTGTATCGCCGAGATGGATGTTATTCTCGATACCTTCGGCGCGTTGCTGCGTATCGCCCAAATCGAGAGCGGTGCCGCGACCCGCCTTTTCGGCGAAACCGATCTGTCAGATCTGCTGCGCACAATCGCCGAGGTTTACGAGCCGATGGCCGAAGAAAAGGGGCAATCGTTCACGGCGAAAATTCCTCGAGGTCTCACCGTCCTGGGCGATCGCGAACTGCTGGGCCGGATGTTGGCGAATATCGTTGAAAATGCGATGAAGCACTCGCCGACGGGCGCAATGATCGATCTTGTGACAACCGCCTCTCCGATCGAGATCATCGTCGCGGTTAGCGATAGCGGCCCTGGAATACCGGAAGGCGAGCGCAGCAACGTGTTCAGGCGCTTCTATCGGATCGAGAGCAGCCGCAGCACGCCGGGAAGCGGACTCGGTCTCAGCCTCGTCAAGGCGATCGCCAGATTGCATCAAGTGAGTGTCGACCTCGCAGACAATAGCCCGGGATTGCGGGTCACATTAGGTTTTCTGCCATCGAGTTCAATTCACATTGCCAAATGTGCACCCGCTTGGCGCTCACTCTAACCTTTCGACTAAGGAAAGAAATCACAGGCTCTGCCGCTATCCAATCCAGAAGATACGGCCGCTCGCGGAAAGAACGTGCTGGATAATTCGCTCCCCGATCCGCTTCGGACGATCCGCGGCTACGACGCAGCTCTGGTCGGTCGGGGTGGCCTTCCATACGACCGGGCGCTTCTTCAGAACTTCCAGGCAGCAGGAAGCGCAGACGAAGCTGAGCATCGAGCGTCGAGCTATTGGACTATGGCGCCCGGTGCGGTGACCCGTGAGCCGTGGCTGCGTGGCGTCGGCGTCTTGCGGCCTCCTGGCCGTGCGTCTCGTGTCCGAGAAAGGTGAAGACCAGCTCGATCGCCAACTCGCAAAATGCGAGGAACATGAACGTCGGAAAGACACGCTCCGGTTGCCGCCGGCTTTAGCACATTGCTGGTGCCGGCGATGACCGCGAGGCTCAACGGCCCGAGGATCTTGCCCACCTCATCCTTGGGGTAACCTAAGACCAGATCGACCCACCGCCGACCAGGATCCGGGGAACGCACCCAAGCGGGCCTCGCTGCCACGCGGCGGGCTGACCGTACCGGAGGTCGTCCGCCGAAACTAACTGACGTCGACTGTTCCCAACCAGCGCTCACGCTTTTCGCGACATTTGCGGAAGTATATCCTCAAGTGGCCGCGGTGAAATTCCAAGCGCCGCGAACCCTGGAGCGTCGGGCGCCGCGACATTGTCGATTTGTATCAGATCGATCTGATTTCGCGTGATGGGTGGGGTCGGCAAAAGTTCAGCTGCAAAGCCGAGCGCGTGCCAGAGGGTGAATGGAACTGGAACCAGGACGGGCTTCCTGCCGACCTCGTTGGCGATCGTCGTTAACAGCTCTGCGTAAGTGTAAACACGGGGCCCTGCGAGTTCATAATCAAGGCCCGCCTCCGGCGCTTTCAAGGCGCGCACGATCGCCTCGGCAACATCTTCCACGTACGCCGGCTGCAGTCGGGTTTCTCCGCGCCCGAACAGCGGGAAAACCGGGGCACGCCGCAACATGGTAGACAGCGGCGTCACGAATGCGTCGCCCGGCCCGAACATGACCCCCGGACGGATCAGCGTGGCCAAGGGAAATGCACGCCGCACGGCCGCCTCGCCCTCACCGCGGCTGCGAATGTAAGGAGAGGCCGAGCGGGCGTCGGCACCGATCCCCGAAACGTGCGCGATCCTTTCCGAGCCCGCCCGGTGCGCCATCGCCGCGACGCGCTCGGCCGCATCGACGTGGACCGACCGGAACGTGTGCGTGCCGCGCTCGACGTAGAGGCTGACAGCGTTCACGACCGCCCAGGCGCCGCTGACGGCGGTCTCGACCGAAGCATCGTCATCGACGTCGGCAGGAACTGCCTCGATCCCGAGAGGATTGCCGCCGCTACCAGGTGGATGCCGAGAGGCAATCCGAACGGCGAAATTAGCATCGCGTAAATGGCAGGCGACGCGGCGGCCGAGAAAACCCGTTCCGCCAATCACCGTGACCAATTGGTCAGACATAGAGCAGGACCCCGATCGAAACTCAGGATTAAGCCAAAGGTCGACCGCCTCAATAGCCGCTCATCGCCACTTGCCCGTATGCCGAAATGAGAGAAGGTCGGTCCTTGCGGTATGGGTTGTACCGCTTGCGGTTGCGGGCACGACTGCATCGTCGTCGCGCCCTTGCTGATCCGGTGAAGACGAGGGATCGGGTCAAGACCGATCGGCGCGATGGCGCCAGCCTGGCCAAGCTGCACCGAGTCGGCGAGCTGACCGCGGTGTGGGTTCCGAATGTCGGACATGAGGTGATGCGCGATCTGGTTCGCGCCCGGCTCGACGCGATGTATAGCCTGCGCCGGGCTCGCCAGCAGCTCTCCGGATTTTGATGCGCCAGGAATGCTACTTTGGCCGGCCGCCTGGACCAAGCTGCATCGTCGCTGGTTGGCGGATCCCACGTTCGAACAAGCGGTCCAGCACATTGTGCTCGAGGTTTAGGTTCGGGCGCTTGAAGTCGCCGATGCGCGGCGCGATCGGCTGACGGCGCAGATCGCGGCGCGATGCTGCCGGACTGGACGCTGGCCCCGGTCATGACGACGACCACCCCCCAGGGGTTGGCAAATCGCAGCCCCATGGTCCTTGTCCCGGCATGGCCGGATTTCCCGGCCCTGGCGGCGACCAGTGTATCAGCGGGGGGACCGCCGCAGGAAATCTTGTCGCCTCCGCGAAACGGTACCGGCCCGCCCAGGGCCGTAGGGCAAATGCCGCCGAGGCGACCTGGTGTCGTCCTCTGTGTGTGGGAGTAGGATCGCACCATGGTAGAGCCCGACAGGCCGCGATCACCCTTTGCCGCAATGCCGAACTTTTCGGCTCGGCCACCCGTTCGCGCGCTTTCGCCGGACGAGATCGCCCGGTCGCTCACACAGCACCGGCTTTACTTGGAGTCCGAGTGGCGCCAAGGCCATCGAGCGAACTTCGCATCAGCCGATCTCACTGGACTTGATTTCTCAGGGCTCAATCTGCGTGGGATCAAAATGGACCGCGCGGTGCTCCGACGGGCTGATTTCACCGGAGCCCATCTACAAAGCGCGAATCTGATTGGGGCGATCTTAGAGGAGACGCGCCTTGACCGCGCGGACCTATCCCGGGCGCGGCTAAGTGGGGCGAACCTCATTTCGGCCAGCCTCGAGGACGCCTGCCTCGCAAAGGCCGAGATGGAGT
This sequence comes from uncultured Alphaproteobacteria bacterium, assembly GCA_963774345.1. Lineage (GTDB taxonomy): Bacteria > Pseudomonadota > Alphaproteobacteria > ATCC43930 > CGMCC-115725 > AP-15. The sequence continues at coordinate 27,687 of CAVZFB010000043.1, forward strand.
TCGCATTGATGGCCAACGCGATACTACGGGACGCCTCCATATGTGGGGCTGACATGAGCGGCGCTCAGCTCGATGCTGCCGTGCTCACCGGGGCAGACCTCCGTGAGGCGAACCTGCGCGGGGCTGGATTTCGCGCTGCGCGGCTGGACGAGGCAGACCTCCGCAATGCACGGCTGGGAGGCGCATTCCTGGTCGGGACCTCGTTGCGCGGCGCCGATTTGCGTGGTGCGTATCTGCGCCTGGCAACGTTTGACGGGGCGGACCTGTCCGATGCCAACCTGGAAGACGTGGAAGGGCTGACTCAGGCCCAGCTCGATCGGGCCCACTGCAATAGCGGAACAAAACTCCCCGCAGGCTTGACAGGGGTCGAAGATGCCAAAGGATGAACATATCTCCGTGCTCGGCAGCGGCGCGGCAGTGTGGAATGAGTGGCGGGCGAAACATGACGAGACGCCGGAGTTGTCTCGGGCCGGTCTGCGAGGGCTCGATTTGAGCGGGTTCGATCTTTCACGGGCCAATCTTCGGGGTGCCGACCTCAGGGGGACCAAATTCTGCGACGCGGATCTGTCAGATGCCCATCTCGAGGGCGCGAACTTCTTCAAAGCTGTACTCGATGGCGCCAATCTAACCGGGGCTTTTCTGGATGGAGTTCAGTTCCTAAGCTGCGCCCAGCTCACCGTTACGCGGAACTGGCAATCGGCCTTCCGTGATGAGCCGCTCGGTTGTGGGGCCCCTATTCCGGACAGAATACCTTCGGAATAGGTTGCCGATCGAAGGACGCTGCCTACCACGAGGCTGAGGACCAGCGGCGATCCGAAGCGGGTGGAGCGCGGCGGCGGCACGGCATCTGCGAAACCGAGAGCGGTTGCAGCTTGCGCCACAGCCGTTCCAATTCGGCGTCGTTGATGCCGGTGCCGACGCGGCCGGCATAGGTGAGGCTTCCGCCGGGATCGTGGTAGCCGAGCAGCAGCGCGCCGAGATAAGGCCGCCTTCCTTCCGGATCGGTCCACCCGATCACGACAAATTCCTCGCGGTTGAGCCATTTGACCTTGAGCCACAATCCGAGCCACGTGACATAGTGCATCCTTCTGTTCAGAATCCGGGAAGCTTAAGCGTCTTATCCTGTTGCAAGCGGCGATAAAATCTTCGCCGGCGATGGATGACTTGGCGGATGCCTATCTTGACGGCCTCGGTTTCAAGCGTCGCAACGGGGATCTGCCACGGTGCTGAATGCATGAGCTGGGTGGCGGGAAGTACGCCCCTGCGGATGAGCTTGTGGACCGAGCGGACGCAGATGCCCAGCCGCGTCGCGGCCTCCTCGGCGCTGATCGTTTCAGCCCGCGGTAGCGTCGGGTCGAAGGGTGCGATCCCGAGCCGCTCTCGAAGCTCGCCCAAGCGGACAATCGTGCAGGCCTGCCCGTCGGCGGGTTTGCATCGCATCCGGTTCATTGTCACCGCCACCTCGCGATCCGGTCATTGACCACCGAGCTTGCGGATGACCTCCACCGGGCCGGGGTGGCGATCCGCTGGGTAGCGCCCAGCGCCGGTGCGCGAGACGCGCAGCTCGGTATGACGACCGCCGTTCCAGTGGATCGTCACGATCGCTTGGTTAGCCGAGTCATCGCGGTCGAGTACAACTTCCCGGATTAGGATGTGGGCAATGCGCTGCTTTGTTCGGGCGTCCGTGCCTGGCGCGTTCCAGGTGAAAGGCAGGTCGTGGGCGAGCGCCATCAGCGCTGCGCGATCGACCTTCGGGCGCCGCGCGACAGTGTCATCGTGCCGGGCGATGCGGTCCTCGAGACCGGCGACGCATTCTAGCGCCGCGTGCCACCTCGTCTCGAGTTCGCGCGCGACGAGCCGCTTGGTCGGATCGACAACCTCGTAGCGGCCTGCGGCGAGGGAGGCGTCGTAGCGGGCTTCCTCGAGTTCCTGGCACAGCGCTTGCCGGACCTCGTAATCCGTCTTCACCGATTGGTCGGCGGCCTGGATCGCGGCTTCGATGGCGTGTTCAGAGACGGCTTCGACGATCTGCGCCGCCACGGCGCGATCGATGCCGACACCTCCCACGCCAATGCAAAGCAACGCCACGACGTGACTACCGTCACCCCGGCACTGGTAGCGGTGGGCATGGCCTGAATTTGCCCCGTACAACACCCGCATGGTCCGGCCGCAACGGCCGCAGCGCACCAAGCCCGTCAGCAACGCCCGTCCCCCACGCGCCGACTTACGATCAGTGCGGGGCAGCATATGGGCATTCTCGGAGATCAGCTTCTGGTTTGCCTCGTACCGCTCCCAGCTGATGTATCCGGGGTGGTGATCACGCAGCAGGACATTCCATCCGGCCATCGGCTTCGTATGGCCAGTGGTCTTGCGGGCGCGTCCGTCGACGATGCGAGTGCGCTGGGTTGTGCGGCCGAAGACATAGGCGCCGGCATAGGACCCGTCGAATTGTATCCTGAAAATGCTAGCGCCAAAGACCGTTATGTTGACGTGACATTACCGATGCTGGTGAAAGCAGTAGGTCAGGAAAAAGAGTTCTCCGACGCCGAGTTTCGGATTCGGATATTTTTCGAGCATTATCTAACGTCACTGTCACGCTTCAATTAATTTTTGACCAGTGGCGCGATTGAACCTCAAGAACTGTGCGCGGATTTTGCCTACCCGGTCGAGCTAATGACCGGGACGGCGAGAGAAATGAAGCTCAGGAATACCGGCGACGACATCGCACCCTTTGCCAAAGCGGTGCACGACTATCTTGTCCGCTGGGAGTACACCGATATCACCGAGTTCGACCGAAAAATTCAGAAGGCATGCGACCAGTGACGATTAATCTCCGGCGGAGCGCCGCCCCGTGTGTTCTCCGCCGAAAGCGGCGGCGCGGGGTTGACGCATGGGGGCAAGCTTGCGGATAGCGCCCCGGCTTCCCAAGTCCAGTTTGCCAAACTTGCCGAAGCGTCCTTTCGATAATCGCGAATAAATCAACCGTTCGGAGCAAATCTTGCTTAGCCGACAGCAACAACCGCACCCGCGCGGCGATGATCTCGAGCGGATCACCAGAGCGCGCCAAGCCGCCGAAGCATTGTTCACAGCAAACCCACCAGTCAGCGAAGCCATCAGTTCCGGACTCGGCTCCGAGAAACCAATCGGCGCGCAAACCGCGTGTGCTGCGAATAGTCTCGCCGGCAGCGCCAATTCGCCACGAGCAGCTCGAAACTCCTGTCAGCCACAATCCACAGACGCCGCGCCAGATTCCGCGGTCGCAATTTGCCCGCATCCGCACCTTGGTCAAATACGGCATGACGGTTAGCCAGGTCGCCGAGGCCTAACGGGGTTTCCGTTGACGAGATCACCCGGGTTCTCCGCGAAGCCTGATCGCAACTCGGCCTCTCCGCCACGGCCAGGCGTTGGCCCCGTTCGGACACGCAGGCGGCCAACGACGGGAGGGTTTGTGATGAGAAGCGCGCGTATCCTTCGCGACTTCCGCGTCCTGCCTGTGGCGCTGGGACGTCAAGAGATTCTGATCGGAGCAGAAGCGGCGGGGATGGCGCTGGCCGCAAAAGCCATCGTCCCGGCTCACGCCCAGAGCGCGGCCGGTAAGCCCGACCACGCACTCCGCATCAGCCCAGCGCCGCATGAGCTCGAGCCGGGAAAGGTGATCGAGAGGTCGAGGCTCCAGTCATGATCGACAAACTCGCGCTCAAAAAGTGGGTCAGCAGGTGAATGTCGGTTCAATGCGGCTTGCGACGGTCGCCGGGACTTTTGCAGTGGGGCTTGCCTTCGCCATCTCCGCCTCTGCCCATACGCGTACACAACAGGAATTATGCCACTTAATCACGTCGGCTCGTCATGCCATCATCCCAGAAATAACCGCGATGGAGAGGACGACAAGCGAGGCAAGACGAAAAGCTCTCCATCACAAAATCAGCACTGATGCACCGCCATTCATGACAAGACTCGTAAGATTCATGGGGAATGGCTATCACTTTACCGACTATAGAGGCGCAGTCACGGACATATCACCTAATGAAAACCCAGCACGCGGCCCCGCCGGGGTCAATGTCGTGGTACTCCTGAAGTGTACGGAATCCCCCGCAGCGGTATTGATTCAATTCCCGTTAATCGGGGGATCGGGGACATTTGGTCGACAAGTTCCCTTACGCTCTACAGAAAGCAAGTTAGAGTCCTTTAAGCCAGTTCTCGCCCAGTTGCAAAGAGGCGATAGGGTCACCTTCAGCGGGATTATATTTCCCTATAAGGAAGCCGAATTTGGCACGCGCCTGTTATATAGGAACGTCATCCTCAGCTTTGATGCCAAAATCACCCATCTGCGAAAAAACTAACAGTGGGGGCGGCGGCAGCGGCGGGATCGGGCATTTCCTCGACCAGTTCGCCGGTCCCATGGAAGCGTGGTGGGAGTCCCTCGGTCAGCCCCATCTCACCGCCGAGGTCCGCGGCGCGATTGCCGCCGGGGTTGCGACGGAGGCCGCGGGCCGTTCGATCGACGAGTTGGCGGCAGAGCGCGACCGCCAACTGGTCGAAATCCTAGCCCTTAAACGGCATGGCTGAGGGTCAGTCCGGGCGGCGGCAAGCTCGTCCTCGCTCAGTGCGAAGAAATATTTAAGGCTCCCAGAGTGGCTCTTCTCCGGGCGGCTCATGAGGCTGCGGTTCACTTCCGCTTCGAGACCAATCCCCAACCGGTTCCTTGTCCCAACGCGCCAAGGATTCGGCCAGGACGCCGCGCATGTGTCCGCGGTTAGGATCACAGGCGCCGTCAACTAGCCACTGCGCCTGTTGCCTGGCCCAATCCAGCGCCCCGATTCGCGATGCGGCGCCCATCAGATGAAGGAAGGCCCCCTGGACCAGCGAGACTTCAGGATCATAGCCGCCGCCGGTGAGCAGGCGTTCCAGTGCGAGCAGCCCGATTTCCGCCGCGAATTTAGGCTCCTTGGCAGCGAAGTCCCGCGCGGCGCGTACGAGGGTGCCAGGCTCGGCCGTGGAGTCCCGCGCGCAGCCGAGGGCGACGTCGAGGAACCCGGCATCTTTTGCCGCAGCAAACCACTTGCCGCGCTCGCCCCGCGTCTCGATAAGATCCAGCAAGACTTGCCGGCGGTCCCGTTCAGGGTAGCGCTTGACCGTTGCACGGTAGACTGCAAGGTAGGTCGGACCGGTCGCTGCTGTTAGCCCATAGCGGCGGTAGGCCTCGTTCGCCCGCTCACTCTTGATCAACACATTCTCGCAGAACCTATCGATCGCGGTCTGGTCGTAACCTTGCGGCGTGCGACAGCCATCGGCATAGGCGACCGCGGCATCCCACGCTCTCTGCCTTGCGAGCGCCTCGGCACCAAAGCGATGCCAGTGCCACCACCTCATCCGAGCGCACGCCAGCAGCTCGATCAGGTCGTCGTACCGCCCAGCCTCCAGCAAACAGGACAGGCAGATCGCCGTGCCGATGACGTGACCGCCGGGTCGCTCGTCGACCCAGACGCGCCGGATCAATGCGCAAAGCCGCTCTGCGTATTCATTCATGAGCTCGGGGTAGACGGCGATCTTGCCCCATCGGTCCTCTACCGGCGCGAGGTATTGCACGCCATCGACCGTGACTGCCTGGAACAGACGCTCAAGCCATGCGCTCCGCGTCATCACATCTGCCGGGGCCGAGATCAGTATCGGTATCAGCTCGTCGAGTGTGCGATAGACAGCGCCACCGAGGGCGCCGGAAGAAGTGTCGATCCCCTCCAGCGCAGGCCATAGCCGTTCCATCAGCGAAACACAGCCTTCGGCTGCCACAACGCGATCCGACTTGGCGACGGAATTGATCTCGCGGACCGCCTCCTTGAGCCGTTTTCCGGCAAGAGCAGATCCGCGCCAACCGTAGGCACGCGCACGAAACCTCGCTTTGAAAGCCCATCGATAACCATTCGTCATCGGTCGGATTCCTTGATCTGCCGTTCGAGAGGGACCGGTGCCTGTCGCCCGAGCCACTCCCGCAGCTTTGACCACCGTCGCCTTGTCCGCGCTCCCTTGACGGCGATCGCCAGCGCCTTTCGCTGCCCGACGAGGACTACCAGGCGCTTGCCGCGGGTCACCCCGGTGTAGACCAGGTTCCGTTGCAGCATCGGGTAATGCTGGGTCGTCAACGGAATTACCACCGCCGGGTATTCCGAGCCCTGGCTCTTGTGGATCGTCGTCGCATAGGCCAGCACCAGCTCGTCGAGCTCGCCAAAGCCGTAGGTGATTTTGCGGCCATCGAAGTCGACCGCGAGCTCGCCTTCCTCCATGTCGATGCGCGACACCACGCCCAGATCGCCGTTGTAGACGTCCTTGTCGTAGTCGTTTTCCATCTGCATGACCTTGTCGCCGGGACAAAAGGTCCAGCCGAAGCGCTCGATGCGGATCTCGCCGGGCGGGTTCAGCGCCTTCTGCAGCTCGATATTGAGCGAGCGGGCACCGAGACCGCCACGGTTTATCGGGCAAAGCACCTGGATGTCGCGTATCGGGTCGAGCCCGAAGCGCTTGGGGATCCGGTCCCGCACAATTGCCAGGAGCTTGCGGACGCCGTCTTCCGGCTCTACCGCATCGACGAAGAAGAAATCGTCTGCCTCAGCAGCGGCGAGATCGGGCATCTGCCCCTGGTTGATGCGGTGCGCGTTGGTGATGATGCGGCTCTCGGCCGCCTGGCGGAACACCTCGGTCAAGCGCACAACCGGCACGGCACCCGACTCTATGACGTCAGCCAGTACCTAACCCGGCCCGATGGCAGCTGATCGACTGGCGGTTGAGAATCAGCAATGGGCGCATTCGTTTCAATCAGGGCTCGGTGATAAGGTCATTCGCTGAGTTGCGGCGCGATATGCCTGTTCCGACGGCGTGCCCCGGCTGGGGCCACATCGGGCTCACTCGCCGAGGAAACTCCGGACGAGTTCGGCGAACTCCGCGGGCTTCTCCATCTCAGGCATATGGCCGCAATTCGGGATCGTGACGAGACGCGCGCGCGGGATGGCGCGCTCGTAAATCTCGCCGGTGCTAAGGGGCGTGATCGCGTCGTCGCCACCCCAGACAAGCAATGTCGGCGTGCCCACGCCTTGCAGCAGGTGGCGCAAAGTGAGGCTGTGCATATAGGGCTTCCACGCAATCCGGCAGGTCATCTCGCGGTGCTGCTCGACGAGATCGAACTCCTCCGGCGTCCATTCCTTGCCCCAGTAGCGCATGAACTCGGCAGATTCATCCGGCCGGTAGAAGGCACGCCGCAGCCCCGTCATGCCGGAGTCGAGGAAATAGTCGAAGATCTCGCCGGTTTCGGGCTTGATGCCCATTGCGCCCACCAGCACCAACTTCTCGACAAACTGCGGCGCGACGACGGCGATCTCGGCGGCGATCCAGCCGCCAAGCGAGCAGCCGATCACCTTCACTGGCGTGCGGATATCGAGATCCCGGGCGAACCACGTCACCCAGGCGGCGAGATCGTGCACCCCCATGATCCAATCCGGCCGGGTCGATTGCCCGTAGCCGGGGAGAGACGGGACGATCACGTCATAATGTTCGGCCAGGCGCGCAAAGCCGTCCAGCCAGCCCGGCACGCCGAATTCGCCGTGGATGACGAGCAGCGGCGCGCCCCTGCCGTCCCGCCTTAGTTCGGCCGTGATCCCAGCCACATCGATGAGCTGCGGCGCAGCGGCGTTCATTGCGGCCATGGCGTTACCTCTTTCCCGGTAACCAGCGCCGACTGATGCTCGCGCAGCGCGGGAATGACTTCCTTGCCCAGGAGCTCGATGCCCCGCATCGTGGCGTCGTGCGGCTTTTTCCCCTCGCGCGCCCAGAAGGTCAGGTAGCCGGGATCGGTACGGTCGATGATGTGCTTGAACTTCTGGATAATCGTCTTCGGGCTGCCGGTGACAATCAGCCCCGCACGGATGGCATCGTCGTAGCTCCCTTCGGAAGCCCCGCGTTCCCGCGCCATGTTGCTGGTTTTTGCTTGCTTCGACATGTAGCCCGGCGGCGCCATCCATTCCGGATGCGGTCCGCCGCTGGTTACACCGGCAGAGCCGGTTCCCGAGGTCAAGGCCGATGCCGCCACGCCGCCGCGGCGGCCGATGACCGACGCGCCGCCGTAATGATGACGGCCCATCTCATAGGCTTCTTCGTCGGTATCCAGCACGCAGGTGTGGATCAGATAGCCGAGATGCTGCGGCGTGGGCGTCCAGCCGTCCTGCCGGGCGACCTCATGGTAGATGTCGCGGCAAGCCGCCGTGGCGTCGAGTGCGCTGCCGAGAACAAGATAAGTGATGCGCTGCTTTGCCGCCCAGCGGATCGTCTCCGGACTTAAGATGCCGGCCGCCCAGATCGGCGGGTGGGGCTTTTGCAATGGCAATTGCCACGGGTTGACCACGCGCAGGTGATAGTGCTTGCCCTCCCAGCGGAACGGACCCGGCACCGTCCAGGTCTTTTTGATCAGCTGTCGTTGTGCCGACGCTCGAGGAGCCACAGCACGACGCCGACAGCAAGCGAGACGGCGAATAGGACTCCGACAGCGCGGAGAAAACCGAGGGAGAACACGTTGGCGACGACCGGCCACCAGGTGATGCCCGCCCCCGCGGCCACCGCAATGCCGAGGCCGGTGCTGTAGAAGGGCTGAGTGAAATCGACGACACGGTGCCGCGGGGCGGTAACAGTCAGCGCGGCCACCGCCGCATCCAGGGAGCCCTCGGCGACGCCTTCGGTCAGACCATTTAGGGTGGTCTCCTGAAACCGGTAGCGCAGGTGGGTCTGGCTGGCGATGCGCCGCCAAAGATCGATGCTGATGCCGCGCCAGGTGCCGTCCTCCGCCTTCATCGCAAAGGGTGGTGCCACCTTGGTGCCGACGACCAGCTCCCGCGCCCCGGGCGCCGGCAGCGTCTGAGCCAAAACCTGCGGGACCTGAGCGAGTAGCGCCGCCAAAATGACTGCCGCGATAATGGCGCGGACTCCGGCCAATCTGCCCCAGCCTTCCGTAAGTGCACCGCTGGCGATGATGGGTGTAGGTGGTTGTTGGCGCGCCCTTTGTGTCGAGGATCAGCGCGCCGGTCAAGCCAAGTCCCATTTTTGACCCGCGTCCACATAAAGCCCCAGGGAACGTTGTAACAGGCTTGCCACGACCTGCTCGGCAGAGTCTAAGTTCTCTATACAGCATTATTCGCTGTGCCTTGAGATCTGGGTACGAACTGCGGCGCCTTATACATTGGAAGATTGTGCGATGGTTCAATCCGGTGTCTATTACAGGTACTGGTGACTTCACCTGACGCACGGTGTCTTTGAAATGAAACATGTGGCGCTCGCCACCGTAGTTGGTCTTGGTACGCTCCCTCTCGCCCAACAGACCCCCGCCGCCTCTTGCGTCAACAGCGTCTAACGGACGGTGGAACCCCCGGGTGCCAAGGGCATGTATCCAGCCGACGCGGCAGCTCGCCCCGACCGCTATGAACGCCGGGTTTGCCCCGCATCGCGGCCGTTCGCGGGACTGCGGTGCCACCGCCGGAGTCGACCCAAAGCGGCCATGGATTGCCGTTCCCGCACTGGGCCGTCCAGCCGGCATGGAGCCAATGGCGCACCGATGCCATCGGCCGAAACTAGGAACCGATGGGCAGTGCTAGGACGGTGGGCGGTACCTCGTGCGGCCCTTGTCCCAGTTTCACACCCAAGGTGCCCTCAAGCAGGTCGAATTGAACCTTTGCGGCGGAGGTTGATCGCACGAATGCAATCAGCTCGCGCCAAGGATCGAGGACGCGATCAAGCCCGCTGATGAAGGCCACCACAATGCCGATTTCGGTCTTCCCTTTGAGAACCATGAGCCCGCCGACAAACAGCAACAGAAAGACGCCGACCGATTGCAGTCCGCTGACGAGCCCCTTCAGCCCGAACTTGAGCTTGAACACGCGCAGACGTACTCCAAAGATCGTTTCGAATGCTTTGCCGATCTCGCTTCCTATAGAACTGGCGGATGTTTCGCCACCACCCTGCATGTTGTCTACGAGCAGATCGCCGGCTCGACGCACTGTGACGACACGCTCTCTGACCAATCTGTTTATTCGGCGCTGGATTATTGGAACGATAAACATCTGCGGAACGGCGATAAGCAAAACGACCAGCCCGAGAAGGGGCTCGGTGTAGAGCATGTAACCCAACACACTGAGCAGCGTTCCCGCTTGCACGGTTGGCGTTGAAATGCAATCCCCGACAAACTTTCCTACCGCTTCCGCCTCGGAGGCGATCATCGCAACGAACGTCCCTGCCTTGTCTTTTGTCGTTTCGTCGAACGTTCCATCCGACCTGAGAGGCGAACTGCTGCTGTAGATGCCCTGGCGCAGGGAAAGAATCATCGATTCTCCAAGGCCAGAGCTTTTGATATTCAAAATATATTTGAGGCCGCTGATGCTCAGTGCCGCGATCAGGTAAGCCCCGCAAAGCCAGAGCAGTCTCTCAGCTTTCTCATGCCCGGCGAGGGTGTTGATGATATGGCGCTGCAGTTCAAGCGGTGCCATCGCGAGCAGGGCAGCGATGACCGCCAAAATGATCAGGACAATCTGTCGCGATGCCGATGACCGCCACACATAAGCGTACAATTCACGCATGACCGCCTTCGCTGTTCCAATCGCCCTTAGGGGTCTAGGGGAGAGCATGACCCATTCTCGTGATCTCATCTAGCGCAGGGCCACAAGCCGCGGCCGCGGCTGCTCCGTAGCGGGCCCGCCGACCATGGGGGTCAAGGTCAGGAAACCACCCGACCCGGCGGTTCGTACCGGCTGCCGCTGACATCGGGTTTGCGCCCGATTCCGGCCGTTCGGAGTGTCACCGGGCGCCCTCGGGCGGTATCCGATGAGGCCGATGGGGGGGATTGGTTGCTCATACCTGTCAGCCTGGGACTTATGGGACTCGCTGGCTCGTTCCTTTATGGCGTACTCGGTTGGGTCATTGAGATTTCTAAGGCGCAATATAAAACCCAATCTATTTGGGCTTATGTAGGCGCAATGGTAATCGCCATTACCCTTGGACGACTGGCATACTATCTCCGCGAAATTCGGCCTAAATGGTGGATTTATCCGCCTGTCGAAATTGGCATTGGCCTTGGCTTAGGAGCACTCGCCGTGAAGCCCGAACTTGATCCGGTCTTGAATATTTTAACTCTTCTGGGGTCAGTGAGAGTGATCGTTGACGGGATAACGCGATTCCGAAATTTTCGCTCTGAAGCACAAGCTCTCATTGCGAAGAAAGGCCACGCATGAACGCGCTGTCAGCAATTAAAAGGCCTCCGTTGCCAGCGCTTGTTGCCGCCGCCGGCGGGCGCGCCGGGATGCGCTTCCTGGAATTCTTCGCCGCCAACCGCCGCAACCCGCAGCACTACCCCGCCGACGTGCTGGACCGCATCGCCGGTTACCCGGCCCGGAAAATCGCCGATCTCCTGCCCTGGACCCCGCCGACCTTCAGCGCGCCGCCGCCTGACCCGGCGCGCCCTCACCGAGCGGCTACGATGCAGCGAGGGCGCGGCCACCGGGAAAGAAGGCAGTTAACCGATGAGCTGTATCGAGAGCACCTGTGTCTAGATCATCACTCCCGTAATCGACATGCAGCCTCATAGGCTCGATTTATCTCTCTGGATCGAATTTCCGCAAGCAGCTTGAATTCAGGACCGAGAGCTTCAACCCGATCAGGATGGTACTGCATCATCTTTTTTCGGTAAGCGGCCCTGATTTCATCAATCGCTGCACCCTGTGAGACTTCCAATACCTGAAACCACTCAGACGGCTGACGCGACCGCCCGGCCTCGTCGTCTTCATTTGTTATTTTCCCATCGTTCTGTCCAAAATAACGAGTGCGCAATAGCAAAATAAACCACACCACTCCAAACCCAACGATCCCACACACAGCGACAATAGTGAAATTGCCTGCCGTGAGGGTCACCCCAATACCCTCTTGTTGTAAGCGTGAATGCGCGCCTGTTCTATTGGGTCATCTGCCGACGTTCGGTCCAATTCCTCCAACGCAAAACTTATTCCAGCTCGAAATTCGTCTAGAAAATGTGGGCTGCATCTCATCAACCCATATGAGGCTCCATCAACGTCGAGCCGTATGCACTTCCAGGAGAACCTATGGGTGATGTTAGCCAAATATGCCGGACATATTGCGGCCTCGATGACCGCATAGACAATCTCTGCGCGTCGGCGGCCCCAAAACCGACGATCAAAAAACGAAGACAATAAGAGCATCAGCAAAGTGCTAAAATAGACTGGCGCGATCTGTATAAGCGCAAAAACCAAACCTCGCCAATAGGTGAGAATCGGCCCTACGACGAAGAACGTCAGGAACGCGATTATTGAGATACACCGAAGTGAAAGAGCCTTGCGTCGTGCTACCATTAGAAAGCGATCCGCCCGGCGTATTTGAGCGGCGTTGCGAGGTTCTTCAGTTAGCCACTCCGGGAATGCCCCGTCGCTGATCTCGACCTTTGATCCGGCGCACCAGCGGGAGACGAAAGCCGCAGCCAAGGTGGCGTCGAGGAAATAGAGCGCGACTGCATCGTTGACGCCGCCGCGTAAGCCAGCCGGTGCCATGATCCAGCCATCAGCGCCGCAGTTCTCGTCGAGCCACGCGTGCATTTCGGTCAGGCGCGCACCGAGCCCGGTGATGGGAATGCCGAGCTTTATCCGGCATGGGAAGCGGCGCTCAGCGTCGGTAATCGTCAGTTTGGAACTCGCAGCCATCGGTTGGTTCCCTATATGTTCTGGGCAAGGATCACATGGCTGCCTTAGCTGTCCAGCCCGGTTCGGATTTTCATTGGAGCAAAGCCGGCTGGTGGAGGTGCGCAGATTCCACGCCCCGGAGCGTCGCGGCGCCGCTTGTCGCGGAGCCGCGCCCTCGTTACTCAGTTCACAGCTCGATCTGCTCGGAGATGCTGAGCGCATCATCGACCTCGATGCCGAGGTACCGCACCGTGCTTTCGAGCTTCGTGTGCCCGAGGAGCAGTTGGACGGCTCGGAGGTCGCCCGTCTTCTTGTAGATTTGGGCAGCCTTCGGACATGGTCTGCCATTGCCCGGAGGGTGAGCTTCGGGTCAAGCAAACTCCCGGGGGGAGTTCGTCGCCAAGAAAGGCGACGTGTGGAGCTGCAACAAAGGTCTCTTGGAAGAGACCGAGAACATCGGCCCCGGAATCTCCGTCATGCGGGTAATCAATCTGTTGTCGACCTAGCCGCGAGCCCAATGGAGAGGCGGGAAGCCGCCTGCCCTACCGGCCATCCGGTGATGCTCCCTCACGCATTGCAAAAAATCGAAAGATTCTGCACCACTCCAAATCGCTCTGAAGCTAAAGCCAAAAACGGGAGGGTCAGATTATGAGTGGTGCAACCGACCAATTCGAAGGTGGCTGCCTATGCGGCGCAGTCCGTTTTGTGGCGACCGGTCAACCGAAGGGAGTTTATTGGTGCCACTGTCAAAGTTGCCGCAAGCATAGTGGCGCGCCCGCGTCGGTATTTGTAGCCTTTGAGCATGCGGCTTATACGATAACCAACGGTGAGATAACCAAATTCAACTCTACGCCGGGAAGAACGCGGCGCGGATTTTGCGCTCGCTGCGGGTCAACCTTGACCTGCGAAAGCGCACGGTTACCGACCAAAACGCATTTTTATGTCGGCGCATTTGAGCGCGCGGCCGAACTGAAGCCAACACGACATGTATTTCCTGAGGAGCACTTGCCTTGGGTGCATATGGATAACTGAGCGCGCGACTTATAGAGACCGTGCGCTCAGTATCCTCCATTCCCTATTGGGCTCGGGCGGCGCTGCCGGCGCTCAGCACGACCGAGGGCTCGCTCGGCAACTGGCTCCGCGGCCTAAGCGCGCGGGCGCACCGAAACACCGTAGTCGTCGCGCTAGCCAGCAAGCTGGCGCGGATCGCCTGGTCGGTGCTGCGGTCCGGGGCCGCCTATAACGCCACGATGGGCGACCAGCCCACAATGGCGTAGAGGAGATCGGCTGCCGAGCACCCGTCTGGCGCTGGTGGCTGCTGAAATCTGCGAGTGGTGAAAGCGAGATGGCCTGACGGTTGAACCGGCGCTCTGGAACCCTGGTGAAAAAAATGGCGCATCGACGCCGCCGCGCTTGCGCTGGCTTCTGAGGTGGGCAACAGAAAGCCGAGACGGTCTAGACCATTATCCGCGGTCTAATTTGTGCACAGCGCCACAGGACGAGGTCCAAAGGTCAGCGGTGAACCCAGTTGGTACGATGCGGTACAAGAAACTGTCGCGTCTGGAGTTGCGCACAAGCGAGAGCGCTCCCCGCAGACTGGTAATCAAGTTTCTGCTTCGCACATATAGCCCGATTGCCGATTTCGGCGACCATGGGCAATGGACCGCTTGAGTGTGGGGTGAGAGCGATGCCTGTAAATACAGGTGAAATACAGGGCGGGCGATTTTCAAAGGGTCGCTCTGGCAACCCCGCTGGCAAGCCCAGGGGTGCACGCCACCGCACCACGCTTGCAGCTGAAGCACTGCTCGACGGCGAGGCCGAGGCGCTGACCCGAAAGGTCGTCGAGATGGCGCTAGCCGGCGACAGCACGGCGATGCGGCTGTGTCTCGACCGTATTTTGCCGCCACGGCGCGAGCGGCCGGTCAATTTCAAGCTGCCGGCCTTACAGAGTGCGGGTGACGCCGCTGGGGCAATGGCCGCGATCGCCAGTGCAGTCGCCTCTGCCGAGATTACGGCGGGCGAGGCGGGCGAGTTGGCGAAGCTTATTGAGGCTTTTGTTCGGGCGCTCGAAGCGAGCGAGCTCGATCAGCGGCTGCGAGCGCTTGAACAGTGGAAGGCCCGCGGTCAAGAGAGCCGCGGCAGCAAGTGGGGGTAAGGCGATTCGGTCGCGCGAGTTCCTGCGGCGAGTGGACAAGCTCGGTCTGCCCGGCGAGGACGAGCCGGAGTTGGTCCCCGATTTCGGGGTACTGTCACGCGTCGAGAACGCCCGCTACCGGGAATTATACGACGCCTTCCGCCAGGATGAGCACTTGGCGAAAGATGAGCTAAGAGAAATGCAGGTACTGCTCGACAGATGTCCACTGGTTGATCCGCGCGAAGCCGGCAATCCCTATACGGAGACGCATGAGGAGAGGCGCGAGAGACGGCTATTGGAGCGGGCCTTCGCGGGAGCGTTTCATGATTACGCGAAACTCCATCCGCACATTGCGGTGCCGAATTACGCCAACAGGCTGAACGAGTACCGCCTCGAAATTGGATATCAATTGTTTGAAAAATACGGGTGGACTGCGGGCGGGCGGGACTGCTCCGGCATCCTGCCGCTTGACGAATGGGCGCCTCAGGACCGCGAGGCGCTGATCGATCTTTACCGGTGCGCGAACCTTGAATGCTCCGGCAACGCCCCTCCTGGCTGGAAGTCTAAATATCGCGCGGGCGGCCGGTTTTTGACCGTGGCAAGCCGCTGACGCCCCGAACGGCATCACTTTCGACGGCCCGGATTGGCGCCAACATCAGGAGCGGCTCCGCCGCCACGCGCGCGTTTGCCACGCCTCAAGCTCTCGTCGCTCATGCTCCAACCAGGGAGCGCCTCGCATTCGCTGGCAGTTCCCACACCTCCGGTTGAATATTCAAGCTAGGAACACACGTAGGAACAGCCTAAGTTGTTCTGTCTGTACCCTTATTTACTATATGTTCCTACGTTCCTACCGTCCCCACCTATTTACAGGTACGCGCGCGCGTGCGTGCACAAGCGGAAAGTTTCCGCCATATCTGTCTTCACCTCTTCACGGAGGCTTCACTTTGCCTTCACCCGCCCTTCACCCTGAGTACCAATGGACTTGCGTTTTTAGTAGAGAGGCATTGGGTCAACCGGCGGCCTGTTTTTCGAACTGTGCCGGGCTTGCGAAATCCAGGGCGCCGGGCGGGATTGTAGAACTTGATCAGCTTCCCGGCGGGTGTAGAAGATGGTCCGCTAGACAAGCTCGGATTTGAGGGTCTTGAAGAACGTTTCGACCATCGCGTTGTCGTAGTAGTTTCCCTTGCCGGACATCGAGATCAGGACGCCGAGCTTGCCGAGCTCGGCTTGATAATCGGTTGAGCAATACTAGGCGGAATCAACTGGTCGTCGCAACACAACCGGGAGGAATGTTGCGATGGCAGGGAGACGGCGGTCGGATCGAGCGTTACGGGACAAGTAGCGGTCGCCCGGGCGGCCGGGGATGGCGCGACGTGAGGATCGGCTGCGCTTTTGGGCGTTGATAGCGGCTGGTCTATCAGGCGAGGCCGCGGCGATCGGCGCGGGGGTGTCGCCGCCGGTCGGGACCCGTTGGATTCGGGAGAGCCATGCGGTGCGCGCCAGGCGAGCGCGCTGCACCATGGGTCGGGCGATTGCTTACAGGGTCGCTCATCGTGCCAGGTCCCACGCCAGCACACGCCCCGGTTCGCTCGGCTTGCGCCGGTATCTCTGTCGCGCGCCTGACCAGGTTTCGATGGTCGCGGCGCTTTCCGAGAGATCCACGAGTCGGTTGCCAGCGATCAGCCAGCACAAACCTGCCTGATCGATGCGGGCGAACGGACGGTCCCGATCGCAGCCGAATAAGTCATGTGATTCCCATCCGAGCGCCGCTGCTCTCTCAGTAAATCCACCATCGAGAATGCGGCGCGCATCGTCGACGAACTGTTGCCAGAACCGATGCGGCACGTCAGCGGGCGGATGATCGGGATCGAGCCGTGCACAGCCTTCGGCCCATTCACGCGGAATGCGGCCGTGTTGCTCGACGATCACCGGCGCGCTTGGCGTCCTGTGAGGTAGGCAGCAACCTGTCCACCTGTCCGGGTTCAGCGGCCGACGGACAGGTGGACAAGTCAGACCGAACCTCTCGGGGGGACGGTGCCCGCGATGCGACATTTGCCCAAGTCCAACTCGCCATCGTTGTCACCTCGCGCGAAGCCGGGCATTTCGGTAGAGGGAGCCGTCCGAACGGTGATATTCGAGCCCCGCTGCCGCGGAGCGCACCCGCTTCCCGAATGAGATGACGTTGGGCAAGAACTCGGCCTTAAGTCCTTGCCTTTCCGCCCAATTCCGGAAATCGGCAAATAGCGTTGCAACCGAAATCGTATTTTCGTCGGCGGTCACTTCGAGTCGCACTGCCGCCCATGCCCGTACCGGGTCGGCGCTCAGCACCCAACGGGTAAGCAACTCGCGGGAGGATGCGGGTACGGTAAAATCGCGTTTGCGGACAAGCCGGCACGCGCCCTCCACCGCAAAATGCAGGAACAAGTCGGCTTCCTCGGACAAGATACGGTCGGGCAAGTCCGGATCACGTTCGGCTTCCGGGACAACGTGTGTAAACTCAAGCGGCAACAAGCGGCGCACCGTGCCGCCGTCGACGCCGCCGGAGAACGCCGGCAGCACGTTTGTCGAGAACACATGAAGTGCCACCGGGATAAAATCCGTCGCGGAACGGTAGACATCGCGCGCAGGCACCGGTTCGCCGGTGATCATCCGCTTGAACACGTCGGAGCGTACCGCCCGATCAGGCAATTCATCGGCCGCGTTCAGCACCCGCCCGATCAAGCGCCAAGCGTACTTCTCATCGCCGAATTTGCCGGGCGGGACGCTGGCCACGGCGTCGGGGTTAGGCAAAGAGCGCAGCAACCGCAGGTACGTCGATTTGCCGGTGCCGCCCTCTTCGCTGTAGGTCACGATTGCCTTGGGATTCCGAACCCGTGTCCCCCAGCCGAGCCCCGTACATCCAGCCCCCTCGCCGAGCAGATTGACCTTGTCTGATGCGTCCGGATCGCCAGCGAATGCATCGCTGAGGTAGCGCGCGAGACGACTGTTCGCGAATACTTCGGGATCTTCCTTGATCGGCCACTGGCCGCGTACAACGTGCCGCTGCCGCCACTGCCGAGCATGGGGACGCAGCTCGGCCGTCCCGTCGGTTTCAATACGAATGAAACCGGAAGCGCAGTTGATCCCACACGGCCGCTCATCGAAAAAGCCCGGCTGCTGCCGGTATTTCATCGCCGCGTCGAGGATAGATGTCACCCGGCTTTTACTCAGCCGAACGACCTTGGTATCGCCGTTGGGGTCCAGATAGAGCGCGCCATCGGCGCGATGGACGAAGCGAACCAGGAGATCGTCGTCGAGCGCGGCCCAATGCGTCCTGTCGAAGCGCCAAACGCGACCCTCCGACATGATGACTGGGCCGTACAATTCGTCAAGCCGCTCGACGATCCGCCGGGCGATCTCGATATCGGAGCCGATTTTCAAATTGAAATGAGACAGCGCGCTTTGCGCCGTCTCGTTCGTAAAGCGCTCGGCATCCTCAATCGCCATCTGAACCGCGGCTATCCCGAGCGAACGACGCGCATCGTTGATGTCAGCCTTCGGACCTAGTGAGTCGGGCACGGTCACGACGTAGGCGGCTGCGGATCCCGCATATCGCCGCGCCAGCCGGCGCGCGGCGTCTCGCTTGTCGGTGTCGGCCAGGATCTCAACTCGCGTATGCTGCGGCCGCGGTTCGATGAACCGAAGCGCGCCAAGACAGGCATGTGCGTCGCACGGCCCGATGAGTGATCGGGTCAAGGTTGTCTCGAGCCCCTCCCCGATGACGAGCGTTGCGACTGATTCCTGCGGATTGCCAAGGAAGACCGAGCCCTCGCTGATTGGTCCTCGCGAAAGCTTGGGTTTCGGCGTTCGCTTCGACTTCGTCCCAGTCCGAAGGTCAAGTTCAATTGAGTGCACCCCGACGATCTCGCCGGCCGGATTGGTCACCGCGGCGAGCAAGCACGGTCGCGGCGTCACGTCAGCCTTCACGCGATAGCCGGGGTTCCATCGGAGAGCTTCCGGCCACGGGCCGCGCAACCCGCGGTGTTCGCTCAAATAACGCTCGCCCAGTGTCCCTCCGATTGGCGATGCTTCGCCGAATTGCTGGCGAACCCAGTCAATGGCCTTGTCGCGTTCGGCTGCTGCACGGTCATCGCCGGGACCGATCGCCGGTTCTTCATCCATCACTATCGGATCAAACAGGCCCTCAGCGTCCTGCATGATCGCTCGCACTGAGGCCGAGCACGGCAGCGAGGCGGCGCGCGGCCTCCCTCTGCGCGGTTCCGGCGAGAAAAGCGGCTAATGAGACCGGATCGCCTCCGCGATCACCTGTCGCGAAATCGGCCCATCGTCCGGTTTTCATATTGATCTTGAACGAGCCAGGCCGGCGGTCGGCACGACGCGGATTGCACGCCACATATTCGGCGCCCTCGGTACGCCCGCCAGGTAGCCATTGTTTCAAGAGCCGCGGCAGGATGGCCAGCGCGGCGGAATTCACGTGAGCGAAGTCGATCGGACGGCGCCGCTTCATCATCGCTGGCCCGCCGCCCGAAATGGCCCTGAGACGAGGCGGCGGGTCTCTTCGCGATCCGAGCTTGGGGAGGCCGGCGGGCTCATCACTGGCGCTCCCGTCGATGGCGCTGTCGTGACGCTAGAAAGGCGAGCAACACGATGGCGCTCGAGGAATGCGGTCAGTTCGGCCGCCTGGATGATCGTGCGCTTGCCGACTTTGCAAGCGGCGATCTCGCCGGCTGCGATCAACTCGTAAATTTTAGAACGCGAAAGATCGAGCGTGTCGGCGGCAGCGTCTATGCCATACGCAAGTTGGGGAAGCGGGGTTGCCAACGTGTGGTGCGGCCCATGCGCGGCCGCGGTGACTTCAGTCTTGGGCATAACTGTATCCATCTGCTCTTTGATGGAGACAGATGTAGGATGCTCGGATGATCGGTTTTCTGAATTTGTATTGAAATTTTATTGCAGACGAGGTTAGGGGCGATTTGTCTTCAATTATCCTTCAATTGGGCTTCAACATCAGCCCAGGTCTTTCCGGTTGGCGGTTCCGTCCCATGAGCTTTCGCGAATTTGGTGCGAATGCGGGTGATTTCGGCGGTTCGGCTTTGACTTGATCCCGCCGTCGAGTCGGCGACTTTGCAGGCGGCATCGTGCACAGAGCGGGCTTGCTCCGTTGCGAGAAACCGCATCATCAACTGGAGCCTCTCGGTGTCATCTATGCTCCCCGATCCTTTCTTGCGTCCACTGCGACGTTGAGCCGACGGCCCTGTTGATTGTAATTCCGCTCGCTTCATGTCTCTGGCGAAGACGGTCTCATTTATCGACGGTGCAAATTCGCCACATGTGCCGGTTGCAAGTTCGACAAGTTCGTTTGGTAATGACCAATGCATCGAAACGGCCCAGGCCCCGAATGTCTGTAAACTAATAAATACCTCTCCACCTTCAATAAGGGCGGCTACACTGCCAGTTGGTTTAAAACTTTGGAGATTGCGCTCCACGATAAACAGGCGATCGTCAAAATCCCGACCTTCACGAAATCGGCTTCCGCCCATCCAGGTGTGCGGATTCCGTCGGAGTTTTTGGGGATCGATATTGAACGAGAGCGCAACGGCCTCGTATAGCTTCACCTCGGGCACGGCCTTCCACTTTTGCCAATTGGGCTCCCTGCTCTCGCTCGGCATGCTGTTGATGACCGGCGCAGCTACGCCTTCCCGACGCGGCCTGATTGGGGCCGGTGCCCGCAAGATTTGTGTCCGCGGATCGGGCCAGAGGGCCAGCACATCTTCGCGCCGGAGCAGGAAGCGAGTGGAGTCTCTGAATGTATCCAGGGGTTTTGTCGGTCCAGAAGTCGCGTGAGACCGCGTCGGCCTCGTTATACGTAACCAGTTCGCCACACTGCAATGCGTGTAGCACGGTCGTCAACACCTGCCGGTCGCGCTCTGTCCGCGGCCGGCGGATGGTACCGACCAGCGCGGATTTGGTATCCTCATCGGTAAACAAGCGGCCGAATTTCAGCGGGTCGCGGTCGAGAATCCAACCGAGAACATCTCGGATCGGCCAAATAGGATCATCGAATCGATGCGGCGTCGGGCTGGACACATGCGCCTCCGCGTTTGGCGCTCCGCAGGGCGGTCGCGGCGGAAAGCTCGGTGCGCGGAGCCGAGCGTTCGGGAGCTACCCTATCCGCCGCGCCGGGAGATTATCGCGACGCTTCCAGCGGCACCACGTTTGACGGCTCGACAAGCCCGAGCGAGCCGAAGGCGGCGCGTACCGTGTCGGCGACGTAGGACGGCGACAGGTGACCATAGTGCTTCTCGACCATCCGGGTGTCGCTATGGCCTAGTTGCGCGGCGATCACCGCGAGCGGGACGCTGCGCATCGCGAGCCGGCTGGCATAGGTGTGGCGCAACCCGTGGAAATTGACCGCCGGCTCGATCCGGGCCGCGGCGCACGCCGCGGCGAGCGGGCGCTGTTGCTCGGACTTGGCCCAAGGCTTGCCGTTGGTGCGCAGGAATAGGCGGGCGCTGCCGGATTTCCCCGCGGCGAGCCTGACCACGAAATCCCGGCCTTCTTGCGTCAGCACGACGTGGCGCGGCTTACCGCTCTTGCTGGTGCGCACCCGTACCGTGCCGGCATCGGGGTTGAAATCGTCGACGGTCATCGCCGTCAGCTCGCCATAGCGACAGCCGGTCAGCAGCGCGGCCGTCACCAGCGCACGGAAATCGGCCGGGCAGGCATTCGTCAGCCGGCGCGCTTCATCATCCGACAGATAGCGCAGCTTGGCCGCATCGGCTTCGCGGAAGGCGCGCACCGTGCGCCATGCGTCATCGCTCGCGCACCGGCCTTCGCGGTGCGCATGGTTGAGCGCGGCCTTTAGGATCGTCAGCACCCGGTTCGCGGTCGAGCGGCGCCGGCGGACGGCTTCGGCGCTGGCATCGGCTTCCCGGTGCTTCTGCGCCGCGCCCGGCTTCGTGCGCAGCCGCGGTGGCGTCTCGGCGATCTTCTGATGCCAGCCGACAATCCGCCCCTTGGTCAGCTTGTCGAGCGACACCGTTCCGAGTTCCGGCTCGATCCATGCCGCTGCCGACGCGTCGAGGCGATCGGTCGCCTTGCCGCTGCGGCGCTGGTAATCGGCGCGATAGTCGGCGAGCGCGTCGGCGACGGTGTAGGGGCGATCGAGCGGCACAAAGTCGCCGGCTTGCTTCCCGCGCCTTGCGCTGGAACCAAGCGCGCGCCCGCTCTTGCGCTTGCGCGAAGCTGAACACGCTGAGCCCGTCCGCGTCGCGGGCATCGTCGGCGGCGCCGAGCGCCTCGAGATGCCGCTTGCCGTCCTCGTCGCGGAATTTGGCAATCCAGGTGCCGCCCTTGGCGCCGCGGCGATAGCCGAGCGCGTTTCCGGCCGAGATCACCGTCCAATAGGGCTCGCGCCGCTCGGGCAGCTTCGCGCGGGCGGAGCGGGTGTCGATCTTCGGGTTGCGAACCGTGCGGGCCATGCCGGAATTTCCTTCGAAAGAGCGTACGGCAAATATACGGCACGGATGTAGGAGAGACAAGGGCGGATCGCGGTGGACAGTATTTTGTTTAAACACAAGTAGA
The DNA here is from genome assembly GCA_963774345.1 of uncultured Alphaproteobacteria bacterium. GTDB lineage: Bacteria > Pseudomonadota > Alphaproteobacteria > ATCC43930 > CGMCC-115725 > AP-15. The sequence goes on from CAVZFB010000043.1 coordinate 50,115, forward strand.
TAGGCCGTCCACTGCCGTCCACGATCGATCGAAAAAGGCGTTTTGCCCCTCTCTCACGGCGGCAACACCGGTTCGAATCCGGTAGGGGACGCCAATAATATCAGAGCGTTATAGTAATTAGGCGCCGTCTCTGTCCAATATATGTCCAATATACGGGGCTGGATCGCGATAGACGATGACGGTCCCACGTGGCCGCCATGGCCCCGATCGGTTGCAATATCCGGTGTACTTTTGGCTCGCCTCGATGCTGCTGGACGGCACCGGTGGCTCGAGCGCCCGGCTCGCCTCTACCCCGACCTATTTGCCAGCCGCGATGCGGCGAAAATGGCGCTCACTCGGGAAAACCGGGAACAAATGCCTATAGAGAAATACCTTATAGGAGTTTGTTCCGGGTTTTCGGCAATCGGCTATCGCCGTGAAGGCGCGCGAGGCCCGGCCGGGAAACTCCTATATGACGCCACTCGGATCGAAGCTAGCCATTGGGCAAACCGTTCATATCTCGGGTTCTGCAGCGCCATAGTTCGCAAATATTAGCACAAAGTGAGCGGGTCGGGATCCGGCCGACCCCGTAATGTCGGGGGAGTCGGGATTGTCGGGGTTCCGATCCTTGCGGATTTTCTCTCGCATGCGCGCGCGCCCGCATTTGGTGAGGTTTCAACCCCGACAAACCCGACAACCCCGCACGTATTCTGCACTACCTTGGGGATGTGCTCGACATCATCGCCGCGGGGCTCGCCCAGGGTCTTTCCAGCGATCCGCCCGCCGACTACTGTCGCGCCCCTGCCGGCTTCGGCGGTGGGCTCGCTTGTAGCAGGACAGGGTAGCGCATGAACTCGGTCGCGGGACCGCTGCGCTTGGTGCGATCAGCCATTCCAGCCGGGGCGCCGCGGGTCTCCGAGGCGATTTTGCTCCGCCAGATGCCGGACGATCTTCTGGTCCGCCTTGCGCCGGTTGGGGGCTCGAGCCGTCACCGATGATATCCTGAAGGTTTCGGACCTTCGAAAGGGCACCGCCGAAGCGTGCACGCTTGCCACATGCCAAGGGTCAACCTCGCCGCCAGCCGACAAGGACCCGGCCGATCCCAGCCTACTGGCCGCACTACGTCGGGTCGGTGCCGTCAAGGGGGTCGTCTCCGTGGCGCCGGAAGGGATCGTCGAGATGGTAAGGCTTGGCTGGCTTGACCGGCACAGCTGCCGTCATCCGCGGGTCGTCGGTGACGCGATCACCGATCTCGCAAACGCCGCGCTCGACGCCGGTCTGCGGCCCTCGATAACTGAGTGATCCGGCAATCAGGGAGGCGCGCGCGGTCCCGTGATATTTGAGTAGCCCTTGCGGCAAAAAGGGGGCTCCTCATGACGCTGCGGTGAAACTCGTAACAGCCGGCTGGCTGGTCAACGATCATCCGCGCGCGTTGTCGGGACCCAGGCCCGAGTGACGCGGATCCTCTATCGTCGGTCGCCCCATTTCAGTCGCCTGCCAGTCTGCGCCCTTCCCGACCATCGGGATATTAGTGAGGCTTACCCCGCGCCGGCCTCGCGGTCTTCGCCGCCTCCGCCGATACCGCCAGACCCCGGCTGCCGTCCTCGGTGGGTTTGGCGCCGCGCGTCCTCACTGAGACGACGCCGGACCTTCACCCGGGCCTCCGCCCGCTCATCCAGCCACGCCTCGACTTGCTCGTCGCTCATGTTGTCGAATTCATCGACGACCTTGGTTTCGCGCTTGTCGATGATCCACCCGAACAGCTTCGCGATGTCCATCAGCGCGCCACGCTTGTCGCCGAGCGAGAATTTAATCCCACCGTTCTCACTGACATGCAGCGCCGTGATCGCCGCGGCTTGTTCGCGCGTCAGGTTGCCAAAGTCGATGATCGGATTGCCACCTTGGTCGACGCGCATGTAATCCATCATATTGGCGAAACCTATACGGCCAAGCTCGACCGCAACGCGCTCCAAATTGATGGCGCTGCGCTCGATGGCGAGCTTGGTTGCTTCGGCGTGGATGCGAGCCTTCTCGTCGCGGGCACGCGCCAGCGTCTCTTGGATCTCCGGATGTTTCGCTAAACGCACGCCGGATGCGCGGGCCGCCTCCTTACTTTTTGTTCGATAACCAGCTGCAATATAAGCAGCTTCCGCTGTCTTCCCAGCGAGGATATGGGAGACGAAGGCTTCTTGATGGAGGTTCAGCGCCATGACGATAACAATTTTTGCCGTTCGGGAATCAATTTGGCGACCCTCTTCTCACAATTCCAGCAGCCGCTTTGCCTCGGACATTTTCACAGCAGGTTGCGGGCCGGCACGCTTGCGGGCATCCTCTCCGCCACGCCGCCGCACCGCACCTCGATCTGTTCCGGATCGGAGGTGCACTGGCCACGCCACAATCTGCGATCGGTGTCGTCCACGACACAAATTGCCGTCAATTTTTGCGAGACGTCCAAACCGACATAGCGGGGCATCGCATTGCCTCCGACGCTGAAGCCACCACCGGGCTACAGCGCGCCGTGGAAGCGTGGCACTATCCGCAAGTCAGCCAGCAGCCGCCATAACCCGATGTCCACGGGATCGGCCTTACTCCTCGCAAGGTCCGCACACACGAAGCCCCGCGCGTGGCGGGGCTTCAACATAAGAATCTGAGGTAGGTTATCCGTTTTGGCCGGTCTGCATCCGCTTTTGCTGGTTTGTCTCTGCATTTGCACGGAACACCTGATCGGTTAGCTGTCTTTGCTGCTCGGGCATCGCGTTATAGAGGGTGTCGAAGGCCGGAACCAGCTTTTGCAGATGCTGGGCGTGGGCCTCGGCAATCTGTTCATAGGACTGCATGTTCTGCACCGCGTTCATCGTCGGGTACTGCTGAGCGCGCTGCATGAACGCTTGATCCATATCGCGAGCATTTTCGCGCATGACTTGGGCGAACTGGTCCCATTGCGGTTGCTCGGCCGGGGTGATGCGCAGTTGCGCATGCAGCTGTCTGATATGGGTCTCGACACGCTGTTCAGCATTGTTACCCGGCGCAGGCTGGGTCGCTAATGGTGAAGCCGAGGCGGCCGGAGGTGGCGTGACCGGCGCCGGCTCCGATGTGGACTGTGCCAGCGCCACTCCGGGCAATGCCAGCGACGCGGCCATTGCTGCCGAGGCCAAATAATTCGATCGGATCGATTTCATCGACTGTTTCCTCGCTGTCATGTTGCCCGCTGCACAGCAAAAGTTGCCGGCCGCCCAGCGGACTCGGTGGGGTTGGTCCGGCCCTTGGCCGTGCTGTTCGATCAATACCCGTAATAAACAGCCGGTGGCGGGGCGTAATAGCTGTACGGGTACCCGTAATAGACTGGCGGCGGCGGCGCGTAATAATACGGGCTATAGCCTCCCGAGGCGATCGCCGCCCCGACGCCGAGGCCAACGATCCCGCCGGCGATAGCAGCGCCGACGGCGGCACCGCCCCCGCGGTGATAATTTCCATGCCAGCCACGATGCCAGTCGGCGGCATTAGCGGCGGGCGCCAACGCGAGGGCCGCAGCAACCGCGGCGGCAGTCAAGGAACGTGTATGCATGGCAATACTCAACTCGCTTGTGACGGTTATGCTGAAAACCCCCGCAGCGGACGAGTGGTTCCTGATCACCTCTCCGGGATCCAAATCATCAAATGCGTGTTCGCACCACATAGGCGCGATCGCCAAACGCTCGAAACGTCAGATCGTTAGTGACCAGCGCGCGCATCTTGCGGGCTTGTGATCGACCCGGGACCCGGGTCGGGCCCGCCGACGACAACCATTGAAGCCAAGGGAGGTAGTGATGAAAGTGATTGGTGCGCTCGTGCTCATTTCGGGCCTTTCGGGCCTTGCCGCGTGCAGTCCAAACCCGGCTGCGAATACGACGGAGGGCGGCCTCGGAGGGGCTGCAACCGGCGCCGCGATAGGGTGTGTTGCCACGATACCCATCGGCTGCGCCCCGGGCGCGGCGGTTGGGGCGGCAATTGGCGGCGGCGTAGGCGCTGCCGGGGGCCTCGCCTCGACAACGCCGCCTCCGCCGCCCCCGCAGGCTTACGCGCCGCCGCCTCCGCCGCCGCAGGCCTATGCGCCTCCTCCTCCGAGCTACGCGCCGCCTCCGGTTTACGTGCCGCCGGGTGGCTGAGACCCCGCGTAGGGGAATTAAGGCCTTAAAGCCCCCGTCCCCGCGACGGGGGCTCCCATTTGTTCAGAGGCGGCGGCTCCCAGCTTTGCGGGAAACCCCAGCATCGACACAAGTTCGTAACGCACCGCGCGTCGGCCTCCCACAGCGCTACTGAGCAGCTGGTTCTAGTACGTCGATTGGGAGGAATCAGAACCAAGTCGGGCGTCGGGCGTATCGCATCAAGTGGCCCGACCGGGCGTCCCGCCGGGTATCCGCATCAATCTCCCTTGGAGGCCTCCATGGCAATCCACCAGTCACCCGGCCAAAAGCGTACGGTCGAACGCGTAATGCACGAGTTCAAGCACGGCGAGTTGAAGACCGCGCGCGGGCGAGGAAGTCAAGAATCCAAAACAGGCGATCGCGATCGCGCTGCATGCCGGCGCTTCCAACCAGGAAAGTAGTCAGACCAACGCTCGCAACCTGCGCCTCACCAAGTCAAAGGAACGACGCCGCGAAACCTACCAGGACGAGACCGAAGGCCACCGCTCGACCCAGAGAACCTATGACCACCAGCGGGGCCGCAATAGTGCTAGCGGTCAGACGCGCGCCGACCTTTACGCCGAGGCCGCACGCAACGGCATCCGCGGCCGCTCAAAGATGAGCAAGGTCGAACTCGAGCGAGCCCTTCATTATCGCTGATCTGGCTGTCATGAGCCGCTGCTGGCGGCTGGCTAAAGCCACCGACTTCCGCTTTGAACACCTGTGCATGAACGAAGCATCAAACGATAGCGCACCCGCATCGGTCGCTGAGAACATCGACAAAATTATCCGCGTCGAGAACAACGCTCTTGAGCGACGTACCGGTCGCGAGGCGGTCACCGATGCGATCGGTGGCTTTGTCGGAACCGTTGCCTTTGTCGTATGGCAACTCGTTGCCTTCGTCGGCTGGGTCGTTGTGAATGCGGGAAAGATCCCTCGGATCAAGCCTTTCGACCCCTTCCCCTATCCGCTGTTATCGTCGATTACCTCACTGGAGGCGGTATTGCTGGCGGCGTTCGTGCTGATGAAGCAGAACCGAATGAGCGTCATCGCCGATCGCCGGGATCATCTTGACCTGCAAGTCAACCTGTTGACCGAGCGAAAGGCAACTCAGATCATTCAGATGCTGGATCGGCTGAGCCTCCATGTTGGAGTCAATCAGCACCCCGACGCCCACAGCCGCGAGTTGGGGCGACATGTTGCCGTCGAGCACCTGGTTGACGCGCTGGAGCGCCGACTGCCGGGCGCACCACGCGGCGACGCGTCTTCGTAACGCCGCGCATCTTTGGCTCCGACGTTCGCAAATGCCGGCAATGTGCGGAACCGGTGCACAGGACGGTTACGGGATCGCGATTGCTGCCAGCGTCATTGCTTCCCGAAACCCTCGCACCATGGAAGCGATGGCAATGTTAGACGTAGCCGAGCAGCAACAGGATAATAATGATCAAGAGCACAAGCCCGATCCCGCCGCTAGGATAATACCCCCATCCGGCGCTGTACCCCCATCTTGGGAGTGCGCCGATCAGCAACAGGATTAAGATTATCAGAAGGACTGTCCCTAGCATCGTTCCTCCCCGCGTCGACCCGGAACCTATTGTTCGGCCTCCAGATGACGATTACATGGACCTGGGTTGTCGCACGTCGATCCGAGCTGCAGCTTATTAACGGTCCGCCGATCAAGACTGGTCGGCGCCAGACGCCTCTTTTCCGGCCCTGAAATCTGCGCAAGTCAGTGCCCCGAATTTGAGTTGGTTTGGCCGTCGTTACTCGAACCCGACTGCTGTTGCTGGGCGTTCTCCTTGGCGTGCTTCGTCGCCTCATGATGGCCAATAACGCAGCCGGCCCCAGCGCCCAGAACGCCGTGATGTCCCGCAACATGCCCGGCGACGCCACCGACCGCTGCCCCCTTCAGGCAGCCCGCCGCGTCGGCCGGAGCCGTAACCCAGCCGGCCGCTATCGAAAAGGCAAGAGCTGTCGGCAATAACATGAATTTCATTCGCGTCTCCTCCGCGGCTCGCACTGACGGTGCCGTTGACAAACAACACCGTGGCAAGCCATTAGGTTCAATCTCAGCGTTCCGGCTGGATCGCCCTCGCTGGAAACGATTTGATCGATGCCGCAAGCTTGGCGTTTCAACCCGGCATCGTCTTTCCGCTGGTTGCACACATAGTACGAACGGAACTTCTCGGAGAAGCCAGGGGCCAATTCTTTCCAGATTAAGTCCGAGGTGATCGCAAGCTTTCTTCCTGCGCAGACGCAGCTTCAACACTCGGTTCCCCATACCGGCAGTCAGAACGTGCTGGTGCCATTCATCGCTGGCGCAGCAATCTCGCCGTCACGGCAGAAACTCCGGCTCGCCGTTCGCCGGCTTCCGGCCGCGTGCCATGTGTAGCTTACGGATTTCGACCGAATCGATGATGTCACCAGGATCGCGCATTCCGAGAAGTGAGCCGATTTCCTGAACATTGATCTTTCGATCCAACAGATCCCATGCGGCGCTGATCGCCTTGTCCCTGCTTTTGGCTAAGCTCATAACGGTGCCGGCGCCGGCCCGGTAAGACACGTACCAACTGGACATTGTCGCTCCCGCTCGCCTTTTTTTCAGCATCAGCCGCCACCTTGCAATCGCTGTCCGAACTCGCCGCTGGCGAGCGCCATGCTGACGGCACTATAAAGCTCGTGTGAGCCGAAAGGTTTTCGCAAGAGTTGCAGGCCATTATCTTCAGCATACTTCACGGCCCAGGGACTTCCGGAAATCGTGACAAGCGCGATTCCTCTCTCCTTCAGGTGAAGCACCAATGAAGCACTTGCCTCGCCCGGCGTCAGGACATCGAGGATGACGCAATCGACCATATCCCCGGTATCAAGGAAATCGCGCATCGTGGAACCGCTGGACGCAGTGCTAACGCGAAAGTGCTGTTCCTGAAGGGTGTCGACAATCACATCTCGAACATCACGATTATCATCGACGACGAGAATGTGCTTCAACTGGCCCATATTCCGACCACTCGCGGCTAGCCCCTCCCAGCGGGCTGACGTCAGCCCTGCCTTCCTCGATTGTGAGCCCGTCGAAGAGGTGTTGTCGGTAATGTTTATTACCAAGCCGGTGGCGACTCACGTTTTAAGCGTATGTTTTGGGGAGGTGAGAAGCAACGCGCGCACGGACCAGGCGATAACACTCGCAAGATGCCGCGATAAGGCCCTGCCGATCGAGTATTGTGACCTGCCGTCGGCCGCGCGCAATCAAGCCGGCACGTTCCAGCTCCCGCGCAGCATTCGTGACGGTTGGCCTATGAACGCCCAGCATCTCGGCGAGCAAGTTCTGCGTGATCTGTAGCGCATCATCGTCGCTGCGGTCACGCATTGTGAGGAGCCAGCGTGCGAGCCGCTGCTTTAAGCTGTGTGCCCCGTTGCATGCTACTGACACCAAGACCTGCTCGAGAAAGGCTTGGACGTAGGCGAACATCAGACTTCGAAAGGCCGGCATCGACCCCATGCCCTGAGCGAACGCTGCGCGCGTCATCTTAGCTGCGCCCCCGGGGAGCTGGACGAGGAGCCGGATAGAGGAACTCTCGGCGCCCAACACGGCCTGCACGGCAGTACAACCCTCCCGACCGATCGTTGCCATCTCGATGATGCTGCCGTCCGCATAAACCGCTACCGCCGAGACGACACCGCTGTCGGGGAAGAATACGTGATCGAGGGAACTATCAGCGTCCATCAGGATCTGTTCGCGTTCGCAGCGGATCTGCTCAAGCTCCGGCATGAGCTGCTGGAGATCGGAGGATGGCAGGGCCAGCAACAGTCGATTGCGGGGCCAATTCGATGCGCTCATACGCTCGAATGCCGCTTCCGGTCGCGAGGTTGCCGGCGGCGGCTCTGAAGCTCCCGGACACGTTGCCCAAATCCCCGAACTTTTGTCACAGTATCGGCTGCCGTCCCAGGGTGGCATTCCTCAGCTGCACCAGCTGATGAGCTACGCATGTAGAGGCCCTTCAGCCGATTATGGACCATTGTCAGGGCTTCTCGCGGCTCCTCAGCCAACCTTGCGGTCGGCACGACGTTATAGGCCCGGCACTTGCCGCACCTGATCAACATTTGGCTATCGACGACGAAGCGTTCGGCGGTGGAGGATCGAGACCAACCCGCCAGCACAACCGTGCCGCAGGCGCCGCAGACAAGGTCCTCGTTATCATTCCCAATCGGCAACTCGAAGGGATGGCGCGCGTTCGAAATCAATGATCGATGCCGCCGGATGGGGTATGCCGATCGTCAGGAGCCTTGTCTGCGTTCGCGTCACGGCGGAAAGCCTTCGGCAAGAGCGACTTCAAATTGAGAAACCTCGGGCGAGTTTGCAGAGTTCCGTGATTGGCCAGCACCCCACGTGATATTCGGAAGGCCGGACCCGGAGGGCCTTTCGGCGATCTCTACTTTTCGCGGCTACGGGGCGCGGTCGTGGTTATCGTGTCCGAGGCGGGTCGCGGCTGCCCGCGACCGAACCACTGGTTTGCCGATGTCGGGAACCGCGGTCATTCCATACTGGTTTTATTTCCATGGCCCCAATGTCGCCGCCCCGCGTTATCGTCTGGAAGACGAGGTAATGATCCGCCTTCCGGTGGTCAGCGCTTTGGAGGCGGCGGATTTTGAGGTAATCGAAGCGGGTCATGCCGGTGAGGCGCTCGCTATTTTAGAACATGAGGCGGTCCGCGTTCATGTCGTCTTCACCGATGTGCACATGCCCGGCCCGATGGACGGATTAGTGCTGGCGCATCATGTCCGCCGGCATTGGCCCAGCATCGGCTTACTGGTGGCGTCGGGACGCGGCAACGTGGATGCACGGGCGATGCCTGAAGGGAGCCGGTTCATCACAAAACCCTACCATCTCGATCACGTGGTGCACCACATTCGCGAGCTTCTGGCGCCGCTCAATTAGTGCTGCGCCTTTAGTGGCGCACCCACGTTCAGCCAAGGCAAACCGAGTCGCGCTAATTCGCTCTAGTCTAGCTAGTAAGATAGATTGTCACCGAGGTACCGCGCCCCATTTTGCTGTTGATACAAGCGGTCCCGCCTCGATTGCTTGACGAATCCGGCACGATGCTGAGGCCGAGGCCCGCCCCCATGCCCTCTGATTTTGGCGTGAAGAACGCCTCGAAGGCGTCTTGTAGGTTTCGGCCGTCATCCGAACCCTGTATACTTGGTTAGAGTTCGGACACCCCCATACCAAAATACGATCCTCCAACCATTTTTCTCACGGGCAAGGGGAACCTTGGGCTCTCGCAGATGTACTGTTAGTGAGTGCATCGCGCGCTTCATCGGCGTCGATAGCGGCGTCGGGTTCGGCACCACGTTTCGGCTCTATTTCCCGTGCTGCGCTGAGCACAATTGACCGGAGCGCGCCATGTCGGTTTCACAGTTCTTTTCGCATGCCGCCCAATGGACTTCACGTCAATGTGGTCGACCCCTGACGTTCGGCTTGGCATTTGGGATTGTTCTTGTTTGGGCGATAACCGGGCCGATTTTCAATTACTCTGACACTTGGCAGCTCGTCATCAACACGGGCACCACCATCGTCACGTTTCTGATGGTGTTTTTAATCCAGAACACGCAGAACCGCGACAGTGCCGCGGTTCAGCTCAAACTGGATGAGTTGATCCGGGTGAGCGAAGCGGCCCGTAACAAGCTCCTGACGCTTGAAGATTTGACAGAATCCGAGCTTGACCAAATGAAAGAAAGCTTCGCCCGAATTGCTGTCCGAGGCGGGATCGGCGAGGGCGGGCTTCGGGAAGTGGAAGCTGGCCTCGAGCAAGCCGAGGATGGAATTGAAAAGGCCAAGGATAAGATCGCTGCCGAAAAAGCTTAGGGATAGCTATGTCCCCCCGACGCCGTACAGGACCGGCTTGTTGGGCCCTCCGGCCATGCGCAGCGGACCGGCAACGGTGATCTGCGATCTGAGCCGTGGCAGCCTTCAGCGGACCAACCGTCCTCCGAGCGAGCCCGTGAAGCGTATGTGAGCCGCTCTAAGTAGCGCCGCCGTTCGATAGTCATCGGAAAGAGGCATGGGCGGTCTTTTGTGGTGCGATCATGCCGCGGCCAGCGTTAGCCAGGGAGAGCGCCGGCGATCGGCGTTAAAATAAGGCTGAGAATCATGAGCAACCTGGCGACCCAGAAGTGTCGGCATTGACCGCAGCATCGACGCGACAGCCCGAGCCGACGGCCGCGGCCGCCGACGAGTTGGATCAGCAGCAACCGCCGAGGGAGCAAGCTATTCGGGAGCGAGCCTATGCGATTTGGGAGGAAGAGGGACGCCCCGACGGCAGAGACCTGGATCATTGGCGGCGTGCTGAACAGGAGATCAGCTCTTGCGGTAAATTCTGAATATACAATTCCTTAGTAACTCTGGCGTGTATTGTGTAACTGCTGCAAAGGCAGCTCGCGCATCACATCAGTCAGACCGTCCAAGCCAACAACATAATCTTTTTCAGGAATGAACTTTTCAGCAGGCGGCCTTGTTTCATCTAGAATCCCTTGCCCGTATCTGCCCCAATTGAACCGCTTGGGCTCGGGCAGGAACCCGCATCACTTGTTCGCAACCCGTGGAGACAATCTGATGACGATTTTTGATGACCTAACGGCGGATCACCGTGAGCTGAAGGCCGAGATTGGAACCATCCTGCAATCCGAGGACCGCAAAGAGCGCGCCGCGATTTTCTCGCATTTTCGGACGTTGCTGACAGCGCACAGCCGCGCGGAAGAGAAGGTCCTCTATCGACGCCTCGAGAGGTCTGAGGAGGGCAAGGATCAGGCCCTTGAAGGGGCAGTCGAACACGAAGTCGCCGACCGCCTGGTCGAGGATCTTTCGAAAAGCCGGAACGTCGAGGGGGACAAATGGACGGCGCGCTGCACCGTTCTCAAGGAGCTGCTCGAGCATCATATCGAAGAAGAAGAGGACGAGATGTTCAATACGGCACGGAAGCAGTTCGATCGAGAAACCTTGGATAGGATGAGCGAGGAGTTCAAAAGACAGAAGTCGAAATACAGCGTGTTGACAGAAACGGCGGCGTAATTCGCAATAGTAAAATCATCTTTGCGATAATGCTTCCTCAGGAGTCCCATCACAATATGCATACTTGAGAATGAAACATGGCTCCAGAAGAATGTCGGCGGAGACGTATTTAACGCTAATTTCCACGACTGATCCGACCAAGGGACGCAGAAAAATGAACACACCCAAGATCACCGAGGGGCTGCCTCATCCTCTCGGCGCGACTTGGGATGGCAAAGGGGTTAATTTCGCGCTGTTCTCGGCGCACGCGACCGAGGTCGAGATCTGCCTGTTCGACGGGCAAGGCGAGCGCGAGACCACGCGGGTCGAGCTTCCGGAATACACGGATGAGATCTGGCACGGGTACCTGCCTGGAGTTACGCCGGGCACAATCTACGGCTATCGCGTGCACGGCCCCTACGAGCCGGACCTGGGCCACCGTTTCAACCCGAACAAGCTATTGCTTGACCCTTATGCAAGAGGGCATTTCGGCGGGCTAAAATGGGATCCAGCAGTCTTTGGTTACGTGATGGAATCGGGCGACGACACGAGTTTTGATCAGCGCGATAGCGCACCGTTTATGCCCAAATGCGTCGTCGTCGACCCCAATTTCGATTGGAAGGGCGAACCCGGCGGCCGTGCGGTCTCGTGGGATCGTACCATTCTTTATGAGATGCATTTGCGTGGTTTCACCAAGCTCCATCCCGAGGTGCCGGAAGCGCACCGCGGGACCTACAAGGGGCTCGGCAACAAGGCGGTAGTCGATTACATAAAATCGCTGGGTGTGACCTCGGTCGAGCTTTTGCCGATGCACACCTTCATCAATGATAGCCACCTGCTCGAACGAAGCCTGACCAACTATTGGGGCTACAATACGATTGGCTTCTTTGCTCCCGACCCACGCTATGCGCATGAGCGGGAACAGACCTTGCGCGAATTCAAGGAGATGGTAGCGCGCTTACACGATTCCGGGCTCGAGGTGATCCTCGACGTCGTCTACAACCATACCGCGGAAGGCAACGAGCGTGGCCCGACCCTGTCTTTCAAGGGCATCGACAACGCCTCCTATTATCGCCTGATGCCCGATCAGCCACGGTACTACATCAACGACACCGGCACCGGAAACACGCTCAACCTGAGCCACATGCGGATCATCCAAATGGTCACCGACAGCCTGCGCTATTGGGCGACCGAGACCCATGTCGACGGGTTCCGCTTTGATCTCGGCACCATTCTCGCGCGCGAACCAAACGGCTTCGACAATCAGAGCGGATTTTTGAAGGCGTGCTGTCAAGATCCGGCACTAGCCGCTGTGAAACTGATCGCCGAGCCGTGGGATTGTGGTCCCGGCGGCTATCAGGTCGGTGGCTTCCCGCCGGGCTGGGCCGAGTGGAACGACAAGTTCCGCGACAGCGTGCGCGATTTCTGGCGCGGCGAGGTGGCGGCGAGCGCTCTGGCCCCGCGCCTCTCCGCCTCTGGCGACTGCTTCAACCATCGCGGTCGCAAGGCTTGGGCCTGCGTCAATTTCGTCGCCGCCCATGACGGGTTCACCGTCAACGACCTCGTCACCTACAGCGAAAAACACAATGAGGCGAATGGCGAAGACAACAACGACGGCAGCTCCGACAATCGGTCCTGGAATTGCGGCGCCGAGGGCCCGGCGGAAGATCAAGAGATCAATGCGCTGCGACGGCGCCAGATCAGGAATATCCTCGCTACCTTGCTGCTGTCGCAGGGCACGCCGATGCTGCTCGCCGGAGACGAGTTTGGCCGCACCCAAAGCGGCAATAACAACGCTTATTGCCAGGACAACGAGATCAGCTGGCTTGATTGGCGCGTCGAGAAAAAGGGCCAATCATTAATTGGTTTCGTCCGGCGGCTGACCGAGCTGCGTCGTCATTACCCAATTCTGCGTCGCAGCCGGTTTCTGACCGGCGAGTTCAACGAAGAGCTCGGCCTCAAGGACGTAACCTGGATCAATGCCTCCGGCATGGAGATGCACCCCGAGGAGTGGGACGACAGCAATATGCATTGCTTTGGCATGCTGATGGATGGCCGGGCGCAGCCGACGGGCATCCGGCGCCGCGGAGAGGATGCGACATTGCTGCTGGTATTGAACGCCCATCATGATCTAGTGGAGTTCACTCTTCCGGAAACTCCCGGTAGTCGCGAGTGGTCGCTACTGGTCGACACCAATCTCGCGGAAGATGCAGAACCAGAACGTTTCGCGTCCGGTGACAAATACGGCGCGACCGGCCGATCGGTTCTCTTATTCGCCCTTCGCTCGGAAGTGTCCATCTGAGATGTCGGGCGCTCCTTAGGAAATGGATTTGTACAAACACAGACCAACGTGATGCGATTATTGATCAGCTGCAAATAACTGGGCTCTCCGAACTTTTTTGAGCGCAGAAGTGTTGATAGTGTCACCCACCAGGAGAATAGCCATGGACAAAGATCGAGTCGCCGGCGCCGCTCACCAGGTCAAAGGCGCCGTCAAGGAAGCCGTCGGCAAGGTGACCGGAGACGCCAAGACCCAGGCCGAAGGGGCCGCGGAGAAAGCGGCGGGGAAAGTTCAAAACGCTGTCGGCGGCGCCAAGGACGCCATCCGCGACGCGGCGAAGAAGTAACCCATCGGATCCCTCCGGCCGCTAACGCTGCTGCCGGAGGTTACGCGATCTAAAGCAGATACACAGGGCGCCTTCGTGCGCCGTATTCCGGAGGAAATCATGGGTCGAGGCGTCCTGCTGTGGTTGTTGGGGGTACCCATTCCGATAATCATCCTGCTCGCGCTGATCTGGCATTGATCGAGCAATTCACGAGCGGAGAACGGAAATGGTAGACGCTCCTATAATTAGTCGTGGCGAAATTGCCGGTGGCGGCGTCGCGGGCCGCACCCTGGAGATCGCGACCTCTGGCATTGCCTGGCCCGCGATCCTGGGCGGGGCGTTTGCAGCTGCTGCTCTGGCTATGATACTTCTTGCTCTAGGCTCTGGTTTCGGTCTGGCTTCGGTGTCGCCTTGGCCCAACTCCGGCCTCTCGGCGACGACCTTCACCATAATGGCCGCGATATGGCTGATCATCGTCCAATGGGTCTCTGCCGCTTTGGGCGGTTATCTGACCGGCCGACTGCGGACGAAATGGGCCGGCGTGCACACTCATGAGGTTTTCTTTCGCGACACTGCCAACGGCTTTTTGGCGTGGGCCGTTGCTGCGGTTATCGGTGCGGCCGTTCTTGCGTCGGCGGCATCATCGCTGGTTGGCGGTGGGACTCACGTAGTGGGTACGAGTGCATCGGGAGCCTCTGCCGGCGCGGCCCAAGGGGCGAGTGGCGCAGATCCATCGGCCTATTACGTGGACATGCTGTTTCGCTCGAATCACCCGTGCCACGATTGCAGTTAACCCGGAGATTCGCGCCGAGGCCACCCGCATTTTTGCGATCGGAGTGAAAAAGGAGTACGTACCGGCTGACGAAGGCCTATCTTACTCAACTCGTGGCGGCGGGCTCCGGGCTTTCACAGGTCGATGCCGACAAGCGGGTCGACGAAGTGACGGCACAGGCCAAGAGCTGATGCGGACGCGGTCCGAAAGGCCGGCGCGTATCTGTCGATCTTCACCGGCGTGTCGATGTTGATCGGCGCGTTCATCGCCGCGGCCGCGGCGGCACTTGGGGGTCAGCACCGTGACGAGGACTGGCGAGCGCATCCGGGGCTGCCGCAACGTGCCTGACGCGGCCGGGTACTCTGATCCGAGTGAGGTTGCCCATCGTGGCGTTTCGCCTCGGATCGACAGCGCTGATCAGGTGAAGATCCGGACCTCCGGGACGCCCCCAACCAGCCTCGGGACCTTGGCAGTTGCAGTCGTCATCGTTGCAAGCCTCTATTTTGGGCGGGAAGTTTTTGTTCCCGTGGCCCTCGCGATCCTGCTGAGTTTCGCGCTCGGGCCGCTGGTTTTGCTGCTACGCCGGTGGCATCTCGGTCGGGTGCCGGCGGTAATCGTGGCCGTCCTACTCGCCTTCTCAATAATCGGCGGCATCGGCGCATTCCTCGGGACCCAGCTCGCGCACTTGGCAGGGGATTTGCCGGAATATCAAACCAACGTCGCGCAAAAAATTCACTCGCTGCGGGCTTCGACGGGTGGCGGTGGAGTCATCGACCGAACCTCGAAGATGGTGAAGAATCTCGGCAAGGAAATCGAGAAGCCCGAGACCGGCCACAAAACCGTAGCGAATCAGCCTGCTGCCGCTCCGCCGAGCGTTCAGCCGCAAAGCCCGGTTCCGGTCGAGGTCCGCCAATCCGCATCGACGCCAACGCAGATCATTTACGGAGTTGCCGCCCCTTTGCTTCAACCCCTGGTCACGGCGGGTATCGTTGTCGTTTTCGTCATCTTCTTTCTGCTGCAGCGCGAAGATCTGCGCGACCGGTTTATCCGGCTGGCCGGGGCCCGCGATCTTCGGCGCACAACCGTGGCGCTGGACGATGCCGCCAGACGCCTTAGCCGCTATCTGTTGGCACAGACCGCGGTCAACGCAAGTTTCGGCGTATTGGTCGGCAGCGGATTGTGGTTTATCGGCGTCCCGAACCCAGGGCTCTGGGGCATCCTCGGGATGCTACTGCGGTTTATTCCCTATATCGGTCCGATCATCGCCGCGGCGCTTCCGATGATCGTGGCACTTGCCGTCGATCCGGGCTGGTCGATGCTGTTGTGGACCACAGGTTTGTTCGTTGTGGTCGAGCTCACCGCCGGCCAGGCGATCGAGCCTTGGCTCTACGGCCATAGCACCGGACTTTCCGGCATCGCAGTCATCGTGGCCGCCGCTTTCTGGACTTTGCTGTGGGGGCCGATCGGCCTGCTGCTGTCGACGCCGCTCACCATGTGCCTCGTTGTCCTGGGGCGGCATGTCGAGCATTTGCAGTTTCTGGAGGTGCTGCTCGGCGATCAGCCAGCACTGGCGCCGGAGGAAAGCTTTTATCAGCGCATTCTCGCCGACGACCCCGACGAGGCCTCGCATCTGGCCGAAGAGTTTCTCAAGGAACACTCATTGTCGGCCTATTACGACCAAATTGCGATCCGCGGCCTTGCACTGGCGCAGTTGGACGTCAACCGGGGTACGCTCGATCACAATCATCGGGTAAGGATCAAGGGCGCCGTCGACGCGATCATCGATAATCTTTCCGACCATGACGACGTTCTACCTGCCGGGTCCGGTGCGAGCGATGGAGCGGTGCCATCGCCGATGCTTTCCGCGGCGGAACTGGCGCCGAGCTGGCAGGGGACAACAGTGTTGTGCGTCGCCGGGCGGGGCTCGCTCGACGAGGCATCGGCAGCAATGCTGGCGCAATTGCTGCAGAAACATGGGATTGGAGCCCGGGTGGTGCCGTCGGCAGCGGTGTCGCTCCCCAACCTTTTTGCACTCGATGCGACCGGCGTGCAGATGGCCTTCCTCTGCTACCTCGAACCCGGCAGCTTTACAAACCCGCACTACCTCGTTCGGCGCTTGCGGCGCAAATTGCCGAAGACGACGATTGTCGGCGGCTTCTGGACCATGAAGTCGGATGAAGCCGATCAGCGCAATGCTTTAGCCAAAACCGGGGCCGACCTCATCGCGACGTTTTTGCAGCAAGCGGTCGCGCAGGCAGCCGCTGCTGCGAGCCAAGCTGAGGCCCCCCATCTGGCAAGCGGACTGCGACCCTCTGCGCTCGAGCCGGTAGCAGCGGCGTCCTGAACCCGCCGGCGCGAAGGCGGGGTTTGAAATCGGGTAAGGTTGGCGGATTCTCGGAGACTAGTCACAATTGGGTTGGCTCCGGTGAGTTTAGCTAGAATATTTTATTAAACAGTGATTGCACAATTTAATGCAGGCAGCTTGTCCATTTTATGGAACGAAATGTAGCAGAATAATCCAGGGTTGAGGTTCGAGAATGCTGTCAGCGAACCTCAATCTTTGAGGCCTTCCAAGGCTGTTAGGGGATTGCATGGCAAAGGCCTCACCGCAGATCAGATCCATTTCCGAGCGGGCTTCTTCGCTTCGACAATCCCGCAATCTGAAGATGGCTGGCTCTGCGCATGCTTATGTCCGGGGAAATACCCATAAGTTCTACGAGTGGCTCGCCGCCTCGGACAGCAGCAAAGTGCCGCAAGGCCCGCCGATCTGGATTTGCGGAGATTGCCATGTCGGTAATCTGGGTCCCCTGGCCGATACCGACGGGCAGATCGATATCGAGATCCGCGATCTCGATCAGACCGTGATCGGCAATCCTGCGCACGACCTGATCCGCCTGGGGTTGTCGCTGGCGACGGCGGCGCGCGGCTCGGACCTGCCGGGGGTGACCACCGCCAAGATGATCGAGCAGATGGTGGAGGGATACGAGGAAGCGCTCGCCGACAAAGACCCGGATTTGCGCAGCCGGCGTCCGGAATGCGTCCGTGTTGTGATGCGTCAGGCAGTCGGACGCACCTGGGAGCATCTAGCGAAAGAGCGTCTCGAAGACACCAGCCCGACGATACCGCTGGGCAAGCGCTTCTGGCCGATCAGCGAGGGAGAGAGGCACGAGATAGAACGGATTTTTGCGACCGAGGACGCGCGGCTATTGGTGACCGCCCTGCGCTCGCGTGAAAACGACGCGAGCGTCGAAGTGCTCGATGCCGCCTACTGGATGAAAGGGTGCAGCTCCCTCGGACGGCTGCGCTTTGCGGTATTGCTCGGAGTTGGCAAAAGCCGCACAAAAGAAGGCGGCCTCTGTCTGATCGACATCAAGGAGGCGGTGCAGGCGGCGGCACCGCGCCATTCTAAGGCCGCTATGCCGGCGGACCATGGGATGCGCGTCGTCGAGGGCGCTCGGCACTTATCGCCGGCGCTCGGCGACCGCATGCTCGGCGCAACTTTCCTCGACCGCGCCATCTTCATGCGCGAGCTCCTCCCAGAAGACCTCAAGCTCGAGATCGACCAGATCAGTCGTGAAGAGGCAATGAAGGCCGCCCGGTACCTGGCAATGGTGGTCGGGAAGGCGCATGCCCGTCAGATGGACGTCGTGACGCGTACGAAATGGCGTGACGAGCTCGGCCGCAATCGCTCGGCGAATTTGGAGGCGCCCAATTGGTTGTGGTCGAGCATCGTCGAGCTGGTTGCCGGTCACGAGGCGGCGTATCTCGAACATTGCCGTAAATACGCAATGGATTTAGAGCGGGCGGCGTAGCGATGTACGCGAGTTCTGTCACCCTGAAGGAATAACACGTGTCTAGTGTTATCGACAACTATGTTCTGCCGGTGATTTGCCCGAAATGTGCCGCACACCTACAGAAGCCCATTGCCTGGTTTAGAGAAAATCATGAAGTCACCTGTCCGTGCGGGACAACAATCTATCTCGCGACAGATGAACTGATCGCGATTATCGACCAGCTCGAAGGCGCAATTGGGCGCCTGAATGTCCACGGATCGGATCAAAACGGCATGCCAGATGGGCGCAGGTGAGAAAGAAAGCGGGCCCGCCCTCGACCTGCTTGCGGCGCGCATGGGGATTGAGCCCGAGTTCTCGCAATGCGCGCGGCGTGATCGTCCGCGCCGGTGTGGAAACGAAGCGTAGCCTACTCGCAGCGATGGGCGTTGAGGCCGCCAACGAGGCGCAGGCAGAGGCGGCACTGGATGCCCTCGACCGTGCCGAGTGGCTACGTCCCGTCGCCCCAGTGCAGGTGCTGCGAGCCGATCCCGGGCCGGCCACGGTAGGCTTGGTGCTGCCAGCTGAAACCGGTCGGATCGCCTGGCAGCTGATGCTGGAGGATGGCACCGAACGATCCGGGCAGGAAGAGTTCTCGAGGCTGGGCCTGATCGGCGAGCGATGCCTGGATGGGCGCGTGCTGCAGCGCCGCCGGTTAGCCTTGGAGGGAGATCTGCCGTGGGGCTATCACCGGCTGAAGATCGAGCCGGGTGGCGCGGCGATGAGCCTGGTGGTCACGCCGGGACGCTGCTGGCTGCCGCCGGGACTCGACGATGGACGTCGGCTGTGGGGCATCGCAGTGCAGTTATACCTCCTGCGCTCGGCCGCTAACTGGGGCATCGGCGACTTCGGCGACCTGCGCAATCTGGTGGAATTGGCGGCCTCTCAGGGCGCCGACGTGATCGGTGTAAACCCGCTCCATGCCATGTTTACCGACGATCCGGAACACGCCAGCCCGTACTCGCCGGAGAGCCGGCTGCTGCTCAACATTCTGAACATCGACGTGGCGGCATTGCCCGAACTGCACCACTGCCCCGAGGCTCGGCGGCTGATCGAGTCCGAGGCCTTCGGGCGCGATCTCTCAGCCTGCCGCGCGCAGCACCTAGTGGACTATGCCGCGGTCACCACACTCAAGTTGACAGCGCTTGAACCGCTGTTTGAGGCTTGCCGTACCGCGCCCGACGGGGTGCGCTGGCAGACTTTCGAGGAGTTCCGGGGCGAGCGCGGCGAGGTCCTGCAGCGCAATTGCCTGTTCCAGGCGCTGCGCGAGCATTTTGCCAAGGAGAATCATGCCCACGCCGACTGGCATGCCTGGCCCGTGGAGTATCGGGACCCGGCCTCCCCCGCTGTCGATCGCTTCGCCACGGAGAACCGGCTTCGACTGGATTTTCTGACTTGGCTGCAGTGGGTGGCTGACGAACAACTCGCGGCCGTGGCCGCGGCGGCGCGCGAGCGGGGAATGGCGGTCGGCCTCTACCGCGACCTCGCCGTGGGCGCCGACAGGGCCGGCGCCGAGACCTGGGCCGACGCGGCGACCGTGGTATCCGGAGCGCAGGTCGGCGCGCCACCCGATATCCATAATCCGGCTGGGCAGAATTGGGGCTTGCCACCCTTTCACCCACGCGCTCTGCGAGAAGAAGGGTACCGCAGCTTTGTCGAGCTCGTGCGCGCCAACATGCGGCACGCTGGCGGGCTCAGGATAGACCACGTTATGGGATTGCAGCACCTGTACTGGATTCGCCGAGGGCCAGCCGCCCTCGGGCGGCGCCTATGTGCAGTATCCGATCGAGGACCTGGTCGGCATCCTCGCATTGGAGAGCCATCGCCACCACAGCCTCGTTGTCGGCGAGGATCTCGGCACGGTGCCCGAGGGTTTTCGTGAGCGCATGGCAGACGCCAATGTTCTATCCTATCGGACGCTGTTCTTTGAACAGAACGCGGAAACCGGCGAGCTTCCTGGCGCCGGAAGCGTATCCCCGTAGGGCGCTCGCCGTCGTCGGCAGCCACGATCTGCCGACCCTGCGCGGTTGGTGGGAAGGCCGCGATCTTAACCTCAAGGAGCGCCTCGGCCTGTTTCCCGGACGCAGAAGAGGTCGTGCGTCAGCGCGAGATGCGCCGCCGGGACCACACGCAGCTTCTCTCCGCTCTGCGCCGCGACGGCCTGATGCCCGCGGAGGGTGAACCGGACGCAGGGGGCCTGGCCCGTGCGGCCCATGCCTATCTGGCCCGTACACCGAGCGCGTTGGCGATGGCGCAGATTGACGATCTGACCGACGAGGCCGACCCGGTCAATGTGCCGACCACCTCCGACGAACACCCGAACTGGCGTCGCCGCCTGTCGCTGACCCTAGAGGAGCTGGCCGAGCGGCCACGCTTCATTGACATCGCCGAGATCTTCCGGGACGAACGCGGCTCCCCAAAGACCGAAGAGACGGAAGAGAATGGCTGAGCTCGAGGCGGTGCTGATTCCGCGGGCGATTTACCGTCTGCAACCCCGCAAGGGGTTTGGCTTCGACCACGCGGCCGCCCTCGCCCCGATTTCGTCCAGGCTGTGTATCAGCCACGCCTACGCCTCGGCCTGTCTGAAAGGCGCGGCCCGTCGGCACACGATCGCCGCGCCTACATCGGCATCCTCGCGTGGCCAGCGACATTTTCAGTTCGCTGGCCCGGCGTTTGCGACCGCCATAAACCGGCTAGAGACAGCCCAGGTCAAGGAGGGGTCGAGCACTACGAGATGGGGCTTGCAGAGGGTGACGCCGCCAGCCGAACTGGGTAGCTTACCAGCTATCGACCAGCTCGAAGTCGCAATTGGGCATCTGATGCGGTCGTCTGCCGAAGGATAGGGGTTTGTCGAGGATGGAGGCTCCGCCGGTCGAGAGACGGCTTGTGGCGATCCTCGCCGCCGATGTCGAGGGATACAGCCGTCTGATGCATGGCGACGAAGAAGCGACGATGGCGACGTTGTCCGCCCGTCGCGCCTTAGTCGATCAGCTCATCGGGCGGCATCGTGGGCGGATCGCGAACACTGCCGGGGATAGTGTGCTCGCGGAATTCGTCAGCGTGCTCGATGCGGTTCACTGCGCGGTCGAGATCCAAGGGGAACTCCAGAAGGCGAATGAAGGCGAGCCGGAAGAGCGACAAATGCGCTTTCGGATCGGCGTCAATGTTGGCGACGTCATGGCCAAGGAGGGCGACATCTTCGGCGACGGCGTCAATGTCACTGCTCGGCTCGAGGGACTGGTCAGGGGCGGCGAGATCTGCGTGTCACGAGGTGTACGTGATCATTTGCGACACCGGGGCGGCTTTCTTTTCGAGGATCTGGGCGAGCAGCTGGTCAAAAACATCGCCCATCCGATCCGAGCATTTCGGCTCCGCATCGGTGAGGGGTCACCCGAACAGCAGGCTCCGGCCTCGGATGAAGACTCCGAACCGTCCGATCGGCCTGCTGCCGCGGCGGCGTTGTCTGAATTGTCGGCCGACAATGAGGTCGCCCTGGAGTTGGCACTTTGGGAGAGCGTCAAGGATGGCAGTCCCGCCGAGCTCGAATCCTATCTCGAGCAGTATCCGGAGGGTACCTTCGCCTCGCTCGCCCAAACACGACTTGAGGCAGCGGCCCTTTCGCCGGCGCCCGCGCCGCCGACCGCCGAGGAAGTCGCCGCTGATGCTCTCGACCTTGCCTTCTGGAATTCCATCAAGGACAGCAACCGGCGTGAGGAGCTGGAGGCCTACCTCGAGCAACATCCCAATGGCCATTTCGCCGGACTCGCACGCGCGCGCCTCTTTTCGCCAGATTCCTAGCTGATGCAACCAGCCCAGGGATGCCAGGGATAAAGAACCTCGCACTCTTCCGTATGGTAGGTCCTATGGGCGTAGCCGCGCCGCGTTGTACAACACCGTGCGACCCGAACGGTGTTGGCCGGCGCGAAGGCGCCTGCGGTTCGGCGTCGCTGGCAATACGTGCGCAACAAATATTGACGCTGCTGCAACCGTGACGGGCCGCGTTTAGGCTCACGGATGTAGATGAGGCTAACCGGACGCTGCCTCTTCGCTAGGGCGCTCGGCATCCAACTCAACCAATTATGTCCATTGTAAACGATCAAGGGTCTCCGCTTACTGAAACGGGACAGAGTTTTACTAATCGATAATAGCGGTACATCGAGGAGTTACAGATGTCCCCTATAACATTGATCATTCAACGGCCCCGGCTGAACTCGGGGTGGGAACAACACCGGAATGAGTTGATGACCGATTTCGCACGGCTCCTCGAAACCGAAATCCCCCGCTTGCGGCGTTACGCACGCGCATTGACTCGAGATGCTTGCCGGGCCGATGACCTGGTGCAGAATTGTTTACTGCGTGCCGTCGCAAAGCAGCATCTGTGGCAGCCGGGGACCGATCTGCGCGCCTGGCTCTTCACGATTTTCCATAATCAGCACGTTAACAGCGTGCGCAGCTCCATGCGCGAAGGAATCGCTGTCCTGGTCGATGAGGTGGCTCCCGTGCTGTCCGCTGCATCCAATGTCGAGGATTCATTGCAGCTGCGCGACCTTGAACGGGCGATGGCTCGTCTGCCCGACGAACAACGCCAGGTGATCCTCCTCGTCGGTCTCGAAGGCATGCGCTACGATGAGGTCGCCACGATCCTCGGCATCCCGGTCGGTACCGTCCGATCCCGCCTTTCGCGTGGCCGCGACAGGCTGCGCGAGCTGATGGATTTGAAGGAAAATACCGCAGCCGATCGTGCAGAGCGGCCGGCAGCGCACAAACAGCGGCGCATGGCGGCGTAAATTCTCGGCGGCACTCCACCGGATGAGGAAACCGCTGTTGCAAGCCGATATTCCTCAATAAACGGAGCAACCTTTCAAACTCGAAAAGGAGAGAACAAATGCCACGGGAGATACAAACCGACGACCGCGAGGAAATCAAACTTCCGGCACGGCTGATCGTCCGTATGGACGATTGGTTGCGTCGGCTGAGCCCACAGCGTCGCGAGGCTTATATTGAGAAAGTCCATCACCGTCTCGCCGCGGGCTACGTGTCACCGACCGACGCTGCGCTACTCCTCGCCGCGGGACGTGTGGCGCGCCGTTGATCCTCCTCTTTGCTGGCACCTTGACCAGAAAGGAACTCACGTGAAAACGAAGTACGAGATTGTCACCAGCTTGGCCTTCTCGGCCGTACTACTGGTAGCCTTCGCGACCATGCCAACCGCTCGCGCCCAGATGAACACAAATGGCGCCGAGGTGATAACCAACGGCCCGCAAGCCAACCCGCACGACAATTCGGGCCCGTCGTCGACACGCCAGAACTTACGCGACAGCCAACGGTATGAGGCGGTGGTGCATTCGAACCACGGCTACCGTACCAGTCGTATCAAAGAAGAATGCGGGCCGATTACTGATCCGCAGATGCATGCCTCTTGTGTCGCGAGCTTCAACTAGGGAAGCTCTGCAAAAGGCTAGTGATCATGATGTAGTGCGCGGCGCAAGGTTTGGGGGAATGAAGCAGCTGACGCTAGCGAGTGTGGGGTTTGAACGCTACGCCAGACGACCCAATGGGCGGTGTTTCTCTCTGAGATGGCGCGGGGTCGAAACGGATGCTGCGGCCTCAACTTCACCCCGATCAATCCGCTATCGGCCCTCTATTGGAGCGCCGTCGTCAACGGCGTCGCGGCGGCGCCATTTATGGTCTTGCTGATGATCATGGCCGCTCGGCGACGGGTGATGGGTGAGTTCACAATTGGCTACGGGCTTAAGACGCTAGGCCTGGGTGGCGACGCTTGCGATGGTGGCTTGCGTCATTGGGATGGCCGTCACCCGGTCGTGTGAGGAAGCGTTTACTCGTCGAGAGGGCGACCCCGGTTACGGGTTCAGGCGAGCTTGGCCAGCGCGGGCACCCGCTCTTGATTAGGTGCGAGAAGAGCGGCGGGGCGAAGCCGTGCGGGGATTGGCTCCCTACCGACATGACCGTAAAGAGCCGCGAACAATTCGCCGCCGTCGTTGTCGCCAGCGAGAAAATCTCGGATGCGGCGATCGACCGGATGAGCGGCGCGAGCGGTGTTTTTTCCTTGGATCATACGCAGGGTGGGTTTCATCGGGGTTGCTCGCGATCCGCTTGTTGGTTCAGTTACGTAATGTGAACGACGGTAAGCGCTTACCTTGCACCGGTATTCTCCTGGGATCGGCCTTTAGCGGATTGGTGACGACCGTGCTCGACCGGGCGATGGTGGACAGCTGGGGCTGGCGCATCCCGTTTCTGATCGGGGTCACGGTCGGCATCGTCGGCCTGTACATTCGTCGATATCTGGTCGAGGAGCCTGCTGTGCAAAGGCACCAGCCCGGAGCTGCGTCGCCGGTGCGCGAGGCCTTCACCGAGTGGCGCACAATTATTCGTCTGATCGGGCTGGGAGTCGTGGGCGCGGTCGGCTTCTACATGTCCTTTGTTTATATAACCACATATCTCCGGCAAATCGACCATACTGCCCAATCGACGGCGCTCGACATCAACACGATTGCGATGGCGGTGTTGCTGCTGCTATTGGCGCCTGTCGGTGCATTGTCCGACCGCGTTGGCCGGAAGCCCGTTTTACTTATCGCGACGGGCGGCATGTTCTTGATGGCGTGGCCGCTTTTCTGGATGCTGCATCACAATTCGCCTTTGGTTATCCTACCCGGGCAGATCGGGTTTGCCGTTCTGAGCGCATGTTTTTGGGGCACCATCCCATCCACGATGGTCGAGTTGGTGCCCGCGCGAGTACGCTGCACGGTGCTGTCACTCGGCTACAACACAGGCATGGCGATCCTTGGCGGGCTGACGCCACTGGTCGCCGTCTACACGATCAAGCGAAGCGAATATGACCTGTCCCCGGCCTTCCTGCTGATGGCTGCGGCTGCGGTTTCGTTTATCGTGGTCATCGCGCTGAGAGAGACATACAAAATGTCGTTGCCGGGCGCTACTGCGGCACCCGCTGAAGCTGCTGCCTGAGCGCTCGTCCTGGTTTGACAGCGCGGTCGACCCGCGTTTGGCGTTCCCTGAGCCGCTTCCAGCGCATCCCATTATCATCCGCTGAATATCAGCCGGATCTCGGCGTTCTCACCGGAAGTGCGCGACTCCATCCGGTCCGGATAAACGCCAGTCAAAAAATCGGCCAATCCATAGGAAAAAGATTCCTCGTCCAGGAAAAAGTGCTTCCTGACGCCGACATTCGGCAGTGACAGCAGGGCCCCTTGGTAACGGATCGAGATCGTCAGATCCAAATCGTCGTAGGTCATCGTAAGGGAAGGCGACCCGATGATCAGGTCGGCATCGGCGAGATGCTGCATGACCTGCCCGGTCGAAAAGACGGCGCGATCAGCGACGTCTGCGGGGACCGACCATGCCCTACCGCGGGCGCGCAACAGCCGTTCCAGGTCATCGATCGGTGTGTCCGACTTCTCGAACTCGAATGTTGCACTGCGGGTCGCGCCAATTCGGAAGACCAGATTGAGCAAAAAGGCCGACACGACCCCAATCGACATCATGCTGCCGGTAAACTGGTGCACCAGCGGCACGGCCCGCGCGAAATACGCGGGAAATATCTCGCGGGAGAGCCCCAGCAACAGCGAAACGCCGACGACGTAAGTGGCTCGGCTGTCGATGCTGCGTGTGAGAATGATCTGGATGCCGCCGGCGATCATGAACGAGGCGGTAAACACCATCAGTGACCCGATCACCGGTTGCGGCATGATCAAGAACAGAGCGGGATATTTCGGAATGAACGCGAGCATGACGAGGATCGCCGCACACGAATAAGCGATGTAGCGGCTCGTTGCCCCGGTGGCTTTGGCGACACCAACCGGACCGACCGCACTATTCATGCCGATCGAGCCCATCAGACCGCCGATGATGCATCCGATACCATCGGCAACGATGCCGCCTTGGATCGATTTCAGCTCGGGCCGTTTCCAATCGAGATCGTTGATTTTCTGACAGGTGGTGATCACCCCGACCGTCCGCAGCATCGCCGCGGTTCCAGCCAGCAGGAACGCCGGGATCAGGCGGAATTGAAAATCGTAGGCGAGATAATGCGGCTGCGGGATCGCGAAAATCGGTGCATCAACGAAGCTGCGCATCGAATCCGCGGGCACCAAACCCGCTGCGACGCTGGCCACCATGCCGACGACGACGCCGAGCAGCGAACAGATCAGGCGCGCGATGCCGCGACCCCAAACACTCAGCCCGCACATCGTCGCCAATGTCAGGCCGCTGACCATCAGGTGATAAGGAAAGGCAGGCCGGTGGATGTGCTCGACGCCGAGCAACTCGCCAATGCCGATGATACCGAGCTGGAGTCCGACGATCACGACGATGAACCCGCTGATCGCCGGCGGGAACAAAGCCCGCAGCTTGCGCAACAACGGGGCCAGGCCGATCTCGACCAGGCCGGCAAACATCGTCATTCCGAACACCGCCGGCAGCCCGCCCGTGGCGGCCGCCAGCACGGCGGCACCAATATAGATCGCCGAAAATACCGGCGGTGCTAGGTATCCAGATCCGACCGGACCTTTCCTTATGCTCTGCAGCACCGCGGAGATCGCCAAGGCGATCATCCCCAAGCTCAGCGCGCTGAGCGTGGCCGCATCGCCGGCGCCGGCGCGCCGGAAAACAATGACGATCAGGACCAAATTGACCGACAGCAGCATCGCATGCTGCATGCCGAGAACAAGGAGGCGCGGCCAAGGCGGCATCTCGTCCACCGCGTAAAGCAAGTCTTCCGGTCAAGTCATGGTAATGCTATCAAACCCAGCAGGGATTCTCCCTATTAGGATTACTCGCTCCGCGCGACAAGTGTAGGGGAGAGCTCCTACCACGCCACATTTCGGGCGACGTCCGCGGTTGATTACGGACGCTCGGGGAGCGAACGACCGTCGGCACCAACCAACCACTGCAAGTCGGGGGGAACACAGTTTACACTAGCTAGTTATGGGGGGATTCGATCTTGGCCAAAGTGCCGGCAAACCTAAACGACCTTCAGTATAACAAAACAGCGGGTTTTTGCTGAGCATGTCGTGACTGCATGGCAAAAGGCTGCCTAGAAGTTGCCTCATCCAATTATTGCCGAGAAACAGTCAAATACGGCATCGTCGGCATCAACGATGGCATCATCTCGACCGAGATCGCGCCCTTCGGCGGTACGAAGGAGAGCAGCATCGGCCCTATCTGGGAGTCAGCGGAGCTTGAAATATGGCATTAGGGATTCCTCGGCGACGGACTTGCTGGGTAAGCTGCCGGCGATCAGGAAGGTCGCGGCAGGCTTTGCCCTGTTTCGGCGGGGAGGGGGATCGGGTATTCGAGGGGAGCCTCGGAGAAAGGAGCAGGCCGATGAGAGCAACTTTCCTGGGATGGCCCGTTCGGGCGACGAATTGCCGCCTTGCGGCGGCCCTGGCTTTGATCGCGATCCTGGCTCCGATCGGCGCATTTGCCGATGAGTTCATCCGCCCTGGGCCAAGAGCAAAAGCAAGCCGAGTCGGACCGCTGCAAATTCATGATGGAGAAGGTCAATGGCATCATCTTGAGCTTGAACGCCAAGGGCGAAATCACCTTTCTAAATCACTACGGCCAGCGATTCTTCGGTTACTCCGATAAGGAGATTCTGGGCAAGCCTATGTTAGGAACACTGACACCCTCGGCCGGGTTTGAGGGCCGAGATCTGACGACTTTTTTGACAGGCGTCGTGCATGAACCGAATCGCTATGCCTTCAGCGTCAATGTAAATATGCTGCGCAACGGCGAGCGGGTTTGGATATTCTGGGCCAACAAGGGTATTTACGATGATCAAGGACAGGTGCGGGAAGTTCTGAGGGTGGGCCTCGATATTACTGAGAGAAAACGTCGTCTCGAGGCTGCGACCCAGGAACTTCGGAGTATTGGCGATATGTTGGAGGGTCGGGCCTGGGTCCAGCGGACGAAAACTTAAAGAGATCACGAGCCGTATCGAGGAGATCAGCGAGGAGCTGGAAAGGCCCTGGGAGGAAACCGATGCAGGGGTCTATGAGAGCGTGGCGCCCCCTCATCATTGAAGTTTCCGAAACTTACTTCGATCGAGAGCGGGCGGAAAACGGCTCTCAACGCGAGCTATAGCTGCGACGGGCCGCCGGGTGCCGCTTGAGATAATCTTGCACGCCGTCGTCCACGGTCAGGAAGAGCCGATCCTCCCCGACGCGATCCAGCAGTCCACAGCGCCGGAACATTTGGCGCACCGGGTCCTGAAGCTCAGCAAACAGGATCTCCGTCTTGGTTTTTTCAGCCTCGGCGACCAAGCCCAACAACGTATCCGTGGACGAAAGATCAATTCCGAAATTCGCATGAAGATTGATGAGAATCGCCTGGAGCGGGGTGCTCCCAGAGAGCAGAGACGCGTACTTCGTTGCGGAATCGAAGGGCGTTGGCAAAGAACAACGGCCCGTTCAGGCGCAAGATCTCTAGGCCCTGAATGGGGCCGCGATCGGCGAGCGCCCTATGCTGTCGTAGGTATGCTCCCTGCCCGGTACTGGGCGCAGGCGGGAGACGGAAAGATGACTGGCGCCCCAAATGAACCGAAGCAGAGAGAGCACGATTGCAATCGCCAGGCCGGGCAGTATCCCTACAGTAATAACGCCGAGCAACGCCAACATGGCTTGCCCGAACTCACCTGCATGAAACTGATAAAAACGCTTCAGTTCACCGACCTTCATCATCCGTGCCACTGCATGGATGACGATCGCCCCGAGGACAGCCTCCGGCAGGTTGTGAAAAAGAGGCATGAGCGCGACCAGGGTGATCAACACCATGCTCGCCGCCGCCAGCGACGAGACCTGGCTCTTGGCGCCCGCCCGGTCGTTGACCGCCGTGGACGACATGCTGCAGCCGCTCACCAGTCCGCCGAGGCAGGCCGCGGCGACAGTTGGCAGACGCCGAGGGCGATTAGCTCTTGGTTCGGGTCGATATCGTATCCGTACTTTCTACCGAGGGTATGTCCCACCCCCAGGGCCTCGGAGAGGACGAACAGGACGATCGCAAAGGCTCCCGGCAGCAGGTCGAGCACGTCGTCGAAATTTACCTTCGGCAGGCTCACCGCAGGCAATCCGGCTTGCATGGCACCGACTATCTGGACGCCGTGTTCGTCAGAAAGTCGGAAGACGGAAACCACCAGGATCCCGCCGGCCATGATCATCAGCGGTGCGGGGCGCGCGGGGATCGCGCGCCTCAAGGACGTACAACAAGGCCAGGGCCCCGGCTCCGATGGTGAAGGTCACCCAATTGGTCCTCGCCCAACTGCCCAAGAAGATGCCAGAGCTGGTAGATCGGTCTCGCCATGGCCTCTGGGCAGTCCAAAGAGCTTCGGGAGCCTGGTTCACGGCGATATGGATCGCCAGCCCGAAAATGAACCCGGTCATGACCGAATGAGAAATGAATGCGGTGACAAACCCAAGCCGCAGCAGCCCGCACAGCAGGAAGATGATCCCCACCACCAGGACCAGTAGGACGAGTAATTCCGCTAGTTCCTCGGGAGTTAGTCACCAGAAATGGCGCGACGACTGCGGCCATCATGATGGAGGACCCCGAGGTCGGGGCCGAGACCGCCTGCCGAGTGGTTCCGAAAATGGCATAGACGATGAGCGAGCCCAAAAGCGTGTAGAGACCCAGCCTGAAGCGGCGCGCCGGCCATGACCGCGTAGGCAATCGCTTCAGGAACCAGAATCCCCCAGAGGGTGAGTCCGGCGACGACGTCGGCGCGGAGCCACCCCGACTCATAGGCTGGGCAGCCATCCCAGAATCGGCAAAAACCGGCCGAACGCGTTCAGTGTTCGTAGCAGTTTGCGAGCCATTCGCATGTAAGCCGACCGGCAGCGAGGCACCTGTGGGGTCGCCGAGGCGCTCGAATACCGCATTGTCGGCATCAGCGAAATATTACCCCGACCGAGATTCCCCATTTGGCGGCGCGAACAGAGGCGGGTCGGCCCATCTGGTTTTTCTCGGCTCGGGCCACAATCGGGACACAGGTCACGAACTGTTCCCCATCGAAGGTCTGCTTTCCAGCCAACTCCGCCATTGCTTGTTCGCACCGGCAAGGTCGGTTCAGGGGGCAAGAAGACCAGTTCACGTTCTCAAGCGTGAACGGCCGTTGTGGGTCGACTCCGGCGGTTCGATCGCGGCCCCGCGAACGGCGGCAATCTGGCGCAAACCCGGCGTTCGGGACGACCGGAGCGAATTGCTAAATCGGGTGGTTTGCGGGCCTTCCCCATTTGCCCGGCCTTGGATGCGCGCGCTTTCAAAGCGGTCATTGACTGTCTGAAGCCCCGACACCCGACGCCGCGCCTATTTCAGCGCGGCCGCTGGTAGGTCGACGGGCAGAGGAATATCCTCGTTCATGAGGGGCTAGCCCTCCTCGGTGCCGAGGATCACCGGATGGATGTCGCGGCGTGGCTGCGCGGGTTGGGGCTCGAACAATACGCGCCCGCATTCCGCGCCAACGATGTGGATGGCGAAGTGCTACCGGAGCTGACGGCCGACGACTTGATCGGCCTGGGCGTGACCTCGATCGGTCATCGTCGCAAGCTGCTGGCAGCGATCGCCGCCCTGGGGACGGAGCCCCCAACCGGGGCTCAATCAGCGACGAGCGCGACATCTGCTTCAATCGCCGCTCCGACAATCGATGCCGAACGCCGGCAGCTGACGGTGATGTTCTGCGACCTGGTCGGCTCGACGGCACTCTCGACCCGTCATGACCCGGAGGATTTGCGGGAGCTGATCGGGGACTATCACCGCGCCGTTGCCGAGACGGTCGGCCGCTTCGACGGGTTTGTCGCCAAATATATGGGCGACGGGGTGCTGATCTATTTCGGCTACCCGCAGGCGCATGAGGACGATGCCGAGCGAGCGGTGCGGGCGGGGCTGGCGGTAATCGAGGCGGTCGGCCGATTGCCCGCGCGACAGCATCTGAGCGTGCGGCTCGGCATCGCCACCGGGCTCGCCGTGGTCGGCGATCTGATCGGCGAGGGTGCCGCGCAGGAGCGCGGCGTCGTCGGCGAGACCCCGAACCTCGCCGCCCGGCTGCAGGCGCTCGCCGCGCCGAACACGCTTATCATCGCCGAAGCGACGCGCCGGCAGGTCGGCGGGCTGTTCGATCTCGAAGACCTCGGCCCGCAAGCGCTCGCTGGCTTCGCCGAGCCGCAACGCGCCTGGCGGGTCATGGGTGAAAGCGGCGTGCTGAGCCGCTTCGAGGCCTTGCGCTCGGCGGAGACACCGCTTGTCGGGCGTGAGGAGGAAATCGAGCTGCTGACCCGCCGCTGGCAACAGGCGAAGAGCGGAGAAGGGCGCGTGGTGCTGATTTCCGGCGAGCCGGGCATAGGCAAATCGCGGCTGACGGCAGCGCTCTCCGAGCACATCGAAAGCGAGCCGCATATCCGCCTGCGCTATTTCTGTTCGCCGTATCATCAGGACAGCGCGCTCTATCCCTTCATCGCCCAGCTCGAACGCGCCGCCGGGTTCGCCCGCGACGATACGGTCGAAGAGAAGCTCGCCAAATTGCGGGCATTGCTCGCCCCGGGCATGCGGGATGACGACGATATCACGCTGCTGAGCGAACTCTTGTCGTTGCCGAGTTCCGCTGCGAACCTCAACCTCAGCCCGCAGCGTAAACGGGAGAAATTGTTCGAGGCGTTCCTCAATCAGCTGGATGCCGAGGCGCGCAGCCGGCCGGTGCTGATGGCGTTCGAGGACGCCCACTGGATCGACCCGACCTCGCGCGAATTGCTGGATCTGACCGTCGACCGTGTTCGGCATCTGCCGGTGCTGCTGGCGATCACCTTTCGTCCCGAGTTCCAGGCGCCCTGGGGTGGTCGGTCCCACGTCGCGAGCTTGGCGCTCAATCGGCTCGGTGAACGCGACGGCGAGGCACTGGTGCAAAAGCTGGCCGGCAATGCCGCGCTCACCGCCGATATCGTCGCGGAGATCGTCGAGCGCACCGACGGGGTGCCGCTGTTTGTCGAGGAGCTGACCAAGGCGGTGCTGGAAAGCGCCGCGCAGGGCGACCGGGTGGCCGGGGTGCTGGCGACGACATCGCTTGCTGCGCAGTCGGTGCCGGCGACCTTGCATGCCTCGCTAATGGCGCGGCTCGATCGGCTCGGACCAGCGGCCAAGGAGGTCGCGCAGATCGGCGCGGTGCTCGGCCGCGAGTTTGCCTATGAACTGATCGAGCCGGTGGCGCAGCGGCCTGAGAGGGAATTGCAGGTCGCGTTTGATCAGCTCGGCGATGCGGGATTGCTGTTCTGCCGCGGTACCGCTCCGCACTCTTCTTACCTGTTCAAGCACGCGCTGGTGCAGGACGCTGCCTATTCGACCCTGTTGCGCGGACGACGGCAGGAATTGCACGCGCGCGTCGCGGCGGCGCTGGAACAGCATTTTTCCGATCTCGTCGAGCGCCAGCCGGAGCTGCTCGCCCATCACCTGACGGCTGCCGGCGACACCGAACGCGCGGTCGATCAATGGCTGACGGCGGGGCGGCATGCCGCAGCGCGATTGGCTTACCTCGAAGCGATCGCCCATCTCGAGCGGAGTCTCGGCATGTTGCATTCGCTGCCGGAGAGCCGGGTCCGGAACGGCCGCGAAATCGAGCTGCAACTGGCATTGGGGCTCTGTCTATTTACCGTCAAGGGCGCCGTCGCAGCGAGGCTACCTTACACGCGGGCGCACGAGCTTGCCGAGAGCAGCGGCGAACCGCAGCAACAGTTTGAGGCGCTCTATGGGGTGTGGCATACAAATGCGCTGTCCGGTCGAATAGCCGCGGCCGGCCCGCTCTCGGAAAGATTGCTGCGGATGGCCGAACGTGAGGGAGATGATGGGTTGCGGCTCCAGGCCCGTCACAGCGGCTGGGCGACGTGGTATTGGGCCGGGGATCCGGCAAGGGCTCGCGAGCACGCCGACGCCGGGCGGCTTCTCTATGATCCGAAGAAGCATGCGTCCCATCGTTTTGTCTATAGCGCCCATGATCCCGGCGTCTGCGCCGGGTTCATGGGCGCTCTGGCCGAATGGTTGATCGGATATCCCGAGACGGCGCTCGCCAGCATCGCTGATTCTCTGGCGCTGGCGGAGCGGATCGCCCACCCGTTCACGCTGAGTGTTGCTCTCACTCATTCCTCGGTGCTTTACCTCAATCGCGGCGAGCCCGAGCGCGCCCTGCGCCACCTCGACGCCGCCGAGATGCTGGCTGCAGAGCAACGGCTCTCGTTGGTCTGCGAACCTGGCATGCTGCGCGGCGCGGCATTGGTCGGACAAGGTGCCGTGGACGACGCGATCGCCCGCATTCGCGAGGGCGTAACGGCATGGACCCAGCTCGGGCGCACTATCTATTTGCCTTATGGTTTGGCGTTCCTGGCCGAGGGGTTGGCCCGGCAGGGCGATCGGGCGGCGGCACTGGCCGCACTACGGGAGGGATTGCAGATAGCTGACGCCACCGGCGAGCATAATTGGGATGCCGAATTGCACCGCCTTACCGGGACTGTGCTGCTCGCCGAAAGCAATCTCGACGAAGGCCAGGCCTGCCTTCAGCAAGCGATCCGCATCGCGCAAGCCCAACACGCGAAATCGCTGGAATTGCGCGCCGCCCGCGATCTCGCCCGGCTGTGGGGCGAGCAGGGCCGGCGCGCCGAAGCCCGCGACCTCCTCGCCCCGGTCTACGGCTGGTTCACCGAGGGCTTCGACACCGCCGACCTGAAAGAAGCAAAGACGCTGCTAGACCAATTGGCGTGAGCTGCTGATGCGCGTCGTGCGAATGACCGCTCCGCGGTAAACCCAACGGTCCGCTGGCGAGGACAAGAAGGTCGGGTTTGGGTCGACTCCAGCGGTTTAGTCGCTGTCCCGCGAACGGCGGGGGGGGTATCGGCGCATAGTGCTCCTTGCCGCGCGCTCCAGCGAAGTTCTCCTTTCCGATCACACAGCGGGCATTCCTCCGGTGCGGAGGGAACTGGTCTTCATGCCCCGTTGCGGCCATTGCCGCGGCGACCGAGCGACCGCGAGGTTGGGTCGGAAAGCTGCCATTCGTACCCTAGCGGTTTCCCGGACGCCGCCTGATAGACCGAAACTTCGACCCCGCAAGGTGGCATTTCGCCGACTGAGACAAACGCCGCGCGCGGCTGATCGCTCCTCGCTACATTCCGAGATAGGCGCGGCGGACCCGGTCGTCGGCCACGAGCGCCTGATGCGCGCCTTCGAGCATCACCCGGCCGGTCTCCAGTACGTAGCCATAGTCGCAGGATTCGAGCGCCTCCGCGACGCGCTGCTCGACCAGAACCAGCGTCAACTTATCCTCACGGTGCAACGCCGCTACGCTGTCGAATATCTGATCGGCGATTGCTGGCGCCAGTCCCATGGACGGTTCGTCCAGGAGCAGCAGCCGCGGCGCCGAAGCGATGCCGCGGCCGATCGCAAGCATCTGCTGCTCCCCGCCCGAAAGCGTTCCGGCAAGCTGCCGACGGCGCACGGCGAGGACTGGAAACAGGCTGTAGATCCGATCGAGGTTGCGCTGCCATTCGACGCGGCCGCGCGTCGAATAGGCCCCCATTTCCAGGTTTTCGAACACAGTCAGTGCGGCGAACACCTGCCGTCCTTCCGGCACGTGGGAGATGCCGAGATGCGCTCGCTGCGAGGGGCGCACCGCGAGCAGGTCGCGCCCCTCGAACATGATCGTGCCGGAAACTGGGCGTACGGTTCCCGAGATGGCCTTGAACAAGGTTGTCTTACCGGCGCCGTTCGGGCCGACGATCGCGACAAATTGCCCCTCGGAAACACCGAGCGTTACGCCACTCAGCGCCACCAGCCCGCCATAGGTCACCGAGAGGTCGTCGATTTCCAGCATGACGGCGCCTATCCCCGCGCTTGCGATTGCGGCGCCGGGGTAGCATGGCAGGATGCGATTGGCCAAACCCGAAGGCGACAGCGGCAGAAAACCCGTGACGCCCGCGACGCGCTCCGCCTATCGTCCGGAGCGGCGAGGGAACCGATGAATATTGCGTCCAAATATTGCTGATGCCGTTCTCAGCGGTCGATTTTCTGCAAGCGCTCACCGCTGGCATCCTAGTCGGCGCTACCTATGCTCTGATGTGCGTCGGCCTGGGGATCATCTTCGGCGCGATGCGGGTCATCAATTTCGCCCAGGGCGATTTTCTGATGGTCGGCATGTATGCCGCCTTCTACCTGACCACCGGTTTTGGAATCCTCAGTTTTCTCGGCCCGAACGCCGGGCCGATCGTCGCGGCGTTCCTGGCCGGCCCAATTGTCTTTGCGCTCGGCTGGTTTTTGCACCGCTTCGTCGTCGCACGGGTGACCGGCGCCGAAGTCGCCCAGATCGCCGGCGCCGGCGCTTACGGGCAGATCATCGTGACGCTTGGCCTCTCGCTGATCCTGCAGAATGGCGCGCTCATCGTCTTCGGCTCGACCCCGACCGGCATCCGCACCCCACTGTCGCGCTCGTCGTGGCAGATCGGCGAGATCCTATTGAACCAAGCTCGCTGCGTCAGCTTTCTGGTTGCGGTCGCGGCGGCGGCGGCGGTCTATCTGTTCCTCAGCCACACGCGGCTGGGCAAGGGGCTGCGCGCCGCCGCGGACAACAGCCAGGCGGCGATCTACATGGGCATCGACGTCGAACGCGCCCATCGTATCGCCTGGAGCCTCGGAGTCGGCATCACTGCGGTTGCCGGCGGCCTCGTCGCCAGCTCGCAATCGTTCCAGCCCTATACCGGGTTCGATTTCGTCATCGTCATGTACGCCGGGGTCGTGCTCGGCGGTCTTGGCAGCATCCTCGGCGCGTTCTGGGGCGGGCTGCTGATCGGCATCGTCCAGCAGATGTCGACCCTGGTCCTGCCCTACCAGCTGCAGAACACGGCGATCTTCGTGGTTTTCCTGCTGATCATCTTTCTGCGCCCGCAGGGCATGTTCGGTCGTCTGAGCGAGCGGACATGAGGACGCAGGCAGAGATAAACCGGCACCGCTGGGCGATCCTGGGGGTCGCCATCGTTGTCATCATCCTGTCGCTGTTGCTGAAGAGCGCCTATTACCAGCTGGTCCTGACTCAGGTTCTGCTGTGGGCGGTGCTGTCGCTCGCATGGAACGTGCTGAGTGGCTACAGCGGCTATTTTTCGTTCGGGCATGCCGTGTTCTGGGGACTAGGCGCCTACACGGTGGCGCTGGGGATGATCGACCTCGACCTGACGCCGTGGCTGACCATTCCCCTCAGCGCCGTCGCCGGCAGCTGCGCCGGCGCGCTGATCGGCTACCCGACCTTTCGCCTGCGCGGCCACTATTTCGCGCTGGCGATGCTCGCCTATCCATTGGCGATTCTTTACGTATTCCAATGGCTTGGATATCAAGAGCTGACCTTGCCGATGAAGCGGGAATCGGCCTGGGTGTTTATGCAGTTCGACGATCCGCGCGTCTATGTCGTTCTCGCGCTCGGTTTGCTGGTGGGGACCCTGCTGATCTCGCTGAAGGTCGAGAATTCGCGCTTCGGCATGGCGCTGTTGGCGATCAAGCAGAACGAGCCGGCCGCCGAGGCCGCGGGCATCGACACTTGGCGCTGGAAGATGCTGGCGCTGATGCTGAGCGGCGCGCTGGGTGCGACCGCGGGCGGGCTTTACGCGGTGGTGCTGCTGGTGCTGACCCCCGAGACGGTGTTCGGCATGCTGGTCTCGGCACAAGCCTTGATCCTGGCCTTGTTCGGCGGCGTGGGAAGCATCTGGGGCCCGCTGATCGGCGCTGCCGTGCTCGTACCGCTCGCCGAGGGATTGAACGCCAAATTGGGCAATGTCCTGCCGGGCATCCAAGGCGTGGTCTATGGCATCGCGATCATTTTGATCATTCTCCACGCGCCGGAGGGGGTCTACTGGCGTGTGCTCGACCGGTTTGCGCGGAAAAAACCGGCCCCGCTTGCGCCGCCGCGAGGGGTGCCGGCGCCGGTCGCCATGGCGCCGCAGCCCCGCACCGCCGCTGGAGGCGACCTGCTGGTGCTACGCGGGGTCGGCATTTCCTTCGGCGGCTTGCGTGCGCTCGACAGGGTCGACCTGACCGTCCCGGAAGGCGGACTTTACGGCATCATCGGTCCCAACGGTGCCGGCAAGACCACGCTATTCAATGTCATCAACGGGTTTCTGCCTCCCGATAGCGGTACGATCAGTTTCGCCGGCGCCCCGCTCGTAGGACTGCAACCGAACCAAGTGTGCCGGCTCGGCATCGGCCGCACCTTTCAGGTGGTGCGAGCCTTTCCCCGTATGACTGTGCTCGAAAACGTCATCGTCGGCGCGTTTGTCGGCGCCGCCGATCAGACGATCGCGGTGCGGATGGCGCTCACCGCACTCGACCGCGTCGGGCTGAGCGACCGGGCGCAGGCGATCGCAGGCGGCCTGACGACGCGGGAACTGCGGCTGATGGAACTGGCTCGGGCGCTGGCGCCGCAGCCCCGGCTGATTCTGCTGGACGAGACCCTGGCCGGTCTGGGGCATGACGATCTGGACGGCATTCTTGGAGTGATCCGGCAGTTGCGAGCCGACGGCATAACCGTGCTAATCATCGAGCACACGATGCAGGCGATGGTGAGGCTGGTCGACCATTTCGACGTGCTCGATCACGGGCGGATGATCGCCAGCGGCGAGCCGGATGCCGTCGTCCGCGACCCGAGCGTGATCGAGGCCTATCTGGGCAAGAAATGGGTCGAGCGCGTCGCCAGCGCGGCGAACGAGGCGGTCAGTAGCGGTTAAAGACAAACACCACGGTTTCGAGGAGCAGGTACGAATGAACGACAAGAAATTTACAAGACGCATGGTAGCCAAAGGCTTGACGCTGTCCTTCGGCGCGTTGACGCTGCCCTCGTTCGCGATCACCCCGGCGCGGGCCCAGGCGAAATCGGTCAAGCTCGCCTCGATCGCACCGCTGTCAGGCCCCTGGGCACGGCAGGGCCAGCTCCTGCGCATGGGCTCGGAGATGGCGGTCGACGACATCAACAGCAGCGGCGGCATCAAGAGCCTCGGCGGCGCCAAGATCGAGATCGTTTACGCCGATGCGGGCGACAGCACTGAAAAGGCCAAGAACGCCGCGCAGCGCCTGTTGTCGGACAACCCCGACCTCGTCGGCGGGACCGGCGCGTGGCTCAGCTCGTTCACTCTGGCAGTGACCGAGGTGACCGAGCGCGCGTCGTTGCCGTGGTTAACACTCAGCTATTCGGACGCGATCACCAATCGCGGGTTCAAGTTCGTCTTCCAGACCTCGCCGACCGCCAATCTCCAGGCGGCAGAGACTGTGCCGACCGCGCTCGATCTGGCGCAAGCCGCCACCGGCAAGCGCCCTCAGACCGTCGGTCTGATCATGGACAACACCGCCTCTCCGGTCAGCTTCGCCAAGCCGCTGCGCGCCGGCGGCTTCGAGAAGGCCGGGCTCAAGCTGGTGGTCGATGAGGTATTTACGCCGCCGCTCTCGGATGCGACCCCCCTCATCCAAAAGGTGCGCTCGGCCAAGCCCGATTTCCTTCTGCTCCTGACCTCGGCCATGCCCGACTGCAAGTTGGTGCTCGAAAAGCTCGATGAGTTCAAGCTCTCGCACGGAAAGATTCCACTGGTTGGTAACGGCGCGCCGTTTGGCTCGCCCGAATTGCTAAAGACAATCGGGCCCGACTTGCTCGAAGGGCTGCTGTTCAGCGTTGCGAATTGGCCGACGAAGGGGCAGGCGGACTTTATCGAACGCTTCAAAAAGCGCACGGGCGAGCCATTCCTGACCCAGGACGGGCTGTGCGGCTATGGCGACATCGCAATTCTGAAAGCCGCGCTGGAAGTCGCCGGCGCAGCAGACCGGCTAAAGGTGGCCGATGCGATCCGCGCGATGGACCTGACAACCGGGCCGGCCGCGGCCTGCTTCCCGGGACCGATCAAATTCGACGAAAAGGGGCGGCGGGTCGACGTGCCGATGATCTTTGCGCAATGGCAAAAAGGAGTTCCGCTGACGGTTTTCCCGACCGAGCTTGCGTTCGCCAAGCCGTTCTGGCCGACGGTGTAGGGACGCCTCGGGAATCTTGGAATGGCCGCTTCGCGACGAACCACACGGTTAGATCGCGGTCCAGCAAATGGCCAGAATCGGCGCTACCTCGTCATTGGCGTGGGTATAGGCGAAGGCCCGGTCTCCACCCCACAGGCGACACTGAGGGTTGGGGGAGGGCTCTAGATAAATGCTCATCGGCGGTTTGTGTTATAAACTGACAGTTTGTATGAAAACGCGAATTTATCGGCTGGCGCGAAATCCGTTTGGCGAATCGGATTGCTAGAATCGTGCGTGTTTTCTGCAGCTCGGAGGTGCTGGTTGGTGGGACACTCA
Organism: uncultured Alphaproteobacteria bacterium; assembly: GCA_963774345.1. Classification (GTDB taxonomy): domain Bacteria; phylum Pseudomonadota; class Alphaproteobacteria; order ATCC43930; family CGMCC-115725; genus AP-15. The sequence continues at coordinate 89,876 of CAVZFB010000043.1, forward strand.
TTCCGAAAATGTGCGGAAGAGGCCAAGGTCAAAAGTGTCCCACCTAGCCCCTACTGCGTTGATATTTGGTATAAGTGCAAGCACCCTTGGGGACGCCAAATATATAAAAACTTATAACGGCCTAGGGGGACTCCGTGTCCTGGTTGTGCCTCGCCGAGGTCCGTACGTGCGCCGGTGACCGCGTACAGCAATACCGCCCGCGGCGGCGCAGGTGCTCGTACTCGCCCTCGTCGCCCGGCGGTTTGAACCGGATCGGCTCTGCTCCTCGTCGCCCGCCCGTGAACTTGGGAAGTGATAAGTCCAGGGTCGCAAGCCGCGTCAGAAAGGCGGTACCACCTCCGGGGATCAGCCACGGCCGATCGGGGCTCCACGGTACAATCCTTACCGCGTGTACGGGGCTCCTGGGACGATGATGATGGTGGTCTCGTCTGAGCCAGCCGGTTTCGGAGCGACCCCCTATCGGCTCGGTATCGTTGGAGCTGTCATAAATGAGTATCGACCTAACAACTCTTAGAGTTGCGATTGTCCATTATTGGCTATTCGAAGCACGTGGTGGCGAGAAAATATTGGAGGCGCTGTGCGAGCTGTTTCCGAGCGCCGATATCTTCACACTCATTCTTGATCGAAAGGTGTTTTCGAATCTCGTTGCAGAGCACAAGGTGACAACCTCCTTTATGCAACACTCCCATACGCCCGAAAGGCTGTTAAATATTATCTGTCATTAATGCCACTCGCCCTGGAACAATTTGGCCTGAGTGAGTGCGATCTGATTATCAGCAGCGAGTCCGGGCGGCGAAGGCAGTCATTGCCCGAGAAGACTCAGTACACATTTGCTACTGCCACTCTCCGATGCGTTATATTTGGAATAAATATGCCGCGCAAGTCCGCGGGGCGCGGGCTATTTTGTCATGGCCGATGCGTCTTTCCGCCATTACCTGCGGCTAGTGGACTACTCTTCTGCGGCACGCGTCGACCAATTCGTTGCGAAGTCCACAACGGTGGCTTGGAGAATCGAGAAATATTACCGACGGTCGTCCCCCGTCATTTTTCCGCCGGTGGATGTGTTAACTTTCGCGCTGGCGGAAGAGGAGGACTACTACCTTTACTGCGGGCAGTAGACGCCCTACAGGCGGCCGGATTTGGCGGTCGACGGTTTCAACGATCTCAGTCCCCCGTTACGGGTCATTGGTGACGGCGAAATGCGGGGCACCCTAAGGAAACGCCGAACAATGGCGGCGTAGGCGACGGTTTGCGGACCGAGGCATAATTTTGCTAGATCGGCGTACTCGGTAATGGATTGGGTCGGCAGAAGACCGGGTTTGTCGCGTTGTCTGGCTGTGTTGTTTTCGGGATCAAGGCAGAGTCCGGGCGTGATCAGACACGGCCCTGCGCGAGCAGCGTTTTCTTGACGATCACCAGGTTGGCCAGCGCGAACAGGGTGTGCAGTTGCGCGGTGTTCTTGGCCAGGCCGCGATAGCGCAGCTTCTGATGGCGGAACAGGTTCTTGACGATGTGGAACGGGTGCTCGACCCAGGCCCGCACCTGCGACAGCGCCCGCTCCACCGCCTCGGCCCAATCCCGCAGGCCTTTGGGCAACGCCTTGATGATGCTGCGCTTGATCGCGATGTTCCAGGAGACATCGCGGTCCTCAAGTTCGGGCCGCTTGTCCGCCCCGGTGTAGCCGGCATCGGCGAAGACAGCCTCCTCCTGGCCGTGCAGCAGGGCCGCCGTCTGGTTGATGTCGGCTTCGTTGGCAGCGGTGCCGATGACCGTGTGCACCACCCCCGAGGCGACATCCACCCCGATATGCGCCTTCATCCCGAAGTGCCACTGGTTGCCCTTCTTGGTCTGGTGCATCTCCGGGTCGCGGCCTTGCTCTTGTTCTTGGTCGAAGGCGGCGCGGCGATGATCGTGGCATCGACGATTGTGCCCTGGCGCATCAACAGGCCGCGCTCCTCCAGCATCGCCCCGACCTCGTCGAACAGCGCCCGGGTCAGGTCGTGCTGCTCCAGCCAATGGCGGAAGTTCAGCACCGTCGTCGCGTCCGGAACCGTCGCCACCGACAGATCGATGCCGGCAAAGCCGCGCAACGCCTGGCTGTCGTACAGCGCGTCCTCCAGCGCCTCGTCGGCCAGCCCGTACCATTGCTGCAAAAAGTAGATCCGCAGCATCCGCTCCAGCCCAATCGGCGGCCGGCCGCGCTCGCCCTTCGGAGTAGAGCGGCCGCAGACGCTCCACCAGCCGCGCCCACGGCACCACCTGCTCCATCTCGGCCAAAAACTTGTCGCGCCGCGTCTGCTTTTTCTTGCCGGCGTATTCCGCCTGCGAAAAGCTCCCCTGCCGCTGCATCGTCCCGCCCCTCGGTCCCCCCGGACCGCCGGATTCTACCCGATGCAGGCGCACGCAATCCGGATTATTTTCAGCGTTTCCCTAGAGCATCCGCGCATAAGCGGTGGAACCGGCGATGATGTCAGCGGCGATTTCTACAAGGAACATCGTCGCGTTTACTGCGAGAGAAGGCAACGGAATCCGTCGATAGCATTCGTCGTTTTCTAGCATTGCGCGATCATAACGACAGTAGCACGTATGCGAAATTTGGCTGGTACCGAAGCCGCTCCATAAAGAGGCGCTGTCCGACCTCGAGGGCAGCTTTCTCACTTTGGCGGGTCGACCCACACGTCGCTTTGCTTGATATGTTCGATCAGCTGCCCCGGCTCGAACTTTCGGAGATCGGACGGGATCTCGAACAGTTTGGCGGGCTGCGGCCCTTTGCGGATATTGTCGAGCTCGACCCTCGTGCCGTCCTCGAACTGGAACATCACCGGAAATTTAAGCTGCGGATCGATCCAACCGTCGTCCGCATGCCCGGGTGGCGATGTCACCTGATATTTTACGACGTAGCGTCCGGCGACATTGTCCTGGCCGAGCCGACGGCAATGCCACTGCCCGGCTTGGTTCGCGACTCCGGCGACGATCGCCATTGCCTGCCACTGCTTGCACGGATCGTCGGGGTCGACCGGAACCAGAATCTGGGTCAGGCGGCTCGATTGCTTTGCATCCATGAAGACGCGCTGGGCCGGCCTGACGAGATATGCGGTGCTGGTGTCGCCGTTCACCACGAAAAAGCTGGCAGGCAGATCGGGTGTCTCGAGGCGGACCGCGCCGTTCGCGACGTAGAGCTTCCCCGCAGCACCGCCCGCCCGCCCTGTGGCGCCCGTGGTTACGATGTCAGCCGAGAATTGCTGCGCCGCTACCGGGTAACCGAGAAAAGCGAGCCCTCCGACGACGCCTAGCGCGAGAGAGAGGGCACCCGTCGAGACAAATGCCATAGTGCGAAATCCGTAGGCCGGGTTACCGAAAACCGGCGCCGATCAATCGCGAAGGCTGATCGGCACCGGCGGGGATTCAGGCGTCCGGCATTGCTACTGAAGGTAAGAGCGGTTGTCGGGTGCCGACGCAAAGTCGAAGGTATCGAACAAATCGGCTAGCGCCGGCATGTTGGTCGGGACGTAGGGATTGCTTCTCTTGGCGATCGGATTGGGCAGATTGTCTCGGCTGCGACCGGTTAGCGGCCGCAGACGCCAGTTGCGCTCGATAAATTTCAGCAGAGAGACATGGTCGGCATAGTCGTGATCAATTCTGCCCCCGGTCGAATAGGCCGAGAGGACAAGCAGCGGAATGCGCGGCCCGTCGCCGAAATAATCGATTGGCTGGACAAAGCCCGAATCCCAATAACCCCCGGCCTCGTCCCAGGTGATGAATACGGCGGTTGTCGCCTTAAGCCGCGGGTGTTTCTCGAGCGTCTCAAGCACGTTCTCGACATACGCCTCGAAGAGGTCGATCTTCGAGCTCTGCGGGTGACCGTCGAGCAAACCGTCGGGTTTTCCGACGGAGACCGCCGGCAGCGTATTGTTCTGAATATCCGTAATCAGGTCCGCGGTATCCTTGATGTGGGCCGCCCGCTGCGTTGCATCACCCATAATCGAAGTGGCGTACTGGAAAGGATTGCAGATCTGGCAATAGGCAACCCCGAGGGCGTGGGCCGGGTCGCTGAGCGCCGCCGTGGTCAAGTTTGGGTTTGCCGAGTTCGCCGCGACCGCATCGTTGGAAAGAGCGACCGCGTCGTTGAAAGAGCCGCCGAAATAGGCCCAGCTGATGTGTTTGTCGTTGAGCGCGTCACCGATGGTCTTGACCGGTGACGGCGGCAACGCGCCTTGCACCGCTGGTACCGGAAACCCGTTTGGCAGGAAGCCGGGGTTGGTGTTGTCCAACATGTAGTAGTGGCCAGCCGCGCAATTGGGCAACGGCTTGTAGCCTAGCGCTGCCAAGTAATCGAGAATTGGTACGACGCCGGGCTGGGTCGGATCGGAACAATTGCTGAAATTGTTGTCGGCGGTATAGGTGTTGACGGTTCCCGGCTTCGGATTTGGGTTGGCGATGTTTGAGGGCGGGGTCGCGGCATTGCCGCTGCCGTCACTCCAGAACCCGGCGTCGCCGGTCCCGAGCATGAAGTGGTTGGCGCCGGTGCCGCCGAGAAACGACTGATGAAAATTGTCGCTCAAGGTGAAGCGGTCGGCCAGTGCCTTCAACAACGACGCCTGCTCCTGCTCGGCGTCATAAAACCCCATCTCGTTGCCCAGACTAAAATTGCCCTTCAAGGTCACGAAATTGGGCGGGCTATAGGTCGCCATGACAAAAGGAAACAGATCGTTCAAACAACCGCTGGGATTATCCTTGGTTGCATTGACGATGCTGCAATCCTGTTGCTGGAATGCCTGGTAAAAGCGATGGGTCATATCGCCGGTGTAGTCGTCGTCACTGATATTCATACCCTTAAGCACGAACGGTCCGTTTGGCAGATTGCCGGCCCCGGGAATCCGCGTGTCCAGCGCGTCGTTCGGCAGGCCGGTAGCGCCGGTCGTCAGCAGCAATACGTTCTTCGCCTGGATGTCCGGCTCGACACTGGCCTCGGCGACAGTCTTGAATGGTGGAGAGGTGCCGCTTTGCGCCGACGGCGCCCCGTTTGTGTTCGGTTGAGGCATCGGATTGGATAGGCCATAAGGTCTCTTCGCGCTGTTGGGTGCACCGATATAGTAGAGCGGCTGAGGTGACACCGCGAATTGCGTCGCCAAGCCAAAGTTCGGCCCGGGCGTTCCGTCCTCGTTGACGATGCCCTTTGACAGGATATTCGAGATCGTCTGGCCACGGCCTTTCGGTTTGTAGACGCCAAAAGTGTGGTCGAGCCCGCGATTTTCGCCGATCAGAATGATGACGTGCTTGATCGGGCTTTCTGTCCTCAGTGAGACGGCGTCGTCGCGGTCTCTACCTGGTCCCGACCCATCGAAATCCGCCGCATAAATAAAACCGAACGGATTGAGCATTGAGGTGCATATAGCCGTGGTGAACAGCCATTTGCGCCACGATCCGACCTTAAACCGCATTGTCGTATCCCCTCCATTAACAATGAAGCTGGGATTTAGCCGAGCGGCGGTGACGGCGGTATCTCAGGTGGGTTGCAGATTCAAGAACTTTGTATGACCGCAGGTTCTTCCCTGGCGCTGTATGGCGTCGCTAGTGTCCGGTGCGGTTCGCGGCCTGCAGCATTTTCTGCAGCGCGCCATAATGGGCGTCGTGGACCACGGGATTGAACAGCGACCAGGGTAGAGCTTTGGTCAGCACGATGGGTACCGCAGACGCCATCAGCTTGCGGAAATTGCCGTATTCGACGGCGGCGACATCGAAATGGCCGGCGGATGCCGCCATGTCGATCCGACGCAGCCCCAGTACCAGCTCCTGTAGCGCGCTGCGCGCTAATGCGCGTTCCTGAACGCCGCCCGAAACGTTTGTGTCACGGCGGTCGGGATAATCCTCGGTAAGCTCGCGCAATTCGAGGCCGATCGTGTTGACTGCCAGAGAGATGACGTCCGTATCGTGTGCTGGGATTGCAGTACCGAGAACGCTGGCGAAATCATTGGCTTCCTTCAGTTCGGTGGCGACCCCGTCGTTTTCGTAGGGGCGTTCGCCGTCACCGACAGCGATCAGATAGGCGACGAGATCGTGCCGGTCCTGCGACGACAGTCCGAGATCGAAGGCGCGATCGAAATATGCGACGACCTCGTCGTAGCTGTCATAGCGGCCGTCGTGAAAATAGGGTGCATTGAAATCGGCATTCAGCAAAGTCGGCGTCTTGTATAGCCCGCCAGAGCCGACATCGTGTTGCCGATGATCTACAAATGCCGCCGAAGGGATATGGCAGCCAGCGCAGCTGAGCCCGGGATCATGTGGGAACGGTTTTGCGAATAGAGCCTCGCCGCGCCGCTCTGGCGCGCTCGATCGCTGGGTCAAACGTCCGCCTGGGCCAAGACTGGGATTGGGCAGAAAATCGATATCGCGGATATAGACCACCATCGCGTCGAGCACCGCCGGCGAGGGTTCGGGGCCGGCAAATTCGTTGACGATGACGTTGCGGATAAAGTCCCGCAGCGAGGACGAGCGCCCGTCATGGCCATAGGGGGCCAGATAGCGGGCGCCGCGCAGGCTCGGGACCGTCACCGGGTCGAGCACGTGATTGTCAGCTTTCGCATTAAATAGGCCGCCCGTCGTATCGAAGTTTCCGGGTCGACTCGATAGACCGGGGACGTAGAGCTTGGGATTGGAGCCGCCGTTGACGTGGCAGGTGCTGCAGCTGATATCGGCCTGCCGCGCCATCCCGCCCAGGATCTGCGGCGAGCTGAACGCGAGATCGCCGAGATTGACAAGATAGGATTTGACGCCGCCGCTCACCTCGGACCGGAAGATTTCACGGGGTTGAGCCAGCGCATCCTCGTTTAGTTCGGTGCCGACCGGCAGTACGGTCTGTTTGCCGTGTACGGGAAACGCGTCCAGTTCAGGTGTGCCCGCCAGGATCACTACCGCGAACGACGCCACCAACAATGGCGCCGCAAGGCGTAATTTCATCGGCCCGGAATCCGCACCGCCTTCATTGAGCGATTTCCTCGAGGGTCGGCGCGCGCAACCCGATCTTTGGCGCCGCCTGCTGCAACAACACGATCAGTTCTTCGCTCTGCGTGCGGAGTTTCCCGGAATCGAGGCTTTTCAAATCCGGCACATTGACCTGGGTCTTCAGCTCGGTGATTTTTGTTGGAATTGCGGTCGCCAGGTCGGGATCGTGCGCTTGGAGGGCGGCGGCAAAAATCGTCCGGTACGCGATGTCGATTCCGTCGACATTATTCTGCATATCATTGAGCGACGTACCGCTGAACGCGGACTCGCCGCCGGCAGCCTTGCTGTCGCCGACTTCGTAGGCGAGCCGCGCCGTGCCGTTGAGCAGGCGCTGCGGCAGCAGGTCGAGGTGGCGCACCTTAATGTCCAAATCTTCAAGGTTCAGGATCAACGCGTCGGTCGCGAGCGTCAGATCGGTCCGTTTGGCACCGAACAAT
>CAVZFB010000044.1:0-83816 GCA_963774345.1 uncultured Alphaproteobacteria bacterium
AGACGCTCTACCGCTTCGTTGGTCCCAAGGGGGAGTTGCGAGCCGACGCCGCGAAGCTGCTTAACCGCAAGGCGCAGAACCTCAGCTCATGAAGGAGTAACGGGTTGGACACGCAAGCACATGACATTGCGGGCCGACACTGGCCGGCTGTTCGACGGCTGCCCTCGGTTCCGAGCGGCATCAAGGCCACGATTACCGCCGTCGTACGAAGAGGCTGGCTGCTAGTCGCCACCCTGGCCTTCGTTCTGGCGGCTTCGTCGAGCGCGCACGCCGGCTCGAGCTATCTGGCGGTTTGGTCGTCCGACAAGGACCCTGCCAAGGGCAGCCTTAATACCGACTTCCTCGCCATCATCGATGCCGATCCGCGCTCCCCGACCTACGGCAAGGTGGTAAACACCGCGTCGTTGCAGCACGTACCCGGCGTGAACCTGCTAAACGATCTGGGGTTTACAGACGCGCTCGGCCTGACCACGCAGTACGGGTTCCCACCAACCGGGATACCGTCGGATGCGCTGAACGAGGCGCATCACATGTCGCACGAACCGATCGTCAATGGCCGACACCGCTACCTCTATCTCGGCGGGCTGATCAGTGCGAATGTGTTTCGCTGCGATGTCGCCGACCCACGCCACATTCCCACCTGTCCGCTGATCACGTCGGCGAAAGACGTCAAAAACTTCTCCGGTGTCGACGACTTCATCCAGGCGCCCAACGGCAACCTGCTCGTCAGTTATATGGGCGCTCACGACCTGACGACACCGGGCGGCGTGGTCGAGCTCGGCCTCGACGGCGCCGTCATCGCAGAATACACGGCCGCCAAACCAGGCGGACCGACGCGCTACATGCCGAGCATCAATGGGGGCACCGATACCGGGCTGCTGGCCCATCCGCACGGGATCGATAGCCGCGAGGATCTGGACTTGCTGGTGACGTCCGACTTCGCCGACCCGCTCAGCCTGGCGATCGCAACGACTGTGTACGGAACAGCAGAAGACATGGGAACAACCGTGCGGTTTTGGAATCTGTCGGATCTCGCTGCCGGACCCACGGCAATCGCGCAGGTTCCTGTCGGCAAGGGCCGTGAGGCATTGTTCGAGAACAACGCGCCCGAGGGGCTGATGTCGGTCGCGCTCACTCACCTGCACGAACACAGAGGCGTGTTCGTCGCGTCGATGGGTGGCGGGGCCATCTGGTACGCACCGGACGCCACCGCGGCGCAGCCCGAGTTCCGCATGGTTTACCGCGCAGGCCCCGGCGCTTCCGCCGCAATACTCTTTCTTACGCCGGACGACCGATTCCTCGTGCAGCCGATTCAGGGCGCATGGTCTCCCGGCGACGCAGTTTACGATCGTGATTACAAGGGCGAACACTCCCGCCGCATAATCGTTTTGGATATCCAGAAGCTGCTGCGGGCTGGGGCAGACGTTCAATGTGCAGCGCCGCCCGTTGTCACCGATGCAAATGGGATCATTCAGCTTATTCCCGCGCGTAACAACGGCGCGAAGGATTGCCCCACGGTCACCGGCACGCTCAATTTGGACTCGCGGGCGAATTTCGACACTCATGGCGGGCCGCATTTCACGGCGTTCGATCATGAGTCCCGCCGGGTTGCTGCGACGAACTACTTTGTGCAGCTGACGCCATTCAACTTGCCCGGCACGCAGGAGGCAGGCGACGATCGGGTCTGCATGGCGAGGCTGACGCAAACGGGTCAGCTGATCCTGGATATCGCTTTCAAGGACGAGTTGACCGGCCGCCCTTGTGTCTCCATGGACCGGCCGACGTCGTATGTATGGCCCCATCGCGGCGCAACGGGCGCTGCCAAGCCGCATGGGATGGCCTTCATCGACCTCTACTAACGGTGTCCGGAGGGCGGGTCCGTGAAGCGTCTGGTTCCAATCGCTCTCGGCATTGGTCTGCTCGCCAGTGTTGGAGCCGCCGCCTTCGTGGCGGTACCGCACCAAGGCCCCACACGCAGTCCTGAGCTTGAAAACTTCCATCTGGTCGGACCGACCGGGCGCTCCTACTCGATCGAGAATTTCCCGTCCGGCTCGGTGCTCGCAATCTATTTTGGCTACACGACTTGCTTGGGAACCTGCCCGACCGCGCTCAACAGCATCGCCGAGGCGATAGATCGCCTGGGCGCAGCTGGAGCTTCTGTCCAGCCAGTCTTCATCGACATGGACCCCGAGCAGGCGGCGCTTCTGAGCATTTCTCTGTATATGGGATCCTTTGGCCCGAGGTTCCTCGGACTCACCGGCTCATCCGACGACATAGAGCGGGCAGCCAAAAACTTCAAAGTAAGGGTTGAGCGTATCCAGTTCAGTGCCGACCCAACCGACTACGCGATGAAACACACCTCGCCGATTTTCGTGATGCGGCCCAACGATCCCCACCCGAAGGCGCTGCCGGCGACGAGCCCTCCCGCTGCTATCGAAGCCGCATTGCGGAATGCGCTCTGAGAAGACCAGCAAGCGTAAAGCGGGTGTGGACGGGCTCGGTTGGTGCGAGGGGGTGGGACGAAAATTCTGATCCGGTACAGTTGGGATCGGAGCACGCGCCGGTCGCTGACGGCCGGTCGACGTGGCCGACGGATTCGGGGCGCACGCTGGCATCACGTTGCCCGAGTTGCTGGCATGGGAGTGCGCCGCAGCGGGCGCGACCCTTGACCGAGAGGCCGCAGAATGACCTTTTATCGGCGCCACGTGTTGCCGTGCCTACTGGACTTGGCAATGCGACAGAAGCAGCTGATGCCATTCCGGCGACGCGTGATCGGCGCGGCCGAGGGGAAAGTGCTCGAGGTCGGCATCGGCTCCGGACTCAACCTGCCCCTCTATAGTTCACCCGTCCGCTCAATCATCGGACTGGAGCCCTCGCCCGAGCTGCTCCGGATGGCGCGCGGGCGCGCAGCGGCCACCGCAGTGCCGGTCGAGTTCCTCGAAGCCGCAGCCGAAACCTTGCCATTCGGCGACTACAGCATGGATACCGTGGTGATGACTTGGACGCTTTGCACAATCGCCGATGCACCGCGAGCGCTAGCCGAAATACGTCGCGTGTTGAAGCCCGGCGGAGCCTTGCTCTTCATCGAGCACGGGCGCGCTCCGGAGCTCGGCGTCGCGCGATGGCAGGACCGGCTCGACCCGCTGTGGTCCCGCCTCGCCGGCGGCTGCCATCTGAATCGAAAGATAGACGATCTGATTTCCGGCAGCGGGTTCCGGATCGACTCACTCGTAAATGCTCGGCTGTCCGGGCCGCCAACGCACAGCTTCCTCTACGAAGGTCGCGCGCGGCCGGCATGACGCCAACCAGAATTCTGCAAATCACTCACAGGACGACCGCGTTCGGCTCTTGGTACCTTCCGGCGGTGTCAGACGGCCACCTTGTAAGGGCAGCCATCAGAGGCACAGCGGACGCCGGCTAGCGTTCCACGTTCACGCTTCGTCCAAGATGTCGGATATCTGTGTCCCGATAATGCACTGGTGTCGATGTGGGCGATTTCAAGCGCGACACGTTCTACGCCCGCCTAATCCCGGCGAAACTTGCTCGCGTCCAGATCGCGCGCAGCCCATTCTATGGCGGTAGCTGATGGCAACTGAGCGGCGCTCGGTCGCTCCAGCCGCCCCAGCCGCCCCTCTCGGAGGTCGCGCCCGGTGGTCTCGATATTACCATCTTCGGTCAACTGGCGGCGACGTAGCGATAGTGGCCCCACGAACGGCCGGAATCGGTGCAAACCCGATGTCGTCGGCAGCCGGTGCGAATCGCCGGGTCGGGTGGAGGCCGTGGAAAAACGGAAAAACGCGTCATATGACGTAAGCGAAGCGCCGGGTTTTCTTGCGGGAACAGTCGAGGCGCCGGTTGATACGGGTTTAGGCAAGGTCCGCGAGACGCACTCGGTAGGTTCGATCTTCGATCACGATTTGGGCGTGTTCACTGTCACCAACATCGCGACGGAAAACACCGATGCGGTCCCGCCAGCGCACGCGGTCCCCAGGATGCCAGAGGCGGCTAATCACGGGTTGCGAAGGTGCCGCGGGCCGAGAGTGCCGTTGGCTTGCCTTGCGCCACTCACCGCCTGGCAATCGTTGTCTACCGGACATGTTGACGCCTCACTGAAAATTCTGTCTCACTGGCCTTCGCTGACGGGAACCGCCCGAGCGGCAATAGCCGATACTTCCGCGAGCCCTGCGTCGGAGCGCTCGCCTCCCTAGCGCGACACTGAGGCCTTCTCGTAAGCAGGCGGAAGCGTTTCGCCCTTAGACAGGATTTAGGGACGTTAGGGGCGTATTACGAGAACGCGCGCTGCTGGGCTCCGGGAAAGAAAATTCTACCGCTTTAGATCAGGCGTAAACCGGCCGCCTCTGGACCTTTTCTACCGTCGATTACGTCGACGGCGATTCGCTGGCCCTCCATCAAGCTCGTGATCCCCGCGCGCTCCAGCGCCGAAGCATGCACAAAGATATCCTTGCCGCCCCGATCTGAGGCGATAAAGCCAAACCCCTTCATCGCGTTGTACCACTTGACCGTGCCGGACTCCTCGACGGCGGCTTGGTCGGTGGGCGGATACACCGGTCGCTCCGGTCGTGCACGTTTGAGCGGCTCTTGCTGCGCGGTACTGCTGTCGACGCTTAGGATTTCGGTTACCTGTGGCCCTTTAGGACCGGGACCGGCGCGGACCTCGAGTGTCGCTCCCGGCGGCACGGTATCGTGGCCGCTGCGCCCGACAACACTCACATGCAGGAAGGCATCGCCGGACCCATCGGCAAGCTCGACGAAACCGAATCCCTTGTCGGGATTGTACCATTTGACGATGGCCTGGACCGGGGGACCGGCGGGCGCGTCAAACCTCTGGCCGCCAAATTGCGGTGCAGACCCGAAACTGCGCCGGGGTGGTTCGAAGTTGTCGTCGTCGAAGCCGCGGTGGCGGGGCTGGCGAAAATCTCTGTCTCTGCTAGTCACTTGAGTTCCTGGGGCCGAGCGGAATGCTCGCACTCTGAAATGAGGCGGAATGATCGTCAACCATAGCCGCGCTGTGTCCTGTTTTTTTTACGGTTTGTCGGGCGCTGGCGATTCGCCGAGACAATCATCAAACGCCGCAGCGGCCGGTTCGACCCCGCCACCTTCCGGGACCGTTATCAGGAAGCGCTGCGCGAGCTGATCGAGGCGAAGATGAAGGGTCTGTCGGTCATACCCAAGCAGATCTCTCCGCCGGCGCCGGTGCTCGATTTGATGGCTGCACTCAAGAGCAGCCTGGCACAGGAAGCTGGCGCCGCGGCGAAGCCAAAACGCAGAGCCGCCGCCGATCGCCGGCAAACCAACCTGTTGCTGCCAGTGTCCGGAAAGAAGAAGGAGACAGAGACGGCTGCGACCGTGACGGCCATGCCGCGGCGGCGCCGGAAAGCGTGATTGGAGCGTCGGCGGAAGCGCTGCAATTCATTCGTCTGCGGGCTCTTGGCCTTGGTGCGGCTGTGGTCGATGTCCTCGACGAGATAAAGCTAATTCGTGGCTCTGGTGCCGCAAAACTCGTGCCGCGATAGTTCAGGATGCGCGACAACCGGATGCCATGCTCGAAGAACGGCACCACTCGGTCATTGAGAATCTCGGCGGCAGTGATCGGGGTCTTGCGATCATAAAGCTTGGCGAAAGCGACCTTGGCATAGGTGTCGATCACGGTCTGCTGATAGACCCGGCCCACGCCTTCAGGGTGCCGACAGAAGCGTTCCTGGGCGAGCAATACATGGGCATTCGCTCTCGAACTCGCCATGGGCTTCCTTGTCGGCCTTGGCCTTCTCGAGCGCGGCGATCTGCGCCTCGGTCAACAGAACCCCATCTTGTGCGACCTTGGCTTCGAGCGCCTTCAGGCGGAGTTTGATAGAGGTGAGATCGTGGCGCTGCCATACGCAGCGCCATGGGGGAAGCCGCGCCGGGGGAACCGGCGCTCCACAGCTAAATGCAGCATAGCGGTAATCGCCGTGCGGCGGAGCTGTTCCATTGAGCGCGCCACGGCAGCGCCGGCAGGCGCGGCCGCCGCACCGGCTTCCGGCAGGCGCGGCAGGCGATTTCGGCCGGCGCGTGACGATCACCGAGCGCGGGATGACGTCGAGCCGCGCGCGCGATCTATCGCCGATCACATGGTGGGCCGCCGCAGCGGGCGCGGTGCAGTCGATGACGACTTCGACCCGCGGCAGGTGCTCCGGCAGCGGTCCGCGTCCGGCGCGCCGCTTCTCCGAACGGGCTGGCGCAGCGCCGGATCGGCCTTCTCCTGTTCGGCTTCGCCGGCAGCGATCGCCTGTTCGAGGTCTTCCAAGCCCAGATTGAACTGGTCAGGATCGAGCTTTTCCGAGCGCTGGCCGAACTGCATCCGCTGCAGTTGGCGAAGCAGGTGGCGCAGCCGATCGTTCTGGCCGGCGAGCTGATCGCGCTCTTCGATCAGTCGGCCCTTCTCGGCGCGCTCGGCGTCGCGCTCGGCCCATGCCGTCAACACCAGGGCGCGCAGCGCAGCAAGGTCGTCGGGAAGGGTGTCGGGCCTCGTCACGGCCGGAATTATCTCATGTCGCCAGCGCTATGCGATCCTCAACCTCAAGGTGAGTCAACGTGACGCAGGCCTCTGATCGAGACAGTGGCGGGCGCTCAACCGGCCACCTTCGGCCGTCTGATCCTTGGGGCGTACACCCGTCGCCAATCGAGCCCCTCGAACAACGCCGCCAATTGTGCCGCCGACAGCCGCATCACTCCGTCGCTGATCGCCGGCCATTTGAACTTGGCTCCCTCCAGCCGCTTCCAGATCAGCACCAGGCCGGTCCCGTCATAGACCAGCATCTTCACCCGGTCCGCCCGCTTTGAGCGGAACACGAAGATCGTCCCGCTGAACGGGTCCTGCCGCAACACCGATTGCACCGTCGCCGCCAGGCCATCGGCGCCGCGACGGAAGTCGACCGGGCGCGTCGCGATCAGCACGCGCACCCCCGCCGGCAGTGTGCCGGACAGGGCGGGGATCATTTTATCGCCTTCAACAGCCGCAGCACCTTGCCGAGTAACGCCAGATCGACCCCCGCCCTGACACGCACGCTCGCGCTGCCGATCTCGATCTCGATCGCCGCCGCGCCAGAACCGGCATCCGCCACCACCGGAACAAAGTCGGGTCCTTGCATGCTGGCCTCGGCCATCGCATGGGTAACCGCGCCCGATCCAAGTCCCGTCAGGACTTCCACGCGCGGAAACTGTGCCCATCAATTGGCAAATTACTTGGCACACCATCCCCCTACCGTTCACCCCATCGCCGCCACCCGGCGCAACGTGGGGAGCCGGCCACACTGAGCTGAGAACAGGAGCTGATTTTCGAGGGTATCCCGCGGCTATCCCAGGAAACCTTCCGGTCTTTCCAGGCTCGGAAAATCGGTAAAGCCGGGCCGGTTCTGCCTTGTTTTTATGGCGCTTCTCGATGAGATGCATAACAAGCGAGTGAGCTCCAAGGCCAGACCTTCGGCCGTTAACACCCGCTTAACTTTAGATAAACATGTCGGTTAATTTAACCCCTTCATAATAAAGGGATTATTGAAATAGCAAAGTGACCAAAAACACCCTCCCAGTTCGTCAAACTAAGCACGTACTGGGCACGTACGCTCTTCATTTTTCGCGAAAAATAGTTGATAATGAAAGAGTAGTGTTTCGTTTCACTCATGCCATATCGGTCAACTCTAGGGAAAGGTCTATATTATGATTCCTGCACAGAAACACATGCGGGCACAGGCGGGCTTCACGCTCGTCGAATTGGCCATCGTCATGATCATCATCGGCCTGCTGATCGCAGGCGTCCTGAAAGGTCAAGCCCTGATCGGCAACGCCAAGGTCACGGCGCAGGTGGCGCAGTTCAAATCTATCGATGCCGCCACGTCCACATTCAAAGACATGTATGCCTCTTTACCGGGCGACATATTGACCCCGACTACACGCCTTCCCAACTGTGCCGCCGCGCCTTGCGCTACACCTGGCGGTGGAGATGGAAATATCGGTCCGGTAGGTGGCGGTACGGTTGACTTTAGCGCGGCTCCTTCAACGGAACAATCTAGCTTCTTCGTTCATCTGAGTGCTGCTGATTTGATGACCGGCATCAATCCTGCGCTCCTCCTGACGTTTGGCGGCCAATATCCTCAAGCCAAGCTTAACGGCGGTATTACACCCGGCACTGCGGCAGGCAATGCGTTGTTGGCTAACGCACAGGGAATAACGGCTGCCAATACCCGCGGCGGGCTTTATCTCCTTCTGGATAATGCGCCTAACGTTGCGGCTCCTGCCACTGGTGCGATCAGCGCTAACGAAGCCCAGCGGATCGATACCAAGGTTGATGATGGCGTTCCGACTTCGGGGAGCGTGTTCCCGGGCGGTGCGGCAGCCTGCATCGTAGGTGCCGCTTACAACGAGAGCGTTCAGGGTCAGAACTGCAATCTTTACGTCAGAATTCAAGGTTAATATTTAATCGTGATACGGGAAAGGCCCCCTCCGGGGCCTTTTCCATTTTCAGCTCACCCGGACCTGTTTTAACACAGAGGGCCTTCTCCATTACCACTTTCACCAACACTTACAAAAAAACGCGGGCACCCCTGTTCAACGAGGAGGGGCGGCGTCTGTTTTTCAACGCGGAGGAGCGTCAGGCGTTTATTTCGGCTTCGGCCTGTGCGCCGGACACGACGCAGACCTTTTGCAGCCTGCTGCATTACACCGGCTGCAATTTCACGGAAGCCCTCAAATTCACGGTGGGGCAAGTCGATTTCTCCGGCAGGGCCATCCTCTTTCAGCGCCCGATACGCGGCGTCTATGCCTATGACCGGGCCGTTCCCGTCCCCGACTCCTTCATCGCCCTGCTCGATCAGGTGCATGACCTCCGCCGCGCTCAATCCGGTTTACACGCCGGTGAGCGGGTTTGGCCGCAAAGCAAGGGAACGGTTCATGAAAAGGTAAGCCGGGTCATTGCCGAGGCTGGCATTGCCGGAGGACCGCATGCCGTTCCCAAGGGAATCCGGCACGGTTTTCTTGTGGAGGCGATCCGCCAACGCATCATCATGACCCGCACGGCTGAATGGATGGGGTATTCGCATATCGACTATATCGGGGAATACGCCGTGCAGTTGGCCCTTCACGCCCCGGAGATTCTCGGGGATGAACGGGCCGACGCGGCGCTGATGTGGTGAACCGGCGCTGCCGGTCGGTCCTGCGCGAGGGATTGTCACCGGATGGCCGAGACGCCTCTTGGCGGCTTGGGGAGCCGCGCCGTAGCGTCAGCGAAGGCGGGCGAGTAAAGCCCGGTCAGGGCCGAAGCCCTGACGCGCCCGTTATCAGCTAATCATCCTGATGTTGTTTGGAAGGTAGCGGCCATTTTACATTGATAAGAAGATTTGCACCAATGAACACCGCTAAAATAATAAGTGTCCAGTCGAGGCAATGAATAGTTTTCATCTGTTCTGCGGTTATATATCGGACTGTGTTCTTAAAGGCATAGGCGTAAATCCTGTGTGTCTCCGGGTCGGGAGTTCTTGGGATAAGTTAAATACACCGTTTGGTAGCTTGATAGGATCATCGCCGCAATAAGAGCCGACCATCCAGCGATGGCGAGTGTCACACTTCTAAATACCCTGATGATACTATTTTTTGTTAATTTCATTAATTGTTGCACTATGCGGATTATTATTGTGTAAGTGGTTGACCTACATTACAGGACGAAGGTTGTGGCGAGGGAACAACTGACTGCTGCGGTGGAGGAGCAACGGAAAATATCGGGTTTGGTTGTGAGGGAGTAACTACTGTGAAGGTTGTCCCGCCAGAGGCGGATGCGCCAAGGGCTGGCCCAAGAGTAAAGCCACCGCCCTGCACAGGACCGTCATTGCTGTCTCCTTCGAAGAAGTCTAAGGAACCACCAAACCCGACTCCAGCATGACCGCTGAAATTATAGAACCATCCACTGAGATCGGTAATGTAGGGTGCATTAGAAACCTGGAGGCTTAGACCTGAATCGGCACTGGCTCCGATGGAACCGCCGGGACCAATATAACCATAGACGCCGTGGCCGAAGTGATTATCGAGAGCTATCCCAAATCCCACCGGGAATAAAACACCAAAGGGGGCGCTTATACTGCCAGCAAATCCAATTTGTAGAGTTGCCAGTCCCAAAGTATCAATATATTTCGTCGGATTCTGGTTGGCGTAATTATACCCGTTGCTGAAAGGCTGGAGCCTCAAGTCGAGCGGATCGTGTTCGAGATAAACCGAATCCCCCCCGACGTGAAAATCCCTGAACCCGTTATGGTTCATGACGGTGAAATCGTTGTACATGCCGGGGAAGCGGTCATTCATGGTGACGGACGCGGTCGGGGTGCAGGAGCCGAACGGTTGGTAATTGCAAATCCAGACGGTGGTTTTGGTGGCACTGGTCGCCACCTGTGGCGTCCCGATGCGGTCGGTGTGGATCGCGGAAACGACAGCCGTGGACGGCTTGATGACCGACAAAGGCATGTCGTCAAGGTAGACGTAATCCGTCTCGACCGGGGGCGCGGCGCTGCTGGTTTCGGTGAGGAGGTGGCCCGCCAAATCGTATATCTGGACCGCAAAGGGAGTCGTCCCGGCTTTGACCTTGAGGCGGTTTCCGAAGACGTCATAGGTGTAGGCGGTGTTGGTGCCGAACGGGTTGGCGGTCGCCATCCGGTTCGCCTTGCTGTAGGTGAACGCCTGTGTGCTGAAGCCGGTCATGTTGCCCGCCGAGTCGTAGGTGACGGCGGACGATCCCCATTTTTTCATCCGGTCGGTGTTCGCATACCGGACGATGCTCGTGCCGGTGTAACGTCTTGCGGTTGGAAGAGCTGTCGTAGGCGATGCTCTCGGCGGTGTAAGAGCCGGTCGCGCCGGTCAGGCGGTCAATCACATCCCATGTGAGGGTCTGGTTATTGGCCGGGGTCACGTTGTCGGTGACCGTGTGGACGTTGTTGTCCGCGTCGTAACCGTATGAGAGATACTGGATATTGCCGGTTCCCACGTCCTTCACGCTCGTCATCCGGTAGTCGAGATCGAAGGTGCGGGCGTCGGTCACGGCATTGCCCCATGTGAGGCTGGCGACCGGGCCGAAGGGCATATGCGTGACGCTCGTGGCGAGGTTGGTCGCGCCGTGGCCGGGCTGGGTCGTGGTGACGGTCGTAATCTGCCCGGCGCTGTCGCGGGTGTAGGCCACTTTCCAGCCGGAAGAGGCGTAGGTGATGGATGAAAGCCGCCCGGCGCTCTCATAGGTGTAGGCGTTGTTGTAAAGCTGGCTGGCGAGGGTGCGGGAGTCGAACGTGATATTCCCGCGCTCGTCATAGGAGCGGGACAGGCTGCCCGCTTGATCGGTCAGGCTGGCGATACGCCCGACGGCGTTGTGGTAGCCCGCGCGCGCACTGTCGTAGTTGATCGAGACATTCAGGGTGGAATCCCCGGTGTAGGTGCGGGTCAGCTGGCGGTCCAGTGCATCGTAGGTGGCGCTTGAAAAGTTGATGCCCGTTTCGTTTTTGCCGGTCAGGTTGGCGTCGGCGTCGTACTAAAAAATGGTTTTCAGTGTGTTCGGGCTGTTCTGCTGGATCGTGTCGCCAAAGCCGTCATAGACATAGGACGTGATATTGCCGCGCGGGTCGGTGTACGCTCAGCGAGGCGGCTGTGGCTGTCGTATTTGAGGCTGGAAAGATTCTGTCGCCGCGTCCTTGTGTGTCGAGAGCCGGTTTAATTGATCGAATGTTTGCGTGGTGACGTGGGAAAGCGGGTCGGTGATGGTCAGCACATTGCCGTTCTTGTCGTAGGTGAAAGCCGTGCTCTGGCTCATGCCGCCAACATCGGTGAGGCGTTCGCCCAAGGCGTCATAGGTCGCCGTGTGCTGGCGCTTCGTCACGCTGCTGGCGTTCTTCCAGAGGGTCTGGGTGACGTTGCCCGGCGCTGTCGTAGGTGATGCCCTGACTTTCGCCCAGAATGTTCGTAATCGACGTCGGGCGGTGCGCGTTGTCGTAGCCGTAGGCCAGATAGGAACCGTCCGGCAGGGTGGTTTTCGTCAGGTTCCCGGCGCTGTCATAGGCGAAGCTGGTGGTGAGGTTTCCGGCGCTCGTGGAGATGACGCTCGATGTCGGCCACTCGCGGACGGCGGTGTAGGCCCAGGTCGTGAGAACGCTGTTCGGGTCCTTCACCTTCAGGGGGCGTCCGCCCGCCGTCGCCGTCTTGACGTTCGTGACATGGGAAAGCGCGTCGGTGACGGAAATCAGCGTGCCGCCCGTGCGTCCCGCCCGCATAGGCATAGGTGGTTTTGGCGGTGACGTCCGTGCGCGGAAGCTGCGCGGTGAGAAGCTGGCCGGTGCGGTTGTAGGTGTAGGTCCATGTCCGGGTCTGGCCGTTGGTGGAATAGGGCAGGCTGGTGCTGGTCGTGTCGGTGAGTTTGTTCGGTGAGGTTGTTGCCGCTGCTGTCGTAGGTGAAATTCGCATTCAGCCCGTTCGTTGAAACCGTGTGTTTCAGGTGCGGCCATGACAGATCATAGGTGATGTTGGTGGTCTGCGCGTTCGTCGTGGCAGAGGCATAAGTGATCGCGGTCGGCAGGCCGTGGCTGTTGTTCGTCCAGCTTGTGTTATTGCCGTTCCAGTCGGTTCAGGCTGTTGCGGTAGCCGTTGGCGTCATAGCGGATGGTTTCGGTTGCGGCCGCCACGGGGGAATTGGCGGCGCGGTCAATCTCGGTGATTTTCGGGACGCCCTGCATGGCCGTGAATTTGTAGGTGTTCGACGATGCCAAGCGGGCCTTTGACGACGCGGTTGCCGGTCGTGTCGTTGTAATAGACGCTCGTGTAATTCACTGCCGCCTGCAAGCTGGCTCAGGATGCCCCGGCCATTGTTGTCATAGCCCCATGTGGCATAGCGGTTGCCGTTCTCGTCGGTGATGCCGGTTAGGGCGTAGGGATAATTGGCGTTCTCGTACAGGTAGGTTTGATGCGTCGCGGGGCTGGTGGCGTAGGTGACGGTCGAGAGCAGATGTGTCCCGGCGCTGATGAAGGCGACATAGCTGAAGGTGAGGCCGCTCGTGAATTCCGGCGTGGACACGGTCGAAAGCAGCCCCGACGAATAGCCAAGGGTCAGCGTCCGGGCGTAGGAATCGGACACGAAAGCAATCTGGCCATGCGAATAGGTGAGCGCCTGCGTGTAACCGTTCCGCTGCGTGATGGATTGCAGGACGCCTTCACTGCCGCTTGTAAAATAGATTTCGGACGTGTCGTTTTGGTCGGTCAGGGTCCATGTGCTGCCGGATCTGGTCAGCTTCAGGTCAACGTCGCTGTCCGGCGTAAAGATGCCGGAACTGGAACTGAAACTGACCTGCTGGCCGTCCGGGCGCTCCGCCATGATCCCGTCGGGGAAAAGAGTGCAGATAGCGGTCGTAATTGGTGCGCCAGTTGACGCCCATGCCGGTCGGCATAGGTGTCCGGCGTCACCATGCTGTTGTAGTAGCGGATCAGGCTTAACTTGTTCTGCCCGGCGGTTTCGTAGTCGGTGACTTGATCGAAAACGTTGCCGTTGCCGAGGTCTAATCGGTTCGCCGGTCGCGCACGCCGCCCGCCTGATTGCAGGCGATGCCGAAGGATTTGGGGTTTGACCAGTGGCCTTGTTGTCCTGCCGCCACCCCTTCATATACATGTAACGGAGGGCCATTATACTGTAGGAATCCGTCGTCGCTGGTGACGCCGCCCGCGACCGAACCTTGTGCGTCTATTTGATTATACGGGTCTGAAGACCAACGGAATAAATGAATGGCCCAAGCCGTGACCACCCCACCGGTCACGGTTAAACTTGGGACAGTCCCTTGATCGTCGCCCAATCCCAAGGGAGGGCCAAGGGCGGTCATGGTGACCGAGGAGACAGCACCGGCGTCTTTAGTGACGGAGCCGGAGACACTGCCGCCGACGCAAGTGTGTGTCGCATTAGGTGTGCAGGTTGAATTGTCGAAATAAGGCCCTTGATAGTAATACGTCTGCACCTGCGCCGGGGCCTGCCCGATATGCCAGAAGAGGCTGACCACGAAAACGAGTTCGGGAAAAAGCAGAAACAGCGCCGCGAAGCGCGGGCCGTGATTTGAAATATTGAGCATTAAAAATGATTCCCCCTGAAATCCCCCGGTTTCTATTTATAATTTCCACCCGCCTTTCTTTGGGCTGGTGGCCGGGAGTTGAAAAGCCGCGCAAAGACTGCTGCGAAAACCTTTAGGCCGAAGCCTTGGACATAGTCACCGCCTCCCGGCCATAGGCCGGAAGGCATCCAAGTGCGGCGATGCCATGCCGCTTTACGTCGGGTTTTCAAATCCCGCCGTCAGAAAGAAACTGACGGTAGAAAAACCCTATCCTGTTTTAGCGTAACGGTCAAAGCCGGTGTTTTGGGATGCGCTCGAAAGGGAAGGGTTTCGAGCGCTTAGTCTGTGCTTCGTAAGGCATTGATCTATATACGGCCTAAAACGCTCAAAAGGGTATGTCAAAAATTCCTGTGGATGATTGGCGGAGGGTTCGTGGCGATCTGTGCCAGTTCTTTGGGGTCCTCAGCGCCAAGAGCTGATGGATCCGAACGATCTGAGAGCCAATCATCCCGGGCGAGCCGACAGCTTACGGCATAGGCTCACACCCTACCGCTCCGCGCGAATTCACCTGCGCCTTCCCCAACTCGTGCAGCGTTATGTCCACGTCATAGAATATGATGCTGGGATCGTCCGCCGGTGCTGGCACCTTCTCCTTCCGATACTCCGCCGCACAGATTTGGACGGACGGCGGCGACAGCGCCAGCTCACGCGGGATCGCGCCCGTCCGCACCATCTTCGCCCAGCAGGCTGACCCATCCTTAACGATTGAGCAGGGGCCGTTAACAGCTCGCGTATAGCGGACGCGGAACGCGCCGTTCTCAACTGCCGCCGACTGGAATCCGGTCGGTCTCCTGCTATCGGCGAAAATCTGCCGCCCGGTCCCTGCGTCGATGATTTTGAAATCCTCCGCGCCGTTGGGGTCCGCCGCGCCGAAGGCCAGGTAGGGCCCCTTTTTGCCGATCAGGTAGTACCCACCTGTTTTCAGCGGCACCCCATGCGCCACCGGTGTGCGAGCACAGGCTGGCCGCAGCGAGGCGCCGGAGATCGGAACGATGGTGGCGGGTCCCGGGCCAGGACTGTCCGTGCCGGCCTCCCTCACCATGAGGTCCGGGTAGTAGGAGCATTTGATTTCACCGACCGGGTCGGCGGACGACTTCGCTGGGACGCGCTGGACCGTCACCGGATGATCAAACAGCGCCGTCTCACGACTCCCACTGTCGGTGCCCTCGCCCGATGTCTGTTGGCCGGGGGCGATAGGGGTTCGCCCTGGTTCGTAATTGTAGGTTCCGCAAAAACCCGGACCCCCTGCTCCTGTCGGTCTGGCACTGCTGGAGAATGCGGCCATGGTGCGGAGATCGGGATCAGCGCTGAAGCGCCGCTCGCGAGTCCAGGCGACAATGAAGGTTGCCGGCCGGGGCGTTTGGCCACCGCACAGCCGTTGTCCCGAGAGCAGGACAGGGTCGTCGGGCGCGGTCACTCTGAAGAGCGTGGCATTGACTTGTTCCCCGTCGTCTCCCTTGAAACCGGGCACGCTGCCGGCGGGGGCGAGAGGCAGGGACTTGCCGTTGCCGAACGTAATCTTGTCGGGCGCGAACGTGACGTCACCGGTGATGGAAATGGCGGTCATGCTATAGGCCTTCCACGGCTCGCTCCCCGATGCGGCCCAGGCGGAGGATTGAGCCAGCAGCGCAGTCAATGCGAGCGCCCGCAGCACAGAGCGAATATCCATAGAGCGTCTTCTTTTCGGCCAAATCACGATTTCGTCGGCGTTGTCCATGGTACAGGACCCGGGTGAGTGGCGTATTGGGATCTCGCGGCCGATTTGCCATCAGGCACCTCACCACACGGGCGAGTGCGTCAGGTTTCGTTGGAGACGATATGGCCTCCCCGGAGGAAGAGATAATACAGGGTAAAGCAGATATTAAAGCCAGAGTTGATAAGGGTATAGATTTCCTCAGAGCCCGTGCTCTTGGCTTCGGTTCTGAGGTACTCCAGCGCGGCAACGATATTCTGGATCTTGTCGTAATCAAATTTATCTTCGAAATCGTAGGGCAGGAGCAGATCCCGGTCAGGCGGCCTTGTCATAGGACAATCCTCCCTCCTGCGCGATCGGCAAAAACGTCAGGACGGCTTCTGAGATGCCTGTCTTTGCGCGGACATTGTGAAGCTGGCTGGGGTCGACCGGAATGGCGACGGCGCGGATTCTGTGCCTGCCGATCACGGTGACGGGCCCGAGATACTCCATCGAGATGCCGGGTTTCTCGAAGACGCTGCGATAGATATAGGTCGGCATCATCCCGACGATCTTTTGGAGGCCCAGCTGCAGCCCGAATTCGAGATAGGCGATCGCCATCTCGTGAATGATCGTGGTTCTCAACGCCGGCCCGATGTCCTTGTCGATGCAATAGCGCGTGCCTTCCCAGACCTGCGCGGAATTCAGAAGCTCCTTGTCCTCGACCATATTCGGCCAGAGATCTTTCAGCATGCAGCCCTGTGTCGTGGGGGTGAGCCTGCTGACGCCGAGCGCCCGGCCGTCCGGTGTGTGGTAGATCAGATAATGGCTCGCCGGCGTGTCGTACTGATCGTATTCCATTCCTTTGTAGATCTGCACATCGTAGTCCTGGCGCTCGATAAAGGCCCGGTAGCGCAGCTGGAACTGCGAATGAAAGACAGATCCGAATAAATGGGCATTTTCGCAGCTGATACAGGAAATCATTACACGCCTCCAAGAGGTAAATCCTGGGGAGCATCAGATCACAGTCCGTGTTGCATTAAACTCACGAGGTCTCGTATTTCAGAGGTGGATCAGGCCCAGGGTCAGTGCTTTGACGACCGCCATCGTGCGGTTGTTGACCTCCAGCTTCCTGAAGATGTTCCGCATGTGCGAGTCGACGGTATGAACGCTCATGTGCAGCTTGTCGGCGATCATGGCGTCGCTCCTTCCGTGGAGCACCATCGACAAAACATCCCGCTCCTTGTCGGTCAGGAAAATATTGGGCTGCGGCCGGCGCGGGACGTTCGTTGAGGTGTTTGAACCTGACATAGAAATGCTGGCAGTAGGCGCTGACGAGGTCGAGATTGCCGTCGAAGGCGTCTTTCTGTTCGACGGTCGCCAGGGCGATTCCGGCCGTCTGGTTGCGCGGTCCGCGCATCAGGATCCCCAGCCCGTTGTGCAGTCCGGCCTCCTCGCCCAGATTGAGGCAGAGGCGCTGCTTTTTGCGGAGCTCAAGGTAGCGGGGAATTTCGCTCCACTCGAACATGCCGACCTTGTTGGCGGCATGGATCAGAACCGGGTCGATGCGGTCGAAACCGTTCTGAAAATAGTAGTCCATCCAGTCGCGGGGATAGTTATGGATGAGGCCGAGCTGGGCCGGCCACGTCGATGTCGTTATGTTCGGTCGATAGCGAGAATATGGCCCGGTCGAGACCGTGCAGCTTGACGGTGTCGACGAACACCTTGAAGAGCGCCTCGACGCTGCCGGCGGCATTGGCTCTTTCGAGGTAATCCTCGAATTGGTACTTCTTTACGCTGTTCATGGGGCATCCCTGGCCACTGCCAGCAATGACGTCAAATGGGGGAGGGATGCAGTTCCGGATCGGCACGCGTGTATAGTTTAAGGTATTCTATCGATATACGAATTGTCGCAAGATCATAGTCGCGGCTCGATCAATAGTCAAAGCGTACCGGATCATGCCATAAGGCTTCTCTCCCGTCCGCGAAAAGGCCTGTTATAACTTTTCCGCGCGCTTTATTCAGGCGCCCAGCATTCTCGCGCGGTGTTCTTCCAGCATCGGCTGGACCTCCTTCGGAATGAATTCCCTGAACGGGAAGGCACCTGCCCGCCCCTCTTTGAGGAGCCGGATCGGGTCCTGCCCCTCGACGCAGCCGAGATTGGGTTCGTGGACGAAATAGCCAAGCAGCCGTTGCAGCTCTTCCGGCAACGATCGCGCGATGTCCGGAGGGACCGCGAGATACTGGTTTTCGGCCTGGCGCAGCCAGCCGAGGCAGTAGCTGATCACGATGCCGGTTCGTGGCTTGTCCGTCTTGTTGGCGCCGCCGGCGTGCAGCAGCGACCCGAAATAAATCAGCACGGAGCCCTTCGACATTTCGCCGTGGGCGATCTCATGGGGTTCCGGGGTCCCGCCGCCATAGATGGCTGCCGGGCACAAGCAATGTCGCGCCGTTCTCCTTCGTGAAATCGTCGACCGCCCACATGCAATTGATCATCGCTTCCCGTCCCGGATGCTCGAACGAGAACATCAGATCGTCGGCATGGATGAGTTGCTGCGGCTCTCCCGGGCCGATCTGAATGGCCTGGGTCAGGTTCAGCTGGTACGCGCGACAACTCCTCAGGAGAAACTCGTCCATGACGACCCGGATGACGGGGATCGACGCTCATCAGCCGGCAGGCTGTCGATTTGGCGATCAGGCCGCTCAGGCGTTTGGTGGCAAAGCCGTAAAAATTGCCCTGGCAAGGCGCCGTGGCGTCCAGCAGCGGACGGATCTCGGCCTTCCAGAGCCTCGTGGTGCGCCTCATCGAGCATGTTCTCGATGACGATGCATCCCTGCTCTTCCAGAATTTCGTTGATGGTCGCGAAGTTTTTCGTCGCGACGGACGGTTTTGAACATTGCTCATGCCTGCCTCCTGTTGTTGTCGTGAACAAAAGGCTAGCCGAGCCGAGACATCGAAAAAATCACGAGACCTCGTGATTTTTATTTTCAGGTGCGAAAAATACCCTGAGCTCCTCGGAAACGCAAGAGGAGGAGCCCACAGATGCACACGACCGACCCCCTGCCCCGGAAAGTCCGGATCACCCCGGACCAGCTGAAAGTTCTCAACGAGCGGGCGGCATGGCCGTGGCTCAAGGACGCGCTGCTCGACTGGGCGGTCATGATCGGCGGCCATCGTTCTGGCCGGCGCCTGGAACAATCCGGCCGGATACGTGCTGGCGGTCCTGATCCTCGGCAACCGGCAGCACGGGCTGGCGTTGCTCGGGCACGACGGCACCCACTACACCCTGTCGCATAACCGGAAACTGAACGATTTCCTGACGAACCTGTTCGCCTGGTGGCCGCTGCTGTTAACCAATGGCGGCTACCGCACCCTCCACAACGGCCATCACAAGCACTTGAGCACCGATGACGATCCGGAGATCATCCATAAGAAATCGCGGGCGCCGCAATGGGACCTGCCCGCGCCTCTCACGCAGAATTCTGGGGTATGCGGCAAAGGATCTGGTCGGCTATTCCCTGCCGGATTTCTGGATCATCGTCACCTTTTCGAAACCGCCGCTGAAATCCGATTACCTCGGCCTTAGCCGCCTTCCACCTCATCACGAACGCTCTGTTGTTGTGGGCCGGGCTATGGTGGGTTGTCGGCGCTCTGGTACGGATCGCTCGTCACCGCCTTCATGATGTTCTTCCGGCTGCGCCTCTGGCTGGAACACCAGGGCTCGGACCTCGCCCATCGCCTCGATCTGAAGCCCTGGGAGGCCGCCCTGCTGGCGCCGCATCTCGTCCTGGCACCACTGGGAACATCATCAATGGCCGGCGGTGCCATACTGGAAGCTCCCCGAGCTGCGCCAACTTGTTCCCGAGCAGCCGCTGGTGACGCTGGCGTCGCTGATCAAATTTTACAAGGCCTGCCCCGCCGCGCCGTCGGGGCATCCGCAACGCAGGCGGTCCGAGCGAAAAGTGGCTTGAGCTGCAGCGCTACCTTGCTGGTCTCGAGGCCCCTCCCCTGCTCGGTTTTTCACGTCGATCCTTTCACGACAGCCTTTCGCTACAAACGAAGGCCAACAAAAGCAAAGGGTTAGAGCTGCAGTTCGCACCAGTAGCAAAAGGGACGGGTTTTGCAACAGTGTGTTCACCGTGCGGCGGTTCGCGGCGGCGCAATCTCCTTGCCATCCTTGAACCATGCCTCGTCGATGACGGTGTCAGTGTCGATGTCACGCACAATGAGGGCGGGACCATCGGCGCGGTCCAGCTTGCCGTCCTTGCGCCAGTCCGAGATGGATGCGGAGATTTTCGGTTCACAGGCGGTCGCGACTTCGTGGCCGTCGATCTGGGCGATGTTAGGTTTGCACTCGACTGCATGTGGTGCCGGGCCTGCGGCATGGGCTGACGCTATAAAGATCAGCAAGGCAACTGTAAATAAACTCGTTCTCATTAAAACATGCTCGATTGTGTTCAATCACTTCTGGTAAGTACGCCTTTTGCAACAGTTAGCGTTGTGATGCGGTAATTTCGTTCATGGCGTGAAGTATGGATTGATATTCGTACCGCTTTGTTTCGAATATGGATATAGGACGGCCTCTGAAAATAAAATCGAGCAGAGAATCATCCAGAAGCAGCGCTCTAAAAGCGGTGTGGGTTTAACGATGTTCTTTTGCATTTGCTGGGTCATATGCCGTGTTCTTGGTTCTGTCTTTGACAGGGGTATACACAATTAAAGAACAAAGCAAGTACCTGGATGTACTTTCACACATGATTGTGTGTAGCGAAAGGGAAGGCTTTTGCAACACTCTCTCACTTTGCGGCGGCTCGCGGCGGACACGGTCGTCGCTGATCCAATTCTACGGGAGCTGTCCCGCGGCGCCATCCGGACATCCACAGCGAGGAATTCGCGATCAAAAGCCGCCTGAATTAACAATAGGGAAATGATGAAGCACCCAAACTTTCAGGAGTGGCTGGAGCCATTATGCAGCGCGCCCCGCTGGCGATAGCGGGGCGCATAGCTGCCGAGAAGAAACCGCTTTTGTACGACAGGCGCAATCCTGGGTAATGTTATGCTTTAGTCGCTTCGATACCGTGCTCCTTGTCATGGGAAACGCGGCCGTGAGGGAGAGACCGTATGCTCACAGATGCACAGCGCGCTGCCTATGATCGCGACGGTTTCATCGTCGTCTCCGACGTCTTCTCGGCTGAGGATGTCGCTGAACTGCGTCGGGTGACCGACGAGTTCGTTTCCGCGTCTGCGACGGTGACCGCCAACGACTCGGTTTATGACCTTGAGGACACTCACTCGGCGGCCGAGCCGCGGGTGCGCCGGCTGAAGGCGCACACGCGATCCACCCGGTCTACATGCGCGCCAGCCGCAACCCCAAGGTCGTTGAACTGCTGACCGATCTGTGGGGCAGCCTGCGGTATGACTCCGGCAAGCTCAACATCAAGCTCAACATGAAGTCGGCTGGCTATGGCGCGCCGATCGAGTGGCACCAGGATTGGGCGTTCTACCCGCACACCAACGAGGATCTCGCCGCGGTCGGCATCATGATCGACGATGTCGACATGGAGAACGGTCCGATGATGGTCGTGCCGGGCAGCCACAAGGGTCCGATCCACGACCACCATGGGACGGACGGACGGTTCTGCGGCGCGATGGACCCGGAAAATTGCGACATTGACCTGTCGCGTGCCGTGCCGTGCCTCGGCAAGGCCGGCTCGATCACGATCCACCACGTCCGCGCGGTACACGGCTCGGCGACCAATTTCTCGGGTCGGTCCCGCCGCTTCCTGCTGTACCAGTATCGCGCTGCCGATGCCTGGCCGCTGCTCGGGCTCAAGGAGGGCATCGAGAAATTCAACGAGCAACTGATTGTCGGCGAGCCGAGCCTCGCGCCGCGGCTGGTGCCGCTGCCGGTGCGGATGCCGCTACCGCCGGCCGAGTACCAGGGCTCGATCTACGAGAATCAGCGCGCCAGCGGCCGCCGCTATTTCGCCACCCCCAACGAGGCTCCCCGCATCGCTGCGGAGTAAGTCGGGGAAGCCGGCGTCGGCAGCGGGGCATCGGCTGATCGAAGGCCGGGTGCAGCGACAGCTTGGAGCGTCGAACCGGTGCGGCCGAACGCCCCTACCGCTCACCCCTTAGCGGCGAAACGCAGGAACTCCCGCTTCATTGCGTTAACCTGGCCAAGATACGTTGCAACGTCGTGGTCGCCGCAGCGCTCGCCGGTGGTCAGGGAGTAGCCGCGGCGCGCAAAAGCTTGGCAGAACCTGCGCCGCAGAGATGAATGATGGCGGCAAGGTCCTGCTTCTGCTGCGCGGTGGCGGTTTTGTCTGTGCGTGCGAGAATCGCGGCGACATTTCGGTCTAAAAACACGGCCGTGAGCTCGACAGCGTGGCTGGGCATGACGCGCGTATAAAGCCCGTTCCACAAGCAGCCGTCTCGATGACGGTATGGCGGCGGATGCAATAGCGTCTTGCCTCTGCGAAGGCTGCGTCGGTCATCTGGTACATGCCGACGCTGCTTGACGCCGGCTGATAGATCGCGAAGGGATTCCAGGCCAGGCGCCACCGCCAATAGGTGCTCGCCAGCGGGTTGCCGGCGCTCTCGACCTGCGCGAGCGCGGCCAGCAGTTCTGGTGTGATCGCGGCGGTGGAATACTCGCGAAACAGCGGCGCATACTGGCGCCAGGTCTCAAGCGGCGTTTTGTTGAGAGCGGCGCTGACGGGAAGAAACATCTCGGTCGGCTTGCGCACGACATGATAGACGATGTTCGCCGCGAAAAAGACGGCGAGGACGGTCGCAGCAATGGCGGCAATCCGGATCGCACAGCGGGGCAGCGCATTGAGCGTGCGCGCTGCACCCAGCGCGCGCACTTGCGGCAACGCCCGAACCAGCGCAGAAGAGCGCTGATGTCCCGGCGGATATGCATCCTCCGATAGGAGGCCTTGGCACGCGCGGTGAAGTCACGGGATAATCGACGACGAACCTGAATGGAACTGCGCACGACCTTAGCAGTCATACCGAATTGTCAGCGGCGTCGAAGGGTGAGGTTGCTCCCGGCGTCCGCGGGAGCGCCTGCCGGTTCTGCTCACCGGTTGCCAAAAGCTCATGCTCATCGCTCCCAGTCGTCACGGTCCCGGTCGCGGTTGCGGCCGTTTGCGGGACGGACCCCGCGGCTTGGTTGGGAGGCGGCGGACTGGCGGCCTCCATCCGACGATCCGGCCGCGCCCGCGCCGCCCCCGTGCCCGCTGTCGCCCCCGGCCACGCGCGTGAATTCTTCCCGCAGTCGTCGTGGGCTGCGGAGGCGATTCCGGCGGGGCATGCTCGTCTCTTCGAGCGCCACGCGCGAGGGGTGCCGGTTCTTGGCCCGCCAGGCGACATCGCGGCGGCCGGGCGGTTTCAGTTCGAGCGTCAGCGCGGGCATCCGGTTGCCGCCGCCACGGGCCCGCTCGGCTGACGCGCCGTTCCTTCAGAAGCTCGGTTTCGAGAGATTTGAGTTCGCGCGCCTCGACTTGTTCGAGGGCGCGGCGCCGGCGATCCATGTCGAGGCTTTGCGCCTCATGCCGCCGCTGCAGCTCAAGGCGCGCCTGCGCCTGGGGTTCATCGAGCGCCTGCAACTCATCGACAAAGTGGTCATGCCGGCGCCGGTCCTGATGCCGGCGCAGCTGGCGGCGAACGGCATCGAACCCGCTCACCCGCGCCAGGACCGCGACCAGGCCTGTCGCCCGGCTCTTGTCCCGCTGCAGGCGAACGCGGCCTCATCTCCGCTTCGTAAGCCTCTTCCAGCGCCTGCCGGGCGCCGCGCTGATGCAAGGCGAGATCGTTGCGCTCGGTGGCTTGCCGCGCCTTCAGTCGCCGCCTGTTCGTCTTCAAGCGGCCGGCGCCGTTCGGCCTGGCTTGCCTTTGAGGTGTCGACGCGATCGGCGCGGGCCTGCGCCTTGCCGAAATCCTCGATGGCCTTGCGGTGGCTGGCGACCAGCGCTTTCGCCTCGTCGACGCTCGGCAACGATTCCGGCGGAAACTCCCGTTCGAGGAAGGCGCGAATGTCCTTCGTGCGGACCTGCTTGTCGTCGATCAATTTCGGCAGGGCGTTCATCTCGCCGTAGAGATCGACGAGGACATAAGGCCGCTTGCCGGTCGCCAGCACGTAGCCGAGTTCCTCGAGCGCCCGCACGAACGCCCGCGCGCCGTCGCTCCGGCGCCAGGCTTGCGTGACCTGCGCGATCCGCTCCTCCTTGGTGAGGCCGGTGGCGTCTTGCTGATGCTTCTCGTAGAGGGAGAGCGGTTTTCTTGCGGCGGTCACGGCCGGCGTCCGTTGACCATGCCTTCGGGCAGGAGGATCCCGTGCTCCCGCGCGAACTGCCGCGTCACCATCATCAGCTTCTGGCGGTCGAAGGCCTGGTGGATGGCCTTGCCCCGTTCGGTGTCGATCCGCGACCAGACGACGTGGCAGTGCTCGCGGCCATCCTTGATATGAAAGACGATGGCGCGCGGCTGACTCGAAAGGCCGAGCTTTCCTTCCGCGCGGTCGATGTAGTCGAGATACTGCTCCCGGGTGAGCGGGTCCTTGCGCCGGGTCGGGATTGACCGAGAGGCTGTAGAGGTAATTGCGGCAGCCGGTCATGGCATGGGCGCAGAGCTCCCACTCCGCGAAGGCGCCGTGCAGGTCGCGCGCGACCGCGCCGCGGACCTCCGCGATCTCGACATACTCGTTGTCGTAAGCATTCTGCAGATGGGTCGCGAGATCCTGTCCCAGCCCGCGCTGGCTGGCCTTGGGGATCATGGTTTCCGCCCCAGGGCCTTGAAACAGGCGGAGCGGATTTCGGTCAGGGAGCGGACCGCCTCCTCAAGAAGGACCCCGCTCCCCGGCCCCGAGGCGATGGCGACGGTGTGGAGCTGGTCGCGGACGCCGCGCGAGCTCGCCGAGGATTTGCGCGACCGCCTGATGCTCGATGGAAGGCCGGCGGGACTGGCGCGGCGGATCGGCGCCGAAGACGGATTTGGTGATGAAGGCGGAGGTGGACAGGCCGGAAGCGTTAACGCGCCGTTCGAACTCCGCCCGCAATTCCTTGGGCGGGCGGTAGGAGATGGGCGCTTCCCGTTTGTTGTCGTTTTCCGCCGGCATGGTCCTTCAGCTGGTTCCTGTTCTTTGTCGTTCGCCTCGACGCTTCCTCGCCGTTCGCCCGGCGCCGCCCCGGGGGTCCAGGGGGCCTTAAAGCCCGCCCGGTCGATGGGTGTCCGGAGGGAGAGCCGAAATCTCCCTCCCGGTCGAAGCCGGCGCCGAAACGCCGGTCGTGGTCCAGGGCGCGAAAGCCCGGTCGCGGGTTGCAAGGGGGTGCGACCATCCCCTTGCTCGATGGGTCCAGGGAGAGCCGAAGTCTCCCTGTGTCGCGATGCAACGGCGACCCGGTTGCGCTCAGCCGGGACGGGCTCGATGCCCGTCAGCGCCTCAAGCGTCCGGTTGACCAATCCCTTGGCGAGACGCTCCGAAAAGGAGCGGGCGAGCCTAGGGATTGCCCTGGGGGGTGCGCGGGGGATGGGAAATCCCCCCGCAAGGTGAGCGCGGTATTACCGCGCACACCTTGTACGTCTTTCTAATGATCGGTTCCCCGCCAATACTCGATTATGCCAGGATAAATCTTAAATTGAGGTAAACAGGCAATACAATTTCAGCATGTATGTAATGCACATTGCAGCCCGATCGTTCTAGCGCACCGTTTCAGGCACGCACAAGGAATTTCAGCAGACAGGGTTATTGAGATTGATTGCGGACAATCCATCTCTTGATGGGACCGCAAAGGACTTTCGCCGCTGGTAACCCTTTCAGTGGAATGCACATTCCGGTAGCCTGAAAGACAGAGCGCGCGATCCGCATACAGGCGTCTGCAGTGCACATCACAGTTTCCTAAGCGCGAGGAATTGTCGAGGCAGACCCAATTCCGGCATCACCAGATCGAGAAGCGCACCGGCGGACAAGTCGGCCTCGACAGAGTTTTCTGTCGTGGACATTCCAGACCGGTGAAAGCTTGAACTGGAGTGTGCATGCCAATGACCGAACCAGGTATCTTCGACGGAACGATCAAACCCACCAAGGAAACCTACGACCAGATCCAGCAGGCGTACGACTATCTGAACCGGGCCTTGTTCAAAGAGCGAACTGCCCAACTGCCTGATCACGCTGCAACGCCGCAATCGCACTTACGGGTATTTTTCCGGCGACCGGTTCGGCCGCAGCGACGGTCTCGTGACAGACGAGATCGCCCTCAACCCGCGCCATTTCCACAACCGCCCGGTCACCGAAGTGCTGGCCACCCTTGCCCATGAAATGGCGCATCTGTGGCAGCACCATCACGGCAAGCCCGGCCGCGGCCGCTACCATAACCGCGAATGGGCCGAACGCATGAAAGCGATCGGCCTGCAGCCCACCGACACCGGCGAAGAAGGTGGCCAGGAAACCGGCGACGGCGTGCACCATTACGTCATCCCGGACGGCCCCTTCGACGCAGCTGTCAACAAGCTGCTGACGCGCGGCTTCACGATCGCCTGGATCGAGAAGCCGCGCGCCGCCAAGGTGGCGGTCGAAGAGGCCGGCGGAGACGAAAAAGAACCGGCCGAATCCAAAAGTGGCAAGCGTGTCAAATACACCTGCCCGCGCTGTAATCTGAATGCCTGGGCCAAGCATGAGGTCCGCCTGATCTGCGGCGCCGACATGACGCCGATGGACTCCGCTACATCCTCTTAAATTTTTCGCGGCGCCGGCCCATCGGCCAGCGCCGCGCTTTTCGCCATTTCTGGACCCTCCGCAATCCGGCCTTCTCGCTGCGGCGAGACGATTTTGCCGGGCATTTTCCGCGAGCCGTTCCAACCTCGCACCCAGCCAGATGTCGTCCGACGCGGTCCGCTTAAGGCCGCTGTTGCGATTTGTCCCGTGACTCTCCGGTTTTCTTTAAGGCCAGGGAAGCAGGCTCTGCCCTTCCGTCAACAGGCTGCCCGCTCCATTCGGCCTGACGGCCTCCCGTGTTGCCTGTTCCCCTGAAGGTGACTGAAAGGGCCGGTCGAGCCCGCTTATCCGGCCTTCCGTGAAAACAACGGAGGGTCACATGACACAGGATCACAACAGCGTATCATTCGGAGCTTACCTGGCGGCCGTGAAAGGCATCCTTTGCAGGGATTTCGGGCTGGCAGTCAGCGCGTCTGCGGTGACGAAAGCCGCCGCCGACCATAAGGCCGGCATTCCGCCGCACCGCTGCGCGGCGGCCATCGCCCGGAACCGCGGGCCAAAGCCCGGGTAAGAGCCGGCGAAAAAGCCAGCGGAAGCCGCCCCCGCTTCTTCCTTGCCGGATCGGCAGTTCTTGATCGGCTTGGCACACAGCGGCAAACGAAAGCCCCGCCCGGTATCCGGGCGGGGCTTTCGGACTGGTCTTGCTCATTCGCCGTTCGATTTGCGGCTGCGCGACCAGATGAGGGTGTAGCTTTCGCCGCCCTCGTCGTCGAACAGGTTCGCGAAGATCGGCGCGTTGAACGAAGGATCATCCAGCTTCAGCGAGAGGTAGTCGCGACCGTCGGTGGAGCGCTTGGACCAGGCGGCTCCGATCTCGGCCCGGCCCACATAGATGCGGTGGCTAGGGGCGTTATCGTTGCTCCGGTTGCTCTCCGCGACGATGCGGACATTTTTGGTCTGGACGCTCAGGGTGAGGATTTCGCCCTGGAACTCGTCGCCGACTTTCTTGAAAGAACCGATGTTTGCCATTTTACTTCTCCTTGCTGTTTTCGAGCCCGCGACCACCGCGGCCTCGATGGCGATCAACAGGCCGGGGACGATCGGCGACGCACCCGCAAGGCGGGCCGAAGCGCAGCGGAGGACGCCGGCGTAAGACTTTGTTGCCTCGCGAGGAATGGGCGTCAGCCCAGGGGAAGAAAGTCGAGATGACGGCGTTGCGGCTCAGGCGATCGATGGCGCAGCCGGTCTCTGGCCAGATCTGGCCATCACGAGGCCACGTGCTCGCGTGCTCAAACAGAATTATGGGAGAAGATGCTGGCGAACATGGTGTCTGCAAAGACGGCGGACAGTTTCCGGCGGGCAGAGAATTCACAGCGTGCAGAACGGCGCGCTCGTGCCGGGAAGAGGATCGGCGCAACCGCACCTCCACTGTTCGATTTGCGGGCCGGCCGACGAGCGAGAGCTGCTTCGGCAAGGCTTCATTCAAAGGATTTGCCTGAAACGCACTAAGCGTTGATCGTGAGTCAGCGCGATCGTCTCATCCTGCCAACCCGAGGACGGCCGTAAATCCTTCAGGTCGCTGCCGCAGCACTCTGCGGAATGAGCAAGGTTCGATCTGGACCACCCCGTCCCCCTTCGCGGTGGCTTTGCCAGGATCGTCATACCAACCCGGGCCGTCGACCAGGAACGCGCCGATCACGGCGACCGCTTCATGCCGATCTCGCACAGCGCTCCCCTGCATGACCCGAGGGCGGAGTGCGCGCGACGCATTGCGACCGGCGAGGTCGCGGCACCGCGCCGGTAATGGGGACAGGCCCGTCAAATGGCCAGCCGCCGAAACTGCCTTTCTGGATATTCGAGGAGATAGTGGCGCGCGTCCGGAAAGGCCGCGCTATACGGCGACGGCCCATTCATCACGCCGGGAAGAGATCGGCCGGCGATAGCCGATCCGGCTGGAGGGTGCGGTGTTCCGATAAAGCGGGTGGACGGCGCTTACGCGCCGCCCTCCCCGAAGCGCCATACCGGAATGCCCAGCTTGCGGGCCTTGTCGGCGAGATTTTCCGAGATGCCGGAGCCGGGGAAAACGACCAGGCCGGTTGGCAGCGCGTCGAGCATCGTGTCGTTGCGCTTGAAGGGCGCCGCGTTGCGGTGGCGGTTCCAGTCGGGCTTGAACACGACCTGGGCGACCTTGCGATTGTCGGCCCAGCACGCGGCGATCCGCTCGGCGCCGCGCGGGCTGCCGCCATGCAGCAGCACCATGTCGGCATGTTTGGCGTGAACGCGGTCGAGCACCGACCAGATGCGCTGATGATCATTGCACTCGGTGCCGCCGGTGAAAGCGATACGCGTGCCTGCGGGCAGCAGCAGCTGCGTCTCGGCCCGGCGCTTTGCGTTGATGAACTCACGGCTGTCGATCACGGCTGACGTCAGGGCGCGGTGGTTGACCATCGAGCCCGAACGCGGACGCCATGCCGATCCGGTGGCCGCTTCGAAGCCCTCGGCAGCGCAATCGCGGCAGAACTCGAAAGCGTTGCGGCGTTCGATCAGGCTGATGCCTTGGGCGGTGAGTTGCTCCAGTTCGACGGAGCGGATCTCGGAGCCGTCCTGCTCCAGCTGCGACCGGCGCTGGGCCTGCTCGTTGGTGTCGAGTTCCGTCTCGATGCGGTCGATCTTGCGATGGAAGATGTTGGCGAACGACCACAGCAGGTCATCGAGATCGTCCTCGAGCCGGGTGTTCGTCAGGATGGCGGCGAAGTCATCAACGATGGCGGCGAGTCCGCCACGGACGGCTTCGGCTTCGGGCAGCGGGCGCGGATCGGCTTCGTCCCGGCCGGGCCGGTGGCCATAGAGGGCCAGTTCGTCGAGCAGATGCGCGGTGGCTGAGAGTGCGTGCGGCGCGTCGTCGGTTTCGTCGTCGGGAAAGAGAAAGAATGCGGGATCGTTTGTCATGGCAAGCTCCTGTTGCTGGTCTGGCCGCGCCCATCGCGGCCTTCACGGCGATCCCCTTGCCGGGGCCGGATCCGGCCGGCACCCGCCCCGGCTTGCCGGCAGGGCCGAAGCGCAGCGGAGGATGGCGGCGGGCGGCTATTTTGTTTCGCGATGCAAAGCCGGGCGGCTGTCGCCCGGCGGCGGAAAATAGTTGCCGGCCGCCATTGCCGGACCGGGTCCGGCCCCGGCAGATCGCCGCCCGGGAAGGCCGTGTGCGCGGCCCCTGACCAGTGAAGAGTGATGCCAAGACAACGCGTCAATCCCCTTTCCGGCTCGGCAGAAACCGAACCGCAAACTGGGAGCCGCCACTCGGAATCTGCATGGACAGGCAGCCCGACGTGGTTGCCTCAACAGCAGGGACTCGAATAGAGCGGCCTGCGCTCTCCCCGACTGTGGTGCCCGTGGAGACAGGAGCCTGGATCTGCGACGGAAGCGATTACGCAGCCTGCGGGTTCGGCATCGGTGGCCGCGCGCTCATCGTCCGGGAGAAATCCCAGAAGGAAGTCGGCCGCCTTGCTCGCCTGCGACGCGGCGCGGACGATGGCGCGGTTGTCCTCGCGCAGCACCTCCAGCCAGGACGCGATGTAATCGGCATGACGCACCGTCGGCACGATGCCGAGCGACGCGCAGCAGAAGGCGGCATTCATCTCGGCCACCAGTTCCTCGAAGGCGTATTTCTTCGAGCCGAAAGACCCGGAGAGATCGCGGTTCAACCGGTGGGGCGCCCCGCTCGCGTGCCCAAGTTCATGAAGGGCGGTGCGATGCCAGTTGATCGGCTCGAAATAGGCTTGCGGCGGCGGCACCTGCACATAGTCCTGCGCCGGCATATAGAAGGCCTGGCTGCCGCCAATGCGGAAGTCGATGCCTGTCGCCTTGATCAGCGCCTCGACCGTCGGCTCGATCAAACCAGGCGCTGGCGGCGGCGCGACAATAGCGAGTTCTGGGGGAAGCCCTTCGCATTGCGCCAGGTTGAAGACCGTGAAGCGTTTCAGGAACGGGATTGCCTGGGCATCCTCGCCCGTCTCAAAGGCGCGTTTCTTCTCATCATCGGGAATGAAACGGTCGGCAAAGACGACCGTGGTGCCGTGGTCGCCCTTGCGCACATTGCCCCCGAGATTGAGGGCTTGCCGGAATGTCAGCCACCCCTGGCTCGGAAATCCATGTTCGGTCACCGAGCCCCAGAGGATCAGTACGTTGATCCCGGAATAGAAGCGGCCAGTGGCGGCGTTCTTCGGCATAGCGAGCGGGGCTTTCGCCGCCGCGGTTCCCCAGGGCTGGACCCAGGGAACGCGACCGGCCTCAAGCTCGGCGACAATCTTGTCGGTGATTTCGCCGTAAAGGCTTGTCCGGCCGGAACCGGAACGCATGCGAGCGGTGTGTCTGGACATCACGGATCTCCGCGACGGGCGCCGCGAGCCTCTCTCGCGAACCCCAACCCGTCACGGCCAACCCGCCTTCCTCTCACTCTCCACTGCGTGGCAGTGCTTCACGACGCTGGAGCCACGGCCGTTGCGCGGCGACCGAATGCTGCCGCGCGATGCGCTCCGAGCCAAAGAAACGAACAATGATGCAGGACCGCTTATTCCTTTACCGCTGGAGTACGAAGACAGCGGACATTCCTCGCCTACCCGGCTAACCGCCGGGATCGACCCCACAGCGGCCGCTCCATCAGTCGACAACAACGCCGGGTCATGCCCATTTCGGCCGTTGCTCGGGTCAGCATAGGGAGGTCGAGAGAGAGAGGTGCGCCGGCTTGGGCTCGGCTCCTCTCATCGGCCGAACCGCACTAAGTTAGACAGCGCCTTGGTTTGGCCCTGGCTCCACCCCAAATCAGATCGCAGCCGATTTGATAGCCATGGCCGTAGACGGATTGAGGAAATTGCGCACTTATGTCCTTCGGGCAAGCTACAATTACATTGCGCCCCCTCAAGTTTGCGACGCTCGTAGGGCTCGCGGATTCAGACGCCCTTCTTG
Source organism: uncultured Alphaproteobacteria bacterium (assembly GCA_963774345.1). Classification (GTDB taxonomy): domain Bacteria; phylum Pseudomonadota; class Alphaproteobacteria; order ATCC43930; family CGMCC-115725; genus AP-15. The sequence goes on from CAVZFB010000044.1 coordinate 31,518, forward strand.
AAGCCATCCGGATTAATACTTTTCTCTGGGGAGGCACCTACAACCCAATCATTCCGATCTTTTCAGATACACCAGAAAACTGGTCTTACGGGCCTTTGCCACCGCCCCCACCAGCTGAGATTCTGAGTGGCTATATCCGTTTCTTCGATCCCGACATTCTCGTTACCTGTGGCAAGATCGATCCGGCCAAGGTCGAAACTCAAGGACGGATGATTATCCCGGCGGACGACATCACCGGGCCGATCGGCACCGACGGAATTCCGGGCTACGGCATCGGTCTACCTGAGGTACTCGCCGAACTCGGCCGACAGGAATTCAAGTTCGTTCGCCGCGATGAATTGAAGGTCCTCGCACCGACACTGGAAGAACCGACAGATCCGCTACTCGCAGCGATTTTCGGCGATATCCCCGGCGAGGGCGGCGAGCTCTTCGAGCGCTGTCTTAACCACGTTGATACGCATCGCCCCGTCATTTCGATCGGCAATCTTTTCGACTACCACGCAGGACAGTTTCTCTTTCGCTGTCAGGTTTGTGCTTATGGGCTGGAGGTTCGCCTACCGCGCACCGCTCGACATTCCGCCATTTTCTATTTCAATCACACGGACCCTCTCGACCTCATCGACTACTGGAATCTCCGCGCAGTCGGCTGGGAGGTGATGCCGCTGCCAAAGGCAGTCGCTCAATCCGAAAAGGCCAAAGACGTTGCGCGCGCCTTCATCGCTGAGCACGAGGGACGCAACACTGAGCCCGCGCAGTTCGAGAATCATGTGTCGATCGTGAAGGGGCGATCGATCTCTCAAGAAGAACACCAGACGCTCGTGGATTCGCTCCGCGAAACCCCGACGCAAATCATGACCTGCCAGTTCTGGTATCCGCCCATGTGGGACGAATTCACCCACATGGGCGGCCATCTCGATTGTGCCCAGCTTGTGGCGGAAACTCGCACGACGATTATCGGGGACGATATTTCAGCCCTTCAAATCGCGGCGCTGGCGCCGACGTTCATGGCGCCCGGCTATCGACAAGGCCCCGCTTACGCCAACGATCTCGACATTAATCGGTACGGGCTCAAGGAGTTCGGCACTGCGGTCATTCCTCCCGATGAGCAGACCGTGGCCCGTCTCTTCGGGTTCGGTCTACCCGACGACTGGCGGATCGGAGCCAACGGACTGACGTTCCTCGGACGCCACGCCGATTGGACCGTACAGCTAAGTCAACCGACCGCGTCCGACGTAATCGCAAGCGTGCTCAAGTCCAAAGGTTGGGCGGAGTTCAAAATCTCACCACCCGGCAATATCGCGTACCAGATGATGCGCCATCTTGGTGGTCCCTACGGAATTAATCGTCTGAAAAGCCGCCGTTTGATTCAATACCTCGAAAAGCTTTCTCGCTCTGGTACATGGGATCTGACGCCCACTTTCTTTGCCGAGGTCAAGAAGATTCGCCGAAGACCGCCCGATCTCAGCCGATGTTCACCGCCTTGTTGAACGATACACGGATGCCAAGATTTTTACGTTGGGGCTTGTCGTGCTTTGTCCGGTATGCACGCAGCGATCCTGGTACGCCCTGGACGTGGCGGATTATGAGGTCCAATGCCCGAAATGCCTTAACTCATTCAAGCTCCCCATTCATAACCCGTCGGGCGAACTGAAGTGGGCGTACAAGAACCTGGGGCCGTTTACGTCGCCGCCTGATGCGGACGAGCCGGAGCCGGATAACTCCCAGCCTCCCGAGGTCGAGTGGGCCTACCAGAGCATGGGTCCCTTCGCCGCGCCAAAGCGGGGCGGCGGCGCGTATTCCGTGCTCCTCACGGTAAATTTCCTAGCCCAGTACCACCACTCGGCGACGACGACCGCCTTGAGCTTCACCGCCAAGGGTCACGATGGAAAGGCGCTCGAAGCGGACTTCATGATGTTCTATCGCAACGCGGCTTTCTGGGAGCGCCGCACCGAATGGGTTTTCGGCGAATGCAAGACGTTCAACAAATTCAAGCAGCGCGATATAGATCGCATGCAGCTTATCGCCGACAGCTTTCCGGACGCCGTCCTCGTCGTCGCAACCCTTGCTGACGGCTTCTCGGACGAGGAAAAAGCTTTGCTTCTGCCGTTCGTCAAGGCGTGCCGAGCCTACGGCAAGCTCGATCGGCCGCGCCATGGGGTCCTCTTGCTGACGGGAACAGAGCTGTTCTCCATGTTCGCACCGCCGTCCTGCTGGCAGGACACGCCCGGCAAGGGAAAACAATGGGCAGACGGCCGCCGCTTCTTCTCGAGCTTGCTTGAGCTTTGCGACGCGACCCAGACACTCTATCTCGGCCTCGAACCGTGGTCCGTTGAGTGGCAGGCCGAATTCGGGCGCCGCCGCGAGGCCGCCAAGGGTAACGACCCGGCTTAGCGGCTGAGCCCAGAGCTCGCCGCTCGCGATAACCACCGCGGTCGGTCAAACCCAAATCCGGCGGCCCAATCGCCGCTTCTCGAACGGCCCAAGTCGGCGCCGAGCTGCCGAAAACCCGGCGTCCGGCGGATGACCCAAGTTGCCCCGAAGCCGACACCCATGATCACCCTCACGAACGATGAGGTCGGGTGGCAAGCCGCCGATCATCCAGCGGTTATCGGAATGGCTCTGTTGAGCCATAATCCCTGCTCGGGCTCAGATCGACGGGCTGGGCATGAGACGCCGTGATTTCACAATTCTACTCGCCGGCGCGATTGGTGGACGGACATCCGCCTTGCGCGCGCAGCAGAATGCGCACCACGGCGGCGCCGACGCCGCGCGAGGCTATCGCCAATGCCGTCCCTAGATTGACCCTATTCAAGGATCAGCTCTTGCCCAATTCGCGGTGGCGCGGTCATGCCTTGTCCTTCAGGATGGCCGAAGCCCCCGCGCCTTCGTCGGAAGGGACCCCATGGCCGATTCACTGTCAGTCAACGACATCGACCTCTCTCCGCCCGCGGGCAAGACCTACTTCAATCTCGATCGCGAATGGCGGGAGGAGTTTATCTATTTTCTGCTTATCGACCGCTTCCAGGACGATGCCGTTCGTCCGGCCGTGACGGGCGCTGGCCGCTCGGCCGGCATTGCCACGCCGAACAGTTTTTACGGCGGCACCATCAAAGGCGTGACCGGGCATCTCGACTACATCGCCGGCCTTGGCTGCACAGCGATCTGGCTGTCGCCGGTCTTCGAAAACAACCCGGGCGCCTATCACGGCTACAACACCAACAATTACCTCGCTATCGACCCGCATTTCGGGACGAAACAGGACCTCATCGATCTCGTTGAGGCCGCGCACAGCTTCAAGAGAAACGGTGAGCCCTTCCCCATCCGGGTCATTCTCGATGTTGTGATCAATCATTCGGGCGACAACTGGTTCTATGCGGGCGGGGTAGGCCATTCCTATCAAAACGACATCATTTTCCCTTTCGGCGATTTTCGCCGGGCCGACCGGCCAATACCGACCGAGCTTCGCAACAGTGACTGGTATCACCGGCGTGGCGATATCCAGAATTACGACAGTTACCCCGAGAACCAGCACGGCGATATTTCCGGGCTGAAGGACTACGCCAACGATGACGACGCCATCGGTTCGGCGGTCATTAACACCCTCATTAAGGCCCACTGTTACTGGATCCGCGAAGCCGATATCGACGGCTTCCGCGTCGATGCCGTGAAACACATGGGCGAACTGGCGTGTTCCCGCTTCTGCTCGAATATTCGCGAGTACACCTACACTCTCGGGAAGCGGTCGTTCTTCCTGTTTGGCGAAGTCGCGACGCCTTCCGACGACGTCTATAACCGCTATATCGGTCAAAACACCTCCCGGCAGGACGGCAACAACACTGTATTTTTCGGTCTCAATTCCCTTCTGGACTTCCGGCTGGCCGAAGGGGTGTTCGGGGACCAGAACAACGCTCCCCTCCGGGATGTCCTGAAAGGCCACGTGGGCCCCCAGACCCTTTTCAATCGCCTGGAAGCTCAACGGCAGCGCGCTTTAAACCGTGGTGAAATTGGGCGGTATCTGGTCACCTTCGTCGACAACCATGATTCCTTCTGGCAGAAGCCGATCGGGCGCTTTGCTAACGGCGCGACCGACGACCAGGTCGTCGGTGCGGTCGGGTTCCTGCTGTGCGCCCTTGGGACCCCCTGCATCTACTACGGCACGGAGCAGGGCTTCAGCGGTCACGGCGAAGACAATGACATGCGCGAAGGCATGTTCGATACGGCCGTCGGCGGGCAGAGCCTATTGAACCCGCAGTGCCGGATTTATGCCGAGATCGCCAAAATCGCCGGCATCATGCGAACGGAGGAGTCGTTGCGCTTCGGCCGCATGTACTACCGGGAGATATCCGGGAACGGCATCGATTTTGGATTGCCCTACGGCACAACGTACACCCTCGCCTTCTCGCGGCTTCTTTATCCGCGCGAGGTTCTTGTCGCCTACAATGTTTCCGACAGTCCCCGGCAGGACCGGGTCATCGTCGATGCCGCGTTGCACCCTGATCCCTCACAACTGACCTTCCTGTACGGCGGGGCGGGCGTCGTCCCGGTTCAGACCGCACCTTCGGGCGCGCGGTTCGTTCAGCTCGATCTCGGTGCTCACCGGTTGGCGATCCTATCGTGACGTCGCGGCACCTATCTGCGGTTTCGCCATAATCCGTTCGCCTGGCGAACGGACGGTCTCGGCGCGTCTCACCCATTGCCTCGGCTCGCGGCGACGGTCTGCTTCCTGATTACAGAGCGGGCACTCAGCCACAGCGGCAGGAACTGGTTTTCATGCCCCTCAGCCGACATTCGCTGGCAACCCACCGCGGCCTTCGGCACCAAGAACGCTCCGTTAGGGATGAGCCACGAGCCGGCAGTGAATGCGCCCGATTTGATCGCGGCGGTCAGCTCGTCGAACTATCGCTGAGCGGATCATGGCTCGCTGCCACCATGCAGCTCCTCAGCCATTGCCGTCCCCCTCGATCGTTGTGGCCCTTCGAATAGTTCGCTTGTCGTAGAGAAGGTCGGTCTCGTCGCCGCCGCCCTGCTCAGGTGCTGCGAGCGTTCCGCTTTGGGACGTTGACCAATCGCAAGGTTTCTCCCGTTGCTCCGGAAAGATCGAGGATTGACTCAGCCAATGCCTCCGGGTTGCGCAGCGTTAAATCGCGCTGCGGGAGTGGGAATTCAATGCCGTGTTCGCGGTACAAATCCCAGATGCCGAGCATGACCTCGCTGCGCACGTTTGCCGTGCCATTTACTGGATCTTGGATCCAAAAGCGCAATTCGAGATTAACAGCGCTGTCGCCAAAATCCTTCAGTAAGCAGGTCGGGTTGGGAATCTTGAGAATCCGAGACACCGCACCGGCAGCATCAATCGCAAGACGCATGGCGAGGTGTACGTCGGAACCGTATGAGACGCCCACGTTCACACTCTGACGGATCAAATCGCTCGAATAAGACCAATTGGTCACCCGCCCGGTGATGAGATCTTCGTTCGGTATTAGAAGTTCCTTTCCATCGCGAGTAGCGAGCGAGACGTAGCGTGCGTTGAGGCTCGTTATCCAACCATACTTGCCTTCCATCTCGATCACATCGCCAGGCTTAATGGAGCGGTCGACCAACAGGATTATCCCGCTAACCAGGTTGGACACGACTTTTTGTAAACCGAGACCGACGCCGACGCCGACCGCTCCGGAAAATACCGCCAAGGCGGTCAAATTTATCCCAACCGACCCGAGCGCGAGTACTATCGCGAGGGTCACCAAGCCGAAACGAACGAGCTTTGACGTGAGCACCTGCATCGCCGGCGTCAGTTCGCTCAATCGTTTAAGCCGCGTTTCGAGCACCCGGGCGAACGTGCTTGCGAGCCAAAGGAACAATGCCAGCGTTACAGCGCCTTTAATAAGGAGAAGCACGCTGACGCGCAGCGAACCAACGTATACCGCCATGGAGTCGAGCAAGTCAGTTACGGTGCCGAGTAGGCCCGCGATATTCAACGCGGCGATCATGAAAGCCAAAACGGCAAGAGCGCGCGCCAGCCGGTCACTGCGGACAAGACGTGAGCTGAGCTTGATGATCACCCAGGCAAGCGTGAGGCTCTCGGCGAGCCTCAGAATTGTGGTGCCGAAGTGCCGCTCGGCAAATACAAGGGTCGTGAACCAGAAGGCTAATAGCAGGAGGAGCCACGGTCCCGATAGGGCAAGCGGAAGTAGGATTTGCCGAATGGCGCGGACGGAAAATCGTTCGGCGACGCTAATAAAGAACTTGCTTAGAGGACGAATGAACAGGAGAAAGACGGCAAATATACCTGCAACCGTAGCCAGCTGCTCAGCGCTGGTCGCGATCAGGACGTTTGATCGAATCCAGTCAATCGCCCAGTCGTAGAGTTGGAGCGCATTGAGATAATCAGGCACAGTCCGATAACCCTAGGCGAACGGAAGGCGATGAGCCCTTGACCGAAATTCTTGAGGAGCGCTTTTCGCGCCTATTAAGGCTGGGGACACCGACCACGCTTCAAGCGGGACTAGTGACGCACGAAAGGCCGAGCAGACCGAGACATGTCTGCGCTCAGCAAGGCAATAGCCCACCGACGATGGTTCCACCGGCTCATAGCTGGCGCCGCCGAGGCAACAGTTCTTTATAAGGGGCTTAACAAGGACTTGACAGGGCCAGGCCCTCACGGAAGCTCCGAGGACGCATCTCGGCCGCGGTGGTCGAACCCGCGCTCTCTCCTGTGATAACGTTTAGCAACCCTTCTGGGTTGCTCGCGGCGCGATGGGCGGCTTCCGTTCACGCCTCGAGGTGGTCTGATCGTTGCGAGGATCTCGCAATCGTCGGATGGTATTTGTACCGCCAGGAAACGGCCTTGGCGGCTGCGTACCGCGTGAAAGGTTACGCCCATGCCTCGTGAGAGTACTTTGGCGTAGTGTCGGGCTTTCTCCTCGGTCATGAAGCTGGTTCCCAGGTCCATCACATTCCGCCTAGGCAACAACCAAAATCGTGAAGGCGTGTCAGGACTGTTCGATATGACTCTTTTTTGACACGGCAACTCTAGTAGGCAGTCGGAAATTGGCAGATCGATTATTCGCGAACCATGCCCCACTTGTTCGCTCCAGCAAGCATGGCCGGTGGCAACTCGGCACGATCCCTTCTCATGGAACTTGACAGCGCTCGACGCCGATCCCAGATCAAAATTGTCATCAACCAACCAGGGAGGATGGTTGATAGCATGACACCACCCAAGAATTCCAAGTTGCCGACCACTTGGCATCGGCAACTGAGCACATAGTCCAAGATGTAGCTCGGTAAATTCCGAGCGCGAAGCGCAGCTTCATAGGGACCCCCGCCTGACAACCCTGGGCCGATGCCTTGTGTTGCGCGGGGTCCTGTCTTATCCGCACGGATACAAGGAGTTCAGCAATGGGAGGTCAGCCCGGAAAGCCGAAGCCGCTAGGCAACCCGCCCATACGACAGGAACCGCAGCGACCTCGGCCCATCGAGGAACCGCCGCGACCGCTTCCGGCCCCCCCGGTGGAACGGCCGCCCCTGCCGATGCAGGCGCTAACTCGACCTGCATAAAATTGCCGGGAATGCCATCCGGGAATGCCATAACGAGTTTGGGAGAATACGAATGGTCACCACCTCACCAAGGCGTATCCATAGGCGGCACGTTCGCGACAAGGCGACGATCGACCACCTGGTCAAAGAGTGCTACGAAGCAAAGGCTCCGGAACGGACCGTTCACAGCTCTATAACCGACAGCGGCCAATCGGTCGAAGAACAGATTCGCGAAGAGTGGAGCCCGAGTAAGGGTGGATTGCCAATCTTCTGAACGGGCCCGCCGACTTAGAATGCGCGTTCGATCGGAAAGCCGCGCGATTGCGTAATGCCCGGTCGGCTTGGCGAATTCGCCTCAGCCTCAACACGGGCAAGATCGGCGTGAGGCGAGCCGAGCGCGCGGGGCCAGTTTCTCGATGCCGGTCAGGGACGCGCAGAAATTAAGCTGCCACGTCTGACTCGTCTGAGCAAGTGGGATGACCAAGCCGGTTGGCGACGATCCTCGGCGGTCGCCGCATATGCACCCTGTCGATCCCACCAGGAAGATCAGCTAGAGCGGCGAGGTTGTCGGGCCGGCTCAGCCATTTCTCTCGAACGCACTGGGCCGCAGCGGGGCCGTGTTTACGCTGCCCATTGGTCATGTACGCTGGCGGGCGGCGGGACAATCGCGAGGATCTCGCAGTCATCGGACGGCACCTGCACCGCGTAGATTTCGTCCTCAGCGCTGCGCACGACATAAAAGGTAATATGCAGGTTGAACGCGAGCTTTTCAGCGTAATAACGGGCCCGTTCCTCGGTCATCGCTCCCTCTCCTTGGCGGTGCCGGCCGGACAGCTTTGTGAACCTTCAGAACACCGCTCGATTTCATCGGCGTAATCAGCCAGCTCCGCGGCCCAAAGCCATAACTGCTCGTTCACGCTTGGCTGGAGCGAAGGTTTCGTCATCATTCGGCACTTGTATGCAAGGCCGCGCAAATCTTGGGGATCATGCATGCATTCCTCCCGGGAAAACGGATGCAGGCCCCCGCAAGAATGTGCGTCCCTGGACTTCCCTAACGTTGCCGTTAACCCCCCAACGAGCGCTTCCAATAAGGGTTCCGGTCAGGTGGGTCTAAAAAATGGCAAAAAAGACAAATGGCCATCGCGGAGGTGCACCGGCGAGAGCCAGCCCTCTAAAGCAACCAGCAAAAACCAGCCTGTATCCGGGGTTTCTAGAGACAGCTTGCGGCATGTCAGAACCCTCCGGTTAGCTGAATCCGTCCAATATGCCGGTTCTTGCGTAAACAACGACGGATATGTCCTCCTCACGATTGCTTGACGCTATGCACCGCACGCGCTCTCAGAAGCACGGCTGACCGAGGTTACGGCAAAACCGCCTCCGTAAGGTGCCCGAATCGCCTGACCCCACGCGGCACTAATTGGAGGCGCATTCCGTTTGCTACGGTGAGCCGAGATCATCAGGAGCGAGAGATGGCAGTCGAGACAAGGGAGCTTTACAGCAGCCCCAATGGGGACAGGTGGTTTCTCGGTCGAGACGCGGCCACCGGGGAGGTGTTTGTTAGGCACGAGCCGAACGCCCCGTCAGGAGGCCGGCCAAGCCATATCGAAATCGGCGCGTTTCTGAGCAGGGGAACCAGAAATCCCGAACATCAGGCTCTCCTGCGTCTGATCGGTACGCTGATCGAGGTCCACTCCACCGACGGACATGAGGACGCTCGATCCGACCGATGATGAAATCCGCAGGAACCATCCGGCGAGGACGGCGGCGGTGTGATTGTCGAGCGGTAGCGTTATGTTGGGCAGGTTTGGGCTTAAGACGAGACGCTTTTGCCGTGACGTGACCGACTAGAGGAAACATGCAGATATTGAGCGCGATCGCACAGTTGCGGACGACGGATCTGGCGGTGTCGGTCCATTTCTACACAACCAAGGTAGGACTGACGCTCGCGTTCCAGTACGGCGATTTCTACGCCGGGATTCGTGCGCGCAATCAGCTCTTCCACTTAAAACTCGTCGACGAGAAGGACCCGTCTATCGCGTTTGTTGACAAGGGTGAACACTTCCACCTCTACCTTGAAACGGACGATGCTGTGGCTGCGGCAGAAGCTCTCAAGAGGAATGGAGTCCCTCTCGTGAGGGACGTCCACGAAACAGCTTGGGGAACCAAAGAGTTCGTCATCAAAGATGATCAGGGCCACACTTTGTATTTTGGCCAGAGCCGATAAGTTCAGTTATTCGGCCGAGAACGCAGCAATCTGGACTGTCAGGTCGCGGCGGGCTTCTTAGTCGCGCGACGGGCTAGCGCTTCGATCTTGCTTGGCACCGCACTGCTTTTCGATCCCCTTACGCAACTCCGATGTCACGTGGACGTGGCTTCCGAACGGAGACACAGAACGGAGGACGAAATGATGCACAGCGACGTTCTGATCATCGGTGCCGGTCCTACTGGCTTGGTGCTTGCGCTCTGGCTAACCAAGCTGGGGGCTAAGGTGCGCATTGTCGACAAGACGGCGGAGCCCGGCACGACCTCGCGGGCCTTGGCGGTTCAGGCGCGGACGCTCGAACTCTACCGCCAGCTCGGCCTCGCCGATGCGGTCCTGGAACATGGGCACAAGGTTCCCGCGGTCAATCTGTGGGTGAAGGGCGAACCGGCGGCGCGCCTGCCGTTTGAGAGCGTCGGCTCGGACCTGACGCCCTATCCGTTTCTGCAGATCTTCCCGCAGGACCAGCATGAGCGGCTGCTGATCGGGCGGTTGGAGGAGCTCGGCGTCTCGATTGAGCGCCGGACCGAATTGGTGAGCTTCACGGATGAGGGCGAGCAAGTGATCGCCCGTGTTCGCGGGCCGGAGGGCCGGGAGGAATCCTGCGAGGCAAGCTATATCGCCGGCTGCGACGGCGCCCGCTCGATCGTGCGCGAGACGATCGGTACAGGCTTTCCTGGCGGCACCTATCGGCAAGTCTTCTATGTCGCCGACGTTGAAGCTGCCGGCCCTGCGCTCGACGGCGAACTGCATGTCGACCTTGACGAGGCTGATTTCCTCGCGGTCTTTCCTCTGGCCGGGGAGGGTCGGGCGCGCCTGATCGGAACCGTGCGCGACGAGCGCGCCGATCACGCCGAAACGCTCAGGTTCGAAGACGTCAGCGGCCGGGCGATCGAGCACCTCAAGGTGGCCGTCCGGAAAGTGAACTGGTTTTCGACCTATCATGTGCATCACCGGGTGGCGGAGCATTTTCGCAGGGGTCGCGCCTTCCTGCTCGGCGATGCGGCTCACATCCACAGTCCCGCCGGCGGCCAGGGGATGAACACCGGGATCGGCGACGCGATCAATCTGGCTTGGAAGCTGGCGGCGGTTCTGGCCGGCCGTGCGCCGGACAAACTGCTCGACAGCTACGAGGCGGAACGGATCGGCTTTGCTCGAAGGCTGGTCGCGACCACCGATCGCGTGTTCAGCTTCGCCACCGCCGAGGGCCGGATTGCCGATATCCTTCGTACGCGCGTTGCGCCGCTGCTGTTCCCTAAGGTCATCGCGTTCGAGGCGGCTCGGGAATACATCTTTCGGACGGTCTCGCAGATCACCCTCAATTACCGCGGCTGCCCGCTAAGCGCTGGCTCAGCCGGTCATGTCCATGGCGGCGATCGGCTGCCCTGGGTGCCGGTCGATGGAAAGGACAATTTCGAACTCCCTCACGTCGATGACCTGGCAGGTCCATGTTTATGGTTCGGCCAGCGCGGGGCTCGCGGCCTGGTGCGCCGATCACGATGTGCCGCTGCATGTCTTTGACTGGCGAACGGAACACGAGGCGGCCGGTCTGGCGCGTGACGCCATCTATTTGCTCCGACCGGACACCTATGTGGCGCTCGCCGAGGCGTCCGGCGCGCCGGACGCCCTTGACCGCTATTGCGCGGACCGCGGAATTCGCCTTGTCACGGCGTCGCGATAAGCGCTGAAGGTAAGTGCCGGCCGTGCTTTTTTCCCGGTTTTCACGACGGTACGCGGGCTAAGTCTTTTACCCGTTCAACTGTACGGGCCGCCGATGGATTCGTGCCCCCTTCACGGCCCAAAGCAAAAAGATCGCAATTGGCGCCGCGGCCTAGCCGAGTGGAACGGATTGCCGCCGGCTCGTGTTCGCGCGGTTGGTCAGGTCAGGTGGTAGCGTGCTGACAATTGCCGAGGCGAAGAAGCGAACTGAAGCCTTTCTGGCTGGCCAGATGCTTGAGGCGCTTCGCGCCGTCGAATATGAGATGCCGAGCTTTGACGAGGAGCCGGGCGACGTGGAGCTGCCCAACATGGCGCGCGCGGGAGTCGAAATCCGCCATGTTCGCGGCGCTTGCGACGCGGCCTATCTCGTGAAAGCGTTTGATGAAGAATTGTTGATGCAATTGCAGCTCAACGTGCATCGGCTAGTCGTCGTGTATCGCGTGCCGGCGCTGGAAGCACTCGATGCCGCCACCTTGGCGGTACGTCTCGATCGTTGGCGCATCGGCGCTGAGCATGCCGGCTGGCAGTTCGGCTGGCGCGACACGCCGATCGCAGGAGACGTTAGCCGGCACTACGTCGAGACTTATTGCTACGCTTTCGCAGGTACCGATTTTCTCGAAGACGAGCAGCAGCAACTCTATTGGCGTACCGACATCGTCCAGATGACGCGCTATTATATGCTCGAGGCCGCCCGATGCGGCATCCATCTGTCGCCGCGCCGTGCCGGATTCCCGGTTTAGAATTCGTCAGCGCCGTAGTGTTGGCTAACTCGTTCGGGCACAGCCTTGGTGCACGATCGCGCCGCGGCGGCATTGGCCTCGGCGACGATAACCGGGCGCGCTTTCTGGATTTAGTAGGTAATAGGTAGCGGATTCAAGCGCCTCGCTACTCCGAGCCGTCGGCTTCAGACCACGTGCAAGCCGCCCACCACGAGCCAATATGAGCTGCGGCCTGCAGTCGCGAGAAGTGGCGAACCCGCAAGCCCCTCGGACTCCAGTCTCCCGAATATCACGTAGAGCGCTGGCCAGTCATGGGAACCTACAACCTTGCCCAAGGTTTCTCAATTTGAAGGATGGGTCATTCTTGCCGAAGGCTTTCCGCCGTGATCCGAACGCGGACAAGGCTCCTAAGGGTTGGCATACCCCATCCGGCGGCGTCAATAATAGATCTGAGCGCGCGCCATCCCTTCGAGTCGCCGATTGGGAATGATAACGAAGACCTTGTCTGTGGTGCATGCGGCGCGGTCGTGCTGGCGGGTTGGTCTCAATCGTCCACGGCTGAACGCTTCGTCGTCGATAGCCAAATGTTGATCAGGTGCGGGGAGTGCCGGGCCTTTAACGTCGTGCCGGCTGCAAGGCTGGCTGAGGAGTCGCGAGAGGGCCTGGTCATGGTCCATAATCGACTGAAGGGCCTATATATGCGTGGCCCATCATCAGCTGATGCAGCTGCGGAACGCTAGTTTGGAACCCCGCTGAAGACGACCGCGCGACAGACGACTTCGCCCCTTGGATTGTAGGCCACCTTCCCCTTGCAGCCGGATAGAAGATTTCCTCACGTAGTTATGATTCGGTCTCGGTCGGCGGTACGAAATGCTCGTCTGCCACAAACAACAACGAACATTCCGCGCGTTCGAGCAGCGCCACGGCCACCGCGCCAAAAGACAGCCGATCTCCGGGACGCGGGCTGACGCCCATGACCACGAGGTTGTGTTCTCCCCTTTTGATCTGCTGGAGAATGGCCTCCTGTGACGTGCCGATACGGCTGGCGGCGCGTTTGACATCGACGCCATAGGGTTCGCCGAGGCGCACGATCTCACGAATAACCGCATCCTCGCCGCTCATCGGCGCTACCACGGCGCCGAACTGACGCTGCCAGGAGCTGGGCGTAGGTTGTCCAGTTTCAAAATGCAGCACCGTCACCCGCGCGCGCGAGGCCTGCGCCAAGACCACGGCAACCTCTGCCCCACGCCGGGCCGTGGCCGTTCCATCGACGAGCACGAGGATGTTGAGCCTGGCATTGCCGCCTTTTTCACGTTCGACGCGCCGGGCGATAGTGATGGCGAACGGCCCGGCGAATTCAGCGGCGCTGTGGGCGATCTGCTGGTGGAAGTCAGCGCCTTCCGACGCAGGTTCGCGGCCGATCACAAGTAGCCCATACCCTTTCTTGGCCTCCGCCGCGATCGTCTCATCTTCGTCCTTTTCGACGCGGGTGGTGATCGCCGCGGCCAGACCACCGCTCGACATCCTCTGCCCGGCTTCACCGCCTTCCGCGGCATGTTCCTTGACCACGCTCGTGGTCTGGTCGGCTTGCCGCTTCCCCTCGTACAGGGTACCGGCGGGTTCGTAGTCAAAGTGAATCACCGTGGTTGTGAGGCGCCGGACTCCAGCGATAAGGCCTGCTAACCGGGAAGCGAGTTGCCCGCTCGGGCTCGCATCGACCGCTGCCAACATGCGTTCGATATTGGCGACAAAACCGGTAGCCTCGAATTCCTCGCGCTCGAGGCGCTCCTTCTCCTCATCGCTGATCGGCAGCCGGCCCAGCGCCCAGCGCAGCATCGGCGGCATCGACATCGTCGTTACCACGGCCATGGCAACGATCGGCGTGAACAGGCTCTGATTGAGGACCCCCATCGAGAGACCAATCGTCGCGACGATTACCTCGGTCGAGCCACGGGCGTTCATGCCACAGCCCAGCGCCAGCGATTCCGCCCAATTCATGCCGCCCAGCCGGCCGCCGAGGAAAGCGCCGCCGAACTTTCCCATGCTAGCTATGGCGATGAGCCCGAGAGTCAGCAGGAGCAGGTTTATGTTGGCGAGGACGGCAAGGTTGGCCGTTAGCCCGGCGACCCCGAAGAACACCGGCATGAACAGGGCGACGATAAGGCCACGCAGCTGCTCGTCGATGTGCCGTGTCAGTATTGGCGACTGGCCGATGAGTATCCCGGCGACGAAGGCTCCGAGCACCGTGTGACGCCTATTGCGTTGGTGGTCAGCGCCATCAGCCCGGCAATTGCCAGGATCGCGGTGATGACAGGCAGCTCGCTACGGAACTGATCGTTGGTCCACCGGATCACCCAGAAGACCAGCTTGCGGCCGATGGTGAAACTGACGCCGAGAAACAAGGCCGTGCCGATCAGGCTTCGCGCCAGGGAGTAAGGGTCGATCGCGCCGTGCAACGCCAAGCCGAACACGACCGACATGATGATCCAGCCGATCGTGTCGTCGATGATCGCCGCAGCCACAATCACCTGGCCCACGGTCCGGCGCAGAAAGCCAACGTCGCGCATGACCATAGCCACGATCTTCACGGACGAGATCGACAGTGCGGTCGCAAGAAAAAGCGTCGTGATCAGCCGCCTTCCAGGATCGGGAAGCATGGCCTCGGGTAGTAGTTCGCCGAGTCCAAAACCGAATAGAAACGGGATGGCAATACCGCAGATCGAGGTGCTGAACGCCGCCCGACGCGAGTTGCGCACCACCGACAGATCGGCTTCCATTCCGGTGAGCAGCAGCAGGAGCAGGATGGCCAATTGCGCCACGGCATCGATCATAGCCTTCTGGTCGGCATCCGCAGGAAACAGCACCTGTTCGCCGGCTGGCCATAATTCGCCCAGTACCGACGGCCCGAGGAGAATTCCGGCAATCAACTGGCCCATGACCGCCGGCTGGCCCAGGCGGGCCATCAGCTCACCCATCAGCCGTCCGCATACGAGCAATGCGAATATCTGGCCAAGGAAGAGAACCTCCGAGGGACCCTTAGTCGTTTCCGCGGCGATGGCCGCGGAAGGCGCGACTGCGAGGGCCACGATAAGCATCGCGGGGATCAGACGGCGTCCAGGTCCTGCCTCCTCTGTCACCGACAGGTTCCTCTTTTGCAGATACGCCACGCAGTAGCAAAGGAGAGAAATCGTTTACCGATCGTTCGCCGGCGTCTCTAACGCCTATCGCAAATAGGTGGCGGGAGACAAAGTTCCCTCTGGCGTTGGTCGCGGGCCAGCGCGACCCTTTGCGCGTTTTGCGCCACGGCGCCTGGCAACTTTCAACGCGAACCGTTGTTGATGGTCATACAACCAAGGAGAAGGTCATGGATAAGGATCGGGTCGTGGGCGCCGCTCATCAACTAAAGGGCGCGGTCAAGGAGACGATCGGTAAAGTGACCGGCGACACTAAGACGCGAGCCGAAGGGGCCGCAGAGAAGGCGGCTGGGAAGCTGCAAAACGCCGTTGGCGGCGCCAAGGACGCCATCCGGGACGCGGCGAAAAAGTAATCCATCGGATCCTCCGGCCGCAAACGCTGCTGCCGGAGGATTGGGCGAGTACCTTGGCGAACATTCACGGGGGGCAGTCGTGCCCCTTCTTGGGAGGAACCTATGGGACGAGGAATCCTGCTTTGGCTGTTGGGTGTACCCATTCCGATCATCATCCTGCTCGCTTTAATCTGGCACTGATCGGGCTGACGAGGGGAGAACGGAAATGGTAAGCACATCACTGAACAGTCGCGCCGAAACTTTAGGTCCCGGCGAAGTGCGCCGCCCCCTGGAGACTGCGATCTCCGGTATCGCGTGGCCCGCGATCCTGGGCGGCGCGTTTGCAGCTGCCGCTCTGGCTCTGGTCCTTATTGCTCTTGGCTCCGGTTTTGGTTTGGCTTCGGTGTCGTCCTGGCCCAACTCCGGAGCCTCGGCGACAACTTTCACCATAATGGCCGCGATATGGCTGATCATCGTTCAGTGGGTCTCTGCCGCTCTGGGCGGTTATCTGACTGGCCGGCTGAGGACAAAATGGGGCGGCGTACATACCCATGAGGTTTTCTTTCGCGACACTGCCAACGGCTTTTTAGCTTGGGCTGTTGCTGCGGTCATGGGTGCGGCCGTTCTTGCATCCGCGGCCTCGTCGCTAGTGAGCGGTGGGAATCACAAAGTGGGCACGACGACATCGGGAGCCATTGTGGGCGCGAACCAAGCGACGATAGGCGTAGATCCATCCACCTATTACGTGGACATGCTGTTTCGCTCGAACCATCCGATCATGAACGTAGCCGATCCGGAAATGCGGGCCGAGGCTGCACGCATTTTTACGATTGGGGTGAGGAAGGACTACGTTCCGGCTGACAGGGCCTATCTTGCTCAGCTCGTTTTGGCGCGAACCGGTCTGTCACAAGCGGAGGCCGAGAAGCGGGTCGACGAAGTGACGGCCCAGGCCAAGGCAGACGCGGACGCGACCCGCAAGGCTGCTGCTTACTTTTCGATTTTCACCGCTTTATCGATGTTGATCGGTGCATTTATCGCGGCGGCCGCGGCAGCGCTCGGGGGTCAGCATCGAGACGAGCCCTGGCGGATACTGGTCGACTTGAACTGAGTGCCGAGTGCATTAACCAGATGATGCCAACGTGGCGGAAGCCGACGGGAACCAGGTGGAACCTGAAGGCGTTGATCTTCCACGCACAACCGGTTTAATGGCGGCCGGCTGGGTCGCGGTGCCGGCCCAAGCCGCCGGCTGCCTGAAGGATGCTGCCGTCGGTGGAGTCGCCGGGCACCTCGCCGACCATCACGCCGTTCTTGGGGCCAGTGCCGGCTGCGTCATCGGTCATCATGAGGCGAACAAGCACGCGCCGGAAAAGAGCCAGCACAGCTGCAGGGCTCGAGTAACGACGGCCAGGCCAACTCCAATTCGGGGCGCTGACCGTGCGGCCTCCCGGTCGAACGGCCGTGGAGAGCGCGAAACGTCCGAAACTGCTTATTCCAAAGGAGCCGTGATGCCTAACCAAAATCAACCGGACGCCATCGCCCTGCTGAAAGCAGACCATCGCATGGTCGAGGATTTGTTCGCCAAGTTCGAAGCCGCCAAGGGCGCGACCAACAAACAGACCCTGGTCCGGCAGATTTGCACCGAACTCAGCGCGCATACGGTGATCGAGGAGGAAATCTTCTATCCGGCTTGCCGGGGGCAGGTCGAAGACGGCTTGCTGAATGAAGGGTATGTCGAGCACGACGGCGGTAAGGTGCTTATAGCCGAGCTCCTCGCAAGCGCACCAAATGAGGAATTCTACGACGCCAAGGTCAAGGTGTTGTCCGAACAGATAGAGCACCACGTTCACGAGGAGGAACGGCGTTCGGACGGAATCTTCTCGCAAGCTCGGGCTGCTGGTCTCGATATGGACGAGCTCGGCAATCGCTTGAAGACGCGGAAAGAGGCGATTCTGGCTGAATATAAGACGAACGGCATACCCGCGCCGGAGACGCGCACCTTCACCGGCCACACGCTCGAACAAGGAGAGCCGGTCGGCGAAAGCAGCGGCGCAGGCTGATAGCGTAATCCACGGAACCGGCGCGTATCTGTCGATCTTCACCGCCGAGTCGATGTTGATCGGCGCGTTCATCGCCGCGGCCGCGGCGGCACTCGGGGGTCAGCACCGAGACGAGGACTGGCGAGCGCATCCGGGGCTGCAGCAGCGTGCCTGACGCGGCCGGGTACGGTGATCTGAGCGAGGTTGCCGATCGAGGCGAATGACGTTTCGCCTCGGATCGACGGCGCTGATCGGGTGGAGATCCGGACCTCCGGGGCGCCCCAACCAAGTTGCAAAGGCGTGCTCGAAGCGGCTGAGGATTGGCGCTTCTTTGGGCTAGTCACCGGCAGATTCGCTCCTTTGGAAAGGAGTAGTTTCAACGCCTCAGCCGATAAATCTAAACAAATAGTGATCCGGGATTTGTCCACGCAGCTTTTCGATTTCTCGGAACGAAATGTAGCCGAAATTGTTGAAGTCCTGTAATCAGGTAATGAAGGAACTTGTTATGAAACGCCTTTTGGCTGCAACCGCCATCACCGTGATGACGGGTGTTCTCGGGCATGGCGCTGTTGCTCAAAGCACACCCGCAGAAGCAAACCCTCATCCCAGCACCCCTGCCATTGCAACCACGGACAATCCAGGCGCCCCCGCCGTCGGCGCCAACAGCTTCACCGAGGCTCAGGCGAAATCTCGCATTGCAAACGCCGGTTACACAAATATTTCCGGTCTGGTCAAAGACAAAGACGGGATCTGGAGGGGCAAAGCGAATAATGGAAGCGCTGACATCCCGGTGGCGCTCGATTATCAAGGGAACGTCGTCCCGAAGTAATTTCGTCGTAAGGACGCTTGCAAGTTATTTCATCGAACGAGGAATGTTATGACACAGACAGTCACCGCCCTTTACGACACCTATGACGCCGCGGTTTCTGCGGTGAATGACCTCGAGGCATCCGGCATCCCGCACGGCGACATCAGCCTGGTCTCGAACAACGTCGACCACCGATATGACAAAGATCATCCGACCAACGCTGCCGCGGACGCCGGGACGGGCGCCGGCATCGGAGCTGCGGTAGGCGGTGTTGGCGGTCTATTGACCGGTCTTGGCCTGTTGGCAATTCCCGGTGTCGGACCGGTGGTGGCGGGTGGCTGGCTGGTTGCCACTGCCGTCGGTGCCGTTGGGGGAGCTGTCGTGGGCGGTGCGGCCGGTGGAATTGTCGGCTCGCTGACCGGGGCCGGCGTCCCCGAACATGATGCGAACTTTTATGCCGAAGGCGTGCGCCGCGGCGGGACCCTCGTCACCGCTCGGGTCGATGATGCCCGTGCCCCGGTGGCCCGGGAGATCCTGCAACATCACAAATGGGTCGACCCAACCGTTCGTCGCGCCGTTTATCGCGAAAGCGGCTGGACTTCGTTCGACGAAAGCGCGCCGCCTTACACTCCCGAGCAGGTCGCCGCGGAGCGCGACCGCTATATCGGGGGCGGGGTTTAACTGAGCCGACGAGCCAGGGTTGAGGTTCGGGAATGCCGTCAGCGAACCTCAATCTTTGAGGCCTTCCAGGGCTGTTAGGGGATTGCATGGCAAAGGCCTCGCCGCAGACCAGATCGATTTCCGAGCGGGACGCCGCGCTTCGGCAATCGCGCAATCTGAAGATGGCTGGGTCTGCGCATGCTTATGTCCGAGGAAACACTCTAAAGTTCTACGAGTGGCTCGCCGCCTCGGACAGCAGCAAGGTGCCGCAAGGCCCGCCGATTTGGATTTGCGGAGATTGCCATGTCGGTAATCTGGGTCCATTGGCCGATACCGACGGCCAGATCGATATCGAGATCCGCGACCTCGATCAGACCGTCATCGGCAATCCCGCGCACGATCTGATCCGTCTCGGATTGTCGCTGGCGACGGCGGCGCGCGGCTCGGACCTACCGGGGGTGACCATCGCCAAGATGCTCGAGCAGATGGTGGAGGGCTATGAGGAAGCGCTCGCCGACAAAGACCCGGATTTGCGCAGCCGGCGTCCGGAATGCGTCCGGGTTGTCATGCGTCAGGCAGTCGGACGCACCTGGGAGCGTCTAGCGAAAGAGCGTCTCGAAGACACCAGCCCGACAATCCCGCTGGGCAAGCAATTCTGGCCGATCAGCGAGGACGAGAGGCACGAGATAGAACGTATTTTTGCAACCGAGGACGTGCGCCTATTGGTGACCGCCTTGCGTTCGCGCGAAAACGACGCTCGCGTCGAAGTGCTCGATGCCGCCTACTGGATGAAAGGGTGCAGCTCCCTCGGCCGGCTGCGCTTTGCGGTATTGCTCGGAGTAGGCAAAAGCCGCACAAAAGAAGGCGGCCTCTGCCTGATCGACATCAAGGAAGCGGTGCGGGCGGCGGCACCGCGCCATTCTGAGGCGACGATGCCGGCGGACCATGGGATGCGCGTCGTCGAGGGCGCTCGGCACTTGTCGCCGGCGCTCGGCGATCGCATGCTGGGCGCGACTTTCCTCGACCGGGCCATCTTCATGCGCGAGCTCCTCCCCGAGGACCTCAAGCTCGAGATCGACCAGATCAGTCGTGAAGAGGCAATGAAGGCCGCCCGGTACCTGGCGATGGTGGTCGGGAAGGCGCATGCCCGTCAGATGGACGTCGTGACGCGTACGAAATGGCGTGACGAGCTCGGCCGCAATCGCTCTGCGAATCTGGACGCGCCCAATTGGTTGTGGTCGAGCATCGTCGAGCTGGTTGCTATTCACGAAGCGGCGTATCTCGAACATTGCCGTCGTTACGCAATGGACCCGGATTTAGCCGCATGATCGTGCATAGCGACAATGCTTACTACAGCGTATTTGTTTTTGAGGCAGTGATATGCCAGGTATCCTCGAAATGTTCTTTTCGCAGACGGCCCAATGGGCATCAAGACAATGCGGCCGGCCTCTGACTTTTGGTTTTGCGTTTTTATAATTATCGCGTGGGCGATTTGCGGACCTGTATTCCATTACTCTGACACTTGGCAGCTCGTGATCAATACGGGCACGACTATCATCACATTCTTGATGGTATTTCTAATCCAGAACACCCAGAACCGCGATGCCGCCGCAGTTCAGTTGAAATTGGACGAACTGATCCGGGTTAGCGAAACTGCCCGTAATAAACTCCTAACCCTTGAAGATTTGACTGAAGCAGAGCTTGACCAAATGAAAGAGAGTTTCGCCCGAATTGCCGACCGGGGCGGAATAGGTAAGGGCGCGCTGCAAGGGGTTGAAGCCGGCTTGGAGCAGGAGGAAGAAGGGATCGGAAAGGCGAAGGATAAGCTCACTGAAATTAGTGACTAGAACGCGATATTTCGTATTGAGGCACGAATAGAAATATGCGGAACCCCTCAAATCCCAACGGCATCATCTGTTGCATTCTGACTACCAGATTTCTGCCAAAGGCTGAGCTACGTCGCCTCCTCGCCGTTGTTTTTTCCATCTCGAATGGCCGGAGACATTTGACCGCCTGTCGGAGTCGCAATGATATTAAGCAGGCCGAAGCGGCTCGGGTAGAAACTGGCCTCTCATTTCAATCATCTTATTCAATCAAAAGGTGCTACCGTTGGGATGAGTGCGCAGATGCGGGTGTTGACGAGTGTGTCGACATTACGGGAAACGATAGCAAACCATGACTCCGACCAACCTCTCTTCTTCGATACACCCGCTCTCGACGGAAGGGGCGCCGGCCCGGCACCTGCCGATTGGCGCCGAACCGCAGCCCGACGGCGGCGTCCATTTCCGGGTGTGGGCGCCCGGCTGCAGAGAGGTTGCCGTCGAGATCGAAGGCCTCGAACCGGCGGCGCTGCAATCCGAGCCCGACGGCTACTTCTCCCTGTGGAGTGAGCCGGCGCGGGCCGGCATGCGCTATCGTTTCCGTCTCGACCGCGGTGAAGCGGCACTGCCCGACCCGGCCTCAAGATTTCAACCCGAAGGACCGCACGGACCTTCGGAAATCGTCGATCCCGGGGCTTTCGCATGGACCGACCACACATGGCACGGGGTCCCACGCGAACAACTCATCATCTACGAGATGCATATCGGCACCTTCACCCCCGAGGGAAGTTGGGAGGCGGCTGCGCGTGAGCTGCCGGCTCTCGCCGAACTCGGTATCACCTGCCTTGAAATCATGCCCGTGGCGGAATTTGCGGGTCGGTTCGGTTGGGGGTACGACGGCGTCGACCTCTTCGCCCCAAGCCGGCTTTACGGACAGCCGGTTGATTTCCGCCGCTTCGTCGACCGTGCTCATGCCCTCGGCATCGCGGTCATTCTCGACGTCGTTTACAATCACTTCGGTCCGGACGGAAACTATCTCAAACTGTTCTCTGCGGCTTATTTCACTGACCGTCACGACAACGACTGGGGCGAGGCGATCAATTTTGACGGTCCCGATTCTGACCCAGTGCGCGAGTTTTTTGTCGCCAATGCCGGCTATTGGATCGACGAGTATCATCTCGATGGCCTGCGGCTCGACGCGACGCAGGCAATTTTCGATCGATCTGACGATCATATTCTCGCCGCCATCGTTCGGCAGGTGCGCTCGGCGGCGCGCGACAGAACCACCTTTGTCGTCGCCGAGAACGAGCCGCAACACGCCAAACTGGTGCGCCCGGCCGAGCGGGGTGGGTACGGGCTCGACGCATTGTGGAACGACGACTTCCATCACAGCGCCATGGTGGCGCTGACCGGACATCACGAGGCCTACTATTCCGACTATCGGGGCCGTCCGGGCGAGTTCGTCGCTGCCGCCAAACACGGCTTCCTCTATCAGGGGCAGCGCTACCAGTGGCAGAGAAAAGCGCGCGGTACGCCGACGCTCGATCTCCCGGCAGAATGTTTTGTTGTCTTTCTGCAGAACCACGACCAGGTCGCCAATTCCGGTACCGGAGAACGCTGTCACGCGTTGACGAGCCCAGGCCGGCTTCGCGCGATGACCGCTTATTTATTGCTGATGCCGGGCATTCCGATGCTGTTCCAGGGGCAGGAATTCGGCGCGTCGAGCCCGTTCTTCTTTTTTGCCGATCATGAGATCGGGCTGTCGCACGATGTCCGCGAAGGGCGACGTCTCTCCCTCGCACAATTTCCCAGTCTCGCGACGAGCGAAATGCGGGCGGAGATGGCCGATCCCGGTGACATCGACACGTTTCGCCGATCGGTGCTCGATCTCGGCGAGCGGCAGCGGCATGCTTCAATCTATGCCCTGCATCGCGATCTTGTGGAGCTGCGGCGCACGGACCTTGTGCTTGGACAGCGACCATGCCAGATCGATGGCGCCGCACTCACGGATGAGGCTTGGATGCTGCGCTTCTTTTCGAAAAGCGGCGCCGACCGGCTGCTGATTGTCAATCTCGGCCGCGACCTCCTGCTCGGCCCCGCGCCCGAGCCGCTGCTGGCGCCGGTCGAGGGCCAGGCGTGGCGGCTCCTATGGTCTAGCGAAGCCCCGCTTTACGGTGGTTCAGGAAGTCCGGCGCAGGATGCCGCAGGGGATTGGCTGATCCCGGGCCAGAGCGCCACCGTCCTCATCCCCGGCTCCTCTGTCACGATCGCCGAGGCGAAGAACGTATTCCATCTCCAAAAAGCCAATGGTTGACCTGCGTCGGCTCATCCGCGCCGAAAATCTGCCCCCGGAAGCTCTGCGTGAATGGCTCGTGGAGAACGGGTTGGGCGGCTACGCCTCGGCGACGATGACCGGGGCGATCACCCGGCGTTACCACGGCTTCTTGATCGCCGCCCAACCGGCTCCGCTCGGCCGCATGGTGGTGCTCAACGATCTCGAGGTCGACATCGAGCGCGGAGACGGCAGCGTCGTGAATTTGCGCGAGAACGGGCGCTTCCTCGATTTTACCTTGGATATGGGCCTGCCGAGCTGGCGCTATGAGCTTGATGGCGTCGTCATCGAGAAGTCGATTGTTGTGCCGTCGCGCCAGAACATCGTGCATTGCACCTTTCGCCTGCTCGGCGACGGCGGGCGCGTCCGCCTGCGGCTCAGACCCTTGATCAACTTTCGTCGGCTCGAGGCGCCGCTCAGCGAGGCGCTCTCCTCGGGCTATACGCTGACTGTCCGGGACAACCGATACGAGATCAGCGCCGGGCTGGATCTGCCGACCTTGCGGCTGGCGGTGGAGAACTCAGAAGGCCCGACCTTTACCGCCGATGGCGGCTCGCGCCGCGAGCACTTCTACGACATCGAAGCGCAGCGTGGTTACGATTCGCGCGGCTGGCTGTGGAGCCCCGGCTACTTTGCCGGAGAGATCCGCAAGGATTGCCCGCTGACCCTGATCGCTGCAACAAAGTCTTGGCATACTGTGCTGGCGCTGAGCCCCGAAGATGCGCTGACCTTCGAAGGCGAGCGTCGCCGGCGCCTCGTCGGGATGTCGGCGAAGACGGCGCAGATCGGGTTCGCAGCCGAGCTCGTCCTGGCGGCCGACGCCTTCGTTATTACCCCGGTTGGACGCATTGCCGACGGAGCCCGGGCGCGGGCCGAGGGCGATGAAGTACGCACCATGATCGCCGGCTATCACTGGTTCACCGATTGGGGCCGGGACACGATGATCTCGCTCGAGGGACTGACCCTGGCGACCGGGCGAGCGATCGAGGCACGCTGGATCTTGCGCACCTTTGCTCACTACGTGCGCGACGGCCTGATTCCGAACCTGTTTCCCGAGGGGCAAAATCAGGGCCTCTACCATACCGCCGATGCGACCTTGTGGTTTTTCCACGCGCTACACCGTTATGTCGAGCATTGCCGGGATAAGGAGACCCTGGAGCTCCTAGTGCCAATCTTGAAGGACATCGTGCGGCATCATCTCGAGGGCACCCGGTTCGGTATCAAGGTCGACCCGCACGACGGGCTCCTCACCCAAGGGGCAGAGGGTTATGCGCTGACTTGGATGGATGCCAAAGTCGGCGATTGGGTGGTGACCCCGCGCCGTGGCAAGGCAGTCGAAATCAACGCGCTCTGGTACAATGCGCTGCGCTTGCTGGCGGATTGGCTGCACGATGCGCACGACCCGGAGGCCGACGAGATTGCAGCCCGTGCCGACAATGCGCGCGAATCATTCAATCGCCGCTTTTGGCACGCAGCCGGCGGTTATCTGTACGACATCGTCGATGGCGAGGACGGCGACGACGCCGCGTTCCGACCGAACCAAATCCTCGCAATAGCGCTCGAACACCCAGCCCTCGACCGTGAATATTGGGAGGCGGTCGTTACCGCCGTGCGCACGAAGCTGGTGACGCCGGTCGGGCTGCGCTCGTTGGCGCCGGGGGAGCCCGATTACAAGCCGCGTTATTTCGGCGATCTGCGCGCCCGCGATGCCGCCTATCATCAGGGCACGGTGTGGGCTTGGCTGATCGGCCCGTTCATCGATGCCTGGCTCAAGGTCTACCCCGATGATCGCGCCACGGCGCGGCATTTTCTCGATGGCTTCGAGCCGCATCTCGCTGAGGCCGGCATCGGCTCGATCAGCGAAGTCTTTGACGCCGAACCGCCATTCACGCCGCGCGGATGCATCGCCCAAGCCTGGAGCGTCGCCGAAGTGCTGCGCTGCTTTGTTAAGACCGCACCGGCTCAAGCATGATTTTGCGCGTAGTTGTGCTCGACGAATCCCTGCAAAAATGAGAAGTACGGTTGACAGAGCAAGCCATTCGAAAGCGAGCCTATGCGATCTCGGAGGAAGGATGTTTAAACGGCGAAGAGCTCGATCATTGGATGCAAGCCGAAGTTGAAGTCAACTCCGTTGAAGAAAACACAAGAGAATAGCACGCCAGCGCGCTCGTGCCCTCTGACCGAAGGCTTTTAATCATCCAAAATATGGCGGACCTTTGTCGCCAGGGCGGCAAAGGTGAAGGGCTTTACGATAAGCTCAACGCCGGGATCAAGATGGCCGTGGTGAACAATGGCATTCCGCGCGTAGCCGCTGGTGAATAGGACCTTGAGCGCGCTCCGCCGCCGCTGCGCCTCGTCGGCGAGTTGCCGCCCATTCATGCCGCCCGGCAACCCAACATCCGTGAACAGCAGCACGATCTCGCGGTGGGCGTCCAGCATTCGTAGCGCTGCATGGCCATCCACTGCCGCAACGACATTGTAGCCCAACTCGTGCAGCATCTCGACCGTGAAGCTACGAACCTCGGGATCGTCTTCGGCCACCAGAATGGTCTCTTCTCTGCCGCGAGGGATCGAGACTGTAGTAGATTGGTCGTGGACTGCGTTTTCGTCCGAATGATATCGCGGTAGATAAAGCTTGACCGTGGTACCCGCGCCAACCTCGCTGTAAATCTTGATGTGTCCTCCGGACTGCTTGACGAAACCATACACCTGCGACAGTCCGAGCCCGGTACCTTGTCCGACTTCCTTCGTCGTAAAGAACGGGTCGAACGCTCTCGAGATAACTTCCGGCGCCATCCCGGTTCCGGTATCGCTAACGAAAACTCCGACGTACTGGCCCGGAGGCACTTCAGCAGTCATTGCGTATGCGTCGTCCAAGTTCACATTCGCAGCCTCAATCGTCAATTTACCGCCATCGGGCATCGCGTCGCGCGCATTGATCGCAAGATTAAGAAGCGACCCTTCAAGCTGATTAGCATCGACAAAAGTAAGCCATAGCCCGCCGCCAAGAACTGTCTCCATTACGACGCTCTCACCCAGCGTGCGTCGGAGCATTTCGGACATGCCGGTGATCATGGTGTTCAGCGAAAGCGATTGTGGGCTGAGGGCTTGGCGACGGGCGAACGCCAACAGCCGGTGGGTAAGCACCGCGGCCCGGTCTGACGCACGGAGCGCTGCGTTGGCCGAGCGGCGAAGATTCTCGCCGGCGCTCTCGGGGAGATGACGCAAAAGCGTTTCGATGTGTCCGGAAATCACCAACAGTAGATTATTGAAGTCATGGGCTATGCCGCCGGTCAACTGACCAATGGCTTCCATCTTCTGGGCCTGTCGCAGCAGCTCTTCGGTGCGCCGCTGTTCCGTCAAATCGCGGGTAATCTTGGCGAAGCCGAGTAACTCACCCGTCGGCTCGCGGATGGCCTCGACCACGACGCTCGCCCAAAAGGCGCTGCCATCTTTTCGTACGCGCCAGCCCTCGGCTTCGCTCTTGCCGGTTCGCGCCGCGGTTTCGAGCATTCTCTCGGGAACGCGATTTCGCCGATCTGCATCGGTGTAAAAGCGCGAGAAATGTTGGCCGATGATTTCTTCAGCCCCATATCTTTTGATCCGCTGCGCGCCCGTATTCCAATTGACGATGTTGCCCTCCGGGTCGAGCATGAAAATCGCGTAGTCGGTGACCGCTTCAACGAGGAGTCGAAAACGCCGTTCGCTTTCGCGAAGTTGCTCGAAGCTCGCCTCGAGCTGCCGGGCGCGATCTTGGACGCGCGCCTCGAGCGTTTCGTTGAGGGCCAGCAATCGGGCCTCGAGCGCCTTGCGATCGGTGATTTCAGAGTAAGAGCCAAAGAGCCAGCGATCATCGCCTGACCCACTGCGCTCCACCTTTCCTCTGCCGGCAAGCCAGTGGATGGTTCCATCAGGATGCCGTACTCGAAACTCTGCGTAGAAGGAATTCCCATTCTTCGCTGCTTCGATAGCACCCCGCAGCTTCGGTACGTCGTCGACAAAGATCGCGCCTTCCCAATCGTCAAACCGTGACCGGGAACCACTCGGATCAAATCCAAATAGCACCGCGATCTGTGGCGTCCACTCCCACTCATTCGATTTGAGAGAAAGTTTGAAAGTCCCTGTTTGGCCCGCCAGCTGTGCGGATCGGATCCACGTATCAGAATTCGGCTCCATGCTGTATCCGTCATTTTGATAAGTGTCTGTTGAGCGGGCGTATCATCACAAACCTTTGCTCAAAATGGCTTTTGCCGCAGTCATTGCGCGAAGCTTCCCTAGTGCCACATGCCGGGGGAGATGATTGAAGCCGCACGAGCTGGTGATCAGGGTCTGCTCCGGCGCGAGCCAGTGATGCACCCTGATGCGCTCGGCGACCTGCTCTCCGCTTTCGATATTCGGATCCTGTACATCGACCGCACCCACGCCTAGCTGTTTGTCGCCAAGTAAACGCTCGAAATGCGGGGTCATATCATGCTCAATCAAATATCCATCGCATTCGATCTTGCAGATCAGATCCGCCTTATAGCGGCCGGTGTCGAAATAGCGGTGCCCGATCTGCCCGTCATAATCGGCGCCAACCGCGTAATTGCCCTGGCAGATATGAACCAGAACGTGCACATCATCGGGAAGCCCTTCGATCGCCACGTTGATCGCATCGACCGCAGCCCGCACCTCCTCATCATCAGCGGCTGTGAAATATGGCTCATCGATTTGAATATGCTTGCACCCCGCGGCGACCAACCGATTGAAGTTTTGATGCAGTAGCTTGCCGATATCGTTCATCATTCGCGGCATGTCGTTGTAGTACTCGTCATAGGCGACAGCTGCCAAAAGATGCGGTCCGGTCATTGTGATCTTGACCGGACGACGGGCAAAGGCGGATACCATTCGGAATTCCTCGACCAGACCAAGGTCTATCGTATCGACGATCGCCGACTGGCAGATCGCGGCTGGGTGAAAGACGTTTGGGTCGTGCTTACTGATCGGCTTCGGTCGAGTAGCGCCGTAGAACGCTGGGATCTTATCCCAGAAATGGTTCAGCATAGCGTTTGGTGGGGAGTGGCGATTATGCGTCCGCCGATGCAGCTCGCCGCCGGTGATCACGTCAATGCCGGCAGCCTCTTGCTCCACGATCGCCGCCTGACCGGCGCGAAACTGCGCGTCGGCAAAATCAGTCGGCGAAAGTTGTCCCAAGGTGACCAGACGATCCAAGGCCTCATACCATCGCGGCACGCTGTGAGCTCCCACAACCGTTGTGGTGTATGGGCTATAGCGAACCATCTATTCCGCCTCCCCCTTCGGAGCTCGCCAAGCGCGCAACAGTGAAACCAGTTTGAAAGCCGATTCTAGAGCGGATCCCACGTCTCGCAGAGCGTCGAAAAGTTGACGGTGCAGTGGCGCTGCTCGCAGGTGCGACGAGCCTGCGAGAAACTATCGTACGATCGCCCAGCCTACTTTGTCGAATTCCCGCACCGACATCCCTGATCGACGCGACCTTTATCGCAGGATTTTGTGCGTTGGATGCGCGCGAAGCGGGTGGAGATGCAGTCCTGGGATGCCTTTAGTGAGCATTAAGGCGGGGGCTGCCGGTGGGCCGAGCCCTGTAACCCTGCGGGCACGCCGCACCGAGCCCCAACCAATGAGACGTTCGCACGCCCCGCCGCGGGGGCAAAGCCTCGCAGGCTGTTGAACCAGTGTGGCGCTATCCGGCGTGAATGCGCATCGCGTGTAACTTGCGAATTTCGACCGAACCGATGATGTCGCCAGGCTCGCGCATTCCGAGAAGTGGCCCGATTTCTTGAACGTTGATCTCTCGATCCAATAGACCGCACGCGGCGCTTATGGCTTCTTCCCTACTTTTGGCCAAGCTCATAACCGTGACGGCCCCGGCCAAATAAGACACATACCAACCGGGCATGGTCGCCTCCTCCCGTCCTTTTTGCATTAACCGTCAGCTTGTGACCGTTGTCCTAATTCGCCGGTGCCGAGCGCAGCGATAACAGCACTGTGGAGCTCTTGTAATCGAAAGGGTTTTCGGAGGAGCTGGTGGCCATTATCTGCAGCGTAGCTCATCGAGTCGGAGCTTCCAGAAATAATTATGACCGGAATATTACGCTCCTGCAGATGGAGCACTAATGAAGAACTTGCATCTCCAGGCATCAGGGCATCGAGGATGACGCAATCGACCGTATCGCCGGTTTGCAGAAAATCGCGCATCGCAGAGCCGTCGGACGCAGCGCTGACGCGATAGCGGTATTCCCTAAGGGTGTCGACAATCACATCCCGAACGTCATCGTTATCATCGACGACGAGGATGTGTTTCACTGCGGCCACCATTCCTCCCGCCACCTATACCCGGTTTCTCGATCCTACTTCCCTAGCAGCCTCCATTGTGACCTCGCTGAGGCGATGTGTCGGTAATGTACATTACCGACTCGGCGCGAGTGCGCTTTTCATGCGTATGTTTTGGGGAAGTGAGAAGCGATCCGCGATCGGACCAGCTGATAACATTCGCAAGATTCCGCCAAGAGGCCCGGCCGATCGAGTATCGTGACCTGCCGTCGGCCGCGCGCAATCAAGCCGGCACGTTCCAGCTCCCGGGCAGCATTCGTGACGGTTGGCCTCTGGATGCCCAGCATCTCGGCGAGCAAGTTCTGCGTGATCTGCAGCGCGTCATCGTCGCTGCGGTCACGCATCGTGAGGAGCCAGCGTGCGAGCCGCTGCTTTAGGTTGTGCGCCCCGTTGCGTGCTACTGACACCAAAACTTGCTCGAGAAAAGCTTGGACGTAGGCGAACATAAGATTTCGAAAGGACGGCATCGACCCCATGGCTTGAGCAAACGCTGCGCGCGTCATCTTAGCTGCGGCCCCCGGGAGCTGGACGAGGAGCCGGATAGAGGAAGTCTCGGCGCCCAGAACGGCTTGCACAGCCGTGCAACCCTCCCGACCGATCGTCGCCATCTCGATGATGCTGCCGTCCGCATAAACCGCTACCGCCGAGACGACACCGCTATCGGGGAAGAATACATGATCGAGCGAACTATCAGCGTCCATCAGGACCAGTTCGCGTTGGCAGCGGATCTGCTCAAGCTCCGGCAGAAGTTGCTGAAGATCGGAGGAGGGCAGGGCGAGCAACAGCCGATTGCGCGGCCAATTCGATGAAGCACTCAATACGCTCTGACGAATCTTATGCCGATCGGTTTGCGAGTGATTGGTTATCATCTCGGCTATGCGCATTTATCAAGTAGCGGCGCGACGGCCGACGAGGTGAAGATCGCGACGGCGAAACGGGATCTCCGGCTCGCCTTCGTCAATATCCCTCGTCGTTCCCAATGCTACCCGAACCACCTCGAATCCTGATAGCGATCCCATGGCAGGAGCCGAGCCGGACTGGGCACGGAAGCACCGGTCCGGGGCCTCTGTCAGAGAACGGCCACCAAAGCGATATACCCCAGGGCGGTTCTGAACATATCCTTTAGCTCTGATGCGGTGGCACCACCTTCGATTGCCCGCGCCCTGCTGGTGATTCCGCCGCCGGCCGCTTCCGGCCGATCATGCCACAGCGCGCAGCGGCGCAACCCCAGTCCTCCTCCTCCCCGCGATATCGGCCGTTTCATCGTTCATATCCATCAGCTCACGCAGCATGTCGCGGCCGCGCGACAGCCGCGAGCGAACGGTGCCGATCGGAATTCCGAGGATGGTAGCGGCCTCCTCATAGCGCATCCCTTCGAGCCCGACCAACAGGATCACCTGGCGCTGCTCATCGGGCAAGCGGGCGAGCGCCCGTTCGAGGTCGCGCAGCTGCAAAGACGCCTCGGGATCGGCGGCGGCAGTCAGCGCAGGTGCCATGTCCTCGACCGGGATGGCCACGCCTTCGCGCGCCGAGCGCCTCACGTCGTTGACGTGCTGATTGTGGAGGATCGTAAAGAGCCAGGCGCGCAGATCGGTTCCCGGCTCCCAGAGATGCTGTTTGGCGATGCCGCGACAGAGGCAGCTTTGCACCAGATCGTCGGCCCGCGATTGGTCCCGGGTCAACGCCCGCGCGTAGCGCCGCAGGCGGGGAATTTCGGCTTCGAGGAGCTGCGCGAAATCGCTCATCAGCGTCACCCTTCAGATGTTCCGGCCTCGAGCATGCCCGGGACCGTTGGATGAGCGATGTATAATGGCCGGTTGTAACCCCTTGATGTACCGCAATTGGCTGTTGGTAAAATCTTGTCTTGTTACTGTAACGAGCCGCGTATGTTGGTAACTCCGCTCACATTTTCGTAAACCGCAGGCGGCTCGAGACAGACCATCCGGCCCTCGGTCGCAGGCAAAAGCTCATCAGCGAGGGGGGCGAAGTTCGACGTAAAATGCCAGAATCGCGCGGCCCAGCCTTCTTAGATTGCAGCTTTATGCCTTCGCCGCCAAGCTTGCGCAGCAAGCAATCCAGCGCCGCAGGCGTGTCGCTTCCGGCCCTGCCCCCGGACCTCGCCGAGCTGACCACCCGATTGCCGCGACAAAAGGCTTTCCTTGTTAACACTAAGTCCCAGACGTTGATACAATCCGCCACAATCAGTGTCTTTGCGTGTGGCTCGTCGCCTGCCCAAGCCGAAACAAGAACTCATCCCCTGCACACCTGTGAGACGGGTCGCCCCCCACTCAGGTGCGGACGTTCGCTCTAGCGCCAAAGATGGGTGGAACCGGTTTTGGGGCGCCATGGTTCCCGTGGTGGTCGGCCTCTGCGATCACTCGGCCGCGAACAAGCGGCAGCGCGGTGTGCCACAAGGAATCGACAATGGACGATCAAATAGAGCCAATCAGCGCGGGCGGAACAGACCAGGCGCAGTCCTCTGTCCGAGCGCCTTCATGGGTCATCATACTGAGCGCAGTGCTGGTTGCCGTGGGTGTGTTCGGGCGCCAGCGTCCTGCCCGGATCCTCGCGAAAGGCAACGGCGCGGGAGGGGTGGTGAGGCGTGGCGAGCAGACCCGGACGCCATCACCCAGTCTCGGACTCTGGCTGAAGGACGTGTTGCTTCGAGTCTACCGCGGTATTTCACGCGACCGGATCTTGTTGATCGCTGCCGGCGTCACGTTTTACGCGATCCTCGCACTGTTCCCCGGCATCGGGGCCATTGTTTCGATCTACGGCCTATTCGCCGATCCGGGCGGTATCGTTGCTCATCTCGACACCTTGTCCGGCGTCGCCCCGGGTGGCGCTGTTGATGTACTGCGGGACCAACTGACCCGTCTGGTTCACCAGGACAGAGCCGTGCTTGGCTTCGGTTTCGCTGTAAGCTTGGTCATCGCGCTATGGAGCGCCAACGCCGGCGTCTCATCGCTGTTTGACGCCCTCACTGCGGTCTATGAAGAGAAGGAAGAGCGCAGTCTTATTAAATACTATGCCATGACGCTGGGGTTTACTGGCGGAACGATTGTTCTCGTGCTGCTATCGCTTGCCATTTTGATAGCGCTGCCTTTTGTTCTAGACCAAATTCCGAATCACGGAGTGGCGCCCGTACTGCTGAAGATGATCAGATGGCCGCTCCTGTTCGTGCTCATCGCGCTAGCGCTTTCTGTCATCTACAGATTCGGTCCGAGCCGCAGCGCGCCGCGATGGCGCTGGATCACCTGGGGCAGCATTTTTGCTGCCACAGTATGGCTCGCCGCCTCCGCTCTGTTCTCCTGGTACGTCGCCAATTTCGGCAACTACAACAGGACCTATGGTTCGCTCGGCGCGATCATTGGCTCTATGACTTGGATGTGGGTGTCGATCATCGTCGTCCTGGTGGGAGCCAAGCTCGACGCGGAAATCGAGCGTCGAACGGTATTCGGCTCGGCGGTCGAACACTAAATAAACTAGCCCCGCTGATATGGGCGCCCCGGGGAACGCAATCCCGGTTGCCGGGTGTTTGCGACCGAGCGCGCAACCGGACCCTCGCCCTGGAGATGGCCGAAATTCTTCTCGCCTGCCGTGACTGCGGCCAGATTCACCGTGCCGGCAGCGATCTGCCGCGGCGTCGGTGGCTGCTGTGCCGGCGCTGCCGTGCGCGCTTGTGGCGCCTCCCGTCGGTCGGCCGCGCCGAGCTTCTCGCCTTCGCCGCCACCGCCGCGATCCTGTTTGTGGCGGCGAACGCCTTTCCACTGTTCGAAGTCGGTGTGGCCGGCGACCGGCGCACTAGTGTGATCGCCAGTGGTGCGGTGGCCCTTGCCGGCTACGGCGGCGGTGTCTCCGCAGTCGCGGCGCTGGTGGCGATGATCTCGGTGGTCATTCCGGCGCTAAGCCTCGCGCTCCTGGTGATGGCTCTCGTCCGGCTCAACGCCAGCGCTCATAGCGGCGCAAATCCGCGGCCGAAGATTGCTGGCATCTGGCGTATCGTGCTCCATTTGCGCCCGTGGAGCATGCTCGACGTTTATCTGCTCGGCGCCGTGGTCGCCTATACCCGGCTTAGCCAATTGGCCCGAGTCGCGGTCGCCGCCGGCGGCTACGCGCTCGGGGCTTTGGTTCTTGTGCAGATCCTGATCGAGCAGTCGCTCGGCCGCCAGCGCGTCTGGAATGCGATCGACGACCCGGCAAGACACGCGCCGACCCCGGGGGAACCCTGGATCCTGTGCCTCGAATGCGACCTCGTCGTTGCCGCTACTACCGTCGACGGGGCCGGACGACGGCGCTGCCCGCGTTGCGGCGCGCGCCTGGTCCCGCGTCGGGCGGGCAGCCTCGCCATCACCACCGCCTTCGCAGCCGCGGGGTATATCTTCTATTTGCCGGCCAATCTTCTTCCGGTGCTGACGATTACCCGCTTCGGCCGCACCGACAGCTACACGATCCTCGGCGGCGTACGCGATCTCGCGGAGGCCGGATTGTGGCCGCTGGCGCTGCTCGTCTTCGTCGCCTCGATCATCGTGCCGGGGCTAAAGCTCGCCGGGCTCACTTGGTTTCTGATCGCGATCCGGCTGCGCTCCGCGCGGCTGTTGCCGCAGAGGACCGCCCTTTATCGCTTTGCTGACTTCATCGGGCGGTGGTCGAACATCGACGTCTTCGTGGTCTCGATCGTGACCGCGCTGGTGCAGTTCGGGACCTTGACGACGATCGAGCCCGGACCCGGTATCGCGAGCTTTGCTGGCGTTGTGGTGCTGACGATGATCGCGGTGAGCGCGTTTGACCCACGGCTTATGTGGGATGCGGCAGCGGTGAGGAGGCGAAATTGAGCGGCTCGGACCCGTCTGGACCGATGCCCGACGGGCCGCCTGCGCCTGAACCGAGCGGATGGGCCGGCCTGCCCTGGGTGTGGGCGGTTCCGGTCGTCGCGCTGGTGATTGCCGGGTGGCTCGGATTTCGCGCGTTGGTCGAGCGCGGGCCGACGATCACGATCAGCTTCGAAACCGCGGAGGGGATCGAATCCGGCCGCACCACGATCCGTTACAAGGATGTCGAGCTCGGCGCGGTCACCAAGGTTGGCCTCAGCCCCGACCGCTCGCGCGCGCAGGTCACGGCAACAATGGCGCGTGAGGCGGAACCGATGTTGCGCGCCGACAGCAAATTTTGGATCGTGCGCCCGCGTATCGGGCTTAGCGGCGTCTCAGGGCTGACGACCGTTCTCTCCGGCGCCTATATCGGCATGCTGCCGGGGAAGGACCCGCCCGGCGCCTACTCCTTCACCGGCTTGGAGACCCCGCCGCCTAAGGAGGGCCTCGTCGACGGTCAGGCCTATACCCTGACCGCCAGAAGGCTTTCCGAGATCAGCGATCTGGCCCCGGTCTATTACCATGGCGTCCAAGTCGGCGAAATCACCGGTCACCGACTGTCCGACCGCAACGGCAACGTTGCCGTACAAATCTTCATCTATGCTCCGCACCAAGCCTTGATCCATCCCGACACTCGGTTCTGGGTCGCGTCGGGGCTGAACGTTTCGATCGGCGCTGAGGGCGTAAAGCTCGCCACCGCGCCCCTGCTGAGCATCCTTTCCGGCGGGATCGTGTTCGATACCCCCGACGAAGCCCTCGGCCGACCGCCCAGCCCGCCTAACTCGCGATTCTGGCTCTATGCCGACGAGAAGGTTGCCGACGAAGCCGCCGAGCCGGCCCGCGTCTCCTACCGCCTGTATTTTCCGGATGCCGTGCGCGGCGTTGAGGTCGGCACCCCGGTTGACCTGCGTGGCCTGCCGATCGGTCAAGTCACCGGGGTGCAGCTGGAATACGATCCGACAGGCGATACGATCCGTGAGCCAGTAACGATCGAGGTAGCTCCCCATCGGATCAAGCTGGACGGTCAGCGGCTCGACATGGCCGGGCAGGATCCGGTCGCCGCCACCAACCGAATGTTCGTGCAACTCGTCGCCAAGGGGCTGCGCGCTCAACTGATCAGCGCCAACCTGCTGACCGGCCAGCGCGCGATCGATTTGGACTTTGTCGACGACGCGCCGCCGGCTCAGCTGGTCTTGGCCAAGCCTTATCCGGAGCTGCCGACGATCGAGGGCGGCAGTATCGAGCAGGTCACGCGCTCGGCGAGCAAACTGATGACCAAGCTCTCCGCATTGCCGCTCGACCGATTGGTGGGGCAGATTCGCGCGATGGTCAGCCACGCTGACGAGATGATCGATCGGCCCGAGGTCAAGCGCTCCTTGCACAACCTTGACCTGACCTTGGCCAATACCGAGCGATTGACCCGAGTTGTTGATGTCCAGGTTGGGCCGCTATTGCAACGGCTCAACGGTGCTGCCGACCAGATGAGAGCGACCCTCACGATCCTCGGCAACGATCCGGCTGCAAGCAACGATTTGGCGCGCACGATGAGCGAGCTGAAAGATGCCGCGCGCTCGATCCGGGTGCTCGCGGACTACCTCGAGCGCCATCCCGAATCGCTGATCAGCGGCAAGCCCAACGAGGCCTCGCGGTGAAGGCGTGTGTTGTGCTCGCACTGCTGGCCGGTATCCTTGCGGCGTGCAGCTCTCCGCCGAGCAAATATTATGTGCTGAGCGCTCAGCCGGACCCGGTTCGGCCGGTGCCGGCGGGCTTCGCCAGAACGACGGTTGCGATCGGCGCTATCATGCTGCCGGGGGCGCTCGACAGGCCGCAAATTGCGCGCCGGATCGGGCCGAACCAGCTCGACTACGCCGAATATGACCGTTGGGCCGGACCGCTCGATGAGATGATTCGGCGGGTTCTCGCGGCCGATCTGCGCCCTCGGTTGCCCGCGGGTACCGTGCTGATCGACAGTGACTCATTGGCTTCGGCCGATTTGACGATCGCGATCGACATCCGGAGCTTTGACGCCGACAAATCGGGGCGGGTGACGCTTAACGCCAGTTGGGAGATTTTGAACAAAAATACCAAGGTCGTCGGCATTCCAAGCGACGCGATAATAGTCGAATCACCTGCGGGTTCGGACACCGCGGCAGTCGCCGCCACGATGAGCCGCGCCGTAGCCGCTCTCGCCGGGAATATTGGCTCCCGCATAGGCAGGAAGGCGACGGCGGCAATCCGTTGATGACAGCGGGTATGGCCGCCTAATCTTTGCGCGCCACTGGGCTGTGAGGTCCTATAACCCCAAGACTGTGACTAAATTGGGGACCGACGAGGGAACGATTTTCACTGTCGTAATGTTATCTGGGAGACATGGTCCCACCCGAACCTGCACTGTAGAGGATAGGGCTTGTAATTGCCGTAGCTACTACGGCGTTCGCACAGATCTATTTCCCTATTTAGATCCCTATTTCTGTACGTCCGCCTGTATTCGACAAAGCTAGGCCACGGGCGGGCGATTGTGTGCAGATGATTAATTGGAAGGAGCCGGTGTTATGACCGAAGAACAAGCTCGTACCAATGCTAAGGCGCTCGCGCTGGGTATTACCTTCTACGTTGTGCGCAGCCGTGAAGGCCGGATTTTGCCGGTGCAACTGCCATCGGATGACTGCGAAGTCCTGGCATCGATCGCACCACCCAGAGGTGTGCACGATCAAGGGTTGGCGTGAACCTGGATACTACAGGCATGCGGGGCGAGCACTTATTGCGTCCTCAAGGGTGAACTCGATCCCCAGCGCCCAAGATGGAACCACTGCAATACGCCGGCGGTTTACGCGCATAGCCAAAAGTAGGAGGGATACCGTAATGACGAAGAATTTACTGGCCGGTGTGGCCGCCGTTGTCTTGATGTCGGGGATTGCCTCCGCGCAGACCTCTCCCCCCGCTCCTGGTACGCCGATACCAGAAATCCCACCCCCCGCTAGCGGTACCAGCACCTCTACGACAACGACGGTAGCCCCTACCCCGGATGGGGGTTATCGTGCCTCAACAACGAAGCAAGGTGTCGATGAATACGGGAACCCGGTCACTAGAAAGGATATCTACAAGGAAGGCGTTTCGGGCAACACTGAAACCCACTCGACGACAGTGACTAACCCTACGGGTACAGGCACAACGACCCGCTCGACAACCACCACCACTCCGCAGTAGCGATCGCGCCACTCTAAACGCTACATACCGCCGCCCTCGGCGATCAACGATCCGCCGACCACGTCCAACCAGTCGGTGAGCTCGGCGGTACGATCGCGCAGGTGACGGACAAGCCGGCCTATTTCTCGCGGGAGGCCCGAGCCGCAGCTCGTGACCGCTCCCCGCGCAGCGCCATCACATTCTAAAGCGTTCGGCGATTGGCAGCAAAACGAGGTCTGGCGGCGGCGGCGCTACCTGATCGATGGCGGCGTGTCCGAGTCCGGCCTCTGACACCTCGTAAACCGCGACTGGCGAGAATATGTGCCTTGACGTACCGACCCGCGTCGTTATCGTCCACCACAAGGATCGTGACCGCATCTGCGGTCACGCCGCGCCCGCCTCCGCGTTTGCCAACGCGGTCGTGATCGCCTCCGTCAGTGCCGGGGCCGAAAGATCCGACTTCGAGATGATGCTCGACGCATTTCCGAGACGCAGGCGCTGCTCGCTGTCGAGGATTATCGAAGTCAGAATGATGGCTGGGATGTTGGTTTCGGCGCTGAGCCGTTCCAGAAACTCATAGCCGTTCATCCCTGGCATGTTCAAATCGAGCAACACGATATCCGGTCGCTCGTCCCTGAGCCTTACCAGCCCCTCGACCCCCGTTGCCGCTTCCTTGATGTCGTAGGTGCTTCGCGGCAGCAATTGTCGCACCAGGTAGCGCGACACCTCTTCATCATCCACGAGCAGGATGCGCGTCACCGAGCGTTGTCCGGTCAGTCGATCGAGCAAATCGACCAGCTGCGCCGGGTCGATCGGCTTATCCAGGTACTCGTCTGCGCCGAGATTGATCGCCTTGCGCTCGTCTCCGCTCGATGACGCGACCACCACCGGAATGTCGGCGGTGGCGTCGCGCTGCCGTATTTCGATCAGAAAGCGCCAGCTTTCGTCGCCAAGCAACATCACGTCCAGAATGATCACGCCGGGCCGGACCCGTTCTAGCGCTCGCCTGGCTTCGGCAACGCTGCGAGCGACGATGGCTTGATAACGCGAGGTTGAGAGGATCCGCTCGACGGCGAAGGAATCCGCGGGGTTGTCCTCGACAGCCAGGATTGGTATTCGCCCTGATTGAAGTTCCCAACTCTCGGCGATATCGATCGGGGCCGAAAGACTGCGGTAGATGCGTGGGATCGTTACCGAAAAAACTGAGCCTTCACCCGGCGCGCTCTGCACCGTTATGCTGCCGCCGAGCAACTCCGAGAGCTTTTTCGACAGGGGAAGCCCGAGACCGGTGCCCTTGACACGCCGCTGCATCGGATGGGCGACCTGCCCGAATTCCTGGAAGATGATATCAAGATCCTTTTCGGCGATTCCGATTCCGGTGTCACGCACACTAAAGGTGACCGAATCCCTGTCGCTGTCATAGGCCGCCCAAATCCGCACCTCGCCCTGTTCAGTGAATTTGATCGCGTTGGAGATGAAGTTGCGCAGGATCTGCGACAGCTTGCCTTCATCCTGCAGCAGCGGGGGGATGTCCTTCGGATCTTCAAAGACCAGTGCTACCACATCGCCGACCAGCAACGGGCGCAGCATCCCGCGGAGGGTCGCGAACACACCGTCGGCGCTGCACTCGATCGGGGTCACGACGATCTTGCCGGCTTCAACTTTGGCGAGATCGAGCAGATCGTTGACGAGCTCGGTCAGAACTCTCCGCCGCCTTGCGGATGAAGTGAACCTGTTTCTCCTGCTCGGCCTTCAGCTCGCCGTCGCCGCGCGTAAGCAGCAGGCGCGATAGCGCCAGGATCGAGTTGAGCGGGGTCCGGAATTCGTGGCTCATATTGGAGAGAAAGCGAGACTTCAGCTCGTCCGCCCGACGCAAATGGTCGGCGCGCTCATCAAGCTCGGCGTAGAGCGCGACGACGCCTCGATTGGTGTCATGGAGCTCTTGGTTGAGCAACGTCAGCTCTTTCTGCCGCGTGCTCAACTCTTCGAGCTAAATCACCATGTCTTGGTTCTGCCTGCGGATCTCCTCCATCAGGTCGGGCGGCGCTTCAGCAGCGAGGGCCTGGGTGATCCGCTTCAGTTCGGTCTGTCCTACGACCGGAGCGCGTTTTGGCAAGATCTTGGCGAGCCGCACGGTGGTTCCGCCGCCGGGCGCGGTTTCGATCGTGAAATCGTCCATCAGTCGCCGGGCGCCAATGAGGCCGATCCCCATCCCGGTAACCGATCGTTGCGAGCCGTCGAGGATCGCATCGAGGCGGGCGATGCCGGGACCACGATCGGAGACTATGATCTCGAATTGCTGTCGCGCCGCACTGCCGGTGAGGCGGAACTCGACACGGCCGCCGCCGGCGTATTCGAGGGCGTTGCGCGCGATTTCCGACACCGCGGTGGTAATTCGTGTCTGGTCTTGAGGCTCGAAGCCGACGAGTTCGGCCAACCGGCGGGCGCGTTTGCGCACCAACACGATATCGGTCTCGGCCTCGAGCGCCAGTATCAGGAGGCGCGCATTCATAACGGGCGCACCACAACAACCGTGGCATCGTCGCGACCGCGGCGGTGGTCGCGAAACAGAATCCCAGCGATTAACGATGGATGGCTCCCCGCCAGCCCTGGATAGTCGGCGAGCCCCCATTTTGTCGACAGCCCGTCGGAATGAAGGATAACGAGAGGCTTCCCGGTGAACGGATAGGTGAATTCGCGGATGCGTGGGGCGACGTGTCCTGCGGTTCCGTTATGCGAGACCATCCGGCGAACACCGCCGTCGCTTACCAAGGTCCCCGCAATGTTGCCAATGCCGACGAAGCGTACGAGTGACTCCGTCGTATCGATGCGCGCGACGGCAAGTGCCGCGCCTCGCGTCGATGCCAACCCGCGGTGTAATCTATCGACCAACGAGACGCACTCATCGTCGAGATGATCGTTGAAGATTTGCGCCGCCATCAGCGCTGCGCGCGCCGCCTCGGGCCCGTGACCCGAGCCGTCGGCAACCAGCAGCGTCCGGCCAGTTTGGCCGGCGGCGAATGCCCAATGATCGCCGCAGACGGTTTCTCCGGGATAGACAGCGTTAACGGCACCGAGCTCCGTCCGGGGGGACGGCGGCTTCCCAGCGGGTTCGAAGATCAAGCGGGCCATTACCGCAGTACCTAAGCCCGGCCGTGAAAAGACCACCAGCCGGTCCGATTGACGGGTGATCGCACCAAACCCGGTGCCGGGACTCCCGGCAGTCGAATATCCATCGGCAAGGCAACTCCCAACGTCGGCCATGCCGGCGCCCCGGTCGAGAGCCATCAGCTCGATGCCCCGCCCGTCGGCATCGTCAAAGCGGTCGACGACGAGAGTGCCTCCGCCGCCATGCTTGACGAGGTTAGTCGCCAGCTCGGTGGCGACGAGGGCGATGCGGGCAAGCTTGGCGTCGTCGAGGCCGGTCTTGCGCGCAAATTCGACCGCTAGTCTTCGTCCCTCGCTCACTTGACTGGGATCGGCGATCGCCGTGTTCATATCATCGCCAACGCGCCAGGGTCACGATAGTCCCTTGGTCGGGCGCGGATTTCACGCAGAATTCGTTTGACAGTCGCTTGGCGCCGCTCAGCCCCAGCCCCAATCCGTTACTACTGGTATAGCCGTCCGTCATTGCTTGCTCGATATCAGCGATGCCGGGCCCGCTGTCCGCGAAGGTCAGGCGAACGCCGCGGCGGGCCCCTTCTCGCAAAAGCTCGAGGCAGAGGGTGCCCCCGCCGCCGTAGTCGACCGTATTCCGGGCGATCTCGCTCGCCGCGGTGACGATCTTGGTCTGATCGACGAGGCTGAAGCCGGCCGCAACCGCCCGCGCCCGCACCGCCTGGCGAACCCTGACCACGTCGTCGGAACTTTGCACCGGCATGGTCTCACTCGCTTCGACCGTCACCCTCGCCCTCCTCGGCATCGATGATGCGGCGGATCATAGCGAGACCCTTGTCGACGTTGAGAGCGGTCCGGACGCCAGTCAAGGTCAGGCCCAGCTCGACGAGCGTAATCGCGACCGCAGGTCGCATCCCGACGACGACCGTGACCGCGTCGAGCACGCGCGACATGCCGGCGATGTTGTTCAGCATTCTGCCGATAAAGGAGTCGACGATCTCGAGCGCCGAGATGTCGATCATCACACCGCGTGCCCGGGTTTCGACGATGCGATTGGTAAGATCGTCCTGAAGCGCCAGCGCCAGCCTGTCGTGCATGTCGACTTGGATCGAAACCAGCAGGCAATCACGGATCCTCAGGATCGGAATCTCGTCCATGCCAAGCTAATTTCCCTGCTGCGCAGGCTGGGCGCGGTCGACCACGGCTTTGCCGAGACGGCGCAATGCCAGCGCGAACGCATCCGCCATTGTCGCCTTCGAGATCACGCCGAGTTCGAGGCCGAGATGAACGATCGTTTGGGCAATCTGCGGACGAATGCCGCTGATGATGCAATCGGCGCCCATCAGGCGCGCCGCCGAGACGGTCTTGATCAGGTGTTGTGCGACCAAGGTATCGACGGTCGGCACCCCGGTGATGTCGATGATCGCGATCTCCGCGCCCGATGTGACGATCTGCTCCAGCAGGCTTTCCATGACGGTCTGCGTACGGGCGCTGTCGAGCGTC
The DNA here is from genome assembly GCA_963774345.1 of uncultured Alphaproteobacteria bacterium. Lineage (GTDB taxonomy): Bacteria > Pseudomonadota > Alphaproteobacteria > ATCC43930 > CGMCC-115725 > AP-15. The sequence continues at coordinate 73,962 of CAVZFB010000044.1, forward strand.
CCGATCAGCGGCAAAGCGAGGATGCCATCCCAAAGCCGGATTACCGGGGTCGACAATTCGAGGAGCTCTTCCTGCTGTCGTCGGATCAGCTCCTCGCGGCCTTTTTGATAGAGCTCGGTTGTGTAGAGGCCGAGTCGGTCGAGCAGCATCGATGCCGTCTGGGTCTCGTGCGCCACCGCTGGTGCGCTCCCCGCCTTCTGCTGGAGAAGCGCAAAGAGCGGCTCCTTCAGGGAAAAGACAAAGCTCACCGTCTCTGAAGGGGTAAAGCCCTGCGCGGCCCGGCTGCGCGCCAGCTCCTCCAGAATTTCCCGGGTCCCGGACCATTCCGGTCCCGCGATATCGTCGAGCCGCCCTGCCCCTGCGCCTTTGCCCAGCTCGGAGAGAAAGCGCCGCGACTGATCGGCGAGTTCGGCTTCGTTGATCTGGCCGCTGCGCAAGGCGCCCTCGCGCTTTTGGCAGGCGACCCAATCGTCCAGCAGCCGCTGGTAGTTCTTGTCGATTAGAGCCGGAATCGTCGATTTCGGCTATCTGCCTCATTCCCTATTGTCCTTCGACATGTTCCGGAACCCGTGCCCGGGGCAGTGTAGCGAGATCTGCCCAAAATGGGGGCATCTACGGTGCGACACGTTGCGGTACGATAGGCGCTTGCGCTAGATTAGCCAGGGCCATCACTCACCGCCCCCGGACACAAGACAGCACCAGGGATGCATAAGATCGCCGCGATGAGCTCCAATCAACCCAGCGGACCGAAACCGTTGCCAGGCCGCGTCCTCTTTGTCGATGACGACCAGGTGTTCGCTGAGGCTTCGGCTCAGGTTCTGCGTGGTGCAGGCTACGAGGTGCGGATCGCTCCCGATTATCGGCTGGCGCTTGAGGTTTTGGAGAGCAACGCGCTGGTCGATTTGCTGGTCTGCGACATTGTCATGCCCGATCGGGTCAACGGACTCGCCCTCGGGCGTATGGCGCGCTTGCGCCGCCCGGAGCTCAAAATCATCTACATCACAGGCCACGATATACCCGGCGTTGAGGACGAAGCGCTAGGTCCCGTTTTGCGCAAGCCGATCGACAATGATCTGTTCGTCGCCGAGATCGAGCGCGTTCTCGCGCCGTAAAGCTTATCTGCAATTAAACGTACCCCTAAGACACGTAGCTAACTGGATATTGTGTCTTCCTTCCGTCTCTATTGGTATCGACCGTCATCTTATGATCGTCGTCTAGGCTGTAGGTATATCGTATCATCGAAGACAAAATTTGCTTCCCCGGACTCATCATTCGTCTGACCACCCTGGCTGGCTAGTTCGTCGATCCCAGCCTTCTACCAGCGCCCATTGTGGCCTCGTCGTGGCAATTTGTCGGTAATATATATTACCGACTCGGCGCGAGTGCGCTTTTTACGCGTATGTTTTGGGGAGGTGAGAGTTTGACAGAGACTTCTAATGAGGCGTTCTGGAGCGTTGCCGAGTTGCTGTCGCGGGTCAAGCAGCATGATTATACGCAGCAGGATTACGAGATATTGATGATCGCGCAGGCGCTGGCGAGGGCCGGACGCATCCGCTCTGTCGGGCGGCGCATCGGTGAAGACGGTACCGAGTCAGGCGAATGGGAGCCGATCCCGTCATACGAATGGGCTGACCTTCGTTTTCAGTTGGGATACCGCGGGCGACCACATCCAGGCGAGGCTTTTCGGGGCTCACGCCGCCTCGCTTGGACCGCGGTACAATTTTCCGAGCGGGACGTTCGCCGAGATTGGCTTGAAACCACCCGCGCCCGTCCGCGACGGTCGCCAATCTCGGACATCGTGATCCCGCCACCGCCCGCTCAACCGAAGGACGACGCAAGGCCGGTTCAAGCGATCACCGTACCTGCCGAGAAGAAGGACTCCATCCGCCCTCCATCAGACGCGGAGCTCCGCCAATTCATTCGGGACCGGGTAACGGCAAACGATGGCTTGCGACCCGACATAAAGCGAACGCTGTGGCCGGCGGCGCAGGAGCGGTTCAAGGGTAGGCACGTCACTCGGAATCATGTCGAGAGACTCGCCAAGGCGCCGGAGTTCGACAAACCTCGTCAGGGCCGCCGGCCGGTTAAACTGACCCAAAAAACTGACCCGCCCTGTTAACTCGGATCGTCGGCAGGGTGCTGAAAGTAGACTCATCAACAACATAGAAATAGGCCCACGTATTTGGCCCAAAAAATAACGGGCCATTGGCGGGTCAATTTGTAATCGATGGTTTAACTGTTCCACGCTGTGCGCATCGGCGCCAAGCGCGATGTGCGATCATGAACATCAAGCACAGACGATGCCGGAGGGAGGTGTGGTCCTGCTCTCGCCGCCCAATCGGCATTGTCGCCCGGTCCGAAGCCGCTGCTGTTGGTCATGAAGGAAGCGCCGCCCGCCGCCGCGTTTCCCGCATTCGCAAAGTAGTAAGTGGTTACCGGCATCAGGTTGTTGCAAATTGCGCCGTCGCAAAGAAACGCAAGAACCTTGCTTGCAACGAGCTGGCCATTGGCATTAGCGGTCGCGTAACCCATCCAGCCGGTGTTGGTCGTCAGATCCGTCAGGCATATGCTATTTGCGCCGGGAAGATTGCCAAGATTGCCGGTGTAGGTGCCTCCGCTCATCACGAAATAGCCGCTATTGCTCGGGACGGTTGGGCTATATGTAGCGCCGCAGGAGCCGCCACCCCCATAGGGTATCCAGCTGGTTCCGTTGCAAAACTGGTAGGTGCTGTAAGCGGCGTTGTAGATTACATCGCCTTCGTTGCCGGCCGAATTGAGCACGTGCCGCCATAGAGCGGCCCGGCCGCGAAACACGCCAGCATGCCGAGCCACGGGATCGATCGTTTCAGCAAGGGAGGTAATATTTTCATTATCTCCATCACGGATTGACGACGCAAATCAGGTGGTAGGTGTTGGTACAGGCAGGGGAGGAGTTGTCGTTCCAACGCGCAAAGTTTGTCGCCGCAGAAATGGCGATATAGCCGCCGCTGCCGCCAGTGGTCGTCCAGCCGGCGCACGCGAAGGTAGCATTATTCGCCGGGATGCCAGTCCATAATGTTGTGCTGATAGACCCGCCCATGTCGACCCAGGAGGTGTAAGAGCCGCCAAAATAGGTAGACCCCGACCAATTCGCATTGTCACCCGGTCCGAAGCCGCTGCTGTTCGTCGTGAAGGAAGCGCCGCCTGCCGCGCCGCTGCCGGCATTGGCAAAGTAGTAGGTGGTCGACGGCATCAGGTTGTTGCAGATGACGCCGTCGCACATGAACGCCAAAACCTTGCTTGCAACGAGCTGGCCATTGGCAGTGGCGGTCGAGTACCCTATCCAGCCGGTGTTGGTCGTCAGGTCGGTCAGGCACGTACTGTTTGCGCCGGCTAGCCCGCCGAGATTGCCGGTGTAGGTGCCGCTGCTGAGGACGAAATACCCGCTGTCGCTTGGCGAGCTTGGATTATAGCCGCTTGCCGCAGTGCAATTGCCTCCTCCTGTAAATGCCAACCAACTTGTTCCGTTGCAAAACTGCCAAGTGTGGTAAGCGCTGTTGTAGATTTGATCGGCTACGTTTCCTGCCGGGTTGAGCAGTTCGCGTAGGCTGGTGCGCCCGCGAGACACGCCAGCAGCAGCGCCCATGCCGCGCACGTTATTTTCCGATGGCGCAGCACCGACACATCCCCAAATTAGGTGCCGCACCGGCGCATTGATCGACGCTGCTATCGCCGTTGCCGCCGCCGCCCACACACGCCGCCTCCTGCGCCGCGCAGATCGCGTCACAGCTTGATTGCGCTACCCAACCACGCCGGGAATTTGCCTGTCGCTCTGGCGAAAGTGTTGCGAGTGCTGCGGGTGAGATGATCGAAAAGCACAACAGATGCGCGCCATGCGAGGTTGTGGCGTCGCCAGATGATTTATCTGCGGCGAAAACTGGACCGGCGCAAAGAATCGCCAAAGATGCAAAAGCAAATATGAAATAGCGGAGTTGCAGAAACCCTCCTTTGTGCGACCTCAATCAGTCGCGTTACCGGCATAGAGCGGTTTTATATCCAAGGCAAAGAAAGTTGTTAATGTTGTGCAGTCTGAAGTATATTACAGATATGACTGTAAACAAGGAAAATTAGCTCGCAGCATTATCCGAGCGACGCCGTTTGGCATCGTGAATGTGTGAGCTCTCGCCGTCGATCTCTATCGCGCCCATTACCGCAAGAAGGATTGGCGCCGTGGCGCTACGACGAAATGCCATTCATTCGTCGTGTAGGATCGACGTGACGGCCCGCGAGCTTGCGGAGAAGCACCCGGCTTCCCAAGTGCACCTTGCGAAAATTAACGAATCTCCTTTTCGATATCGCCAAAATGGATCGACCATCCGGAGCCGCTCTTGCTTAGCCGACAGCCACAACCGCACCCCGGCGGCGATGATCGCGAGCGGATCACGCGAGCGCGTCAGGCAGCCGAGGCGCTGTTCACTCCGAGACGACAAGTTGCCGAACCTTCGGCGTCGGGCTCCCTGCCGGCCGATCGATCAGTGCGCCAACCGCGCGTGCTGGGAATTCGAGCGCCGGCGCCGGTCCGTCTCGATGAGGTCAAAGCCTCGGTCGCTCCCAAACCGGAAATGACGCCCGAGATCCCGCGATCGAAATTTGCGCGCATCCGCAGTCTGATAAAATACGGCATGACCGTTCCCCAGGTCGCCAAGGTCTATGGAGTTGCCGTCGATGACATCGAGCGCATTCTCCGGCGAGCCTGACGGCGCGGCAGTCTCTCGGCAGTGGGCTCCGGCTGGCACGTCGTTAAGAAAAGCGCCACGTGGGGGACATGGCGCTTTCGGGTATCAACCCGATCGAGAGCAGCGTGGTGGGGGGACCACATTCCGCAGGGGCGGGAAGCTGCTCTCCAAAGAGTTCTAAAACGTCGGACGCGTTGCCGAGTTCCGTGGCCGGCGGTGTAGCGCGCGGGCGATCGTTGTCCTCTACAGCGGATTTCGAATGCGGTGAGCTATAGCGCCCCGTTGGCCTACTCTGATCTTGCAGATCTGATTGGCGTATCGGCCGCCATGGGTGTCCGTCGGTACGACGAGCTGCGCCGGGCCTTTATACTCGGTGGAATTGTACGGCACCTGGGACAGCACGACGCCGTCTTCGGCATAACCGAGGAGGATGGGCGCGTTCCCAAATCCCTCGTCAATCTCGCCCTCCGACACCACGGTCTCGTAGCCGTCGGTTCCGACGACCACGATGTACAGGGTCGTCTGCGCGGCCGGCTCGCCGACATACTCGCTCGGGGGTCGGCGGCGGGACCTTGATGCCGCCGGCAGCGACGCTCAGCACGGTCCACAGCGTCGGCCCGGCTCCGAGAAGGTCTCTGCCACACCAAGGTGGTTGAGGTAGGTGATGTTGAGCGTCTCTTGACCGGGCAGCGCCTCGAGCTGGGGCACGGTCAGAGCTGTGGGGGTGTTCACATAGCCATCGATCTCGATGACGTTCGGCTTGTAGTTGCGGCCGCAGGCGGCGGAAACACCGTAGTTTTCCGCCCGCGCCGGCGGCGCGAGGACGAGGATGCGCTCCGGTGAATAGGAGCAGACAGGACGCTACCAGGGCCGCCCTGCCCTTCCACCCCAGCCTGTTGCGCATGGTTCCACCCCTTTCGATCTATACGTACGAATATAGCGTCGCGTGAAAGTACCGGCTCTCACCGCGTGGGTCAACGATTGCCGCGGGCCGTGTCGATCAGGTCCGGCTCGGCTCGCACAGCGAGCTTGGCCTGTGAGCGGGACCAAGACCGAGCGCGTGCAGCTTTGCCGGTAGCTCGAAACGCGCGTTCTGGCACGAATCCCCTGCTGCACGAGATCGCACATGTACAGCGCGCTCTATGATTTCCTCCGCGATCAAGGGAGCATTGTCGCCGGACTGCTGGCATTGGCCGCCGGCTTCCTCGCTTTCAAAGGCGCGATGCGTGCGGCTGAAAAGCAAGTAGCTGTGGTCAACGCGCAGACCGAAGCACTGCGGCAACAAAACAGCGATCTCAAGACCGAGAGTCGACGGCGGCTGGCGCGCGAGGCGATCACTGCCATAAAGCTTCTCGGCAGTGTCTTGCGGATCGTAAGAGGCGACGTTGCCAAGGTGAAAAAACTGGTCGAACAACCCCAATACTTCGGCCCGAATAGGGTGGCCCCGGCGAGCGCCAGACAGATTATTTACCAGCTTCCACTTGACATCGTGTGGGGTAATCTCGGCGTATGCAGCACAGAGGTCGTCGATAATTATCTGTTGCTGGATGCAAAATTGGACGAATTCGCAAAAACACAGGTATATTCGGTTGACGTAATTCAGAATGAATTGCAGGTTGTCACCAATATTGTGGATTTTTTAGAACGTGAATTGGAGAACGACGCCGCGCGTTGCAATGCTGTGCTCCTAGAAACCCAACAAGCCTGATCAAGAGGGCGCGGTCAGGGATTTTTCGGCTCTGCCGGCGGGCGTGGTCTCGCTCAATGAATATCGCCACCGCCGCTGATGTCCGGCGATCCCGGCGAGTAGCGTCGAATACTGCCGAGCACGGCAAAAAAGCCGCTCCATCTGCCGCCTGAACTCTGAATTCATTCTCCATTGCCGGTTGGGCGTCTCCCTTCCCCGGCAGGAGTTATCCTCGGGCGCATAGCGCGGACCTGCGGCCGGGGTCGGGCCGCGCTCCTACGTCCCCGCTACGCGGGGACGCGGAGCCGGCTCCCTTTTCCCCCGCGCCGGGCGAGCCGTCTCCGCCCTGACGGGTAACGATCGCTGACGCGTGGACCTGCGGACGGCGCTGCGGCTTCTGCTTGGCCCGGCGATGACCGTGCGGGAGCGCCGGAAAAGGAGAGGAAAAGGGCGGTGCGGGGTCGGTGACGAGCGTCACAGGCGAGAGAGAAGCTTTCGCCCGCCCGTCGCGGAGACCGCCCATGCCCCACGCCGGCGCCTGCCCACAAATCCTTTTCCGACCGCACCAGCCTCTACCAGGAGATCACCGACAAGATCATCGCCGAGCTCGAACAGGGCCGCGTGCCCTGGGTGCAGCCGTGTGGGCCGGCGTCAGCCGCCCCGCTCGGCCTGCCGAAGAACGCCGCGACCGGCCGCCCTTACAGCGGCATCAATATCCTGATCCTGTGGTGCGCCTGCACCGAGCGCGGCTTCACCGGCCAGAACTGGCTCACCTTCCGCCAGGCGCTGAAGATCGGCGCCCATGTGCGCAAGGGCGAACGCGGCACCACGGTCGTCTATGCCGACCGCTTCATTCCCTACCGCGAGCGCACGCGCGCCGCCGAAACCGGCGACGAGCCCGACGCGATCCCGTTCCTCAAGCGCTTCACGGTCTTCAATGCCGACCAGTGCGAGGATCTTCCGGCCGAGATCGCGCCGCCGCCGGAGCCGCTCGCCGAAAACCTGATCCTGCCGCAGGCCGAGGCGCTGATCCGCGCGACCGGCGCCGATATCCGCATCGGCGGCAACCGCGCCTTCTACGTCCCGAGCGCCGATTACATCCAGGTGCCGCCGCCTTCGGCGTTTTTCGAGCCGATCAACTTGCACCGGACCGTCTGCCATGAGCTCGGCCACTGGAGCGGGCAGCCCATCCGCCTCAACCGCGATCTCTCCGGCGATTTCGGCTCGTCCTCCTACGCGCGCGAAGAATTGGTCGCCGAAATGACCGGCGCCTTCGTCTGCGCGGCGCTGTCGATCGTGCCGACGGTGCGGCACGCCGACTATCTCGCCAGCTGGCTCGAGGTGCTGCGCGAGGACAACCGCGCGATCATCCGCGCGGCGAGCGCCGCCTCGAAAGCGGCCGACTATCTGCTCGCGTTCCGCGACCTCCGACCCGGAATCCGCCGCACAGGCGCTCGCGGCGTGACGGCTGCGGCGGCCCTCCCCGTCGCCGCGTCCTCCGCTCGCCGGCAGCCCCTGCTGCACGCGCCCGAGAGGAAGAGGGCCGAAAGGGGATTTGTGACGGGTTTTCCAGGGCGAGAGACGGCTCGCGCCCGCCCGTCGCAGGGAGTCCCCGCCATGACCGCCAGCAGCAAAGTCCGCAACATCGCGCTCAGCCAGCTCGTCCTTTCCCCGACCAATGTCCGCAAGACCCCGGCCACGGCGGCCGAGGATATCGCACTCGAAGCCAGCATCCGCGCCAACGGCATCCTGCAGAACCTGATCGTCCATCCGACGCCGATCGACGGCAAAGGCGTCTACGAGGTCGATGCCGGCGGCCGCCGGCTCAAGATCCTGCAGAAGCTCGCCGCCGAAGGCGTCATCGATGCCGATCATCCGGTCCCGTGCCTGATCGAGAAGCCCGACGACGCGCGTCGAAACCTCGCTTGTCGAAAACACGATCCGCGCCGCGATGCATCCGGCCGACGAATTTGTCGCCATGGCGGCGCTGATCGACGGCGGCGCGACGATCGACGACGGTCGCGAAACGCTTCGGCACCTCCGAACGGCATGTCAGGCAGCGCCTGCGCCTCGGCAAGCTCGCGCCCGAACTGCTCGACGCCTACCGCGACGGCGACATCAGCCTCGATGTCGTCACCGCCTTCACGCTCGGCGCCGATCACGCGGCGCAGCTCGCGGTGTGGAACCAGCTCAAGGACAATTCCTACATCCAGCCCTACACGGTGAAGCGTCTGCTGACCGAGAGCGCCGTGCCGCTCGATTCCGATCTCGGCATGTTCGTCGGCGCCGAGGCCTACGAGGCCGCCGGCGGCAAGATCACGCGCGATCTCTTCAGCGGCGACGAAGACGGCTTCCTCGACGATGCCGCGCTGGTGCGCCGGCTCGCGATCGAGAAGCTCGAAGCCAAGGCCGCCGAATTGCGCCCGCAATGGGCCTGGACCAAGGCGGTGCTCGATCCCGAATACGGCTTCCTGGCGCAATACGCGCGCGTGCGACCGCAGCCGGCCGAGGTTCCGGCCGAACTCGCCGCCGAGATCGAGCGCATCGAGCAGCGCCTCGGCGAGCTCGAGGAAGTCGGCGAAGACGACTTGGACCGACGAGCTCGCGGCCGAAGCGGCGCAGCTCGAGGAACGCCGCACCGAGATCGACGAGATCGATCGACGGCCTCGCGGTCTACACCGACAAGGACCGCGCCCGCGCCGGCTGCATCGTCACGATCGGCGATGACGGCGAATTCTGCCTGCACCAGGGTCTCGTCGAACGCGCGGCGATCCGCGGCGCCGCCGACACCGGCGATGCCGACGCACAGACCGATGATGACGGCGACGAGCCGTTCACCCCGGCTCCGGCGACGACGAGGATGACGATCTCGGCTCCCGCCCGTCCTCGCCCGGCGCCGAGCAGGCGCTGCGCAAGGAATGCGGCTTCAGCCAGTTGCTGGTCGACGATCTCAAGGCGCACCGGCTGCAGATCACCCGCGCGCATCTGGCGGCGGATTTCGAGGTCGCGTTCGATCTCGCGCTCTATGCGCTGTGCGTCGATCTGTTCGATCGGCTTTCGCTACCACCCGCACCCGCTCGATTTGCGGGCAACCGAGGCCGACGCCGCGCAGCTCGCTGAACGATCTCTCCGGCACCCCGGCCGACCGCCTGCTCGAGGCGCACGGCAGCGCGCTCGATCTCGACTGGCTGAAGCTGCCGCCGGCCGAGGGCTTCGCCGCGCTCGCGGCGCTGCCGACGCGAGGCCAAGCAGCGTCTCTTCGCCTGGTGCATCGCCTCCTGCCTCAAGCCGCAGCTCGCGATCGAGGACCGCGCCGATCCGGTGATCGAAGGCGCCGGCCGGCGGCTCGCGATCCCGTTCGCCGATTTCTGGCGGCCGACCGCCGCCAATTACTGGGGCCGCGTGAAGAAGGCGCACGGCCTCGCGATCGGCCGGGAGATCCTCGGCGATCGC
>CAVZFB010000045.1:0-74592 GCA_963774345.1 uncultured Alphaproteobacteria bacterium
AGAGGGAACCTGATCCATCGGCGTTCATGCCCGTCTACTCAACTCACTGATAACCAATATTTTATGTCTATGCTCGTTTATCGTTGCCTAAACGTGTCCAGCCACATATATTGGACAGGCATTGGACAGGCGGTTTGCCGCTGTGCGGAAAGTGGTCAGGAGACGGGAACTTGGCGAGGACGGTCAGGGACGCTCGGTTGGGCTCTCGGACGGCGCGTGCAGAGTTGGTCGCGCAGGGCAAGCCCTACTACCGGGCGCTCGATCCCGGCCTTCATCTCGGCTACCGCAAGAGCGCCGCCGGCGGCAAGTGGGTGGTGCGGTCCTACACCGGCGCTGGGGTCTACAAAGTCGAGACGATCGCCGTCGCCGACGACAAGGCCGATGCGGACGGCGCGACGGTCCTGAGCTTTTCGCAAGCGCAGGCCGTGGCCCGCGAGCGTCACGCCGCGCACCAGCGCACTGCCAAGGGTCTGCCAGGCCGCCCCGCTGGCCTATACACGGTGCGGGTTTGTATCGAGGAATATCTAAGCTACCTCGCTGAGAAGCGAAAATCGGCCGCCGATGCCCGCTATCGCGCCGAGGCATTGATCCTGCCCGCGCTCGGCGACGTCCGATGTGAGGAGCTGACTGCGGAGACGCTGCGGACTTGGCTTGCCGACACCGCGCAGACGGCGCCGAGGCTGCGCACGCGACCAGGCCGGCAGCAGCGCTACCGTGCGCTCGATGAAGATGATGACGAGGCGATCCGGCGCCGCCGCGCCTCGGCGAACCGCACCTTGACGGTCTTGAAGGCGTCGCTCAATCGCGCCTGGCGGGAAAAGAAGATCGCCATAGATGATGCGTGGCGCCGAGTTCGAGCCCTATGAGGAAGTGGACTCGGCCCGCATCCGGTATCTGACCGTCGAGGAATGCCAGCGGCTGATCAACGCCAGCGAGGGCGAGTTCCGCAACCTCGTCCGGGCGGCGCTGCTAACCGGCTGCCGCTTTGGCGAGCTCGCCGCGTTCCAGGTGCGTGATTTCAACCCCGACACCGGGACGCTTCACGTCATGACCAGCAAGAGCGGCAATGAGCGCCACGTCGTTCTGAACGATGAGGGGATGACATTTTTCGCGGAGCTGACTGCAGGCCGCCCCGGTATCGAGCCGCTGCTGCGCAAGGCCGATGGCGATCGCTGGGGCAAGTCGAACCAATCCCGGCCGATGGCCGAGGCGTGCGAACGCGCGAAAATCGAGCCGCCGGCAAACTTCCACTGCCTGCGCCACACTTGGGCGAGCCTCGCCGTCATGGGGCCTCGTGATAAAGATGGGAAACCGCTCAAAGACGAGGAAGGAAATATCATTTCCGGTGCGCCCCTTTTGGTTGTGGCGCGGAACCTTGGCCACGCGGATACCCGGATGGTCGAGAAGCACTATGGGCATTTGAGCAGGTCCTATATCGCAGACGAAATTCGGCGGGCAGCGCCTCGGTTCGGCGTCATTAATGATGATGGCAAGGTGGCAGCCATCGGGGGGCGCCGGTGATATCTCGCCGCGAATTGTGGCTGGAACAGCTCGGCCGCCGGTTCCCGGCAGAATATCGGCGCGAGCCGACCGAAGCGGATTTTCGGGCGCTGCGCGAGCTGTTGATCGCGGGCGGCGGCGATATCGAGGAATTGGCGCGATGGGCGGCTGCAGTCCGAGACACCGACAGCGATGCCGAAGCGCGCGGTGTGTATTCGGTGCGGTGGGAATGGGACCACTTGATTGCTCCGCTCGACCGTCTGAAAGTCAAAGTCGCGCGCATCGAAGAGCAGCGGGCGCGGGCGCTGCGCAATCTACGCTCAAGCGATAAGCGGCGGCGGAGAGGCCGGCCACGCGGCGATCCTCATCTCGATGATGATTGTCTGATCCTGTGCGAAGCCGAAGTGCGGGCTAAAACCGACGTCTCCCTGCGCCGCCGAGTATCCGCTACGCGGCTAATCGCCGAGGTCGTCGCCGAATTGTGGGCAAAGCTGGCGGAGGGTGCGGAGGGTAATGGGTTGACACTGCAACGGAAGCTCGGCACGTCGCCGGAGTTGGTTACGGCACGAATCTTTGCTCGGATCCGACCAACCAGAATCGGCAATGTCTGGCTCAAGCCGGAAATCGACATGCCGTCGCTCGCTGCCTTGGTGTCGCCACGGAAGCTCCGAGGAATTAAAAAAATTGGCCGCCCGCGTAGGTAAATATCAATATTAAACAAAATTCGACACCAACAAAATCGTCCATATCAATTCGGCTGCATCAAAGATTCGATGGAGCTGAACAACAATGGTCACAGCACAAGCGTTTTCGGTTGATGAATTTTGCGCGGCGCACCGGATATGCCGGGCGAATTTCTACGGCCTGCTGAAAAAGGGTGAAGGGCCGCGGATCATGAAAGTCGGTGGCCGCACTTTGATTTCTGTCGAGGCAGCCGCGGATTGGCGCCGCGCCCGCGAAGCAGATACCGCGCCCCGCGAGCTCGGTCCGCAACTCAAGACCGCAGCAGCATAGGGGGATGCCGATAGACAACGGCCCCGGCGCTCAGGAGGCGCACGGGGCCGGTGGCGGCATCGCTGGGCAGCGATCCGACTCTCATAGCACGGCCGGCGCCTCGTCGCCACCCTCGAGCGCACCCGAGCTGCGTCCCTACCAGCGCGACGTAATCGCCCGGATCAGCGCGGAAATTGCTGAGGGCCGACGTAAGGTGCTGTTGGTCGCACCGACCGCCGCCGGCAAAACCGTGATCGCCGGTGCGATCGTGCGAGCCGCAGCCGACCGCGGCGACCGGGTGCTGTTCCTAGATCATCGTCGGGAGCTGACCGCACAGACCTCGCGCCGCTTCTACGACGCGGGAATCGATGCCGGGATCATCCAGGCCGGTTTCCCGGCCCGACCGGGCGAGCCGGTGCAGATCGCTAGCGTGGCGACCCTCCACGCGCGCTTGGTGCGGTCGCGGACGATCGAACGGCCGCCTGCCGACCTCGTCATAATCGACGAGGCGCATCACGTCCGGGCCCGCATGTATCGGATGATCCTCGAGCGCTACCCGGGGGCGGTCCTGATCGGCATGACCGCCACTCCGTGCCGGGGTGATGGCCGCGGGCTCGGCAATGTATTCGATGTGCTGGTTGAATGTCCGTCCGTCGCCGAGCTGACCGCCGCAACCTGGCTCGTGCCGGCCCTCGTCTATGCCCCCGTGCGGCCGGATTTGAGCGGGCTGCGGGTCGCCCGTGGCGATTACGTCGAGTCGGAGTTGGCCACGCGGGTCGATACGAGGAATCTCGTTGGCGACATCGTGGAGCACTGGCACCGGCTCGCCGAGCGGCGACGCACCATCGTCTTTGCCGCCGGAGTCAGACACTCCGTCCATATCCGCGACGAGTTCCGGCGATCGGGCGTCGTCGCCGAGCACATCGACGGTTCCACGCCGACCGACGAGCGCGATTCGATCCTGGAACGGCTCTGCGAGGGCTCGGTCGATCTAATCACCAACGCGATGGTGCTGGTCGAGGGATGGGATCAGCCCGCGGTGGCGGCGCTCGTCCTGGCGCGTCCGACGAAGAGCCTCGGAGTCTACCGCCAAATGGTCGGGCGGGTCCTACGGCCATCGCCCGGCAAAACCGACGCGATCATTCTCGATCATGCCGGTGCGGTCTATCAGCACGGACTTCCTGACGAGCCGATAAAATGGGCGCTCGCTGCGGACAGGCGCGCCGAGAACACGGCGCAGGCGGCGCGCGGCCGGCATCAGGCGCCGGCCCTGACGACGTGCCCCGAGTGCACCGCGGTGCGGTTTGAGGGTCAACCGTGCCCCGTCTGCGGCTGGCGGCCGGTGGCGAAGCCGCTCGCCGTCGAGATCGCCGACGGCGAGCTGGGGATGGTGCGACGGGGTCGCGGCGCCGATCCGGCCGGGCGCTCGCCCGAGGAGCGGCGCAGGTTCCATCGTCAATTGGTCTTCATCGCCCACGAGCATGGCTATCGGCCCGGCTGGGCGGCGCATAAATACCGGGAGAAGTTCGAAGTTGGCCGTCTGACCGCTCGCCAAGCCCGATCCCGCCCGATCCTGCGGTACGGGCCTGGGTGCGCTCGCGACAAATCGCCTTTGCCAAGGCGATGGCGAAATCCGGGGCGCGATGAACACGATCGAGCGCGCTGCGGGCCGGTGGCGGGAGATTTTGCCCCGTCTCGGGGTCGAGACCAGATTTCTCGTCAATAAGCATGGACCGTGCCCCGTCTGCGGCGGCAAAGATCGGTTTCGGTTCGATGATCGCAACGGATCCGGGTCATATTACTGCAATCAGTGCGGGGCCGGGGCCGGCCTGACGTTGGTCCGCAAGGTTCGCGGCTGGGATCACGCCACCGCTTGCGGTGAGGTGGACAAGATCATCGGCGACGACCCAGCGCCGGCGCCAAAGCCTGCGGATCGCGATCCCAGCGCCAAGCGGCGCGCCGCTACTGGCCGCGTTCTCGCCGAGGCCACAGACTTCCGCATCGTAAATACTTATCTCGCACAACGAGGACTATCGGTTACTTCGTCAGTACTGCGCGGGCACCCGCGCTGCGCCTATTTCGACGAGAACCGTAACCTGGTAGGGCATTTCCAGGCGGTGGTCGCGCCGATCCTCGGGCCCGGAGGAGAACTGCAGAGCGTGCACCGGACCTATCTCGCGAGCGTTGACCCGCGCAAAAAGGCGATGCCGGCGGTATCGACCATCAAGGGGGCTGGGTCCGACTCCACGAGCCAATCGATGGAGTTCTCGGCGTCGCCGAAGGCGCCGAGAGCGCGCTTGCCGCCCGCCAGCTGTTCGGGGTTCCGGTCTGGTCCGCGATCAGCGCCAACGGCGTCGAAACCTTCGCGCCGCCGGCAGGCCTGCGGCGTCTCCACATCTTCGCCGATCATGACTCGCATTTCGTCGGCCAAGCCGCGGCCTATGCGCTCGCAAAGCGACTCGGCCGCACCGGGCTCGCAGTCGAAATTCATATCCCGCCGGATCCGGATACCGACTGGCTCGACGTGCTGGCGCGGCGATGAAGCATCATCCGCCCTTCATCATGCTCCCCCATGCCGTCTACGACAGCCAGGCGTTTAGGATCCTGCAACCAATCGATGTGCGCGTCCTTCTGCACTTCATTCGAAAGCACAACGGACATAACAACGGCGCTATCTCGCTCGGGGTCAGGGCGGTCGCGGCCGAATGCAGATGCGGCCAGGCGACAGCTTGCCGAGCGCTCAAACGCCTCCAAGAAGCCGGATTGATCAGCGCCACTCATAAAGGACACCTCGTGCCGGAGATCGGACGACCCGACGTCGCCACCCGTTGGAACCTGGATTTCGTGACGGAGACAGCGAATGGATCATGCACGGCGCCTCCGCCGGAACGCTCGCCAAAGTCTAAATGATGAGCGGGCTTTTCGCGAGACCGCGCTTCTGAAATGAAACATCGGGGTGCTTCTGAAATGGAACATCACCGAGGCGCGCTGGTCGCTTCTGAAATAGAACATCACCGCGCGCTTCTGGAATGGAACAGTATATAGACATCTTACCACGGCAAAAGTCGTAGGGAGTGAGCCCTGCCCCGCGTCGCTCTAATGGTCGCACTGCTTTGCCGGCTGATTGGTGCTGCTCCAGGCCGCTTGGCGCGCCGTGTGAGCGTCGAACAGAAATTCGCCCGCTCGCGGACAATTATGCTCCCGAAGGTCCGGAAGCTGTTTATCGCTACAAACCGGCCCCTCAGCCCGGCGGCTCCGCGATACCTTTGAAGCCTATAACGGTGCGCTGGCCGAGGGAGATTGTACCAAATGGCCAGCGCATGATGCGCGCAAAGAGGACGGTCGAGCTCTGTCGCCAATCTCAGCGAAGACGGCAAACCGGTCGATCTGGATTTCGCCAACCTCGCACTCGAGCACGAAGCCGAGGATGAACAGACGAATGCCATCGCCAGTGCGCTCGAAATCTTGCGGCGCCATTGGCGCAATGAGCCATTTTACGGCGCCGACGTAGCAAAGCGCATCAATGAGCCTTATCCGGGCGAACTCGAGGCAATGCAGGCGCTGCACGGCTATCTCGATAGCGTCGGGCACACGTCATGAAGGCGGTTACCGCTCTGGGCGGTGACCTGGCGCCTCAAAGCGATCTGCGATGCCCCGGTAATCATCTCGGCGATCGTCTCAGCGATCGATATGAGATCGTCGAACGATGAAAAAGGCGTGGGACCCGTGGAACATGTGGAACTTTTCAGCCAACTTCCGTCCGAGACAACCGTTTACGCGGCCGACATCGTCCCCCGGATAATGTATTCCAAGCCGTGGAAGGGCTGCAAAGTTCCACAGGTACTACGCAACCACCCCGCAAGTCCCGTAAAACATTGAAACCAGGCCGTGGAACCGCCGACAGGGCCCTCGACCATCCGCGTTCGCGCTACAATCTTTCGATCGCTGCGGATCGTCACCAGGGCGTAAGCGCTCGGTGAAAGACGCCTGCCGCTGATCGTCGCTTGGCGCGATGATTGGGCATGTCAGCGACAGCGGCGTACGGGCAAACGTCGGCAATGGCCCGAAGCACTGAAGCGTCGGGTCGTGGCCGAGACGCCGGGGCCAGGCTCGTCGGTCTCGATCGGCGCCCAGCGCCATAATGTCAACGCCAATCAGTTGTTCGGTAAGCGATGAGCCGTGGCCCAATCGCCGGCTCGTCGACCTCACGCTTTGGGGCTGGGCTGCCGCACGCTGATCCCGGCGGAGGCCGTGAACAAAACCGGCGCGTCAAGGGGTTCAGCTGGTGGCCAGGCTCATCGCTTACTCTGGAACCATTGTACGCCGAAGATAAAACGCTATTTTATTTAGAGAGACTGGTCTCATCTGCGTCCAAATACCGCAAAAATGCGTGAAAGTGATCTGCCGGCTCACGGCAAATTCTTTCATTTCAGCCTGCTGCTGCCGTTGCCATTCGACCGAGCCCTTCGCATAGACCGGCTTGACTGGCTCGGGCAGCTTCCAGTGCCAGCCCGTTTCTGGCGGTAAAATTCGAAGACGCCCCAGCCGGCAAACCGCGGCCGGCCAGAAACCAAAACAAGCGCGCCGCACGCCGCGTTGATGTAATCGTCGTGAAGTCCTCGCGGATGATCGATGCTGTCGTGACCGCCACGCGCGACGCGGCGCTCCAAATTCAGTAGCTCGCCAACCATCTGCGGATGATCGAGCAGCCTGATCCTGCCGCTGTTCAGCGGCCCGAGAAATTCACGATAAAGCTCGCTCTTCGCTCGATCGCAACACTCGTAATCGATCCCCGCTGCCTGAAAACGCTCGCCGACCCAACCCAGCGCCCACCGGTCTCCCACGACCTTCGTGACGCGATAAGCCTCAAGAGGTCCCGCCGCCATCTCATGAACAACGCCATTAGGCGAAAAAGGCGGCGCCGATACCCCCGCAGACAGTCCCAGAACCGCGACGCCATCGGCATCAGCGTGGGCAATAGCCAAAACCATCTTGTCAGCGCCCGACCCACTGGCCGCGTCGACAAAGCCGACATACGTAACGCCATCGAGCGGCGGCAGCTCATACAGGCCATTGACCACAGCCGCCTCAACCACTTCGCGCGACACAAAACTGTCGATGTCAGTGCGCCATTCCGCACCATATTCAGCCGCCGCGCTGGCAGGGTCTTCCTCGTACGCCTCGCCAATGATCGCCGGGTCAATCGTCTCGTTCATCTCGGCAGTCGTGCCGCGCCAAACCAATACCCGCGCGCCAGCCTGCCCCCAATGACGGCGGAAGGTGTTAAACAAAACCCCTTTTTGCCAATAAGGCGAGCTCGCCATCAACAACAGCGAATTCGGGATCGATGCCAGACCCGGCCGAACCGACGCGATAACCTCGGCGTCAGGGTTCGCCGCTTCGGCGGTCGCCGGCCAGAAAGCAATTTCGTCAGCCAGGATTGCGATAAAGGTCCGACCGCGCGGCGAAGCGATAGCTGCAGTGTGAATTTCGATCACGACGCCGTTGGCAAGCCGGACGCTCTCAGCCAGCTCGTCAACCAGTAGTGGCGCCAGCAGTGGCACGGCCTTGAGCAGACCGCTGACATAGCGCAGCAAGACCGCGGCCTGTCGTCGGTTTGCGGCGATGATCGCAACCACCGGCTGCTCACCAGGCGCGAGAAAGTTGCTGTAGTCGCGAAAGACGGCCAGATAGACCGCGAGCAACGCGAGGATGCGGCTTTTGCCGCCACGACGACCGCAGATGATCGCAGCCTCACGGAAAGCGCCAATCGGCGGGTCGATACGTTCTGTGTGGTGACGATAGGTTGACAGCTCCCAGGCGGTCATCCGCTCGCAGAACAGCGCCTTAAGGAAAACACGCCACCGTCGCCACGACCGGCTCGCGAACAGCGGAGCGAAGAGATCCGGATCCTCGAACGCGGCAGCAAAGCTCACTCCGGGAGGAAGGCTGATCAAGCCGCTGCCTCACGAGCCGCAGCCTCCGCGGCCTTGCGCGCCAGATGCTCGGCTAGGGTCGGCTGGCGCGTAGCCGTGCCTTTCAGGCCAAGCTGCCGCATGCCGCGACTAATCGCGTTGGAAAAGGCCATGTAGGCGCGCTGATCGTGCGCGCTCATCGGCGAGCCGCCCGCGGCCTTTTCGTCGATCAGCAGGACGTGCAACCGCAGCCACGACAATCGATCGATCAGAACCCGTTCCGCAGGACTCGGGCTGCCGCCGACATGCTGCGCCAGCTCTTCACGGCAAGCTGCGAGAAATCGGCCCTCCCGGCTGCGACCATCGATGCAACCGCGGGCGAGTAGCCGAGAATGCGGCGTGAGCTTACGGTGATTTTCAGTCATTAGATTACAACCGATCCCCTCGCGCGGCACCACTTATCGTCTAAATATTGGACACAGTGATAGAGATAATCAAGCATTACAATCATCTAACCGTGTCTATTGAGGTCTTTTCCCGCCTTGAGCAGGCGGTGACCATCAATTCCTCGGCATTCGGCAGCACCTCGGCGCCGGACGGGCAGCCGGTGGAGGAAGAGCGGAAGTACGAAAAACAGCCCTGTGGCGAGGGACTAGTGGGTTTGGTATTTGAGCATACCGGATGAGTGGCGTATCCGATTTGTCGATCTTGCCCGAGCTGGCCATCCTGATTCGAGAACATGGACTCTGATAGCTATCCCGCATTATACAAACGTCCCGTTCAATTTAGATATTGATTCGCAGGGCCATATACTCAAAATTCCCGGAGATATTTTAGGAAGTCAGGGAGGGACAATCGTCTTTGGGTTGAACATAACAGTTGGCGTCTCGGTATTCGGCGGATTACCGATCATATATAACGTACTTGTAGATTTCGCTGCTCTCATTGTGACGCGACGAGTATTCCAACATATGTCAACTGCCACTATGTGGCGCGTGATTATGACGCTTGTTGGGTCTACCTGCGGATTATTGGTGTTGTCTTTCGTGGCCCTGAACATTGCTATATTTATGTTAAATTACGTATTCTTCCATTCCGCACCGAACGAGTTGAGTTTCACTCCGAGCAGGTTTGTAAGGGCAATTCTATTTCCATTTTATACGGGCCATCCTCGCGAGTGGCAGGTCGATACACTATACGGTGTCTTTGTATGGTCTACTTTGATCGGAATCCTTTGGTTGGCGATATTCAGCGCCTCAGTAATTATCGCCAACTTCAGCATGAAATTACGAGGCGTCGGGCCATGGCTCAATCAAAATTTTCAGGTGCAACGTCAGCCGTTGCGAGTACTAAGGGTACTAGACCACATGTCCGCCTGAGTACGGGGCGACCCGTCTCACAGTATGCAGGTAACGAGGGTTGCGCCGGTCTGGCCGGTACCGAGCCTCATGCATAGGAGACGGGTCATGGCGGATCGTATCACCTACGTTGGGCTTGATGTTCACAAGGAAAGCATTGTTGTCGCGGTGGCCGAGGGCGGCCTGCGGGGCGAGGTCCGGGAGTACGGTCGAATTGCGAACACCCCGGCGGCATTGGATCGTCTGGCGCGCAAGCTCGGCGGCGACGGGGTAAAGCTGCGGTCCTGCTACGAGGCCGGACCGTGCGGCTATGGCATTCAGCGTCAGCTGTCGGCGCAAGGCCATGAATGCGTTGTGGTCGCTCCGTCGTTGATCCCCAAACGCGCCGGCGACCGGGTCAAGACCGATCGGCGGGATGCGGCCAGCCTGGCGCGGCTGCATCGCGCCGGCGAGTTGACCGCGGTGTGGGTGCCCGATGCCGGACACGAGGCGATGCGCGATCTGGTGCGAGCGCGCCTGGACGCGGTGCACGCGTTGCGTCGCGCCCGCCAGCAGCTCTCGGGGTTTCTGTTGCGTCAGCGCCGTCATTACGGGCGGCCGGCTTGGAC
The DNA here is from genome assembly GCA_963774345.1 of uncultured Alphaproteobacteria bacterium. GTDB lineage: Bacteria > Pseudomonadota > Alphaproteobacteria > ATCC43930 > CGMCC-115725 > AP-15. Next base: position 10,375 of record CAVZFB010000045.1, read on the forward strand.
CAGACTGCATCGCCGATGGCTCGCGGGTTTGCGCTTTGAGCAGCCGGCCCATCACCTCGTGCTGGAAGATTACATCACCGCCGTCGAGGCCGCCGAGGCCCGGCGCGATCGGCTGACGGGGCAGATTGCGGCGATGCTGCCGGACTGGACATTGGCCCCGGTGGTGGTGGCGTTGCAGACGATGCGTGGCATGGCGCTGGTCAATGCGGCGACTTTGATCGCCGAACTGGGTGATCTCTCGCGCTTCGCCAATCCGCGCCAACTGATGGCCTATCTCGGGTTGGTCCCATCCGAACATTCGAGCGGCACCAGCGTCAGACGTGGTGGCATCACCAAGGCCGGCAATAACGCCGCTCGCCGGCTGCTGATTGAAGCGGCCTGGAGCTACCGCTTCCCGGCCCGCCTCAGCCGCGAGTTGCTGCTGCGGCAGGAGAACCAACCCAAACCGATCCGCGAGATCGCCTGGAAAGGGCAAGTGCGGTTGTGTGCGCGCTATCGCCGGCTCGCCCGCACCGGCAAGCCAGCCAACATCGTCACCACCGCGATCGCCCGCGAACTGTCGGGCTTTGTCTGGGCCATCGCTCGACAGGTGATGGCGGCAGCAGGCTGATCGGAGACGCCGCATGATTGCATCCACAGCAGGAGGCGCCAGCGATCCATCCGACACGCTCCTTGCGGGCAAGGCTGGGGGCGCGGTCGCGGTCAGGAGAACCCTCGCATCCACTATCTGCCGGATCGCTGATCCGATGCAGGTCCCTAGACCGAGGCAGCTCCGCGACGCATCAACGGTCATGCGGTTCCGACCCGCGCATCAGAGTATGATCAACCGTCGTTTCGACGACCGCGCCCCCTGCCGTGCCCGCAAGAGCCCGAAACAAGCGCTTGAAAGAAAGCCACGAATTCACGCGCCTGCTACTTGGAAAGGCGGACATGAGAGTGGTACGAGGCTAACTTTTGATACCCTGCGAGACCCGGGCGGCGGATGAGTTCCTCCGGGTACCATCTGTCTGAATATGACCACTAGAGCCAACACAAACACATTCGGGACTCCGACCCGCCCAGAAATGCTGACAATCCGGCCGCGAGGACAGTCCGAAGTCCACCCATTCTCTTTACGGGTCGGGAAGCATCACCGGCATTGCAGCACCATCTGCATGGCGCCTGACATCACCAAACCGATAAGCCTACTGCGGCACTTGAGTCCGGCTGCGGTCGCTGTTGCGGCGGAGTAGCGCCGAGGTGAAGACTGACCATCAATCCAATAAGCGCGGCTCAGTTCGATAGACTTTCGACCGGTAGGGTAATCGTCACTGCCAGGCCTTGGCGGTGCCAGTTGCATTCCAACACTCCACTGAACTGCCGGACGACGGTGTTTTGCACTAACGTGGTACCGAAGCCCTTGGCTGCCGGTGGTGCGTCGAGTGAAGGACCGCCGCGCTCGACCCACCACAGCACCAGATTTCCGCCCTCCCGGCGCCAGTTTACGTTGACGCGGCCCTCATCACATCTTAGCGCGCCGTACTTTGCGGCGTTCGTGGTCAGCTCGTGAAAGATCAGCGCTATACCGTTCATTGCGTGCTCGCCGCAGCGGATCGAAGGCCCGTCGATCAAAACCCGATATGTGGCGTCACCCGCGAGATCTTCGTGCGGCCGGACAATCGTCCGGATCAGCTCAGCAAGCTCTAAGTCGTACGGGGCTGATCCGGCGTCACTGAAACCTCGGCGCACAAGGGCGTGGGCGCGGGCCAATGCGTGCAACCGGCCGGAGAGCAGCTGCACCAAGTCATCCTTCGTTACAGCATCTCTTGCGCTGACGCGGATCATGCCGTCGGTCATCGCAAACAAATTATTGACCCGATGGCTCATTTCCCTCGCCAACATCTCCTGCTCGTCCAAGGCGCGCTGGAGGCGCTGCTCGCTGCGCACCATCCGTAGCGCGATGCCAACAAACGAGGCGAGCTCGGTCATTACGCGGGCGTGCTCGCTGTCGAAATGGCCCTCCTTGTCGGCGACAATCCACAGCGTCCCCAGCGGGACTTTGCCACCCAGATAGAGCGGTACGAGCAAGACCTCCGGCACGGTAATGTTAGCCGCCGCGATCCAGTCGTAAGCTCGCTCAGGATGCCGCGAAAGAACCGGCGCGTTCTGGTCGAGCGTGATACCGCAGGGACTAAAATTGCGAGGCGTCGTCGCACCGTTGAACGGCGACAAGACGCCCCGCAGATATTGCCAGCGGAAAACGCCGGGAGGCGGGGTTTCTTCGTAAAGGCTCAGCCCGGCCGATACGCCACCAGCCATCTCCATCGCCAGGTCGACAAACCGAGGAAGAACCTCCTCGGGCTGATCGGCCATCCTGGCCGCCAGGTCCTGAAGAGCGAGCTTCTCCTGCAGGTAGTCGGTCTTTTTCGGCGCACGTTTGTACAGCTCGTGCGTGATGAAGACGTCGGCGGCCGGTAACTCAAGCGCTAGCGACATGTCCACCGGGATATTCTCCTTCGGGCGGGCACGCAAATTCGGCGTCCGACCCAACGCGGCAGCCTCGATGTCCATGTCGCGACAGCCGGCGGTCAGCCACTGCGATGTCCCGCGCCGCGGGAACCTCAGCACCCGGCGCGACGATCGTCCCGACATTGCATCGTCAACGGCTTGCCTGAGGTGGGATTGGAGAAACGGCTTGGCGAGCCGCGGCTGCAAGGGATCGATCTCCTTCGGCAACTCGGCGTAGCCCGTGGCCAAAATCACCGGCAAATCCGGCCACCCGGTCTTAATCTCCGCGATCAGCTGTACCCCGGTCATGTGGGGCATGGCCTGATCGGTAATGACCAGCTCAATCGAGGCCTCCCGCCGAAGTATGGCAAGCGCTTGTCGTGCGGAATTCGCCTCGAACACCTGGTGCCCGAGATCCTCGAGCATCGCCGCCATATTGGTGAGGACAAGACTGTCGTCGTCGACCACGAGCACAGTGAGCGGTCGGCTTGGCGGCGATGCATGATCGGCCAGCACGGTACTGCCAGTGGTCCCCGTCTTCGGCGCCACCGGTAGCCAAACCTCGGCAGCCGTACCCTGGCCTTTTCGACTCTTCAAAACGAGCTGTCCGTTCGATTGCTCGGCCACCCCGAGCACCATCGGCAGGCCCAAACCAGTACCCTTGCCGACCTCCTTGGTCGTGAAGAAAGGATCAGTTGCCCGCTCGAGCGTGGTCTCGTCCATCCCTTCGCCGTTATCTACTACCGAAAGGCAAACATAGGCGCCGGGCGCCAGCTTGCCGCCCGCTGACACGGTTTCGGGCCGTGCAGACACGATGATGGGACCGCCTTCGGGCATTGCATCGCGCGCGTTGACCACCAGATTGAGCAGCGCCATTTCGAGCTGATTGGGGTCCGCCGTCACCCATTGGAGAGAAAGTGGAAAGCGGGTCTCGAGTATTACCGAAGGCCCAAGGGATCGTTCCAGGAGCTCGGTCATTCCGCGGATCAGAGCCGGGATATCAACCGCCTGGAGGTTCAGCTCTTGACGACGCGCATAGGCCAGCATGCGCTGGGTCAGGGTCGCGCCGCGTTGGGCGCCTCGAATGGCGTTATCGATCAGGCGGGTGATCGAGGGGTCCCCGATACGCCTGCGCGCGATCTCGAGACTACCGAGGATCGCCGTTAGCAAATTGTTGAAATCATGAGCAATGCCGCCGGTAAGCTGCCCGACGGCTTCCATCTTTTGTGCATGGTACAGGGTCTGGCGGGCCTGTTCCAAGGCGAGCTGGGCTTCCCGCCGCTCGGTGAGGTCCCGGGTGATTTTTGCGTAGCCCACCAGGTTTTGCGAAGGGTCGCGGACAGGATCGATGATGACGCTGGCCCAAAAGCGGGTTCCGTCCTTGCGTACCCGCCAGCCCTCGCCCTCGAACTTGCCTTCGCGCGCCGCCGTCGCGAGGGCTTTCGCCGGCAGTCCCGCCTGCCGGTCTTCCTCGGTGTAGAACCGCGAGAAGTGCTGACCGAGGATTTCCGCCTCCTCATATCCCTTGAAGCGTCGAGCACCCGGATTCCAGCTTGTAACTATGCCATTAACGTCAAGCATGTAGATGGCGTAGTCGGTCACCGCCTCGACCAGCAGCCGATAGCGCCCCTCATCGGTCAGAGACGCGGCGTATAGGCCGGAAGGTTCCTTATCGTTGAGACATTCCATTCTGGGATTCCCGTCCTTCCACGGCAGGTGGCCATCCGTACGATGACGTTAGGGGCGAGAATTGCTGCGGGCCGCGCGATTTTCCGCGATCCGCCCGCACGAAGGCTCTTCCACATAAGTGATTCGGTGCCCGGGAGCCATGGGTGACGATCACGCCGCCGGGCGGAGCGCGCTCGCAGCCCTCTTGCGCGCGATATCGGCGGCTTCGTCCTTCATATCCATCAGCTCGCGCAGCATGTCGCGACCGCGCGACAGCCGCGAGCGGACGGTGCCGATCGGAATGCCGAGGACCGTGGCGGCCTCCTCATAGGGCATGCCTTCCAGACCGACGAGGAGGATCACCTGGCGCTGCTCGTCAGGCAGGCGGGCGATGGCCCGTTCGAGGTCGCGCAGCTGCAAAGACGCCTCGGCATCAGCGGCGGCGGTCAGCGCGGCTGCCATGTCTTCGACCGGGATCGAAACGCCCTCTCGCACCGAGCGGCGCACGTCGTTGACGTGCTGGTTATGGAGGATCGTAAAGAGCCAGGCGCGCAGGTCGGTCCCCGGCTCCCACAGATGCTGCTTGGCGACGGCGCGGCAGAGGCAGCTCTGAACCAGATCGTCGGCCCGCGATTGGTCCCGGGTCAACGCTCGCGCGTAGCGCCGCAGGCGGGGAATTTCGGTTTCGAGGAGCCGCGCAAAATCGCTCATTGGATCCACCACTGACCATTTCGGTCCCGGGCATTCCCGGGACGTCGGATGAGCGAAATATAAAGGTGGGTTGTAACGCCTTGATGTATCGTGATGGCTCGCCGGTAAAATGTTGTTTTGTTAGGTAATCGAATGCGTCCGACCGGTAATCCCGGTCACGTTCTCGTAAACAGCAGGCCCAGCGGGACAACTAACGTGTCACTTTGGCCATCTTAGGACAGCTTTCCGGGAACTTCGATAGGTCCAGGAAATGGCATCCCAGGTAAACGAACTTTAATCCCCGGCGCGTGTTTGAGACCGGCGAGCATTGCACGGGGACGCGACCGCTGATGACCAGCAAACAGCAAAGCGCGATGGTAGGTGCAGATCCCCCACCCGCCGTCGCCGAGGGTACTAGCTCGGTAAATGGTCCGAGCAAGCCCCGTTTGTTTCAGGTCCTGGGCCCCGGCCTGATTACCGGCGCATCCGACGATGACCCCTCGGGCATCGGTACTTACAGCCAGGCGGGAGCCCAACTGGGGTTCGGCATCTCCTGGACCATGGTCTTTACCTATCCCCTGATGGTCGCGATCCAGGAGATCAGCGCCCGGGTCGGACGGGTGACGGGACGAGGCCTCGCCGGCAACATCTGTCGACACTATCCCGGCGGGTTGTTGCAAAGCATCGTCGTCCTGCTATTCGCCGCCAACGCGATCAACATAGGGGCTGATCTCGGCGCGATGGCTGATGCCATGAAATTGCTGATTGGCGGTCCGGTAACGGCGTATGTCCTCGTTTTCGGACTGATCTGCGTTATCGCCCAGATCTTTGTGCAGTATGCCCGCTATGTGCGGGTGCTGAAGTGGCTGAGCCTGAGCCTCTTTGCCTATGTGGCGGCGCTGGCGGCGGTGCGGGTGCCATGGTGGGAGGCGCTAAAAGGCATTCTGGTCCCGACCATTGTGTGGAAGACCGACTACTTGACCACCCTCGTCGCCATCGCCGGAACAACGATCTCGCCATACCTCTTCTTCTGGCAAGCCTCGGAGGAAGCGGAGGACGTAAGAGTGAGACCGCAACGCGCACCGCTGATCAGGGCGTGGCGGCAGGCGCCGGCTGCGTTCGCGCGGATCCGCGCCGACACCCTCGCCGGCATGGCGTTCTCGAACGTCATCGCAGTGTCGATCATGATTACGACCGCGGCAACCTTGCATGCCACGGGAGTGACCAACATCGAGACCTCGGCGCAGGCCGCCGAGGCCCTGAAGCCGATCGCCGGCGAATTCGCCTCGTTGATCTTCACCCTGGGGATCATCGGCACTGGCCTTCTTGCGATCCCGGTTCTTGCCGGCTCCGCCGCCTACGCCCTTGCCGAGGGTCGGCGTTGGCCGGTGGGATTGGCGCGTCAGCCGAAGGAAGCCTGGGCGTTCTATCTTAGCCTGGCGGTGGCAACTCTGATCGGCGTCGGCCTCAATTTCACCCCGATCAACCCGATCAAGGCGCTCTACTGGAGCGCCGTGATCAACGGCGTCGTTGCCGTCCCGGTGATGGTCATCCTGATGCTGATGACGGCCGAACGGCGGATCATGGGCGAATTTACGGTCAAAGGATGGCTGCGCGCCTTAGGCTGGATTTCTACAGCGGCAATGGCGGCGTGCGTCGGCGGGATGCTCGCGACCTGGCTCGTATAGTCGGCGTATATTTCTGCTGACCGACGCGGCTCCTTCGGAGCACCGTCAAGAACACGGCGAACCTTTGCGGCCAGTTGTTGGCGGCCGTAGGGTTTGCTGAGGAGCTCTACGCCGGGATCGAGGCGGCCGTTGTGGACGATCGCGTTCTCGGTGTATCCGGAAGTGAACAGAATCCTAAGCGTCGGCACGCGCTCGACGGCACGCTCTGCCAGTTGCCGGCCGCTTATCGCCCCCGGCATGACAACATCGGTGAACAGAAGATCGACCTTGACCCCCTTTTCCAAAATCGCGAGAGCTTCGACGCCGCTCAGTGCGGAAAGCACGGTATAGCCAAGATCTTCCAACATCGAGGACACGGTGGCCTGGACGATCTCGTCATCATCGACGAGAAGCACGGTCTCGGTGCCGGTCTCAGCGAGTGCGGCAACGCGCGTCGGTTGAGCGGTTTCCTGTCCAAGACTACGTGGTAAATAAAGTTTGACCGTCGTGCCGTCGCCCACCTCGCTGTAGATTTTCAGGTGTCCTCCGGACTGCTTGACGAAGCCGTAAACCTGAGGAAGACCGAGGCCGGTACCTTCACCGGATGGCTTGGTCGTGAAGAACGGGTCAAGCGCCCGCACCATCGTCGTCGCATCCATCCCCTTGCCGGTATCGGTAATGGCGAACAGTACGTACTGGCCCGGCTCGACCTCGGCATGCCGTGCGGCGTAGGCGTCATCGAGCGCCGCATTGACCACCTCGATGGTGAGCTTGCCGCCCTCCGGCATTGCATCGCGGGCATTGATCGAGAGGTTGAGGACGGCCGATTGAAATTCCGACGCGTCGAGGAGTGTGTTCCAGAGGCCCCCGGCAGTAACGCACTCGACCGTGACGGCTTCGCCCATTGCACGGCGGATCAGCGGCAGGACTTCCCGCATCAGGTGCCCGAGATTGACAATTTCCGGCTGCAACGGCTGGCGTCTGGCAAACGCAAGAAGCTGTTTTGTCAGTCGTGAAGCGCGCTCGGCGGCGATGCTCATCATGTCGATACGTTCACGCGCCTTGTCGTCGCGGCCGGTGGCGCGGCGCAGAAGGCCCAGGCTGCCGATGATGATCGTTAGCAGGTTGTTGAAGTCATGGGCGACCCCGCCGGTCATCCGACCCATCGACTCGAGCCGCTGCGCCTGCCGAAGCGCCGCCTCGGCCTGCCGTCGCTCGGTCACGTCGAGAAGGGTGACGACGTAACCGCCGTCGGCTGCGGGATTGTGAAAGATCTCAACAGAGCCGCCCTGCTTTCCCTGTTCTTCCACCAGGGCTGGCCGGCCTGTTGTCCGCGCCGCCGCCTCAAGCTCGATGATGCGCGTCGCCAAGCCCGTTCGCCCCGAGGGGCAGAGGCGCGCCGCGCCGAATTTCGCTTGCGGCGATCCCGATCAGCATGATGAACGGGTCGTTCCAGGCACGCAGGCGACCACGGTCATCAAACGCGGCGACGCCCTCGCGCACGCTATCCAGGGTGGCTTGCAGCACCTGTTCCGAAGCAGCGGTGCGCCGGTAGAGCCCGCGCCAGCAGGAATGCTCCCAGCATCAGCGCGATCGCCGAGATGATGCTGCCAACGATAAACGTCACCGTGATTCGCCTTTCGGCTGCCGCGGCGCTGTCGAGCCGAGCATTGAGCCGTGCCTCGGCCGCATCCATGATCGTCGCCAGATCGGCGCTGATCGCTTCCATGCTCAAGCGGCCGACATCCGTGTTCACAATCGTCTTAGCGGCATCGTATCCCTGACGCCGCATCGCGGTGATGGTCGATGCCAGCTCGTTCATCTTGGTCGTGATGTCGGCCTGCAACCGGAGCAGCCGAGGCTGCTGGTCGGAACTCGCGCTGGTGGCCTGCTGAAGGTTCACCATGAGCTGAGGCAGGCGTTCCTGCGCCTTCGTATACGGTTCGAGATAAACCTCCTGGCCGGTGATCAAAAAGCCGCGCTGTCCGCGCTCGGCATCCTGGACCGCCTCATCGACGGCATTCGCGGCGCGAATGGTCTGGAAGCTCAGGATGGTATTTGCGCGAGCGATCCGGGAGTCCGGCACGTTCCTCGCCAATTGCACTGCCACGACGCCCGCGATAAAGAGCAGCGGAATTCCGGCGAAGAGGAACGCGGGGATAATTTCTGCGCGAATGCTCCAGCGTTTCGTCATGTGAACAGGAGCTCCATCGCCAAGCCCAAGTTTGCGGGCTTTATCGTACCAAGCTAGAGTTCTGTGGGTGCGAGCCGGAGTTGATCGTACGGTCCGTTCGCTGTAGGCGCGCTGGCCCTCGGGCCGCTTAGGTTTCCCGGGGCGGCTCCCTCAAAGCTGATCTGTTTCACCTCGTCCAGCACCTGGTCGTTGGTCAGATAATGAAGCTTGGTGATGCGCGACCATCGAGGATGGCACAATCGACCGGATCGCCGGTTTTGAGAAACCGGTGCGCTGCTGACGCGATCATTTCCAGGACCGGGATGATTATCGTGAACGTCGCCATTGTCATCGACGACGCGAATGTGCTTCGGCTGACCCATCTTCGTCTAACCCACTCCCAGGCTATCCCCCCGATATGAACCTCGTTGCGACAGTCTGTCGGTAAGGTACATTACCGAGTTGATGGGAATTCGCGGTTCATGCGCATGTTTGGGAGGCTGAAAGTGACGCGTGCCCGGACCGGCGCGGACCGCCGAAGTGCCATACCTCTCCAAGTAGCGATCGGCGATCGGATCGTAGCCCTGCGCCCGCTATCGACGTGATTGGCAGGATGGCGATGGAACGCCCGCAGGGAACGGACACGGCCGCATTGACGCGATGAAGCGCGCTTGGCTGGATGCTGCTGATCGGCGCTCAGGCGGCGGAGCTGCTTTTTCATTCAGCGCTCGCCGCGGAGTCGCGGGATATATCGAAGACGTACGAGGGCAAGTGACCACGGAGTTGGCAGCGCCGCGCCGCATCCTTGTGCCGCACGGCGCCGTCTTCGTCGGAACGAGGTGGTTCGGCCGAGCGCTCCCGTGCGGCACTGCAACTCGGCCGCGACATCTCGCTCCATCTCGGCGCCAATGCGCGAGTACGGATAGATCGCTTCGTCGTCGACGCGGGTGGTTCCTTACCTTGGAGGCCGGGAAGACTCGAGTGTATGCAAAGCAGCGCGTAGTCTTGATCTGGGATCGGCCTTATTCCTCGCAAGGTCCACACACACGAAGCCCCGCGCGTGGCGGGGCTTCAACATAAGAATCTGAGGAAGGTTACTCGTTTTGGCCGGTTTGCATCCGCTTTTGCTGGTTTGTCTCTGCATTTGCACGGAACACCTGATCCGTTAGCTGTCTTTGCTGCTCGGGCATCGCGTTATAGAGGGTGTCGAAGGCCGGAACCAGCTTTTGTAGATGCTGGGCGTGGGCCTCGGCAATCTGCTCATAGGACTGCATGTTTTGCACCGCGTTCATCGTCGGGTACTGCTGAGCGCGCTGCATGAACGCCTGATCCATGTCGCGGGCATTTTCGCGCATGACCTGGGCGAACTGGTCCCATTGCGGTTGCTCGGCCGGGGTGATGCGCAGTTGCGCGTGTAGTTGTCTGATGTGGGTCTCGACACGTTGCTCGGCGTTGTTACCCGGCGCAGGCTGGGTCGCTAATGGTGAAGCCGAGGCTAGCGGGCGGCGGCGTGACCGGCGCGGGCGCCGATGTGGATTGTGCCAGCGCCGCTCCGGGCAATGCCAGCAACGCGGCCATCGCTGCCGAGGCCAAATAACTCGATCGGATCGATTTCATCGACTGTTTCCTCGCTGTCATGTTACCCGCTGCACGGCAAAAGTTGTCGGCCGCGCGGCGGCTCGGTGGGGTTGGTCCGGCCCTCTGCCGTGCTCTTCAAATACCCGTAATAGACCGCCGGTGGCGGGACGTAATAGCTGTACGGGTACCCGTAATAGACTGGCGGCGGCGGCGCGTAATAATACGGGCTGTAGCCTCCCGAGGCGATCGCCGCCCCGACGCCGAGGCCGACGATCCCGCCGGCGATCGCAGCGCCAACGGCGTTCCCGCCGCCATGGTGATAATTTCCATGCCAGCCACGATGCCAGTCGGCCGCATTAGCGGCGGGCGCGAACGCGAGGGCCGCAGCAACCGCGGCGGCGGTTAAGGACACGCGTATTCATGGCAATGCTCAACTCGCTTGTGACGGTTATGCTGAAAACCGCCGCAGCGGACGAGTGGTTCCTGATAACCACTCCGGGATCCAAATCATCAAAAGCGTGTTTGCACCACTATAGGCGCGATCGCCAAACGGTCGAAACGTCAGATCGTTAGTGACCAGCGCGGGCATCTTGTGGCTTGTGATCGAGCCCGGAACCGGGTCTGAGCCCTGCCGACGACAGCCATGAAAGCCAATGGGAGGTAGTGATGAAAGTGATTGGTGCGCTCGTGCTCATTTCGGGCCTTTCGGGCCTTGCCGCGTGCAGTCCAAACCCGGCTGCGAATACGACGGAGGGCGGCCTCGGAGGGGCTGCAACCGGCGCCGCGATCGGGTGTGTCGCCACGATACCCATCGGCTGCGCCCCGGGCGCGGCGGTTGGGGCGGCAATCGGCGGCGGCGTAGGCGCTGCCGGGGGCCTCGCCTCGACAACGCCCTCCGCCGCCGCCGCAGGCCTACGCGCCACCGCCTCCGCCGCCGCAGGCCTATGCGCCTCCTCCTCCGAGCTACGCGCCGCCTCCGGTTTACGTGCCGCCGGGCGGCTGAGGCCCCGCGTAGGCGAAGCAAGCCTCAAAGCCCCCGTCCGCGCGACGGGGGCTCCCCATTGTTCAGAGCCGACGGTTCCCAGCTTTGCGGGATAGCGCAGCATCGACGCAAGTTTCACCAATGCACCGCGACGTCGGCCTCTGGCAGCGAATGTGCTTTTTTTGCGGCTGATGGCCCACTGCGCGGTTCAGGCGTCAAGATAGACGGTTCACTGGCCACGAAGAGAGCCGAATACTCCGCCCGTCCGAGCAGCTCCGCCGGCACCTGGCCAAAGAAAAGCTGGACGCCAGGTCGCGGGCTTACGCCGTCCCAGAAGATTGTGATCGCCGAGCTTGAGTGTGAGAATGGCTTGCCTGCGGCGAGCGGACGCCTCTCACCTCGACACCATAAGGGTTCGCTGAGCGGACAACTCGCCGATGATGGCATCGGCGTCGTGCGCCGACGCGAGTGCGGGTCGCACTCCTTTGCTACTGGTTGCGTGTGATGCGTAATCAATCCTTGTGACGCTTGTGCCACCGCGATCCCAGTTCGGCACCTCGCCGCGAGACGGCGGTCCCACAAGAATGTTAAGCCGGGTTCCTGCCGTTTCTCGCCGATCGATGCCGCGCGCGATGTGGAAAGCATTACCTTCGCTCGGGCGAGTTCTGGTGGATGCATGCGATGGTTGCAGTAATGGCCGATCGGTTAACCCAATCCGGTCCGCAGCGCAACTGAGCAGCTGGTTCTAGTATTTCGATTGGGATGAAGTCGGAACCAACTCGGGCCGCGGGCGTCTCGCATTAAGTAGCCCGACCTGGCGTCCCTGCGGCTATCCGCATCAATCTCGCTTGGAGGCCACCATGGCAATCCACCAGTCAGCCGGCCAAAAGCGTACGGTCGAACGCGTATTGCACGAGTTCAAGCAGGCGAGTTGAAGACCGCGCGCGGGGCGAGGAAGGTCAGAATCCAAAACAGGCGATCGCGATCGCGTTGCACGAGGCCGGCGCCTCCGACCAGGAAAGCAGTCAGACCAACGCTCGCAACCTGCGCCTCACCAAGTCAAAGGAACGACGCCACGAAACTTACCAGGACGAGACCGGGGTCACCGCTCGACCCAGAGAACCTATGCCCGCGCAATGGGACGCCAGCGGGGCCGCAGGAATGCCAGCGGTCAGACGCGCGCCGACCTTTCCGCCGAGGCCACACGCAACGGCATCCGCGGCCGCTCAAAGATGAGTAAGATCGAACTCGAGCGAGCCCTTCATTATCGCTGATTTGGCCCAACCGTTTGCCGTCATGAGGCGCTGCTGGCGCCTGGCTAAAGCTGAGGTGGACCCCGATCGTGAGACAGCCGGAGCCGTCTTCTAAGGTGTAGCCCGGCCGATTTCAGTACCGGCTCCGATCACGCCTGGGGCGACGGTCACGACATCGCCGCTATCTTCTTCTTGGTCAACCTCAATGCTGTTGTTTGCAGTTGTGCTGGTGGGGATGTGGGCGAAGGCGCAGCCGGTCGGCGATCGTCCACATATCCACGGGCATTCTACTTCATAGGCCTGGCGCGGCGTGCGATAGCCCAGGCTCTGGTGCTGGCGCTCCTCGTTATAAAAGCCGAACCAAGCAGCGATGCCGGTCCTGGCCTCGGCGACGCTGGCATAGGCGTTGAGGTAGACCTCCTCGTATTTGAGACTGCGCCATAGCCGCTCGACAAAGATGTTGTCCATGTAGCGCCCCTTGCCATCCATGCTGATGGTGACCCCGTGGCGCTGCAGGGTGCCAGTGAAGTCGTCGCTGGTGAATTGGCTGCCCTGGTCGGTATTGAAGATCTCGGGGCGACCGTACCGGGAGAGCGCTTCCTCGAGTGCCTCGACGCAGAACTCCGCGCCGAGCGTATTCGACAACCGCCACGCCAGCACAGCACGGCTTACCCAGTCCATGATCACTACCAGGTAAAGGAAGCCCTTGGCCATCGGGATGTAGGTGACGTCCGCGCACCAGACCTGATTGACCCGCTCGATCGAGATCCCACCGAGCAGGTAGGGGTAGATCTTGTGAGCCACCGCCGGCTTGCTCGTGTTCGGTCGCTGGTAGATCGCCACCAAGCCGGCCAGCCGCATCAGACGCTGGACCCGTTTGCGGTTGACGACATGGCCTTGGGTCGCCAGCCATGCCGCCGTCCGCCGCGAACCGTAATAGGGCCGCGCCAAGTACTGCCGATCGATCAGCGCCATGATCGTGCAGTCTTCCTCGCTGATCTCGACCGGCCGGCGGCAGACCGAAGCGCGGGATACCGACAGCAGCCAGCACTGGCGCGTTACCGGCAGCGCCGGGGTCTCGCGCTCGACCAGGGAGCGCCGTTCCGCTCGACTCATTTGCCGAGCTTTCGTGACAAAAAATCGTTTTCGACCTTCAGCTGGCCAATCTGCCGGTACAGAAGATCGACCTGCCCCGCGCTGGCCGTGTCCTCCGCTGCCGTACCGCCGCTTGCGAAAACGCCCGCCGCGCCCTCCAGTAACTGGCTCTTCTACGCGTATATCTGGTTCGGGTGAACCCCATATGTGCTTGCCAGCTCGGCGACCGTCCGGTCGCCCTTGATCGCTGCCAGCGCAACCTTCGCCTTGAACGCCGGCGCGTGCTTCTTGCGTGTCTGCTTCATCTCCTGCTCCCGCGCCATCGGCGCTTCCTAGGGGCAGGGCTCCACCTTAACCAACTGTCTCGTTTTGGGGGCCACCTCAAGCCACCGACTTCCACTTTGAACACCTGTGCATGAACGAAGCATCAAACGATAGCGCACCCGCATCGGTCGCTGAGAACATCGACAAAATTATCCGCGTCGAAAACAACGCCCTTGAGCGACGTACCGGTCGCGAGGCCGTCACTGATGCGATCGGTGGCTTTGTCGGAACTGTTGCCTTTGTTGGATGGCAACTTGTTGCCTGTGTCGGCTGGATCGTTGTGAATGCGGGAAAGATCCCTGGGATCAAGCCTTTCGACCCCTTCCCGTACCGCTGTTATCGTCGATTACTTCGCTGGAAGCGGTATTGCTGGCGGCGTTCGTGCTGATGAAGCAGAACCGAATGAGCGTGATCGCCAATCGCCGGGATCATCTTGACCTGCAAGTCAACCTGTTGACCCAGCGAAAGGCAACTCAGATCATTCAGATGCTGGATCGGCTAAACCTCCATGTCGGGATCGATCATCACCCCGACGCCGACAGCCGCGAGTTGGGGCGACATGTTGCGGTCGAGCACCTGGTTGATGCGCTGGAGCGCCGACTGCCGGACGCACCAGGCGGCAACTCGCCCTCGTAACGCCGAGCATCTTTGGCTCCGACGTTCGCAAATCCCGGCAATGTGCGGAACGGGTGCACCGGACGGCTACGGGATCGCGATTGTTACCAGCGTCATTGCTTCCGAAACCCGCGTACTATGGAAGCGATGGCAGTGTTAGACGTAGCCGAGCAGCAACAGGATAATAATGATCAAGAGCACAAGCCCAATCCCGCCGCTAGGATAATACCCCCATCCGGCGCTGTACCCCCATCTTGGGAGCGCGCCGATCAGCAACAGGATTAAGATTATCAGAAGGACTGTTCCTAGCATCGTTCCTCCCTTGCATCGGACCTGGAACCTATTGCTGGTCTCCAGGTGACGATACATGGACCGGGTTGTCGTACGTCGACCCGAGCAGCCAGCTAATTAACGGCCGCCGATCACGACCGGTTGCGGGCCAGACGTCGTCTTTTCCCGCCCTCAAATCTGTGCAAGTCAGTGCCCCGAATTCGAGTTGGCCTGGCCGTCGCTGCTCGAACCCGACTGCTGTTGCTGGGCATTCTCCTTAGCGTGCTTCGTCGCCTCATGATGGCCAATAACGCAGCCAGCCCCGGCGCCCAGAACGCCGTGATGTCCCGCGACATGCCCGGCGACGCCACCGGCCGCTGCCCCCTTCAGGCAGCCCGCCGCTTGGGCCGGAGCCGCAACCCAGCCGGCGGCTATCGATAAGGCAAGGGCTGTCGGCAATAGCATGAATTTCATTCGCGTCTCCTCCGCGGCACGCACTGACGGTGCCGTTGACAAACAACACCGTGGCAAACCATTAGGTTCAATCCGAGCGCCGTGGCCGCCTCGTCGCTCGCCGTAAACGATTTGATCGAGCCGCAAGCCTGGCGTTTCAATCTCGCATTGTCATCCCGTTGGTTGCACACATAGTAAGCGCGGAACCTCTCGGAGAAAGCCAGGGGCCAATTCTTTCCAGATAGGGCCGAGGTGATCGCGAGCTTTCTTCCTGCGCAGACGCAGCTTCAACCGTACCGGCAATCAGATCGTGCTGGTGCCATTCATTGCTGGGCGCAGCGATCTCGCCGTCACGGCAGAAACTCCGGCTGGCCGTTCGCCGGCTTCCGGCAACGCGCCATGTGTAGCTTACGGATTTCGACAGAATCGATGATGGCGCCGGGATCGCGAATTCCGAGAAGTGGGCCGATTTCCTGAACGTTGATCTTTCGATCCAACAGATCGCATGCGGCGCTGATCGCCTCGTCCCTGCTCTTGGCTAAGCTCATAACGGTGCCGGCTCCGGCCCGATAAGACACGTACCAACTGGGCATTGTCGCTCCCTCGCCTTCTTTCTAGCATCAGCCGCCACCTTGCAATCGCTGTCCAAACTCACCGCTGGCGAGCGCCATGTTGACGGCACTATAAAGCTCGTGTGAGCGAAAAGGTTTTGGCAGGAGTTGCAGGCGGTTATCTTCAGCATACTTCACGGCTTCGGGGCTTCCGGAAATCATGACAACCGGGATTCCTCTCTCCTTCAGATGAAGCGCCAATGAAGCACTTGCCTCGCCCGGCATCAGGGCATCGAGGATGATGCAATCGACCATATCCCCGGTATCAAGGAAATCACGCATTGTGGAACCGCTGGACGCGGTGCTAACGCGAAAGCGCTGTTCCTGAAGGGTGTCGACAATCACATCTCGAACGTCACCATTATCATCGACGACGAGAATGTGCTTCAACTGGCCCATATTCCGACCACCCGCGGCTAGCCCCTCCCAGCGGGCTGACGTCAGCCCTGCCTACCTCGATTGTGAGCCCGTCGAGGGGTGTTGTCGGTAATGTTTATTACCAAACCGATGGCAACTCGCGTTTTAAGCGTATGTTTTGGGGAGGTGAGAAGCGATCCGTGTTCGGACCAGCTGATAGCATTCGCAAGATGCCGCGATGAGGCCCTGCCGATCAAGTATTGTGACTTCCCGTCGGCCGCGCGCAATCAAGCCGGTATGTTCCAGCTCCCGGACAGCATTCGTGATGGTTGGCCGGTGGACCCCCAGCATCTCAGCGAGCAAGTTCTGCGTGATCTGTAGCGCGTCATCGTCGCTGCGGTCACGCATTGTGAGCAGCCAGCGTGCGAGCCGCTGTTTTAGGCTGTGCGCCCCGTTGCACGCTACCGACACCAGGACCTGCTCAAGAAAGGCTTGGACGTAAGCGTACATCAGGCTTCGGAAGGAAGGCATCGCCTCCATCGACTGTGTGAATGCCGTGCGCGACATCTTTGCCGCACCCCCGGGGAGCTGGACGAGGAGCCGGATAGAGGAACTCTCGGCGCCCAGAACGGCTTGGACAGCAGTACAACCCTCCCGACCGATCGTTGCCATTTCGATGATACTGCCGTCCGCATAAACCGCTACAGCCGAGACGACACCGCTGTCGGGGAAGAATACATGGTCGAGCGAACTATCAGCGTCCATTAGGACCTGTGCGCGGTCGCACCGAATCTGCTCAAGCTCCGGCAGAAGTTGCTGGAGATCGGAGGATGGCAGGGCGAGTAACAGCCGATTGCGGGGCCAATTCGATGAAGCGCTCATACGCTCAAATGCACCCAATTGCGGGCGGCGGTCTCGTCGCCGATGGTAGTCCGAGAGTGGTTCGCAGATATTGGGGTTGACAGCAGGGACGGCTCTCAAGCTGCAGAACACATTGCTCAAATCCCCGAACTTTCATCACCGTATCCTCTGCCATCGTCGCAAAAAACGGCGCGTGGACGTGTTTCAAGGTTGCCGCCGACATTCCAGAGTTGGTTCGGTATCGGAAATGGCAAATCACGACGATGTCGCGAGGCGGGTAATTGCCGTCGGCGGGGTTCCAAACTCGCATTCCGCGGCTGCATCGGCTGATGAGTTACGTATGTAGAGGCCCTTCAGCCGATTATGGACCATGGCCAGGGCCTCTCGCGGCTCTCAGCCAACCTTGCCGTCGGTACGACGTTGTATGTCCGGCAGCTCCCGCACCTGATTAACATTTGGCTGTCGACGACTAAGCGTTCGGCGGTGGAGGATCGAGACCAACCCGCCAGCACAACGGTGCCGCAGGCACCGCAGACAAGGTCTTCGTTATCATTCCCAACCGGCAACTCGAAGGGATGGCGCGCGTTCAAATCAATGATCGATGCCGCCGGATGGGGTATGCCGATCGTCAGGAGCCTTGTCTGCGTTCGCGTCACGGCGGAAAGCTTTCGGCAAGAGCGACATATCCTTCAAATTGAGAAACCTCGGCGAGTTTGCAGGGTTCCGTGATTGGCCCGCGCCTACGTGATATTAGGGAGGCCGGATCCGGACGGCCTTTCGGTGAACTCTGCTCTTCGCGGCTACGGGGCGCGTCGTGGTTATCGTGTTCGAGGCGGGTCGCTGCCGGCGACCGAACCCTTTTGCCGATGTTGGGAACCGCTAGCATTCCAGGCTGTGTTACTTCCATGGCCCCAATGTCGCCGCCCCGCGTTATCGTCGTGGAAGATGAGATAATGATCCGCCTTCCGGTGGTCAGCGCTTTGGAGGCGTCGGATTTTGAGGTAATCGAAGCCGGTCATGCCGGTGAGGCGCTCGCTATTTTGGAACGTGAGGCGGTCCGCGTTCATGTCGTCTTTACCGATGTGCACATGCCCGGTCCGATGGACGGATTAGTGCTGGCGCATCACGTCCGCCGGCATTGGCCCAGCATCGGCTTATTGGTGGCGTCGGGACGCGGCAACGTGGACGCAGGGGCGATGCCTGAAGGGAGCCGGTTCATCCCAAAGCCCTACCATCTCGATCACGTGGTGCACCACATTCGCGAGCTTCGGGCGCTGCTCAATTAGTGCTGCGCCTTTCCCGGCGTGCCCACGCTCTGCCGACGCTACTGATCGCCGCGATCGACCCGACCGCATCGCGACTGAGTTGGGGCGAGCGATCGGCCTACGCTGCGCCGACGCCAGATCAAGAATCTCCTCGCCACCTTGCTGCTATCGCAGGGCACTCCGATGCTGCTCGCCGGAGACGAGTTTGGCCGGACTCAGCGCGGCAACAACAACGCCTATTGCCAAGACAGCGAAATCATTTGGCTCGATTGGGATATCGAGGAAGAGGGCCGATCACTAATCGGCTTCGTCCGGCGGCTAACCGAGCTGCGCCGTCATTACCCGATTCTGCGTCGCAGCCGGTTTCTAACCGGCGAGTTCAACGAAGAGCTCGGCCTCAAGAACGTAACCTGGATCAATGCCTCCGGGCACGGAGACGCGTCCCGAGGATGCATTGCTTTGGCAAGCTGATGGATGGCCGGGCGCAGCCGACCGGTATCCGGCGCCGCGCGGAGAGGATGCGACATTGCTGCTGGTATTGAATGAATTCTCTCTCCCGGAGACGGCGGGCGGCGGCAAGTGGTCGCTGCTGATCGACACCAATCTCGTCGAAGATGTAGAACCGAAAAGTTTCGCGACCGGCGACCAATACGGCGCGACCGGCCGATCGGTTCTCTTGTTCGCCCTTCGCTCGGCGGTGTCGACCTGAGACGTTGGGTGCTCCCTAAAGGTGAGACGTTGGGTGCTCCCTTAGGAAATTGGATTTGTACAAACAATAACCGTATCACGTTGGTCTGCAACATGATCAACTGAGAATATAACTGGACTCTCCGAACTTTTTTCGCCGAACTAGTGTTAACGGAGACACCAGCCAGGAGAATAGCCATGGACAAAGATCGAGTCGCCGGTGCCGCTCATCAGGTCAAAGGCGCCGTCAAGGAAGCCGTCGGCAAGGTGACCGGCGACGCCAAGACCCAGGCCGAAGGGGCGGCGGAGAAAGCGGCTGGGAAAGTTCAAAATGCTGTGGGCGGCGCCAAGGACGCCATCCGCGACGCGGCGAAGAGGTAATTGTCGGAGCCTCCGGCGGCGCCCTATGCCGCCGGAAAGTTACGCAATCTAAAGCGGATACAACACGGCGCGTTCGTGCGCCGTATTACGGGAGGAAATCATGGGTCGAGGCATCCTGCTTTGGTTATTGGGGGTACCTATTCCGATAATCATCCTGCTCGCGCTGATCTGGCACTGATCGAACAATTCACGAGCGGAGAACGGAAATGGTAGACGCTCCTATAATTAGTCGTGGCGAAATTGCCGGTCGCGGCGTCGCGGGCCGCACCCTGGAGATCGCGGCCTCTGGCATTGCCTGGCCCGCGATCCTGGGCGGGGCGTTTGCAGCTGCCGCTCTGGCTCTGATCCTTCTTGCTCTAGGCTCTGGTTTCGGTCTGGCTTCGGTGTCGCCTTGGCCCAATTCCGGACTCTCGGCGACGACCTTCACCATAATGGCCGCGATATGGCTGATCATCGTCCAATGGGTCTCTGCCGCCTTAGGCGGTTATCTGACCGGCCGGCTGCGGACTAAATGGGCCGGCGTGCACACTCATGAAGTTTTCTTTCGCGACACTGCCAACGGCTTTTTGGCGTGGGCCGTTGCTGCGGTTATCGGCGCGGCCGTTCTTGCGTCGGCGGCGTCATCGCTGGTTGGCGGCGGGAATCATGTAGCCGGAACGAATGCATCGGGAGCCTCTGCCGGCGCGAGCCAAGGGGCGAGTGGCGCAGATCCATCGGCCTATTATGTGGACATGCTGTTTCGCTCGAACCACCCGACCACGATTGCAGCTAACCCGGAGATTTGGGCCGAGGCCACCCGCATTTTTGCGACCGGTGTGAAAAAGGACTATGTTCCGGATGACAAGGCCTATCTTACTCAACTCGTGGCGGCGGGCGCCGGGCTTTCACAGGCCGATGCCGAGAAGCGAGTTCGACGAAGTGACGGCACGGGCCAAGGCTGATGCGGACGCGGTCCGAAAGGCCGGCGCGTATCTGTCGATCTTTACCGGCGTATCGATGCTGATCGGCGCATTTATCGCGGCGGCCGCGGCCGCGCTCGGAGGCCGGCACCGAGACGAGCCCTGGCGGATACTGGTCGACTTGAACTGAGTGTCGAGTGCATTAACCAGACGACGCCAAGTGGCGGGGAAGCCGACGGGAACCAGGTGGAACCTGATGGCGTGCCACGGCGTTGATGATCTTCCACGCACCACCCGTGCGTGTCCCGAAGGGAAATTCAAATGAAATTCAGGTTATTGGCGGCCGCCGTCGCCTTTTTAATGGCGGGCTGGGTCGCCGCGCCCGTCCAAGCGGCCGGCTGCCTGAAGGGCGCTGCCGTAGGTGGAGCCGCCGGGCATCTCGCCGGGCATCACGCGGCTCTTGGCGCCGGTGTCGGCTGCGTCATCGGTCATCATGAGGCGAACAAGCACACGCAGGAAAAGAACCAGCAACAGCTGCAAGGCTCGAGCAACGACGGCCAGGCCAACTCCAATTCGGGGCGCTGACCGTGCGGTGTCCCGGTCGATCGGCCGTGGAGAGCGCGAAACGTCCGAAACTGCTGATTTCCAAAGGAGCCGTGATGCCTAGCCAAAATCAACCGGACGCCATCGCCCTGCTGAAAGCAGACCATCGAAGGGTCGAGGATTTATTCGCCAAGTTCGAAGCCGCCAAAGGCGCGGCCAACAAACAGACCCTGGTCCGGCAGATTTGCACCGAACTCAGCGCGCATACGGTGATCGAGGAGGAAATCTTCTATCCGGCCTGCCGGGGACAGGTCGAAGACGGCTTGCTGAATGAGGGGTATGTCGAGCACGACGGCGGCAAGGTGCTTATCGCCGAGCTCCTCGCCAGCGCGCCAAATGAGGAATTCTACAACGCCAAGGTCAAGGTGTTGTCCGAACAGATAGAGCACCACGTTCACGAGGAGGAACGGCGCTCGGACGGAATCTTCTCCCAAGCCCGGGCTGCTGGTCTCGATATGGACGAGCTCGGTAACCGCTTGAAGACGCGGAAAGGGGCGATTCTGGCTGAATACAAGACGAGCGGCATACCCGCGCCGGAGACGCGCACCTTCATCGGCCACACGCTCGAACAAGGAGAGCCGGTCGGCGAAAACAGCGGCGCAGGCTGATAGCGTAATCCACCAAACCGGCGCGTGCCTGAAGCGGGCCGGGCACGCTGATCTGAGTGAGGTTGCCGATCATGGCAAATGATGCTTCGCCTGGGATCGGCGGCGCTGATCGGGTGGAGATCCGGACCTCCGGGACGCCCCCAACCAGCCTTGGGACCTTGGCGGTTGCAGTCGTCATCGTTGCAAGCCTCTATTTTGGGCGGGAAGTTTTTGTTCCTGTGGCACTCGCGATCCTGCTGAGTTTCGCGCTCGGGCCGCTGGTTTTGCTGTTGCGCCGTTGGCATCTCGGTCGGGTGCCGGCGGTAATTGTGGCCGTCCTACTCGCTTTCTCAATAATCGGCGTCATCGGCACATTCCTCGGGACCCAGCTCGCGCACCTGGCAGGGGATTTGCCGGAATATCAGACTAACGTCGCGCGAAAAATTCACTCGCTGCGGGCTTCGACAGGTGGGGGTGGGATCGTCGACCGAACCTCGAAGATGGTGAAAAATCTCGGCAAGGAAATTGAGAAGCCCGAGACCGGCGACAAAACCGCAGCGAATCAGCCTGCTGCCGCTCCGTCGAGCGTTCAGCCGCAAAACCCGATTCCGGTCGAGGTCCGCCAATCCGCAGCGACGCCAATGCAGCTCATTTACGGGGTTGCCGCCCCTCTGCTTCAACCCCTGGTCACGGCGGGTATCGTTGTCGTTTTCGTCATCTTCTTTCTGCTCCAGCGCGAAGATCTGCGCGATCGGTTTATCCGGCTCGCCGGGGCCGGCGATCTTCGGCGCACAACCGTGGCGCTGGACGATGCCGCCAGACGCCTTAGCCGCTATCTGTTGGCACAGACAGCAGTCAACGCCAGTTTCGGCGTGTTGGTCGGTAGCGGATTGTGGTTTATCGGCGTCCCGAACCCAGGGCTCTGGGGCATCCTCGGGATGCTGCTGCGCTTTATTCCCTATATCGGTCCGATCATCGCCGCGGCGCTTCCGATGATCGTGGCACTTGCCGTCGATCCCGGCTGGTCGATGCTGTTGTGGACCGCAGGTTTGTTCGTAGTGGTCGAACTTACTGCCGGCCAGGCGATCGAGCCTTGGCTCTATGGCCATAGCACCGGACTTTCCGGCATCGCAGTCATCGTGGCCGCCGCTTTCTGGACTTTGCTGTGGGGGCCGATCGGCCTGCTGCTGTCGACCCCGCTCACCATGTGCCTCGTTGTCCTGGGGCGGCATGTCGAGCATTTGCAGTTTCTGGAGGTGTTGCTCGGCGACCAGCCGGCATTGGCGCCGGAGGAAAGCTTTTATCAGCGCATTCTCGCCGACGACCCCGACGAGGCCTCGCATCTGGCCGAAGAGTTCCTCAAGGAACACTCATTGTCGGCCTATTACGACCAAATTGCGATCCGCGGCCTGGCATTGGCGCAGTTGGACGTCAACCGGGGCACGCTCGATCATGATCATCGGGTAAGGGTCAAGGAAGCCGTCGACGCGGTCATCGATAATCTTTCCGACCATGACGACGTTCCACCTGCTGGGTCCGGTGCGAGCGATGAAGCGGCGCCATCGCCGTTTCTTTCCGCGGCGGAGCTGGCGCCGAGCTGGCAGGGGACACCAGTGTTGTGCGTGGCCGGGCGCGGCTCGCTCGACGAGGCATCGGCGGCAATGCTGGCGCAATTGCTGCAGAAACATGGGATTGGAGCCCGCGTGGTGCCGTCGGCAGCGGTATCGCCCCCCAACCTTTTTGCACTCGATGCGACCGGCGTGCAGATGGCCTATCTCTGCTACCTTGAACCCGGCAGCTTTACTAACCCGCACTACCTCGTCCGCCGATTGCGGCGCAAATTGCCGAAGGCGATGATCGTCGGCGGCTTCTGGACCTTAAAGTCGGAGGAGGCCGATGAGCGCAATGCCCTAGCCAAAACCGGTGCGGACCTGATCGCGACGTTTTTGCAGCAAGCGGTCGCGCAGGTAGCCGCTGCTGCGAGCCAAGCTGCGGCCCCCCATTTGGCAACCGGACTGCGACCCTCTGCGGTCGAGCCCGTAGCAGCGGCGTCCTGAAACGCGACGCCGCAACGGCGTGTTCGAAGCGGGTGAGGATCGGCGGTTTCTTCGGGTTAGTCACCGTCAGGCGGGCTTCTTTGGAAAGGAGCAATTTCAACGCGAACGCCGCTGGCAGTAGATGACCGACAATCTAAACAAATAGTGATGCGGGATTTAATCCACACAGCTTGTCGATTTTGTGGAACGAAAAGTAGCCGAAATTGTTGAAATCATGTAATCAATTAATCTAGGAACTTGTCATGAAACGCTTTTTGGCTGCAACCGCCATCACCGTGATGACGGGTGTTCTCGGGCATGGCGCTGTTGCACAAAGCACGCCGGCAGAGGCAAACCCTCACCCCAGCACCCCTGCCATTGCAACCACGGACAATCCAGGCGCCCCTGCCGTCGGCGCCAACAGCTTCACCGAGGCTCAGGCGAAATCTCGCATTGCAAACGCCGGTTACACAAATATTTCCGGTCTGGTCAAAGACAAAGACGGGATCTGGAGAGGCAAAGCGAACAATGGAAGCGCTGACATCCCGGTGGCGCTCGATTATCAAGGGAACGTCGTCCCGAAGTAATTTCGTCGTAAGGACGCTTGCAAGTTATTTCATCGAACGAGGAATGTTATGACACAGACAGTCACCGCCCTTTACGACACCTATGACGCCGCGGTTTCTGCGGTGAATGACCTCGAGGCATCCGGCATCCCGCACGGCGACATCAGCCTGGTCTCGAACAACGTCGACCACCGATATGACAAGGATCATCCGACCAACGCTGCCGCGGACGCCGGGACGGGCGCCGGCATCGGAGCTGCGGTAGGCGGTGTTGGCGGTCTGTTGACCGGTCTTGGCCTGTTGGCAATTCCCGGTGTCGGACCGGTGGTGGCGGGTGGCTGGCTGGTTGCCACTGCCGTCGGTGCCGTCGGGCGGAGCTGTCGTGGGCGGTGCGGCCGGTGGAATTGTCGGCTCGCTGACCGGGGCCGGCGTCCCCGAACATGATGCGAACTTTTATGCCGAAGGCGTGCGCCGCGGCGGGACCCTCGTCACCGCTCGGGTCGATGATGCCCGTGCCCCGGTGGCCCGGGAGATCCTGCAACATCACAAATGGGTCGACCCAACCGTTCGTCGCGCCGTTTATCGCGAAAGCGGCTGGACTACGTTCGACGAAAGCGCGCCGCCTTACACTCCCGAGCAGGTCGCCGCGGAGCGCGACCGCTATATCGGGGGCGGGGTTTAACTGAGCCGACGAGCCAGGGTTGAGGTTCGGGAATGCCGTCAGCGAACCTCAATCTTTGAGGCCTTCCAGGGCTGTTAGGGGATTGCATGGCAAAGGCCTCGCCGCAGACCAGATCGATTTCCGAGCGGGACGCCGCGCTTCGGCAATCCCGCAATCTGAAGATGGCTGGGTCTGCGCATGCTTATGTCCGAGGAAACACTCTAAAGTTCTACGAGTGGCTCGCCGCCTCGGACAGCAGCAAGGTGCCGCAAGGCCCGCCGATTTGGATTTGCGGCGATTGCCATGTCGGCAATCTGGGTCCCATGGCCGATACCGACGGCCAGATCGATATCGAGATCCGCGATCTCGATCAGACCGTCATCGGCAATCCCGCGCACGATCTGATCCGCCTCGGATTGTCGCTGGCGACGGCGGCGCGCGGCTCGGACCTGCCGGGGGTGACCACCGCCAAGATGCTCGAGCAGATGGTGGATGGCTACGAGGAGGCGCTCGCCGACAAAGACCCGGATCTGCGCAGCCGGCGTCCGGAATGCGTCCGCGTCGTCATGCGTCAGGCAGTCGGACGCACCTGGGAGCATCTAGCGAAAGAGCGTCTCGAAGATACGAGCCCGACGATCCCGCTGGGCAAGCAGTTCTGGCCGATCAGCGAGGACGAGAGGCACGAGATAGAACGCATTTTTGCGACCGAGGACGTGCGTCTGCTGGTTACGGCATTGCGCTCGCGCGAAAACGACGCGAGCGTCGAAGTGCTCGATGCCGCCTACTGGATGAAAGGGTGCAGCTCCCTCGGACGGCTGCGCTTTGCGGTATTGCTCGGAGTTGGCAAAAGCCGCACAAAAGAAGGCGGCCTCTGTCTGATCGACATCAAGGAGGCGGTGCAGGCGGCGGCGCCGCGCCATTCCGAGGCCGCGATGCCGGCGGACCATGGGATGCGCGTCGTCGAGGGCGCTCGGCACTTGTCGCCGGCGCTCGGCGACCGCATGCTGGGCGCGACTTTCCTCGACCGCGCCATCTTCATGCGCGAGCTCCTGCCCGAGGACCTCAAGCTCGAAATCGACCAGATCAGTCGTGAAGAGGCAATGAAGGCCGCCCGTTACCTGGCGATGGTGGTCGGGAAGGCGCATGCCCGTCAGATGGACGTCGTGACGCGCGCGAAATGGCGTGACGAGCTCGGCCGCAATCGCTCGGCAAATCTGGACGCGCCCAATTGGTTGTGGTCGAGCATCGTCGAGCTGGTGGCCAGCCACGAGGCGGCCTATCTCGAACATTGCCGTAAATACGCATTGGACGGATTCACCCACATGAGATCGTGTCGTAGCGGACAATGCTTACTACAGCGTATTTGTTTTCAGTGATATGTCGTATTCGAAATGTTTCTTTCGCAGACGGCCCAATGGGCATCAAGACAATGCGGCCGGCCGCTGACTTTTGGTATTTGAGTTTTTAATATAATTTTATTTTCGCGTGGGCAATTTGCCGACCTGTATTCCAGTTACTCTGACACTTGGCAGCTCGTCATCAATACAAGCCGACCATCATCACATTCTTGATGGTATTTCTAATCCAAAACACCCAAAACTCACAACACACCGCAGTTCAGCTGAAATTGACAACTGATCCGGGTCACGAAAACTGCCGTAATAAACTGCCTAACCCTTCAAAGATTTTTCACTGAAGCAGAGCTTGACCAAAATGAAAGATTTCCCCCGAATTGCCGACCAGGGGCGGAATACATAAGGCGCGCTGCTGCAAGGGGTTGAAGCCGGCTTCAAGCCACGGAAAGGAGGAATCGAAAAGGCGAAGGATAAGCTCACTGAAATTAGTGACTAGAACGCGATATTTCGTATTGAGGCACGATCAAATATCAGGAACCCCTCAAATCCCAACGGCATCATCTGTTGCATTCTGACTACCAGATTTCTGCCAAAGGCTGAGCTACGTCGCCTCCTCGCCGTTGTTTTTTCCCATCTCGAATGGCCGGAGACATTTGACCGCCTGTCGAAGTCCCAAATAATAAGCAGGCCGAAGCGGCTCGGGTAGAAACTGGCCTCTCATTTCAATCATCTTATTCAATCAAAAGGTGCTACCGTTGGGATGAGTGCGCAGATGCGGGTGTTGACGAGTGTGTCGACATTACGGGAAACGATAGCAAACCATGACTTCCGACCAACCTCTCTTCTTCGATACACCCGGTCTCGATCGCAGGCGCGCCCGTCCGGCATCTGCCGATTGGTGCCGAACCGCAGTCCGGCGGTGGCGTCCATTTCCGGGTGTGGGCGCCGCGATGCCGAGAGATTGTCGTCGAGATCGAAGGCCTCGAACCGGCGGCGCTGCAATCCGAGCCCGACGGCTACTTCTCCCTGTGGAGGGTGCCGGCGCGAGCCGGCATGCGCTATCGTTTCCGTCTCGACCGCGGTGAAGCGGCACTGCCCGACCCGGCATCGAGATGTCAACCGGAAGGACCGCACGGACCTTCGGAAATCGTCGATCCCGGGGACTTCGCTTGGACTGATGGTTCTTGGCACGGAATCGCGCGCGAGCAACTCGTCATCTACGAGATGCATGTCGGCACCTTCACCCCGGAGGGGACCTGGAAAGCCGCCTCACATGAGCTGCCGGCTCTCGCCGAACTCGGTATCACCTGTCTTGAAATTATGCCTGTGGCGGAATTCCCAGGCCGGTTCGGTTGGGGGTATGACGGCGTCGATCTCTTCGCCCCAAGCCGGCTTTACGGACAGCCGGTTGATTTCCGCCGCTTCGTCGACCGTGCTCATGCCCTCGGGATCGCCGTCATCCTTGACGTCGTCTATAACCATTTCGGTCCAGACGGAAACTATCTTAAATTGTTCTCCGCGGCTTATTTCACTGACCGTCACGACAACGACTGGGGTGAGGGGATTAATTTCGACGGTCCCGATTCTGGCCCAGTGCGCGAGTTTTTTGTCGCCAATGCCGGCTATTGGATCGACGAGTATCATCTCGACGGGCTGCGGCTCGACGCGACGCAGGCAATTTTCGATCGATCGGAAGATCATATTCTCGCCGCCATCGTTCGGCAGGTGCGCTCGGCGGCGCGCGACAGAATCACCTTTGTCGTCGCTGAGAACGAGCCGCAACACGCCAAGCTGGTGCGCCCGGCCGAGCGGGGCGGATACGGGCTCGACGCATTGTGGAACGACGACTTCCATCACAGCGCCATGGTGGCGCTGACCGGACATCACGAGGCCTACTATTCCGACTATCGGGGTCGCCCGGGCGAGTTCGTCGCTGCCGCCAAACACGGCTTCCTCTATCAGGGGCAGCGCTACCAATGGCAGCGGAAAGCGCGCGGTACGCCGACCCTCGATCTTCTGGCGGAATGTTTTGTTGTCTTTCTGCAGAACCCGACCAGGTCGCCAATTCCGGCACCGGAGAACGCTGTCACGCGTTGACGAGCCCTGGCCGGCTTCGGGCGATGACCGCTTATTTATTGCTGATGCCGGGCATTCCGATGCTGTTCCAGGGGCAGGAATTCGGCGCGTCGACCCCGTTCTTCTTTTTTGCCGATCATGAGATCGAGCTGTCGCACGATGTCCGCGAAGGGCGACGTCTCTCCCTCGCACAATTTCCCAGTCTCGCGACGAGCGAAATGCGGGCTGAGCTGGCCGATCCCGGTGACATCGACACGTTTCGCCGATCGGTGCTCGATCTCGGCGAGCGGCAGCGGCATGCTTCAATCTATGCCCTGCATCGCGATCTTCTGGAGCTACGGCGCACGGACCTTGTGCTTGGACAGCGGCCATGCCAGATCGATGGCGCCGCACTCACGGATGAGGCTTGGATGCTGCGCTTCTTCTCGAAGAGTGGCGCCGACCGGCTGCTGATTGTCAATCTCGGCCGCGACCTCCTGCTCGGCCCCGCGCCCGAGCCGCTGCTGGCACCGGTCGAGGGCCAGGCCTGGCGGCTCCTATGGTCTAGCGAAGCCCCGCTTTACGGTGGTTCAGGAAGTCCGGCGCAGGATGCCGCGGGGGATTGGCTCATCTCGGGCCAGAGCGCCACCGTCCTCATCCCCGGCTGCTCAGTCACGGTCCCCGAGGCGAAGAACGTCTTCCATCTCCAAAAAGCCAATGGTTGACCCGCTTCGGCTCATCCGCGCCGAAAATCTGCCCCTGGAGGCTCCGCGCGAATGGCTCGTGGAGAACGGGTTGGGCGGCTACGCCTCGGCGACGATGACCGGGGCGATCACCCGGCGTTACCACGGCTTCCTGATCGCCGCCCAACCGGCTCCGCTCGGCCGCATGGTGGTGCTCAACGATCTCGAGGTCGACGTCGAGCTCGCAGACGGCAGCGTCGTGAATTTGCGAGAGCAAGGCCGCTTCCTCGATTTCACGTTGGACATGGGCCTGCCGAGCTGGCGCTATGAGCTCGATGGCGTCGTCATCGAGAAGTCGATTGTCGTGCCCTCGCGCCAAAACATCGTGCATTGCACCTTTCGCCTGCTCGGCGACGGCGGGCGCGTCCGCCTGCGGCTCAGACCCTTGATCAACTTTCGTCGGCTCGAGGCGCCGCTCAGCGAGGCGCTCTCCTCGGGCTATATGCTGACTGTCCGGGACAACCGATACGAGATCAGCGCCGGGCCGGATCTGCCGATTTTGCGGCTGGCGGTGGAGAACTCAGAAGGCCCGACCTTTACCGCCGATGGCGGCTCACGCCGCGAGCACTTCTACGACATCGAGGCGCAGCGCGGTTACGATTCGCGAGGCTGGCTGTGGAGCCCCGGCTACTTTGCCGGAGAGATCCGCAAGGATTGCCCGCTGACCCTGATCGCTGCGACGGAGGCTTGGCATACTGTGCTGGCGCTGAGCCCCGACGATGCGCTGACCTTCGAAGGCGAGCGCCGCCGGCGTCTCGTCGGGATGGCGGCGACGCCGGCGCAGATCGGGTTCGCAGCCGAGCTCGTCCTTGCGGCCGACGCCTTCGTCATTACCCCGGTGGGACGCATTGCCGACGGGGCCCGGGCGCGGGCCGAGGGTGATGAAGTACGCACCGTGATCGCCGGCTATCACTGGTTCACCGATTGGGGCCGGGACACGATGATCTCGCTCGAGGGACTCACTCTAACGACCGGGCGAGCGATCGAGGCACGCTGGATCCTGCGCACCTTTGCTCACTACCTGCGCGACGGGCTCATCCCGAACATGTTCCCGGAAGGACAAAATCAGGGCCTCTACCACACGGCCGATGCGACGCTGTGGTTCTTTCACGCGCTGCACCGCTATGTCGAGCATTGCCAGGACAAGGAGACCTTGGAGCTCCTTCTGCCGATCTTGAAGGACATCGTAGCGGCATCATCTCGAGGGCACCCGGTTCGGCATCAAGGTCGACCCGCATGACGGGCTCCTCACCCAAGGGGCGGAGGGTTATGCGCTGACTTGGATGGATGCCAAAGTCGGCGATTGGGTGGTGACCCCGCGCCGCGGCAAGGCGGTCGAGATCAACGCGCTCTGGTACAACGCGCTCCGCCTGCTGGCGGATTGGCTGCGTGAAGCGCAGGACCCGGAAGCCGACGAGCTCGCAGCCCATGCGAACAAG
This sequence comes from uncultured Alphaproteobacteria bacterium, assembly GCA_963774345.1. Classification (GTDB taxonomy): domain Bacteria; phylum Pseudomonadota; class Alphaproteobacteria; order ATCC43930; family CGMCC-115725; genus AP-15. Next base: position 40,736 of record CAVZFB010000045.1, read on the forward strand.
GCGCGCGATTCCTTCAATCGCCGCTTTTGGCACGCGGCAGGCGGCTATCTCTACGACGTCGTCGATGGCGAGAATGGCGACGATTCCGCTTTCCGACCGAACCAGATTTTCGCTATTGCGCTCGAGCACCCGGTCCTCGACCGGGAATATTGGGAGGCGGTCGTTACCGCCGTGCATAAAAAGCTGGTGACGCCGGTCGGGCTGCGCTCCCTGGCGCCGGGCGAGCCCGATTACAAACCGCGGTATTTCGGCGACCTGCGCGCCCGCGATGCCGCCTATCACCAGGGCACGGTGTGGGCTTGGCTGATCGGCCCGTTCATCGATGCCTGGCTCAAGGTCTACCCCGATGATCGCGCGACGGCGCGGCATTTCCTCGACGGCTTCGAGCCGCATCTCGCCGAGGCCGGCATCGGCTCGATCAGCGAGGTCTTCGACGCCGAGCCGCCGTTCACGCCGCGCGGCTGCATCGCCCAAGCCTGGAGCGTCGCCGAAGTGTTGCGCTGCTTGCAAAAAACCGCCGTCGAACCGGAATGACAGCCCCGCCAGCGCCAGGCGTGCTCAATCACCGTAAATCAAAAGGGGGCGCCATGCACACCGAAGTAGCCGGCGACCAAAATTACGACGACCACTACGCCAATTATAGTAAAGATGTTCATAGTGTTGTTCTCCAATTACGTTATAATTGCATGAGGCGTGCGAACACACCTCACGTGCACACATAGGGTTGCTCAGGTTGATACAGAATTTAGAAAATATCAAACTTTGCTACCATCGCCTGCGGTATCCGTAATAGCCACCACCCCCGAAGAGCAGGAGAACGACAACGATAATCAGAATTAATTCCACAACTTCCTCCAAAACCATGCGTGGGAATTTTCCCCTCTAAATTTGGGTGTGAGATGACTACAGAACTAGCCTCGGAATCTACTTAGTATTTATTTAGAGTGCTGAGAGGTCAAGCACCGATCGGCCCAACGCGCCTCTCGGCGCGCCACGCCACACTCGTCGGTCAGCCGGGAGATTGCGGCGCGGTGGCAGGATCGGCGGCGAGCGCCAAGCGGATCAGCGCCGAAAGCGAGTGCGAGCCGGTCTTCTTCATGACCGCGGCGCGATGGTTCTCGACCGTGCGCTGGCTGATGCCGAGGTCGGCGGCAATGTTCTTGCTGGGATGGCCGGCGAGCACCAGCTCCATGATCTGGCGCTGGCGCGCGGTCAGACCGGCAAGGCGCATCGCTGCTACCTCCTGGCGAACCGACAGTTTGGCCGAATCCCGGATCTGCTCCAGGGCACGCTCGATGCTGGCGAACAGCTCGTCTCGGCGGATCGGCTTCTCGATGAAATCCGCAGCCCCGGCCCTCATGGCCTCGACCGCCATCGGCACGTCGCCCTGGCCGGTGATCATGATGGCCGGCAGCCGACTTCCATTTCTCTTGAGCCGCTGCAGCAGTTCGAGCCCGCCCATGCCGGGCATCCGGGCATCGACCAGGAGGCACGCTTCGCCGCCGGGCTGATAGGCATCGAGGAAGGCCTCGGAACTGTCGTAGATCTCGACCGTCCGGCCATCTTCGCCGGAGCAGATCGCGCAGCGCCTCGCGCACCGCGCTGTCATCGTCGACCACGAAGACGGTCGCGCGCTCGGGCCATCGCGGGAGGCTTCGGCGGGCTTCCGGACGCTTGCTTGCACTGGCGGTTGCGACTCGGCGAGGCACCGCCGGATCAGGTCGATCAGGTCCTTCCCCTTGACCGGCTTGTTCAGATGCAGGTGGCCCCCTTGGGCGATCTCACGCAAGGTTTCGGTCGAGATGTCGCCGGTCAGGATGATGGCCGGGACCTTGTGACCGAGCGTCTCCCGCAGGCGGGCGATGACCTGCAGGCCGTTCAGACCGTCCGGCAGATTGTAGTCGGCGACGACGAGGTCCGGGCGCACCGCCCCCTGCGCCACCAATTCGAGCGCCTTTCTGCCATCCTCGACGGGGGTCGTGCGGTGACCCTCGCCGTCGAGCAGAAGCGCCAGCATCTCGCGCACCGACGGATCGTCCTCGACGACAAGGATTGCGCCGCTCTGATGTCTGTTTTCTGTCGCCTCGGGCCAGAGGTACTGAGGCCGCCAGTGCGGCGCGTCTTGTCCGAGCGGCACCTCGACGGCGAAGACCGAGCCCTTGCCCGGCCGGGATCGAACATCGACCGCATGGCCCAGCAGGTCTGCCAGCCGCTCGACGATGGCGAGACCGAGACCGAGGCCTTTGCTGCGCTCGCGCGCCGGATTGTCGAGCTGATGAAACTCCTCGAAAATCGCCTGAAGCTGCTCTTCGGGAATGCCGATCCCGGTGTCCCAGACCTCGATGCGCAGCTTGTCGCCGCGCCGCCGGCAGCCGAGCAGGATCTTGCCCTTTCTGGTGTATTTCACCGCGTTCGAGAGCAGATTGCGGATCATCTGCTCGAGCAGACGCGGATCGCTGCGCACGCTGAGGCTGCTCGGAACAACGCGCCAGCCGAGGCGATGCGCGGTCGCGTGAAAGGTGAACTGGGTGCGCAGCTGCTCGAGCAGCGCATTGATCGGGAAATCGACCATCTCGCGGCGGACGATCCCGGCCTCGAGCTGGTTGATGTCGAGCAGCGTGTCGAGCATGCTCGACATCGCGCTCACCGTCTCGTCGAGCCTGCCGACCAGCCGCAGGGTGGCTTCGTCCTCGACCTTCTTCGCCAATATTTCGTGCAGGAGGCTGATCGTCTGCAACGGCTGGCGCAGATCGTGGCTGGCGGCGGCAAGAAAGCGTGACTTGCCGAGATTGGCCTGCTCGGCCTCCCGCTTGGCCGCCTCCAACGCCTCGGTCGCCTGCTTGCGTTCGGTGATGTCGTCGATCGCCAGCAGGATCTTCCGTCCGCCCAGCGGCCCATCGCGGATCTCCCGGGCATTCAGCAGCAGAAGCCGCCGCCCGAGCAGCGGGAGCTCGATTTCGATCTCGTAATCGTCGACGGGAGCGGGCTCGACCTGGACCCGCTCGAGGAAGTCGCGCAGTCCCGGAATTTCCACGCGGCCGTCGCCGGCGAGCCCCAGCATTCGGCCGACGGTTCCCTCGGCGCGCGAGCGCGAAAGTCCGGTAGAAGGAACGGTTGGCAGAGACGACCCGCAATTCCTCGTCGAGCACGACCAGCGGTTGGCGGATCGTGTCGATGATGCTGTCGGAATAGGCGCGCGCCGCCCGGATCTCGCGCTCCGCCGCCTTCATCTCCGAGATGTCGGCGAAGGTGATGACCACCCCGTCGATCCGATTGTCCTGGGTGCGGTAGGGCAGGATGCGGCGGACGTACCAGGCGCCGTCTTCGGCTTCGATCTCGCGCCCGAGCGGCGCAAGGCTGGTCAGCACCGCGCGGGCATCGGCGAGCAGATCGCGGTCGGCGACAAGCGGGGTCAGATCGGCGAGCGGCCGGCCGATGTCGGTGGCGATGACCCGGAACAGCGATTTGGCCGCCGGCGTGAAGAAGCGGATGTTGAGCTCGCTGTCGAGGAACAGGGTCGCGACCCCGGAGCTGTCCAGGATGTTCTGCAGATCGTTCGACGTGCTGCGCTGGCGTTCGAGCGTCTCCTGAAGCTGGCTGTTGAGCGCGGTGAGCTCTTCATTGAGCGATTGCAGCTCCTCCTTCGAGGTCACCAGCTCCTCGTTGGTCGACTGGAACTCCTCGTTCGCCGACATCGCTTCTTCGTTGATCGCCGTCTGCTCCTCGTTGGCGATCTCGAGGTCGTGAATGGCGCTCTCCAGCTCCTTGCGGGTAGCGTCGAGCTCGCGCTCGAGCTCGGTCGACCCGCGAGAGGTCATCGGCCGGCTCGACCGGCCGGCCCAGCTTTGGCTCGCGCTCGGGTTCGTCGAAGAAGCTGACCAGCAGCAACTCCTCGCCGTCGCTCTGCACCGGATGGACCTCGATGCGGACCGCGACCGGCATTGCCGCCGTGGCTCACCTGCGCGCCCGTAGCGGTCGCGCGCGCGTGCTCCCGGCTTGCCTGCTGGACCACCGCCCTGAGCTTGCTGCGCAGCCCCTCGCGCACCATGGCGAGCAGATCGCGGCTGGGCTCGCCCGCCGCCACCTGCAGATAGCGGTCGGTCGGTCCCGAGTAATAGAGGCACTCGCATTTGCGATTGATCAGAACCGAAGCCGGCGCATAGGTCTCGACCAACAGCCGCTGCGTGAGGTCGCTGGCGCTGATGCCCCGCAGCCGCCCGCTGCGTTCCTCCCGGCCAAATCGCTCGAGCGCCCCCGCCGCGAGCCGATCGGAAAATCGACCTCCCCGGGCCGGCTGCGGCCGATCTGCCGATAGATCCGCTGCGCCTTGGAGATCGGCTCGAACCGGTCGTCGAGGTTACCCACCGTCTCGGCGCCGCCGAGCAACAGGATGCCGCCCTCGCTGAGGGCGAAATGGAACAGCAGAAGAACCTTCTGCTGCGCTTCGGGGCGCAAATAGATCAGCAGGTTACGACAGGAGATCAGGTCGAGGCGCGAGAACGGCGGATCGGCCAATACATCCTGCACGGTAAAGACCACCACCCCGCGCAACTCGGGCACGATCCGATAGCCGTGCTCCTCCTCGGTAAAGAAGCGGGCCGAGTCGCGCCGGCGACACATCCGCCGCGATCGATTTCGGATAGAGTCCCTCGCGGGCGAGCGCGACCGCATCCTCGTCGACATCGGAGGCGAAGACCTGCAGCCTGATGTTTCGCTTCGCGGTCGAGATCTCCTCGAGAAACAGCATGGCGAGGGAATAGGTCTCCTCGCCGGTGCTGCACCCAGCGACCCAGATCCGCAGCGGCCGGTCTGGCGGGTGCCGGCGGACGAGATCGGGGATCACCTCCTCCGCCAGTAATTCGAACGCCTTCGGGTCGCGGAAGAAGCTGGTGACGTTGATCAGCAGATCCTTGGCGAGGAGCTCGAGCTCATCCGGAGTCCTCGCGCAGCAGGTCGAGATACCGGCCACTGTCGTCGATGCCGGCCAGCGCCATGCGCCGCTCGATCCGGCGCGACAATGTGCCGGGCTTGTAGAGCGCGAAATCGTGCGAGGTCTTAGTGCGCAGAAGATTGAGGATTTCGGCCAACCGATCCGCGGGATGATCGGCCGGCGCCAATCCCTTCCGCCGGCCGTATTTGGCGAGGATTTCGGGAATCTTCGCGACCGGGAGCACGAGGTCGACGGCGCCGGTCATGATCGCGCTGCGCGGCATGCCGTCATACTCGGCCTCGTCCGGATCCTGCGCGATGACGAGCCCGCCCTGCTCCTTGACCGCCTTCAGCCCCAGGCTGCCGTCGCTGCCGGTTCCCGAGAGGATCACGCAGATCGCGCGGTCGCCCAGTTCTTCGGCCAGCGAGCGCAGAAAGAAGTCGAACGGCAGGCGCGCGCCGTGGCGCTCGCGCGGTTCCGAGAGGCGCAGGGCGCCCTCGCGGATCGAGAGGTAGGCGCCCGGCGGAATGAGATAGACATGCTCGGGTTCGAGCGGCATCCGGTCCGCTGCCTGCTGGACCGTCAACGGCGTATGCCCAGCCAGCAGATCGACCATCATGCTGGCATGGGTCGGATCGAGATGCTGGATCAGAATGAAGGCCATGCCGGTGCCGGCGGGGAGCGCGCGAGCAACCTGCGGAAGGCATCAAGGCCGCCCGCCGAGGCGCCGAGCCCGACGACCGGGAAACTATCAGCCGCACGCGCCGCACCGCGCCGCGGCGATGAACGCCGGCTCGGGCGTGAGCGAGCCGCTCCGGCTTGTCGCGGACTCTGTCCTTTCATGGCAATGCACGTTCCTTCGGCATCGCACACAGAAGTTGTTCAGCAACCGACATGCGATACATCTAAACCTCGCTGGAGAGCGCAGATCAGCCTCCGGCCAGCCTCGATTGTACGCCCGCCGAGGGGATGTTGTCGGTAACCTACATTACCGACCCGGTGCGGGCTTGCTCTTTATGCGTATGTTTTGGGAAGGTGAAAAGCGATGCGCGCCCGGACCAACCGATAGCATTCACAAGATGCCGCGACGAGGCCCTGCCGATCAAGTATCGAGACTTGCCGCCGGCCGCGCGCGATCAAACCGGCATGTTCCATCTCCCGGGCAGCATTGGTGACGGTTGGCCTCTGGACGCCCAGCATTTCGGCGAGCAGGCTCTGCGTGATCTGCAGTGCGTCATCGTCACCGCGGTCACGCATCATCAGCAGCCAACGCGCCAGTCGCTGCTTGAGATTGTGCGCGCCGTTGCACGCTACCGATACCAGGACCTGCTCGAGAAAGGCTTGGATGTAAGCGTACATCAGATCTCGGAAGGACGGCATCGACTCCATGGCCCGGGTGAAAGCCGCGCTCGACATCCTTGCTGCGGCCCCCGGGATCTGGACGAGAAGCCGGACGGAGGAGTTCTCGGCACCGAAGATGGCTTGCACACCCGTGCAACCCTCCCTACCGATCGTCGCCATCTCAATGATACTGCCGTCCGCATAGACCGCCACCACCGAGACGACACCGCTGTCGGGGAAGAATACATGGTCGAGCGGACTATCGGCATCCATCAGGACCTGCCCGCGTTCGCAACGGTATCTGTTCAAGCTCCGGCATAAGCTGCTGGAGATCGGAGGAGGGCAGGGCGAGTAAAAGCCGGTTGCGGGGCCAGTTTGATAGAGCGCTCATACGCTCTAAATGATCGCCAATTGTCCGTGCCCGGTAGGCTCGGAAACTACTCATCGGCAGGGATGTGGCGTTCCATCGTCCAGGGTCGAAGGTCAGCGACTCGGCTCTATCATCATCGATGATATCGTGTCCTACCGCTTCAGCACCTTGGCGATGGCGCCGCCGCGCACGTCCGTGGCGAGGATAGCCGTCAGAGCGTCTTTCGAGTGAAGGAGCCTCCATTCAAAGAGCCCTTTACGCTTCCATGAAATGACCGAACGCCATCAACGGGCGAATGCGGTCGCAGATGATCTTGGTGATTGCAAGCATCGGCGTTGACAGGATCGCCCCCGGCACGCCCCACATCCAGTACCAGAATACCAGCGAGAGAATCACCAGCACCGGGTTGATAGTGAAGCGCCGCGCCAGCAGCAGTGGCGTCACCGTCTCGCCTTCGACGAGATGAATGAGCAGGTACAGTCCGGCCGGCAGAAATGCCCCCCACAGCGAACTGCTGGACAAGAGGCCCACGAGCAGAAAGACCACGACACCGGTCATGGGTCCCAGGATCGGAATATAGTTGAGCAGAAAGGCAACCGTTCCCCACAACAGGGGATCGCCGACGCCGCAAAGCGTCATGACCGCGCCGGTTGCCACGCCGACGGCCAGGTTCATGATCGTAATCGTAAAGAGGTAGGCCGATACGTCGCTCTCGATCTGCTTCGAGATGTCGACCGCCTGTCGCTTGTCTTTGAATCGCGGCAGGATCTCGACAAGGCGTCGGAGGAAAGTGTCGCCGCTGACGAGCAGGAAGAAGAGCACAAGCACCGTTTCGAGCAGCCCGCTGGCGAAAGAGCGCGTGCCGCTAAGCAGCTCAGTGGAGAGCCCCGAGCCTTGCACTGTCACAGGTACCGCCTTGGGTCCGTCGCCTTGAGTTAAGCCCTGGGCTTGATCGGTGAATTTTTCGAAGGCTGCAATCGGACAACTCAGAAAGCCCAGGCGTTCCTCCAATTTTGGGATCCCGGTAGGCAGCTTCTGCGCCCAACTCGTCGCCGGTACCGACAGCGCCGCCCCCAACCCGCCAAGCGTGCCAAACACCACCAGGATCATGAGCATGGCCGCAATCCCGCGCGGCAGATGGAGCCGCTCGAGCATTCGCATCGCCGGCTGCAGCACGAGGCTGAGCACGAACGCAAGCACGATCGGCAACACGATCTCCGCCGCCACATAACAGGCCGCGAGCAAGGCCAGAAGAAACAGTCCGCCCAGGAACACCGCCTTGATATCAGACGGCACCGGCAAATCAGCTTCATCGACAGGCGCAACATCGGTTGGCACAGCGGCCGAAGGGCGGTCAGGTGCCTTTCGGCTTGCGAGCAATCTGAGTTTGTCTATTGCCGTCATTCAAAGACCGCATGAACAGATGATCACAGAAATGGAGATGCTGGAAACGAAAGCTCCAGATAGTCGACACCGTGCGGTTGCGAGGCGGCGCCCGCACATAGCGTCTCATTCGCGGGATCTGCTCTTCGATGAGCTGGTGAAATTTGGCCTCGAGTCTCCAACTCGCGCGGCATCGCGACAGATAATGGACACAAAGTTTAATTGAACTCGCTAACATTCCTTTAACATAAGCGGCAATCACTGGCGAGAGCTGGCAGCTGGGTCGCTGTAACCGCTACCACTGGTGCCGCCCGATGCTCGGTCCTCGTCGGCGCGTTCGCGCGCGTGCTTGTTTGCCTCATGATGCCCAATGGCGCAGCCTGCACCCGCCCTAACAAAGTGTGGTGACCCGCAAGGTGCCCCGCCACCCCGCCGATCGCTGCGCCCTTCAAGCACCCCGCAGCCTGAACGGGCGCAGGAATCAACCCGGCGGCTAGCACAAGGGCGAAGGCCGTTGGCATCAAAATCGATTTCATCTGGGTCTCCTTCTCCGGAGATTAAGGGGTAGCGGGAGAGCGTCGGTCAGTCTAAAATGAGAAGAGCGATCAGAACCGGCATGCGGCCACTTTGAGTTCATCACGATCCGGATTTCATCTGGTTTACTCCCGCTTACGGGTATCTATGTAGGCCAGAAATCAACTCAAAATAGCCTCGGAAACTACTTAAGGAGGATCTCCCCGACCTCAGGGAAACTACGCGGCGGCGCTCCTCGAAAGAATTCGTTTTAGTTAGTGGCCTCCGAGGCCACCGCAGCCCAACCGGAACGGCACAGAGCGACGATGTCGGCTTGGGCGCTCGCAGTTCGGTGATATCGTCAGGCTAATTGACGTGCGGACTGCGGCGCGACGGTCCCGCAGGCCGTGACGGCGATGCAGATCAATTTCGGGCATTACGCGGAACTCAATAAACTGGTCGAGCGTCTCGCCACGCGCCCGGCGGCTCCGGTCCGGCTCGGCCGAGATGGTAGAGCCGATGGGCACTTCGCACTCTGCAACGGGCCAGCCCTTGCCATGCCCCCGGAGTATTTCAATAAGGAAATCCTCTGTTGTGGGATGCTCGCGCGCTGCAGACGGGAGCGCCGATGACGGTCCAATGACAAGTGCCTGCTCACCGGCCCTATCTTTAAAAAATATTCTTGAGAATCGAGGCTGAAATGCTACGAGGTCCCCGTCTGAGTAGATTCCGATGCTTGCTTCGCAGCCTTAAGAACATTTAATCACTCATCGTAATGAGGAATCGGAAATCAATGCGTCCCTGGCCCAGGGATGCATCCCACAATTGGAGGATCACTTGTACAAACGCAACATGACCGCTGCATTCACCGCTCTGCTCTTGGCCACTGCGCCGCTCGTCTATGCGCAGGCCGGAACCGCTTCACAAGACACAGCCGCCACGAGCACCCTCAGCGGCATCATTCAGCCCGATCAGATTCGCGCCAGCCAGATGATCGGCAGCAGCGTCTATTCCGTGCAAAACGTTGACATCGGCAAGGTCCAGGACCTGATCCTCGACCGGGATGGTCGGGTTGCGTCAGTGGTCGTCGATGTCGGCGCCTTTCTGGGGATGGGCGGCAAGGATGTTGCCGTCCGCTTGAGCGACATCAAGACCGACAACAATCGCCTGACCCTGGACCTGACGAAAGACCAGCTCCAGCAGGCGCAAGCCTACCAGCTGGAAAATCCGAATACGGGCGCCGGGTCGTCGACCTCACCGGTCCAAGGCGGCCAGCTGGGCTCGGGTGCCGGCTCCAATACGGCGCCGCGTCAATAGGACCGTGCATCGGCCGGGCGGTGTCGCATCTCCGCCTGGCTGGTGGCAGAACTCGGCTTCACACTTTATAACCATGTCAATAAGGAGCACACGATGGATACCTATGCAACCGCCACGACCACGGCCGGCACCGCTATCGAGGAGACGGATCGCCTCATTGCCTCCGACAAGGTCGAAGGAACCGCCGTCTATAATCGCCAGAGCGAGCGTCTAGGCACGGTGCACAATTTCATGGTCGATAAGTCCACCGGGCAAGTTGCCTACGCCGTCATGTCTTTCGGCGGTTTCCTCGGCATGGGCGAGAGCTACCATCCGCTGCCCTGGAGGGTACTCAAATACGATACGCGCCAGGGCGGGTTTGTCATCGATCTCGACCGCAGCCGCCTCGAGAAGGCGCCGAGCTATATGGCGAGCAACACGCCGAACTGGTCCGATCGGACCTACGGCAGCCGGATCGACGAGTTTTACGGCGTGCCGCCCTATTGGGGCATGATCTGATTGTCTAGCTAAAACCGGCTTCGGCCACCCCGCGGGGTGGCCGCTGATCGCACCAACAGGGAAATGGCTGGGCCCATATGAGCGAAAAGGAGCGTTGAACCAATGAGACGCCGTGCGCCAGAAGGGAGACCTCCCATGGCGTCTGATCCACCAGGGCGGCCGGGTTTCGCCAAAAGGAGGGTAACGATGCCGGACCACGTTTACAGAATCATCGAAATCGCTGGCTCTTCGGAGAAGAGCATCGAGGATGCGATCCACAACGCCGTCGGCCATGCGTCGCGCACTCTGCGGCAGATCGGCTGGTTTGAGGTGGTGCAGACGCGCGGCCATGTCGAAGACGGTAAGGTGACGCACTACCAGGTCACCCTCAAAATCGGGTTCACGCTCGACGACGGCGCTTGACCGTCGCCCCAGGCAGCGGCCCAAGGATGGCAGGCGTTTCAGGGGACAAATGCAAAATCCTTAGCACTCGTGGATCTTGCCGTCAGGCGGATCGAGATAGTTAAACTGGCGAGCAGTCTCCGCGATCATCTCGCGAAATCCTTGTGTATCGAGCCACGCGCTGCGCAACACCGACTCCATCATCTCGTCGTCTTGCTAGCAGCACACTCCTGCCCAACGCCAGGCGTCGTCTCCCTCCTTCCGTCGGGGTAAGCCGCCGCATTGCGGCCCAGCGGCCATTCCCGGAGAGTTATCCTGTTTGCGCTGAGATGGCCCCAGATGCTTTTGGTATTTTTTCTGAAAGGCATCGTGATCGGCGCGGTGATCGCCGTCCCGGTCGGCCCGGTCGGCATCCTGTGCCTGCGCCGGACGATCTTCGAGGGCCGGCTGGCGGGATTGATATCGGGGCTTGGGGCCGCGACCGCCGACGCCCTCTTTGGGGTCGTCGCCGCCTTTGGCCTCACCTTTGTGTCCAACTGGCTCATCGGCTGGGAAGACTGGTTACGCGCCGCCGGCGGCGTTTATCTGCTCTATTCCGGGGGCTCCGCCTCGCTCTCCAAGCCGCAGGACAAGATCGCCGAGCAATCCGACCCGGAAAGCCTGTTCCGCGACTTTGCTTCCGCCTTTGCTCTGACCGTCACCAATCCGCTGACGATCCTGGTTTTCCTCGCCATCTTCACCGCTCTCGGCCTCGGCGGCACGCAGGCAACGCTCGTTCGCGCCGCAATCCTGGTCCTTGGGGTTTGGATCGGCTCTTTCCTGTGGTGGCTGGCGCTGAGCCTGGGTATCGGAACCTTTCGCCGCTCGATCGAGCCGCGTCATCTGGCCTGGATCAGCCGCGTCTCGGGCATCATCCTGTTCGCGACCGGGACTGCATTGCTTGTCACGGTCGCGTTGGAGCATCTGGACTGAGCGCAAGAAAATTAGTCCTGTGGTCTATCTGCTCCCCTTTTATCGAAGCCCGGCCAGAGGTGCTGACCGCGCATACGGGGTGGCAAGGATATCTCTTCGTGCACGCCGCGGCGGTCAACCGTGCGGGGATCGCAGACCTGGCAACGGGCCAGCGAGTTGCGGTCGATATAATTGACGGCAGGAAGGGACCGGAGGCGGCCAGCTTACGCCTGATCTAAAACCACAAATTCACCTCGTACCCCACCGCCCCGAGCAGCCGGGCGCCTGCTCCTCCCAACAGCGGCCTCTTGCCCTTGCGTACGGTGGAAACGGAAACGCCCTCGAAATTCGAGGGCGTTTCGGCGTCTGGACGGGTTTCGCCGTACCGATTACGCCGCCTCTTGCTCCGTCACCTGAGGTTGTACAGTCGCGACCGTAGTGCCGATCTTGATCGTGCGTGGCTTGGCTGTCTCGGGCACTTCGTGAACCACATCAACAGAAAGCATGCCGTTGTCGAGGCTGGCACCTACCACCTTCATGTGGTCGGCGAGGCTAAATCGCCGCTCGAAACTGCGCCGGGCGATGCCGCGGTGCAGGTAGCCACCGCCGTTCTCGTCCTCCTTCTGTGCGCCCTTGCCCGTCACCAGAAGCGTGTTCTCCTGAACGGTGATGTCGAGCTCTGCCGGCGCGAATCCGGCCACGGCCATCGTGAGCCTGTACGCGTCTTCGCCGGTCTTCTCGATGTTGTAAGGCGGGTAGGCGAGAGATGCGCTATCAACGCGGGTCGCCGCATCGACCAATCGGGTGAGGCGATCGAAGCCGATCGTCGAACGGAACAACGGAGAGAAATCGAAACGATCCATGACCATATCCTCCTATGAGCAACATGGAGATCGGCACCTCCCAAGGGACGATGCCAGTCTTCGATGCACGGATCCAAAATGGCTACCGTGTAATGATGCACATGGTATTTGTGGGATGGTTTTTCAACGTTTGTTTAATTAATCGAGAAAATGCTCTTTGCTTTCCTAGAGGCATGAGTGTGTTAATCGTCTGCTAATAGCACCTCAGCGGACGCGCTGCACCCACAAACCGACGAGGGCGCCCAGGGCGACGCCCGCGACCAGCAGCATCAGCCCGTGTTGAAGGCTGAAGCCCCAGCGGGCGGGTTCGCGGGCATCAGGTTGCCCCGCGCCCGAGGAGATGGCGGCTACGACTGCCGGCTCGGTTTGCCGCGCCGCCGCGGTCGATGTTGGCACTCCTTCGGCCAGTACGTCGTTCATCGTCGCTCAGCCTCTCCGGACGCCAATTGCCGGCGTCCCAGCTTGACTAGCGCCTGTCGCGAAATAGTCGTCTGCCGGGGGCGTCCGGCCCGCCGCCGCCACGCGATCGCGCAAATCCCCCGAACATGGTGCCGTCATGTCGTCTCGCCAACGACATGTTGCGTCACCCCTTCGCCACTCTGCTCCTCCGACCAAAGCCTTTTCTTTTCGAAATCAACCCGTTCGGAAACCGCTCGAATGCGGAAGGGCGAATAGAAGGTGAGGCCACAACCCTGTTACACCGATGAATATGAGATAGATGGCAACGATGTAATTCAAGATTTCGAGGAATGAGGAGAATTAATATGCCTGCGACCAGGGCAACGATTGGCTGTAACATCGACATATTGAAAGTGACAGTCATAGACTTTGCTCCATGTCCGCTCGGTTTTGTCTCAGGGCCAGGAGGAGACCCATGTCGGCACAGGGTAGCGCAGATCTGCTTGCGGGTCTGCGCCAAAGGCAGGATCACGAGCGCTGTCAACGCCGGAGAGAAAATGCACCGGCAGGCCGGAGTAAGATCAGACGGATGGGAGGGGGCGACCGCGGGAGCGCGGCACTTGTTCAAGCAGCCTCACCCTAACTCAGCTTTCCAGTTCGATCAATGAGCCTGCTTTCCCGTCCCGATCTGGGATCACTTGGTCACGGCGCGCAGCGGAGGGGATGGGAGGAGCGGAGCCACGCGCAGCGCCAATCGGGAATTGAACCTGATTATCGCGTATAAAAACACGAGGCGGGAAGGCGCGTCGGAACAGCACTACAGCGCGCCGAAGCCAAACCACGCGATGCCGACGTATCGCAAGCTCGAACAGTTCCTCGATAAATTCGCCACCGCCGACATCCGCGAGGCACTGGCAAGATCCCCTTTTTAGAGCCCCGAAATGAGCCGATTCGCAGCCGTCGGGTCTCCGATGAAGGCGCACTCCGCGGCAATTCGCTTGACGATTTCCTCGGCGGCCAAAACCGGCAGCAATCCACGGCTGTCGCACCTGCCCGCTCCCGCGCGCTATCTGATATCGAGCCGTTCCATCCAGGGTTGAAGCTCAGCAGCTGCGCTCTATCATCATCGATGATGTCGCGTCCTACCGCTTCAGCACCTTGGCAATGGTGCCGCCGCGCAGGCGGGCAGGCTGCGGTAGATCGCTGCCCAGCAACGGCCTCAGATACTCTTGGAAGGCGGGAGTGACGTCGCTGCCCGAGGGTGCGATGAACGCATCCGCCACGACTTTGGTCTTGCCGGCAACCTTGGCCAGCTTCACCAAGGCGTAGTCGACAGCATAATGGCCGATCCGCCGGATCGCCACCGATCCGTCGCCCTTCCCCCAGATCGCCTGCTTGACCGCGAATTCACCGACTTCGCGCGCCTCCCTGCGATCCACGTCGGAGGCGCAGCCGGCGAAGGAGCGCTGGAGATAGCCGAACGTATCGCCGCGCACGCGCTTGATGCCGAGCTTGGATTTGATCTCCTCGCACAGAAGATCGGCGAGCGCGCCGGTTCCCGACAGCTGGACATTGCCGTGCGCATCTTTCTCAACCGTCTGCGCGAGCTTGACCGTGAGCGGCGTGCCGTCCGTGTCGTGGATTCCTTCGGACAGCGCGATGACGCAGCGCCCGAGCCTGTTATGGACCGACTTGACTTCGGACAGGAATTTGCTTTTGTCGAAGTTGCGTTCAGGCAAATAGATCAGGTGCGGACCGTCACCCTCGACCGTCCGCGCGGCGGAAGATGCGGCGGTCAGGAACCCGGCAGTGCGTCCCATCACTACAGCGACGTACACGCCCGGCAACGAGCGATTGTCGAGGTCGGCCCCCATGAACGCCTGGGCCACGAAGCGCGCCGCCGAGGGATAGCCTGGCGCGTGGTCGTTTTCCATCAGGTCGTTGTCGATGGTCTTGGGAATGTGGATGGACCGCAGGTCATAGCTTTCCTTCGCGGCCTCCTCGCTGACGATGCGCACGGTTTCGGCCGTATCGTTGCCGCCGATATAGAGGAACCAAGCGGCGCCGTGGGCCTTCAGTGACGCGAGGATAATCCGGCAATAGGCAAGATCGGGCTTGTCGCGCGTCGAGCCCAGGGCCGAGGACGGGGTAGCGGCGACCGCTTCGAGGTTAGCGTGAGTTTCAGCTGAAAGGTCGACAAAATCCTCGTTCACAATGCCGCGTACCCCGTAGCGCGCGCCATAGATCCGCTCGATCTGAGGAAAGAGCCGCGCTTCGAGCACGGCACCGGCCAGCGATTGATTGATCACCGCGGTCGGGCCACCGCCCTCCGCGATCACCAGCTTGCCGCTTCGCACTGCCTCCCGTTTCATCGGGTACATCGCGCTCTTAATTCGCGAGCTGCTCGCGGATCGACAGCAACTCCTCGTGGCGTTTTGCGGTAGTTTTGGGATAGGCCATTTTGAGTCCTTCGAACGTATCGAGGACGATCTGGGAGACGATCAGTCGCGCGTTGTGCTTGTCATCCGCGGGAACGACATACCAGGGAGCGTCGCTTGTGCTTGTTGCGCCGAGGCACGCCTCATACGCCTTCATATACTCCTTCCAGAAGCCCCTTTCCTTGATATCCGCTGCGCTGAATCCGCAGCAGCGATAATACGGCCGGCATCTTCTGGGTCCTTGACGAGGCCTGCCACGAGGAGATCACCGAGCGACGTATTGAGCAGTGTCGCGAGGTCGGCCTTGGCATCCGGCTTCAGCTCGACTTCGGGCTTGGCCTCGATCTTCGCACCGGACTGAGGCGCGGCTTTCGCTTCAGGCGCGGCCTCTGGTTTTGCATCTGGCTTCGGCTCGTCTTCGGTCTTCGGTTTGGCCTCCGCTTTGGTTTCCGACTTGGCGTCGGGCTTGGGCGCGGCTTTGGCTTCGACCTTGCGCTGGCCTTTGTTAGGATCGAGAACCTTATAGGCGAGCAGCTTCACCGGATCGGTCACCACGAACCAAATGAAGGCATAGCCCCAAACCGTCCCCGCATACTTCCAGCCCAGCGGCGTCATGACCAGGCGCCGTAGACCGCAATCAGCGTCGCCACGGCCTGGGTGCCGAGCACCGCCGCGAACAGGATCCGCGCCGGGCGGATGGACCAGAACGGGCCGCGGGTGCGGGTCAGGAAGATCGTCAGATGCCCGGCGACGGACAGCATCAGATACATCATCGTCTGGAGCTGCGGATGGCCGAGGTGAAAGACGCGGTCGCCCAGGATAAAACAGGCCAAACGCGGCGATCGGGCCGACGACACCCAGCACCGTGGCGATCCCCAGCACCAGGCGCATGTTCCAGGCTTCGGGCTGGTTCCTGTAGCGGACGTTGTCGTAGGCGATGGACAGGATGGCGCCGTCGTTGAGCAGCGCCAGCATCACGATCATGATCGCGGTCAGCGGATAGAAGTTGAAGATGAGGATCGCCAGGGTCATGAACAGCAGCACGCGCAGCGTCTCGGCGATGCGGTACATCGCGTAGCTGTTCATCCGCTGGAAGATCTTGCGGCTCTCCTTGATCGCGTCGATGATCACCGACAGGCCCGGGGTCACCAGCACGATGGAGGCTGCGGCACGCGCCGCGTCGGTTGCGCCGGAAACGGCGATGCCGCAGTCGGCCTTCTTCAGCGCGGGGGCGTCGTTCACCCCGTCGCCGGTCATGCCGACGATGTGGCCGTGCTTCTGCAGCACGTCGACGATGTGGAACTTGTGCTCGGGGAATACCTGGGCGAAACCGTCGGCCTCCTCGATGGACTCGGCCACCGCCGCGGTCTCCTCGCTTCTTCGAGTCGCCCAAGGCTGGCGGCGTCGAGAATGTTGGTGCCCATCCCGAGCGTCTTGGCGGTCTCCTTGGCGATGGCCAGGGCATCGCCGGTCACCATCTTGATCTTGACGCCCATCTGGGCCGCGGTCGCGATGGTGGCCTTGGCGTCGTCACGCGGCGGATCGAACAGCGGCAGCACACCGAGAAGCTGCCAGTCGCCGTCGCCATCGGCCCGGGCCACGCCCAGCGACACGAAAGCCGCGCGCGGCGAAATCGTTGACGGCCTTGTCGACGGCGGGCTTGACCTGCGCGGCATTGGCCGACAACGCCAGGATGACCTGCGGCGCGCCCTTGGTGACCTTGAACGTCTTGCCGTCCGCGGCCTTGACGGTGGCCTCGGTGCGTTTGTGCACCGGGTCGAACGGCTGGAAATGAGTGACCTGATAGCGCTTCAGCGCCTGTGTTGTCCTTCAGTCCGCCCAGCACGGCGAGGTCGATGGTGTCGTCGTTGTCCGCGCGCGAGGCCAGCGCGCCGTCGAGGATGACCTGGTCGGCGGTGATGCCTATCGACGGCAGAACGGATCGCCCAAGCGTCAGCTTGTTCTGGGTCAGGGTGCCGGTCTTGTCCGCGCACAGCACGTCCACGCCGGCCAGTTCCTCGATGGCCACCAGCTTGCTCACGATCGCCTGCTTCTTGGCGAGCAGCCGCGCGCCGACGGCCATCGTCACCGACAGCACCGTCGGCATCGCCACCGGGATCGCCGCGACGTCAGCACCAGGGCGAACTGCAGGGTGCGTCAGGATCGGATCGCCGCGCATAGATGCGCCGTGACGATGATCACCGCCACCAGCGCCACCGCCAGGATGATCAGGTAGTTGCCGATCTTCAGCACGGCCTGTCTGGAAATGGCTGACGGTGTGCGCGTCCTGCACCAGTTCCGCGGTCTTGCCGAAGTAGGTGTTGGCGCCGGTGGCATAGACCAGCGCGCCGATTTCACCGCGACGGATGATCGACCCGGAGAACACCGCGTCGCCGGATTTGCAGGTGGCGGGCAGCGACTCGCCGGTCAGCGCGGACTGATCGACCGACACCTCGTCGCCGTCCAGCAAGCGCGCATCCGCCGGCACGATGTCGCCCAGGCGCAGGCGGATGACGTCACCCGGCACCAGCTCCCGCGCCGGCGGGGTGATCCACTTCGCCGTCGCGTTTCACGCGGGCCTTGATCGCCAGCTTGGCCTTCAGCGCGTCGATGGCGTTGCCCGCCTGGCGTTCTTCCCAGAATCCGACCACGGCGTTGGCAACCAGCAGACAGCAGGATGATGAAGAAATCCGGCCAGTGCCGGACCGACGCCCGACAGGATCGACCGCCACTTCGATCATCCACGGGATCGGACCCCAGAAGTAGGTGAGGAATTTCAGGAGCGGATTGGTCTTCTTCTCGTCGATCTCGTTCGGCCCATATTGCGTCAGCCGTTTCTGCGCCTCGGCTTGGGTGAGGCCGTCCGGCGACGACCCCAGTTTTTTCTCCACCTCCGGCCATGGGCAGGGTTTTCAGATCGTCTTCGCATCGGCTTCGATCCCGGTTTGATCGGGCTTCGACGGCAGGCTTAGGTTGACGGCAGTGGATTGCATGATGTGTATCCTTGCGTCTTTGCCGTGCCGAAGCCTCATGAGCGCAGGGTTCACGTGGGATTGCCCCACTTCCAGTTCCGGATTTCCGGCATGTCCTGGCCGTGCTTGTCGATGTAATGCTTGTGCTCGATGAGCTTGTCCTGCATCATCTGCTTCAGATAGGCGCCCTTGGCGCCCAGATGCGGCAGGCGATCGACCACGTCTTGCACCAGATGAAAGCGGTCCAGGTCGTTCTGCACCCGCATGTCGAAGGCCGTCGTGATCGTGCCCTCTTCCTTGTAGCCGCGGACGTGCAGGTTGCGGTTGGTCCGGCGGTAGGTCAGCCGGTGGACCAGCCAGGGGTATCCGTGGAAGCCGAAGATGATGTGCTTGTCTTTGGTGAAGAGCGAATCGTAATCCGCGTCGCTCAGCCCGTGCGGGTGCTCGCTCGCGGACTGCAGCTTCATCAGATCGACGACATTGATCACCCGGATTTTCAGATCGGGCAGATGCTGCGCGAAGGATGGAAACGGCGGCCAGAATCTCCAGCGTGGGCGTGTCGCCGCAGCAGGCCATCACCACGTCCGGCTCGGCGCCCTGGTCGTTGCTGGCCCATTGCCAGATGCCGATGCCTTCCGTGCAATGCACGACCGCGGCGTCCATGGTCAGCCATTGCGGCAGGGCGTGCTTGCCGGCCACCACCACGTTGACGTAGTGCCGGCTGCGCAGGCAGTGATCGAAGACCGACAGCAGGCAGTTGGCATCGGGCGGCAGATAGACGCGCACGATATCGGCCTTCTTGTTGATGACGTGGTCGAGGAAGCCGGGATCCTGGTGCGTGAAGCCGTTGTGATCCTGCTGCCAGACGTGGGAGGCGAGCAGATAGTTCAGCGACGCGATCTTCCGCCGCCAGGGCAGTTCCGACGTGACCTTCAGCCACTTGGCGTGCTGGCTGAACATCGAATCGACGATGCGAATGAAGGCCTCATAGCTGTTGAACAGCCCGTGCCGCCCGGTCAGCAGATAGCCTTCCAGCCAGCCCTCGCACTGGTGCTCGCTGAGCATCGAGTCCAGCACGCGTCCGGCGGGCGCGAGGAATTCATCATTCTTGACTTCCCGGGCGTCCCACTGACGATTGGTGACTTCAAAGACCGCGCCCAGGAGATTCGAGAGCGTCTCATCGGGACCGAAGATGCGGAAATTGCGCTGATCCTGATTCAGCTTGGCCACGTCGCGCAGGAACTTGCCCAGCACGAGCGTATCCTGGCCGTCAACGGCGCCGGGCGAAGGCACATTCACCGCGTGGTCGTGGAAGTCCGGCATGCGCAGGTCGCGCAGCAGAATGCCGCCGTTGGCGTGCGGATTGGCGCCCATCCGCCGGTCGCCCTTCGGCGCCAGCTCGGCCAGTTCCGGCATGAGCCGGCCATTCTCATCGAACAGTTCCTCGGCCTTGTAGCTCTTCATCCAGCTTTCAAGCTGCTGGACATGATCGGGATGCTCGGCATCCACCAGGAGCGGCACCTGGTGCGCCCGGAACGTGCCCTCGATCTGCAGGCCATCGACGACTTTCGGTCCCGTCCAGCCCTTGGGCGACCTGAGGACGATCATCGGCCAGCGCGGCCGCGTGGTGTCGTTCGTTGTTCCGCGCATTGTTTTGGATTTGCCGGATGTCCTCGATGGCCTTTTCCAGGGTGGCGGCCATGAGTTGATGCATCTTTTCCGGCTCATCGCCTTCCACGAAGTAGGGCGTCCAGCCGCAGCCGCGGAAGAATTGCTCCAGTTCCTCATGCTCGATGCGGGCCAGGACGGTCGGGTTGCTGATCTTGTAGCCGTTGAGGTGCAGGATCGGCAGCACGGCTCCGTCGGTGATCGGGTTGAGAAACTTGTTGGACTGCCAGGCGGTCGCCAGCGGGCCCGTTTCCGCTTCACCGTCGCCGACGACGCAGGCGACGATCAGATCGGGATTGTCGAACGCGGCCCCGAAGGCATGGCTGAGCGAATACCCCAGCTCGCCGCCTTCGTGAATCGACCCCGGCGTCGTCGGCGCAACATGGCTGGAAATCCCGCCGGGAAACGAGAACTGCTTGAACAGCTTTTTCAGCCCGGCTTCGTCCTGGCTGACGTTCGGATAAACCTCGCTCCAGGTGCCTTCGAGGTAGACGTTGCCCACAATCGCCGGGCCGCCGTGACCGGGACCGGCGATGTAGAACATGTCCAGGTCATACTTCTTGATGACCCGGTTCAAATGCACATAGATGAAGTTCTGGCCCGGCGTCGTGCCCCAGTGTCCGACCACCAGCGGCTTCACGTGCGACAGCTTCAGCGGCTCCTTCAGCAGCGGATTGTCGTAGAGATAGATCTGGCCGACCGACAGATAGTTGGCGGCACGCCAGTAGGCATTCATCTTGCGGAGCAGTTCCGGCGAGAGCGTGTTGGTCTTCATGGCAGTTTCGATCGTTCATTGCGTCTGTCTTCATGGACGCGGTTCATGGCGTGTCTGTCTTCATGGTTCGAATCTCCTTCGTTTCGAGCCAAGGCTCGAGAACGCGGCAAACCGTCTTGCGCGATCATCAGCTCTTCGTCCGTGCGAATGACCCGGACCGTGACCCGGCTGGCGTCCGTGGAAATCACGCCCTCAGTCGCCGCATTTCGCTCTTCGTCGAGTTCGATGCCGAGGAATCCCAGCCCGTCGCAAATCCGCGCGCGGACGGGCGGCGCGTTCTCGCCGATGCCGCCGGCGAACACCAGCGTGTCCAGTCCGCCCAGCGCCGCCGCGAATGCGCCGATCCATTTCTTGACCTGGTAGCAAAACAGCGCGACCGCTTCGGCCGCCCGCACGTCCTGCGTTTCGCGCTCGAGCAGGTCGCGCATGTCGGAACTGGTCTCCGAGACGCCGAGCAGCCCGGACTCGTGGTTGACCATTTCGTGAAATTGCTCCGCGCTCATTTGCTCGGTGCGCGCCAGGTACGGAGACCAGGCCCGGATCGAGATCGCCGGAGCGGCGTGCTCATCACCAATCCCGCCGTCGGGGTGAAGCCCATGCTGGTGTCGATGCACTTGCCGTCGCGCACCGCCGCCAGGCTCGCGCCGTTGCCGAGATGGGCGAGGATCACGCGGCCCTTCGTCGCCGCCGGGTCGCCGAGGCGGGCGAGTTCCTCCATGAGAAATGCATACGACAAACCGTGGAAGCCATAGCGCCGAACGCCCTGCGCCTCGTAGCGGCGCGGGATCGGCAGCATCTGTGGCGACGCGCGGCATGGTGCGGTGAAACGCCGTGTCGAAACACGCCACCTGGGGCAAGGTCAGGATGGCGTCGCGGAACGCCTCGATCAGCTCGATCTCGCCCGGCAGATGCTCCGGATCGAATGGACTGATCCGGTGCAGCTCCTCGACCATTTCCGCGGTGACTCGCTGCGGCTCGCTATATTTCGGGCCGCCATGCACCACGCGATGCCCCACCGCGGCCAATGCGTCACGCCCGCTGTGTTCTTCGATCCACTCCATCAGAGCGCCGACTGCCGCCGTGTGATCCGCCGCCGTCACCGGCCGCGAAAAATTGTCCGCTGGGTTCGAGCCCTTCACCCTCAAGGTGGCCTCCGGCAGCCCGATCCGCTCAAGTTCGCCACCCAGAATCCGTCGGAGCGCCTCACCGACCTCGAACAGCGCGAACTTGATGCTCGACGAGCCGCCATTGATCGTCAGGATGCGGGAACCGGCTGACTTCATGGCTGGCTCCTTCGTTCAATTTGCAACGCGAGCCCGTCCAGCTTAATCGGCAGAAAGAACATCATGCTCCGGATGCTTCTTTGGGACCGGGATTATGCCAACCGCCGTCGGCAGCGATCATTGCGTCAGCCTCCTTCGGGCCCCAACTGCGGCGATGGTAGCGGCGAACCTCGTGGTGTTTCTCAAGAACGGGATCGACCACCGCCCAGGCGGCTTCGACCGCATCCTCGCGGGTGAAGAGCGCCCCGTCGCCGGCCATGGCGTCGCCCAACAGCAGCTCGTAGGGCGTTTCTTCGTCCCGCTGCTCTTCGAGCAGATAGAGCTCCCGTTGATCGCCGACGAACTCGTTCCCGGCGCGCTTGACGCGAGCGGCCAGGGCGATGGCAGGACCCGGCGAGATCCGGAAACGCAGATAGTTGGCCCGGCCTGTCGTCGGCGCCGAGTCAGCGAACAGCCGCTGCGGCGGCGGCTTCAATTCCACCAGGACCTCGGTCACCGTTTCGGCTAGGTATTTGCCGGAGCGCAGATAGAACGGCACGCCCTCCCAGCGCCACGAGTTCGATAAAAAGCCGCAGTGCGCAGAAAGTCTCGACGTCGGAAGTCCTTGGCCACATCAGGTTCATTCCGGTAACCGGTATACTGGCCGCGTACCAAATCTCCTGGCGTCAGCGGGCGCATGGCCTGGAAGACCTTGGCTTTCTCGTTGTGGACGGCGCCAAAGTCCCGACCGGCGGGCGGCTCCATGGCAAGCAGCGCGACGATTTGGAAGAGGTGATTCTGGATCACGTCGCGCAGACAGCCGGCGGTTTCGTAAAACGCACCACGGTCTTCGACGCCGAAATCTTCGGATAGGGTTACCTGTACGCTGGCCACGTAGTTGCGGTTCCAGATCGGCTCCAAGAAAGAATTGGCGAAGCGGATAATAGAGGATGTTCATGATAGCTTCTTTCCCGAGGAAGTGGTCGATGCGAAAGATCGAGTCCTCCGGGAATACCGTCTGCGCCACGTGATTGAGCTTGCGGGCGGAGGCCAGGTCGCGCCCGAACGGCTTTTCGACAATGACGCGTGCATGCTCGGCCAATTTCGAGGCGCCGAGCCCTTTGATCACCGTCTCGAAGAGCGCGGGCGGGATCGCGAGGTAGTGCGCCGGACGCTTGGCGCTGCCCAGCGCCTTCTTTATCGCGGCGAACGTGTCCTCGTCATTGTAATCCCCGTTCACATAGCTGAGCCGGGACAGAAGGTGGTCGAGGGCACGCTGGTTATCGATCCCGCCCGATCGCTTTATGCTGTCTTCCACCCGTTCGTGCAGGCGTTCCACACTCCATTTCGGGAGGGCGACACCAAGAACGGGGACAGTCAGGGTACCTCGCTTCGCCATAGCGTAGAGGGCCGGGAAGATCATCTTGTGAGCGAGATCGCCGGTTACCCCGAAGATCACCAGCGCGTCCGAATGGGGTGTGGTCACGGGGCGTCTACCTCTCTGGCGGCGGCCTTTTCCTCATGGCCACCAAACTGATAACAACCGGCGTAAGGTTTCCGCGCGCCGGCGCGTACGACATGTCGCGGCGCGCTATTTCAGTTTTCGGTGATCCTGATGGTCAGGCTTTCGCCGAAACAGCCCTGAAGATTCCTTCGAAATCCGCTGCCTTCAGGCTTGCGCCACCGACCAGTGCGCCGCCGACTTCGGGCAACGCCAGGATGTCGCGTGCGTTGGACGGTTTGACCGAACCGCCATAGAGGATACGCACCTCTTTGCCTTCCGTACCCAGGCGCACCGCAAGGCACTGGCGGATATGCGCATGCATTTCCGCGATCTCCTTGGAGGTCGGCATGTGCCCGGAGCCAATCGCCCACAACGGCTCGTAGCCGATCGTGACGGCGGACGCGGTCATGCCGTCGGGGACGCTGCCGGCGATCTGATCGCCGCATACGGACAATGCCTTGCCGTCCAGCCGCTGCGATTTCGTCTCGCCGATGCAGATGATCGCCAGAAGTCCCCGCGCGTCGCGCGGCCTTTGCCTTCGCTGCCACGATGGCGTCGGTCTCGCCATGATGTTGACGGCGTTCCGAATGTCCGACGATGACCGCGGCGGCGCCTGCATCTTTCAGCATTTCGGCGCTGATGTCACCGGTGAACGCACCGGCGATTTCCGCGCTGCAATCCTCTCCACCGATGGCGATCCGGCCGCCGGCGGTCTGCACCGCCCGCGCGATCAGCGTCGCGGGCAGGCAGATCAGAATGTCGGCGAATGGCGGCGCGGCTCTCACAGAGGCGGCAATTGCTTCGATTTCGCCGAGTTGGGGCGCCAGCCCGTGCATCTTCCAGTTACCGGCGATCAAAGGCCGCATAACGGGCCGTCCGAGCGGATCAGGCGGCGGCAAACTTGATACCGTAATAGGTCAGGAGCTTTTCGTCGTAGGCCCGATCGATCGTGATGGTGGGATCGTAGGCCGGGCTGTCTTTGATCTTTTGACGGTCGACATCAAGGTTCACCAGCCGATCCGTCCAGTCGATCTCTCCTGCCGATCGTGACGAGACCAAGATCTTCTTTCCCGGCCACCAGTTCTTCGTGTCGACGACGAGGTAATGGATGCTCCAATCGGCATCCTCAATCAGGAAATCCTCGACGTGGCCAATCTCGCCGTCGCTGGCGTGGATATGATACCCGGTGACCGCTTCGACGCTGCGCAGATGCACATCGTCGCGGTCTGCCTGGGCTTCGGCGATCTCCTCCTCGCGCCGTCGTCGCTCCCAGGTAAGGCGAAGCCATCCCGGAGCCCGGCATATAGCCGTAGCCGCCCATGTAGAAGCCGGAACCCCAATAGGGGCTCCAGCCGTAATAATCGTAAACGCTGGTCTCCATCTGCCGCGACACCGGCCGATCGGTGTCGATATTCCGGACTGTCCTTGATCTGCTGTTTGGTCAATTTAACCGCGAATACGCGGTCCTTTGCGTAGAGCCGCCCCAAGACGGATGGAGGCAAGAGTACCTTGCGACCGGAGAGCCAATTTCCGGTATCGACGACCAGCCAACGCACCAGCCAACTGGCGTCATCGAACAGGAAGTCGCTGACGGTGCCGATGTCACCATCGCTTGCCTCAATGGCGTAACCATTGATCGCTGACGCATGCCACAACATTTCACGATCCTTTGAGGTTTACCGTATTCACACGCCCTCTGGGGCTTCATCCGTGAGCGAGACATGAGCGGCGCCGTTGGCGACACCGGCCGGCTTGCCGGGTTTCTCAAAAAGCTCGAGGAACGGCTTGATGATGTCGATCGGCATCGGAAAGACGACGGTGGAATTCTGTTCGGCGCCGATCTCGGTCAGCGTCTGCAGGTAGCGCAACTGCATCGCGGCCGGGACCGTCGAGAGGATCTTGGCGGCGTTGACCAGGGTTTGCGAGGCCTGAAACTCGGCTTCCGCATGGATGACCTTGGCGCGCCGGTCGCGTTCCGCCTCCGCCTGCTTGGCGATGGCGCGCACCATGTTGTCGGTGAGCTCGACGGTTCTGATCTCGACGTTGCTGACCTTGATCCCCCAGGTTTCGGTCTGGGTGTCGAGGATGCTCTGGACGTCGGCACTGAGCTTTTTGCGTTCGGAAAGCATCTCGTCGAGCTCATGCTGCCCCAGCACTGCGCGCAGCGTCGTCTGCGCGAGCATGACGGTCGCCGGAAGGTAGCGCTGAACCTGAATGATGGCCCGCTCGGGATCGACCACGTTGAAGTAGAGCACCGCGTCGACCTTCATCGAGACATTGTCGTGCGAGATCACGTCCTGGGTCGGTATCTCGATGACCTGGATGCGCAAATCCACCCGCACCATTTCCTGGAAGAAGGGGATCAGCAGAACCAGGCCCGGCCCTTTAACCCCTTGAAATCTCCCCAGAGTAAAGACTACAGCTCGTTCATATTGGCGCAGAATCTTTACGGTAGCGGTGATCAGACCGAAGGCCACGATCAGCAGTACCGGTACGACAAACATGAGCGAGAAGGACATGGCGTGCCTCTTATCGTTACAATCGTAAAATACAGGCCCCAACCCAGTGATGGAAGGCTCGGAAACTACTCATATCCTTCTCGATTATCAGGTTCGGACGATCAACGTTTTCGACTTCGGCGGCGAGATTCTTCGGCTGCGCAACCAGTAGACTACGACGGGGTCTCATGACCCTTATCAGTTGGTCGGACTGTGCGGGGATCGAGATCGTCGAGGTCCGTACCCGCATCGACCGCCTCGCGCGCAGCACCTTCGACCTGTTCGCCATCGTCAAACAGATCGTGGACGCCGAGGCGCAATTTCGTTCCCTTGCCGAGCACCGACACCGGCTCCAGCACCGGACGGCTGATGATCGCCGTGCTTGGCGGCTTCGCGGACGTGGAGCGCGATCTTATCCGCACCCGCACCGCCGAGGGCCGCAGTCGGGCGCAGAGGCGCGGCCAGCACATGGGCCGCCCGCCGAAATTGACCGACGCACAGAAGGCCGAAGCACGGCGGCGGCGGGCGGAGGGCGCGACCCTTGCCGAACTCGCTCGCAGCTACGACGTGAGCCAAAGCACGATTTCGCGGCTTTGAGTCATTCGAGCCGCCGACGCCAATCCACTTGGCGGGTCAACAGGGCAACGAGTCTCGTTGACCTGGGTCGACACGGACGCAGCCACACTCATAGTAGCGTATCTCGCGCTGATCATACGGAGACAACGATGACCATCTCGCGTCGTGACGTATTCCACAGTGCGCTCGCGATTGCTAGCGCAGCCGGCGCGATCGCCTTATCGGCGGCCGCGGAGGCACAGACCAAGGCGTCGCAAAAGTTGGTTGCCTACCAGAGCACCCCCAAAGAAGGGCACTCCTGCGCAACATGCCAGTATTTCCAGCCACCTGACGCCTGCAAGGTCGTCGAGGGACCAATCGGCGCCGCCGGGTGGTGCAATTTGTGGGCGAAGAAGTCGTAAGGCCTCACCGCGCCGCCCGTGCCTGAGGTTCCGCTAGTCAACTCCGACGGATTGGCTTGCCGCACGTCAAGGTCGTCACGATGGCGATAGAGGAGGACACGGCCGCCAACCCAGCCACCTCGAAGGGTGGCGGATCATGCAGCGAACGATTGCCACGACGGACCGGTAAAGACCCGGCAAAACGTTCCTTGGCCGGGCATCACGCGCGCTCGCCACGGTCGGCCCGGCGCTCGAAGCAAACTACGCGCGATGCTTTTGCCTCGAATTAATGATGAGTTTTGTCTATCCTACATAAATCTCGTTTTGAGCACGCAGGGAGACCGGACGTGCGCAACAGGGGGCGTGCATCGCAAGGAGAATCGAAGGTTGGTGGCGATGCGCATGCCTTGCTCTCGCCCGTCACGCTCCTAGTCCTCGTGGCGGCGGCGTTTTCCATCCTGGGCGTCAGGCCGGTTCACGCATTGCCGAGTTATGCCCGACAGACGGGGCAGCAATGTGCCGCCTGTCACAATGGTTTTCCCGAACTGACCCCTTACGGCCGGTTGTTCAAGCTCAACGGTTACACCTTTACGGGAGGCAATCTGAATTGGCCGCCGCTTGCGATGATGGCGGTTCCGGACTTCACCCATACTGCGCAGGGTCAGCCGGGCGGAGCGGCACCCGGATTTGACCCCAACAATAATGTCGCGTTCACCGGCAGCCTTTTCTATGGCGGCAAGATAGTCGACCACGTCGGCGCGTTCATACAGAGCACCTACAACCAAGTCGGCAACAGCCTCAGCTGGGACAACACCGACATCCGCTATGCCAACACTGGCGAGCTCTCGGGCCGCGAACTCGTCTACGGCATCAGCCTAAACAACAACCCGACCGTCAACGACGTATGGAATTCGACGCCAGCCTGGGGCTACCCGTACATCGCTTCCCCACTGGCGCCGACCCCGGTAGCAACGACCTTGATCGAAGGTGGGCTGGCACAGCAGGTGCTGGGCCTCAATCCGTATGTCTACTGGAATTGTCTCGTCTACTTCGAGGTCGGGGGATATCGCACTTTGGCGCCGGGGCAGTTGAGCGCGCTCGGGATTCCGCCGCCCGGAACCAGTTCGATCGATGGTCTAGCGCCCTCGTGGCGCATCGCAATCGAGCCTGCTTGGGGAAATAACACTTGGGAAGTCGGCACCTTCGGTCTTGCCGCTCCGCTGGTACCGCAGCGAATGAGCGGGGCCGGGACCGACCATACGACGGACGTTGGCTTCGATACGCAATATGAATTTCTCGGCGCCCGCGACAGCTTCTCGCTTCAAGCCCGCTACATCACCGAATATCAGAACCTGACGTCCAGCCAGGCCCTCGGCTTTGCGACAAACTCGCACAACAACCTGCGCACCTTTAATATCAAAGGCACCTACTATTACAAACAGATGATTGGCCTGACCGCCGGTTATTTCAATATACAGGGAAGTAGTGACCCGTTACTCTACGGGTCCGTATCTGCCAATAGCAGTCCCAACTCTAATGGTTGGACCTTGGAGCTTGACTATATTCCGTTCAATTACGGAGGCCCATCCTTCTGGCCGTGGCTCAATACAAAGTTCGGACTGCAATTCGTTCATTACAACAAATTCGACGGTGCTACCACGAATTACGACGGGCTTGGTACGAACGCCTCCGCCAACAACACGCTGTTCGCGTTCGCGTGGTTTGCGTTCTAATGCGGCCAAACCGATCGATGGCGCGGCACGCCCAAATTCGACACCGAAATCGCATGGGTGGGTCGGTCGGAATGACGCTAGCCGCGCTGCTCATCGCGGTAATCGGTCTCGCAGCATGCAGCGGTGCGGGCCAAGCCCCTCAGGCCGCAGGCGGACCTTCGCCCGACATCGCCGGCACCGTCCATGTGTGCTCCTCCTGCCACGGACCGGGCGGACACAGCATCTCCTCGACCTTCCCCCGTCTCGCCGGACAGCAAAAAGACTATCTGATCGCGCAACTCACGGCATTCCGCGATCATAAGCGCGCCGATCCGCACGCCCAGACCTATATGTGGGGCATGGCGGCGCGGCTAAGCGACCCGATGATCGTGGCGCTTGCGACCTATTACGCCGCGCAGCCGCCGGCTCCGGGCACCCCCGACAGCTCGCCGGACGCGGAGGCGGGGCGCAAGATATATACCGAGGGCATTCCCGCCCAAGGCGTGCCGGCCTGCGTCGGCTGCCATGGCGCGAAAGGCGAGGGGAACAGTGCGTTTCCGCGGCTCGCGGGGCAGCATAGCGCCTACATCGAGCGGCAGTTGGAGGCTTTTGCGTCGAATGCGCGAGCCAACGTAATCATGCACGAAAATTCAAAACATTTGACCGCCGAGCAGATTCGCGAAGTTGCCGCCTATGTCCGGAGCCTTTGATCGACTAAATCGTGATCCGCTCGACCTCGTCGAGCGTGATCGCGTCGCTCGTGCGATCGTAGAGCTTGGTCGTGCGCGGGCTTTCGTGCGCCGCCATAGCCTGGGCATTTTCAAGCCCAACTTCCGCAGTTTTGAGTATAGCGGTCGCCAAGATCCGCGGAATTGCTGGGAGTGCGATAAGCCGCGCATTGTGGTGCTAAATGGCTCAACGTATTGCGATTAGAACGCTAATTTGCTTGATGATGACGCAGCGAATCGTGGTGCCCTGCCGTGAGCAGGGTGCCGCGCCATGTTCGTCCGCGTCAAGAAGATCGGAGCCTATGAGTATCTCTACCTCGTCGAGAACGCGCGCGAGGGCGGGCGCCACGTCCAGCGCGTCATCAAGGCGCTCGGCCGGCGCGACGAGGTCGAAGCCTCGGGCCTGATCGACGGGCTGATCGCCTCGGCGGCGCGCCATTCGCGCCGCTCGATCGTGCTGTCGAGCTTCTATCGCGGCGAATTGCCGGAACTGCGCCGCGTCAGCATCGGACCCGATCTGGTGTTCGGCCGGCTGTGGGCCGAGACCGGATGCCGCGACGTGCTGAACAGCCTGCTGTCGGCGAGCGCCGCTTCGCCTTTGATGTCGAGCGGGCGGTCTATCTCACGGTGCTGCATCGGCTGATGGTCTCGGGTTCCGACCGGCACGCCAGCGGCTGGCGCCAGGGTTTGCGCATCCCCGGCGCCGACGGGCTCGACCTCGACGACGCCTACAAGGCGATGGCCTGGCTCGGCACGCTCGACGAGCAGGGCCGCAGCACCGCCGAGGCGGTCGAGGAAGCGCTCTACCGGCATCGCCAGCCGCTGTTCGGCGCCGTGTCGATCGCCTTCTTCGATACCACGAGTTTATGGTTCGAGGGCGCCGGCGGCGAGAGCCTGGGTCAGCGCGGCCACTCCAAGGACTACCGCGGACACTTGAAGCAGGTCGTGCTCGGCATCGTGCTCGATGACGCCGACCGGCCGATCGCCTCGTTCCTGATGCCCGGCAATACCGCCGACGTGACGATGTTGTTGCCGGTGGTGCGGCGTCTGCGCGATCGCTTCGGCATCGCCAAGACCTGCATCGTCGCCGATCGCGGCATGATCAGCGCCGAGACCATGGCGGCCCTCGAAGCCGAGAAGATCGAGTACATCCTCGGCGTGCGCGAGCGCACCAGCCGCGAGGTGCGCGAGGAAATCATCGATGACGACGGCTCGCCGTGCCGCTCGTCATCCCGCGGCAGAAGGGCGAGACCGAACTCGCCGTCAGGAGACGACGATCGCCGGGCGGCGCTACGTCATCTGCCGCAACGACGAGGAAGCCAGAAAGGACGCCGAGGCGCGCGCCGAACTCGTCGCCGGCCTCGAGCGCAAGCTCGCGCAAGGCGACAAGGCACTGGTCGCCAACAAGGGCTTCCGCCGCTTCCTGAAGACGCCCGAGGACGACGGCTTCGTCATCGATCGCGCCAAGATCGCGGCCGACGCCCGCTTCGACGGCCTCTTCGTGCTGCGCACCAACACGAAGATCTCCGCCCTCCAGGTCGTCCTGCGCTACCGCAACCTGCTCGCCGTCGAGGACGCCTTCAAAACCGCAAAAGCGCTGCTCGCCACCCGCCCGATTTTCCACAAGACCGACGCCGGCATCCGCGGCCACGTCTTCTGCACCTTCCTCGCCCTGGTCCTGCGCAAGGAATTGATCGATCGTCTCGCGGCACGCCGCAGCAAGCTCGAATGGCAGCGCATCATCGACGATCTCGCCGATCTCAGCGAGATCGAGGTCGAACAGGACGGCCGCCGAGCCCGGCTGCGTACCGCCCCCGGCCCGACCATCGATCCGATCTGCCGCGCCATCGGCCTCACCCTGCCGCCCGTCTTCCAGGAGATGCCGCACGCCCCCTGAACCCGCCCCAAAACTGTGGTGCCTAAATCCCAAAACGGCCCGCAAGTCGTTGGTAACCATGCTGTTCAAATCGAAACTGCGGAAGTCGGGCCAAGGATGTCTGTGCTTCACAGGTGCATTTCATACGCTGCAAGGTATGGTGAATTCATCTATACGTTGATGAGCGCGCTCGATCGAGGGGGTAGCAGGGATTCCGGATTACAGTCAGATTCCGAAGTCGTGATCGTGTTTGAGGAACCCATTTGGAAAATCGTACAGCCGCCGCCATTTAGGCGGAAGGGCATTAAGGGCTCCGCGTGGCGGACGGTAGGAAAATAGTTCGCAACGACGTAAGCCTTCAAATCGGTGGCGCGGATTATCTAGTTCCTTGAATTGGTGACCTTGTTGCATAAATCCGTTTCGTACATCATAGGGGGCGATGTAATACTTTATTGATACCACTCTTTGGGTTGTACCCCAAAAATTCCTTCGCTGCCTCAACCAGTATTTGTTCAAACAAATATCGTTGCATCCAATGTTGAGGAACCTTTATGAAGAACATACCCGGTTTATCTTGCGGTAGTTGATTGCGCGACTTACCCAATTCATTTTTAATAATACCTTTGCTGAGTTGCTTATCGTCGAGTTTGCACTTCACGTCAGCGCGATAGAGTCCATTCGCCGTAGCGCATCTCAAAATCGTAATCACTCCCACGCACCCCGCTCGACCTTACGAATTTGAATTTGTGGTTATTGACGAATAACATCCGTCCGAAATCGAGTTCGGCCAAGCCTGACTCCACCTGTTCTTCAGTTTTCATTCGCTCAATAAGAACATCGAAGCCGTCTATATTTTGTAGGTTGAACAACAATTCGCTCAAATCGACCGTTTTAAAAGCTTGAATGAATGTGGTTTCAGCTTGATCGCCCAGTCTGAGTTGCATGAACCCCGGCTTGTTCAGTAATGGATTAAGATGGGTTTGTAGCCAATTTTCCCCTAGATAATACTTTATTACGGATAGAGATATCGTGAACGACGCGTACTTCCTGTATCCAGACGAACAGTATTTGGAAATTGTAAGTACGTGTCTAATAGATGTTCAGCGGTAATTCGCGGTAGGTTAGTCATGCGACAAGAATTCTCATCCGGCCCGCGTTGAGCGGCGCATGGTGGCAATGCTGCGGTCATAGCTGTCGGCCAATTCTTGCAACGTAGCGCCCTGCGCGCGGCGTCTGGTGGCCTCTTTCTGCTGTTCCGGTGTGAGCGACTGTCTTGATGGTCAAGCGGTTTGCCATGGGGAAGCGGTCCTGATGATGGCGTTGAGGATGCCGAGCAGGCGGCGCATGCAGGCGATAAGGGCGACCTTTTTCGGGCGTCCGCGCTGGGTAAGCTGGATGTAGTGGGCCTTGATGACGGGGTTCCAACGGACGGCGGTGAGAGTGGCCATGAAGAGGACGTTGCGCACGGCGGTTCGGCCGCCCGCGATGGTCCTGTGGCCGCGCATCTGGCCGGAATCGCGGTTGATCGGGGCGATGCCGACGAGGGCGGCGATACGGCGTCGATCGAGGCGGCCGAGTTCGGGCAGTTCGGCGATCAGGGTGCGGGCGGTGATGTTGCCGATGCCGGGCACCGAGGTCAGCAGGTCGTCGGCGGCCCGCCAGGCGGGCGAGCCGCGCACCGCACCGTCGATCTCGCGGTCGAGTTCGCTGAGTTGCGCTTCCAGGGTCTTCAGTGTCGCTTCCAGGGTGCGCTGCACCTTGGGCGTGCGGGCCTGGCGGCGGCGATTGCGTTCCATGCCGATCATCTCGACGAGCTGGCGCCGGCGGGCGACCGGTTCGGCGAGCAGCTGCGCTTCGGCCGCGGCGACCGGGCGCGGTTGCGGCCGGATACGCTCGGCGAACAAGGCGATGATCTGGGCATCCAGCGCGTCAGTTTTGGCAAGCCGGCCGGTGGCGCGGGCGAAGTCGCGGATCTGGCGGGGATTGACCACGGCGAGCGGCAGACCGGCTCCGGCCAGGGCGGCGGCCACGGTCACCTCGAAGCCGCCGGTCGCTTCCAGCACGACCAGCGCCGGCCCCAGGGCGTGCAGTTCGCCGGCAAGCCGGTCCAGTCCTTCGCCGTTGCGCGCAACGGCGAAGGACTGCCGCGATGGCAGGATATGCACATCGAGGCGATCCTTCGAAACATCGATGCCGACAAAGTGCGGCTCGGCGGGAGGCTGGTCCATCACCCGTCCTTGCGAATGCGGGCTCGCTTTGCGGCCCTGGCGACTGTGCGGGTTCCGGATGGAACCGGCGGACGCGGCACCAAGCTCACACGCGGGCTTGCTGACCCGAGGGACACGCGGGCTCCCGTCCGCCGATAGCTTCACCGGCTTCGTATGCGCCGGCAATTGAGAGATACAAGGGAAGGGGGGCGGCCCATATGCTTGCCACGGGGCCTTGGCGCGGCTCCTGCCTTCGGCGGTGCGGGTGCGGATTAGATCGCGCTCAACATCGGCCAGCCCGCCGAGTACCGCCAA
>CAVZFB010000046.1:0-19587 GCA_963774345.1 uncultured Alphaproteobacteria bacterium
GAGACCTGGCGCAGCGCACTCCGGAAGAAATCGCCGCGGTCCTGGCACCCATGGCTGGGATATCCCCGGAACGCATGCCCGAGCCAGGCGCGTGAACTCGCAGGGTCTCCACCCGAGGCACCGATCCCGCGCCAGCACTATGCGGCCTTCCACGTCGAATTCCTTCTCAGTCCGACAACGGCGTCCGCCGCACCAAAGTTCATCAGCACCAAACGGACGCCAGAGACGCCTGGCCAGGATGGGATGAGGAGCGACTGCTCTCCTTCCTGCGCGACCGGATACCGCTGCCCGCCGCGCCAGCTCCTGCCGATGCGCCCGGTGCTGAGCCGGCTCATGCACAGACAGGAGATCAGGAGCCTGCAGGACGCCGGGCCCGCACCTGCGAGCCAGCCGTCAGCCCGCGTTCCCGGCCGCTTGCCGTCCTTGTCCCTGAGCATCGAGGAACTAGCGGCTATCCGCGATGGTCAACGTAGCTCCGTCCTGAACCCCAATGAGCCGCTTTCCGTACGCCTCACCATGCGCCTCGATCCAATCGACACGCCTATCCATGACACTTTTGACTTCTCTGCGACAATCGTTGCCCGGAGGTTCGCCGGTCACGATCGCTTGCTTCTGGGAGTCACTCATGGAGCGGTTCGCGCACGCGACCCGGTATCAGCCGAGGTGACGGGACCGGCCCTGCCCGCTGATCTCTACCGCCTGCTGGCAACGGTGGAGATCTACCCTGCTAATCACTCCCCAGAAGAGCCACCTCTCTACCGGATGCGTGCCTCTGGGGATTTTATGCGGGTCACGGATACTCCGGTGGGGTCCGCCGCGGTGAGCCACACAGGTGCGTAATGATCTCGACGGCCATCGCTGGTGATCACTCTGTCTGACAAGGAACCCTGGCAGGTTCGGGCCTTTGCTCCCTTAGCTTCCGGCGGCATGCCCGAGCGCTCTTAGCTGGATGGCCGCCTCACGGCGGGTTCTGACGTTCAGCTTGAGGAGGATGGCCGCGACGTAGGTTTCCACGGTCCGGACCGATAGGACCAGCCGGCTGGCGATCTCGGCATTGGTGAGATCGTCGACCAGCAGCCGGGCGACGTTTGCCTGCTGTTGGGTCAGCCCGGCAAGGTTGCCGCGGGTGGTTGAGACGGGGCCGCGCGGGATGCGGGCGACGCCGCGTTCCTTGAGCCGTGTCCGGATCTGGTGGGCGAGCGGCTCAGCGCCGATCGCGTTGAGGATGGTCAGTGCCTCGAGCAGGTCGCTGGTCTGCGGGCATTGCGCTAATGCGGCCGCGCGTTCGTATGGGCTTCCGGCGCGCTGCCAGAATCCGGCCGCCTCATGCCAGCGCCCCGCAGCCGCCAGTGCGAAGGGATGGACCGACTCGGGCGCACGAGGCTGAGCCGCTGTAGGGTTCCTGGCGTTCGCGCTTGCAACTCCCGGGTCTGGTGGCCGCGATAATGCATCGTTAGGATCAGCCAGGGGGCTTAGGGATCGGAGGGGTTTCGTGAACGTTGGTAGTTTCATCGCCGCCTGTGCATTAGGTTTTGTGGCCGGGGCCATCGCTCGTGCGCTGATACCCAACGATGCTTTCCGGCACATGCACGGCATTAGATCGTGGCTGACCTCGCTGGGACTGGGCCTGCTGGGGGCGCTGGTCGGCTACTGGATCTTCCACGGCATATTTGGCGTCGGCGACACGGACAAGTTCGACTGGGGCGGCATCATCGGCGCGATAATCGGCGCCATCGTCATTGTTGCCGTCGCGTCGTTCCTGATCAAGCGCTTCGCAAAGCGTGGGGTAGCTGGCTAAAGCAGATCCCGCTAACAGGCTGCTGGCGGCTTGCGCAAAGTCAGGTCGAGCATGAACGGCGTTGAGACCCACTCGTAGCCGCCGCCCTTCGCGGCACGAAGATCGCTTACCAGATCGTCGATCTGCGGCCCGGCCGCGATGCCCGAGGCGACGGCACGTTCCCTCGCCGCCAGAAGGGTGGCTGCGTGCAGGTCGAAGCCCAGCTCCGGATCTACGATCGGGAAGCTCCCATTGACATCAACGACGTCAAGGCCCGCCGCGCGCGCAGACCCCGCGAGGCCATCGACGGCGCCGTGTGGCACACCCCGGCCCGCTCCAGCACCTGATACGCCAGATCCCAGTAGGTGCCAAGAGCATCGAGGTGGGGATGTGACCGCGGGGGCGGGCTGCGCAGCGCCTCCTGCGCCACGATCCAGCCGCCGGGGCGAAGCAGGCGCGCGATCTGGCTGAGGGTCCGTACCGGGTCGGGCTGGTGCATCAGGAAAAACCGCGTATAAGCCAGGTCGAACGGGCCGCCCACGGCTGCCGGGCCAATCTCGTGGATGTCGCCAGCAAACAACTTCACGTTGCCCAGCTCGAGCGCCGCCACGACCGACCGGGCCCGCTCAATGGCCGGCTCGCTGAAGTCGACGCCAACCACCCGGCCAGCCGGGCCCGCCATCTCCGCCATGACGGCAAGGCCGCCGATCGGGCCGCAGCCGCAGTCGATGGCATGCCAGCCTTCCTGCATACCGACCCTGCGGAAGGCAGACCGGCCAACTCCCGGGTGGCATCAGCGACGCCCAGTAGCCGCCGAAGATCCTCATCGCTGCCATCGAGGATGTAGCGCCTGACCCGGTCGGCGATCGCTTCAGCCAAGACCGGCCTCCTTTGCGTCGCGAGCCCGTGCGGATTTGTCCGGTAAGCCTGTGCCTTCCCTGAAGAGGATGCCGCCCACCGGCCTGATACGCCACCGGCTGGTCCGGTCGGGCTGGCGCAACCCTCTGGTCGGCACGAGCCAAGGCCCGACTGCGCCGGAGAACTCAAGATCACCGCGACCAAAGACAACTGGGTCACACTGGGGGGATGGATGAATCATCGATCACTGCGGCCGGTGCGATCGACACGTTCCTGGTACTGCTGATCGGCGTCGGGCCAAAGCTCGCGCTGGTCCCGTTCGTAGAACTCACCGCCCCCTCGACCCGGCCACCAAGCAGCGGGTGCTGCGCAAGATGCTGACCACGGCGGCCACCGTGGCCGTGCTGCTCATGGTGCTAGGCGAACTCTTGCGCACGTTGCTGCACTTTTCGATCGGATCGCTGTCGATCGCCGGCGGCGTGATCTTGCTCGTGCTCGCGGTGTGGATGGTGCTTTCGCCACAGAACGGCAGCAGCCACAGCACCGCCGGGAAAGACCCGATGCAGCTGGCCCTGTTTCCGCTGGCCGTACCGTACCTGCTCAACCCGGTGGGCATCGTCGGCCTGATGACAATCTCCGCCGAGGCGAAGTCGCTGAGCGTCTTCGCCGTGGAGTTCGGCATCCTGGTGTTCGTGCTGCTGCTGGACGTGGTGGTATTCCGCTGGGCCAACCGGGTCAGTGACAAGCTCGACGAGAGCCGCATGCTGGTCACCGAGAAGGTCTTCGGCTTCCTGATCGCCGCGATCGCCGTCCAGCTGGTCCTCGACGGCATGGTCCAGATAGGGGTCCTTGCGTCGGTTCCGCACTGAGCGCACTGAGCGCGCTGACGGGCTGGATCTCGGCGCAGATCTCAGACGTCCACCCGGTGCGCCCGATCGTACGCACGGCAGCTTTCGGCGTTCTGTCGATGACGATTACGTAGATCAGGCCAGCTGTTGCCCAGAAGAGGGTCGCGTGCCGGGATTCTCAGCCGAGGAGGCCCGGGAACGGCCGATGAGAATATCTATGCTCAGCGCCAGGATCCACACCGGGAACAGCAGTTCTGCCCAGGCCACTATCCCCGAGCCGAACATCAGTATCAGTGCGCTCACCAGCCCGGCGATGGTGAGCCACCAGGGACACGATCTCGGTGTGGCGCGCGATGGTCACCGTAGTGAGCGTGAACACCGCCGCCATCCGCATCGCGTAGACGTTCAGCAGCAGGGTGATGGCGTGGCGGCCATAGACCAAGGTCTGCCCGGTCGGGTGGGCCCCGGGACTGCGCCTGGCCTGAGATCAGGCCGCCGGCCACCGCGGCGCCGACGAACAGCATGGCGACGAACAGCAGGCCGCTGCCCAGGAACACCGTGGCGAAGAGCCGGTCCTCACGCTCGCCGATCCGGTCACGCACCACCCCGATGAACCACAAGAAGGCGATCCCTGCGAACGGGATGAGATTCAGGGCGACGGCCACTGCGGTTCTGCGCCGGCGAGTCGGTCAGCCACGCGCCAGCGCACCGCGGGATGAGCTGGGACAGACACCCTCAGCAGCACCATTGCGGATATCAGCAGCACCGAGAAGAGTGATCCCCGGCGAACGCTGCCGCGCGCGGGGTCTTCAGCGACCTCCCGGCCCGCAGCGGACCCTGCCCACTTCCCCGGTCATGGCCGTCCCCTTTCACTGCTGGCTGGCGCAGGAGCCTGGTCGCCGTGCCGGGCGGCAGCCCGCTGATGACCTCTGCATCAGCCACCACGAGAGATAACTGCCCAGTCACCCGCCTAGATCAGATGATCCGCACCAGCTAGTGCGGCTGCGGTTCATCCGTGCGGGGTGATCCGTGCCGGCCGCGGCGTGCCGCAGACCTCCGTGGTTTCCGGTTTGAGCTGACACTCCCGGAAGTGGGCGGGAATCGTGACGTACGCCAGCTGATCCGTTCGCCATGGTGCGGACCAGGAGATACGTTGCCCTGCTGATCCTGGCAGCGGTCCTGGGCGTCGGGTCGCTGATCTTCCTCGGCCTGGACTCGTGGACCGGATACGGGACCTTCTCCCTGGTGGTCCGCACCTCCCCCCGGCTCCGCACCTGGATGTCGCCCAGTTCGCCTGGGCGCTGGCCATCGGGGCCGCAGCCGGGGTCATCAGCCACGGGATCCGGTGGCTGGCGCTGTTCCTGCGCCCGCACGTGGAGCGGCGGCTTGTGCTGCTCACGCTCGTGGCTGGCCTGATCATCGCCGGGCTGGCCATCGCCTTCGGCGAAGCGACTGGGAATCCTCTTCCGCGGTGCTGTTCTCCGGCCAGAGCGCACTCCCGCCGCTGCTCGAGAATGCCGCTAGCTACACCGCCGGGGCGCTGGGTCCTGCTGGTGGTCGTGCAAGGGGCTCGCGTACAGTCTGGCGCTGTCCAGCTTCCGCGGCGGCCCGACCTTCCCCGGCATGTTCATCGGCGCCGCGGGCGGCATCGCACTGTCGCATCTGGCGGGCCTTCCGCCGATCACCGGCGCCGCCATCGGGATCGGCGCCATGACGGCCGGGATGCTGCAGCTCCCGATCACATCGGTCCTGCTGACCACGCTGTTCCTCGGCAGCTATGGCATCGAGGTGATGCCGCTGGTGATCGTCGCGGTAGTGGTGGCGTTCGTGGTCTCGAAATGGCTCGCCGGGCCACCGGCCGCCGCACCGCATGCCCAGGGCCGGCTGAAGCGGCCGCGCCCCCGCAAGTCCGCTGACGCTGGGAGGATGGAGCATGCGGGCGACCGTGCCAGCACGTATCCCAGTGTGAGCTCCCGTTGATCTACCGTGTGGTCGGAGAGTCAACCGTGTGGGTCTGGTCGGAGGAATCCGGCGCCATGGAGGTGTCGCCGGGCCCGGGTCAGCTGATGGGTGCGTTCAGCGCCAGAATCGCCGATGACGCGTGGGACGATCTGCCGATGCCTTACCTGACCAATCCCCGGGTCCGTTTCTGGTTCACCGAGCGCGGATGGCGGGTCTATGGCCTGCGGGTGGCGGCCGGGGCCCGGGGCAGCGGCCGCGCCTACCGTGTCCTCCGGCGCAAGAATCCGCCCCGGTCAATGGTGATCTACCGGGACGAGTGGCAAGTCGCGTTGCTGCCTGACCGCGACGTCAGGGGCTAGCGGGATTCGAGGATGACCAGGTCGCGGGTCGCGTAGCGGTAGTGCTCTATTTCCTCGTCCATCACGACGCTGAGGCAGTCGATGACGGTCAGCTCTTCGTCGGGGTAGCCGGGAGCGGGCGAGCGGTGGCAGCGCCGTCCCAGGCCGTCGTCGTTCAGGCCGGCCACGATGCGCCGCATCACGGCCATCCGGCTGGCGCGGGCAGCCAGGATCTCGGTGTACGTGGGTTGCGCGGCCAGGTCGATGCCCAGAGCGGCGGCGTCCGTCGCGGGATACCAGGACTGCGGCAGGCCCAGCGGGTGATAGGGCCGTTCCTCGTCCAGCACGGTCCGGCTGGCCCAGGCGTCGGTGATGAAGACCAGGTGGCGCAAGGTCTGGGCGAACGACCACTCCTCGTTGACCTGCTCGGTCAGCGCCGCCGCGGGCAGCCGCCCGGCGCGCTTGCCGGCCTCGGCCCAGAGCCCCTCGATGGTGTCCCATATCGCGCGGACGTCGTCGGCGTTACGGCCCGCGCGGAACTGCACCCGCTCAGGGTGGCGGCGGTCCAGCTCGGCGCTGACGAATTCGGCGACGTCGACGCCGTTGACCGTGACGTTGCTGAGGTGGCCGGAGATGCTGACGTCGACCAGCCA
This sequence comes from uncultured Alphaproteobacteria bacterium, assembly GCA_963774345.1. Classification (GTDB taxonomy): domain Bacteria; phylum Pseudomonadota; class Alphaproteobacteria; order ATCC43930; family CGMCC-115725; genus AP-15. The sequence goes on from CAVZFB010000046.1 coordinate 6,437, forward strand.
GCAGTCCCTGATCGTGACGCCGGTCAGGTCGCAGTCGGTGAACCGGGCCCCGCGCAGGTCCGCGACGTCGAACCGGGCCCCGCGGAACCGCGTGCTGCCGCCGCCCTCACCGGCGTAGAACCGGTGCGGCCCGAACTGCGCCTCCCCGCCCTGATCAGCGGAAACAGGTGCCGGGCCGGACGGGTCGTTGATCCCTGTCATGGCCCGCACGATAGCGCTGCCCGCCGACGGTGAGCCCCCGCTGCCGCCCCTCGTGTTCGTTGTGCTGGTTTGCCTGGGCTACGGCGCACCGCCGCCACGGTCGCCGCCAGCGTGCCATTGATCTTCCTGGCTGTCGCGTTGACCAGCAGTCATACGCTGGCCGCCGGTCCGCGGGTGACGTGATTTTGTAATTTTTACGCGATCGAGGCGCTGGCCCAGCTCGCCTCGGCCAGTCGCCGCGGCCCAGAGACAGCGCTGGCCGGCGGCGCGTCCCGCGGCGGTATCCGCAGGCCTGGGGATAGCTGCCCGGCAGGCGGCGGGGTTAGGCTTCGTGCATCGTTGGTGTGGGGAGGTGCCCCGGGATGACCGCACCGGCTGACGGGACAGCCGCCGGGCCAGGCGGCTATCTCCGGGCGTCGCACGCCGACCGCGACCGGGTGATCGACGGTCTCAAGGCCGCCTTCGTGCAGGGCCGGCTGGACCAGGATGAGTTTGATCATCGCGTCGGCCAGACTCTGGCCTCGCGGACGTACGCCGAGCTGGCGGCCCTCACGGCTGACCTCCCCAGCGGGCTGATCGCCGACCGGCTGCCCAGGCCCGCCAGGAAGCGGGTCAGCAGGGTAGGCGTCGCGGTGACGGCCTGCGGAACGGTCGCGGCCGCGGGTTTCCTGGTCGCCTCGGAGTTCATGCCGGACAGTACGCCGCTCGCTATTGCCCTGCCGTTCGTCGTGATCATGCTCACCCTGACCTCGGCCGCGCCGATCGGCTGGCTCCTGATCCTCCACGCCTGGCTGGAAAACCGCGCCAGCAGCCAGGCCGCGGCAGGCCTGCCACCGGGCGCGGGCGGTCCGGCACCCCGGCGCGCAGCGCAGGCCAGCCCGGCCAGGCAGCTGCCACGCCCAGACCGCGACCCGGGTATGACGGCCGAAGCGGCCCCGCGCCCATCCGGCCGTGTCAGGCCGTACATCGCCCCGGCGTACTGACCGCCGGGCACCACCGCGCCCGGCACCGGCGAACCCCGCCCAGAACCATGGCTACCGGGCCGTGCTAGATACCGGCCAGGGCGGGCGCTACCTCGGCGGCGAAGAGCTCCACCTGGGCGGCCAGGCTGGGGGAGGCCCTCGATGCGGCGCCCCGACCACCCTTCCACCAGCGCCGGGTCGACCAGGCCGAGCGCGATGTGGTTATAACCGTGCCGGGGCGAAGTCACTGCGCAGGCGCTTGACCCACGCGGCGGGATCACCGGCGATCGAAAGACGCCCGCCGATCTCCGGGGTGGTCAGCTCCAGCGCGAGCTCGACGTCGCCGCGGCCGAAGGCATCGACGACCGGAAGGTTCGCTGTTGCGCGAGGAGGTCTCGAAGCCGATCGTCCAGGCGCGCTCCAACACGAGCACCTCGCGGCCGGCGAGCGCCAATGCCCGTGCCGCCGCGAGCCCGATCACTCCGGCGCCGGCCACGACGCATTCGACCTCGTCCACTGTCCCTCTCTACTGTCGTTCGTGGCGCGCCGCACCCCACGCGGCCGAACTCTGAGGGCGCTGTTGTTCGCCCGCCGACGGCATCGGTCAAGGCCCGTGCTGTGCGAGACATTCTGCCGCGGCCAGCCGTTCATGGGCTGCGCGAGGCGGCTGGACGTCGCAAACGAAATCGCGCACACTCTTCCCGCGTGGCAATCGGCGAAGGATAGCGATGAGCCGAAAGACTGCTAGCGTGCTGGCGCTCGCCGATTATCGTACGCGGCAGCACACCATCTATTTCACCCGCTCCGAACTGAACCAGCTTCTCGGCCTCTACAGCCGCCACGTGATCCGTGGCGAGTGGCGCGATTACGCGATCGATCACGGCAACGGAATGGCCCGCTTCTCGGTGTTTCGTCATACTCACGAAGCGTCGGCGTTCACGATCCTAAAGACCGCGCCGTCGTCGGCCCGCCCGGCCGAGTTCATCGTGCAAAGCGGGCGGCAAAGGCTGCGTAGCGCCCGCAGCCTCGCCGAGGCGCTGGAGTTTTTCTACACCCGTCTCAGTCTCGTCACCGCCTGTTCCGGATAGGACTGCTCCGGCGCATCCCGCTTCCGACCGGAATGCTGGCGAGGCTCCAGCGCCGCAGCTAAGCCGAGCCTCGCCGGGGCAACATACGCTCGAGCACTCCGTCCCTCCTGACGATGCCATGGAATAGCGCAGCGGCAATATGGGCGGCGACGAGCAGATAGACGAGGTATTGCCCCACCAGATGTGCAGCGATCGCCGCCTGCGCTAGCCTCAGGTTGATCGGCAGTAGCGGCGGGATCGAGACCATGCCGAACAGACTGACGGCATGGCCCTGCGCTGCCGCATTCACATAACCGGCGAGCGGCATCCCCGTGAAGAGAAGATAGAGCCCGAAATGGGTAAGATGGGCGAGCGCCGCCTCCCGCCGGGTGAGACTAGGCGGCAGCACCGGCGCAGGGTGCAGCCAGCGCCACAGGATGCGGACGATCATCACGGCGAGAATGGTCAGGCCGATCGAGCCGTGCAGTAGCAGGAGGCTGCCGCGTGCGGGCGCGTTGCGCGCCGCCGCCTCCGTTGCCCAGCCGAACACAACGACCATGACCGCGAGCGCCGCGACGAACCAGTGCATAGCGCGCGCAGCCCGACCATAGCCGCCGGCCCCAGTGGAGTCCTGCTCAGGAGGCGGCACGATTCGAAACGGTAGCCGCGGCGCGACGACGGGCCGCCGCGCGGTTGTCGCCATAACTCATCTGATCGCTTCCTGATCTCCCGGAGCTTTCGACCTAAACCGCCAGATCGAACCGCGAGGCGTATTACGCCGCTCTTGGCTTCCCTTATCGCATTATCCGCGCCGGTAATCGCCCGTTTGCGAGCAAACGCGGGCAGCGTTAGCACCGGAATGCCTTGGGCCGCATAGGAGCGCCGTCAGAACCGTTACGCGAGGTTGAGAGGCGCGAGGGATGGCCGCCGCACCACTTTCGGCTTATCTCTACTGCTCACGACCTTGATCGGAGACGCCGCTAGATGATCGACTTCCCGGCTGCGGCGGTGGCAACTGCTCGCGACCCGTTGGTTATCGCGCTAGCGATTTTTTGCCTGGGTGGTTTGCTGACGCATCTGCTGTTTCGGGCGCACCCGCTGCGCCGCGCGATCGTGCGGGTGATCTATCTGCTGGTTCTCACGGTCGTCCTGTTGCACGCAGGAATCGTCCCCTATCAGAAGCTGCAGTCGACCGGAGAGCCGTTCCGCGATGCGGCCCACGGCGTCCTGAAAATCGCGTGGTGGCTCTATGCGGCCTGGTTCTTGGTCGGATTTTTGCGCGCCTTCGTCGTCACCGAGCATCGCCCCCACGAAGGCAAGTTGATCCAGGACCTGGTTGCTGGCGTGATTTATCTTGCTGCCCTCTTCGCCATCATCGCCTATGTCTTCGATCTTCCGATCCAGGGCTTGCTCGCGACCTCGGGGGCCATCGCCATCATCCTCGGACTGGCGCTGCAGAGCACACTGAGCGACGTATTCTCCGGCATCGTACTGAATTTCAGCCGCCCCTACCGGCCAGGCGATTGGATCAGCATCGACGGCACGACCGATGGCCGGGTCATCGAAATGAACTGGCGCGCGACGCTCGTGCTGACGGCAAAACGGGATCTGGCGATCGTGCCGAACAGCACCATCGCCAAGGCGAAGATCGTTAACGCCAGCTCGCCCTCCGGCATCCACGGGATGACCGTGACCATTCAGCTCGACGCCAAGACGCCGCCCGCTTCCGGTGCGGAGATCCTCGAATCTGCGATCCAGAACTCCCGGCTGATCTTGGCGACCCCGGCACCCTCGATTACCGTCAAGTCGATAACCTCATCCGCGACTGAATTCGACATAACGTTCTTTGTCGAAGACTTGCCCCATGCCCCACGCGCGCAGAACGAGCTGTTCGATCTGATTAGCCGACACTTGGCGGCTGCCGGCATCGAACTTGCCTCGACCCAGAACCAGCCATACGGGGCAGCACCGGCCGATGTTGCGGAGAAAACGAGGACCGCTCCCGAGCGGGCGCTCGACCTGGTCGAGATCTTCGCCAGCTTGACGGCGGAGGAGAGACGTACTCTCGCTGCAAAGCTGAAGCAAAAGAGCTACGACCAGGGCGATGTGCTGCTCGAACCAGGAACGGTGTTGCATTCACTGTTCATCATCGGCTCCGGTGTGCTGTCGCTGACCTGTTTGGTATCCGAAGGCGAAATCGAGCTGTTGCGCCTCGGGCCGGGTGATCATTACGGCGAGATCGGGCTGCTGACCGGTGCTGCTGCGGTGGGCAAGATCTCCGCCTTGGTGCCCGCCACCGTTTACGAGCTGACAAAGGATGATCTAGCGCCGATGCTGGAGGCGCGGCCGGCGGTTGCCCATGAATTGTGCCGTGCGCTCGCGCGGCGGCAAGCCGCGGGGCAGCTGATCGCATCGCCCGAGATCGACGCGACGGTGCCGGCAAATCGGGTGGCCGGCTGGTTCTCCGATCGGCTACACAGACTATTCGATCTCGCGGATGCCCAGTGAGGGGGCACGACCCGCGCCCGATCCCGCCGACGGCGCTCCAACCGCCGAGCCGCTGTCGCGGCAAGCGCGGCGGCGCTCTTGGTCAATGCCCGGGCGCCACGCGGAACTGGGATTGGCAGGCTGCGGCATTCTCGCTAAACTTCGCAGTTGAGGATTTGCGGACGTAAGGGGCGTTTTGGATGCACCCTCCTGGCGCGAAACTCCGCATGCATTATCGGCGCGGCACGACCCTGGGCGTGCCGTGCCGTCCCGCATGTAATCCGCTACCCAGGCCTTGGCGCTCGGGCGTCTTGCGCAGTCTGGTCGCATGCGCCGCGATGCTGGTCGCTTCCTGTCAGCAGGCCGGCGTGTTGGATCCGCAAGGGCCGATCGCGTCGGCGCAGCTGCTCCTCCTGATCAATTCCACGGCGATCATGCTCGTCGTCGTGGTCCCGGTGATCCTGGCGACCTTGTGGTTCGCCTGGTGGTACCGGGCGTCCAACCCGCATGCGACCCGCGCCTCCGACGAAGGCTTTGAAGGGCGTGTCGAGTTCGTCGTCTGGTCGATCCCCGTGCTGATTGTGATCCTGCTGGGCGGGGTAATCTGGATCAGCTCTCATCAGCTCGATCCGCGGGCGCCGATCCCGGCGAAGGCCGACCCGCTCCCGGTTGAGGTCGTGGCGCTCGATTGGAAATGGCTGTTTATCTACCCCGATCAGGGCGTTGCCGCGGTCAATCAGTTGGTTATTCCAGTCGGGACCCCAATCGACTTTCGCCTCACCTCGGCAACGGTGATGAATTCGTTCTTCGTCCCGCAGCTCGGCAGCCAGATCTACACGATGGGCGGGATGACCACGCATCTCAACCTGCTCGCCGACCACCCCGGCGAATATCCCGGCTTTTCGGCAATGTTTAGCGGTGACGGGTTCTCCGACATGCGGTTTGTCGCCAAGGCGGTACCGGCCGGAGATTTCGATGCCTGGGTCAAAGAGGTGCGCGGCTCGGGATCCGCGCTCGACAATGCCGCCTACGCCGCATTGGCAAAGCCGAGTAAAGCCGTGCCGCCGGCGACCTATCGCTCGGTTGAGCCCAAGCTGTTCGACCGCATCATCGAGCAGACGCTCTCGGGTCCCGGGAAGACAGGTGTCGGCGCAGCCTGGTGTCCGCCAGGATCACAGGTTGGAGGTTGAGATGCTGGGCAGATTGAGCTGGGCGGCTATCCCGTTGGACCAGCCGCTGCCGCTATATGCCATGGGCGCGGTCGGCGTCGTCATTCTCGTCGTGCTCGGGATCGTCACGGTAAAGGGCTGGTGGCCGTATCTATGGCGCGAGTGGATCACCAGCGTCGACCACAAGCGCATCGGCGTCATGTACATCATTCTCGGGCTGGTCATGCTGCTGCGCGGCTATTCCGACGCGATCATGATGCGCACGCAACAGGCGATCGCCGTCGGCGATGCTCAGGGATACCTGCCGCCCGATCACTACGACCAGATCTTCTCGGCGCACGGCACGATCATGATCTTTTTCGTGGCGATGCCGCTCGTGATCGGGCTGATGAACTTTGTCGTCCCGTTGCAGCTCGGCGTGCGCGACGTCGCTTTTCCCACGCTCAACTCGGTCAGCTTTTGGCTGACTGCGACGGGCGCGCTCTTGGTCAACGTGTCGCTGGTCATCGGAAGTTTTTCGCGCGCGAGCTGGTGGGGCTACCCGCCGCTGTCCGAGCTCGCCTTTTCTCCCGATGAGGGTGTCGACTACTACCTCTGGCCGTTGCAGATTTCGGGCATCGGCACTCTTATGACCGGCGTCAACTTCGTCACCACGATCCTCAAACTGCGCTGTCCGGGCATGACCTATATGCGCATGCCAGTGTTCTGCTGGACCGCACTTTCCGCAAACATGCTGATCGTCGCGGCCTTTCCTGTTCTAACCGCGACTTTCGCGATGTTGCTGCTCGATCGTTACTTAGGCTTTCACTTTTTTACCAACGACGCCGGCGGCAACCAGATGATGTACGCGAATTTGTTTTGGGCGTGGGGTCATCCCGAAGTCTACATCCTGATCTTGCCGGCGTTCGGCGTCTTCTCCGAAGTGGCCGCGACTTTTTCCGGTAAGGGGCTGTTCAGCTACCGCACGATGGTCTGGGCGACCCTGGGGATTTGCGTTCTCTCGTTCATGGTCTGGCTGCATCACTTCTTCACGATGGGGGCGGGCGCCGACGTCAACGCTTTCTTTGGCATCATGTCGTCGATCATCGCGGTGCCGACCGGGGCCAAAGTCTTCAACTGGCTGTTCACGCTATACCGCGGCCGGATCGTCTTTACGACGCCGGTCCTGTATTTGATCGGCTTTATGGTGACGTTTGTCCTCGGCGGTTTGACCGGGGTTCTGTTGGCGGTGCCGCCGGTCGATTTCGTATTGCACAACAGCGCCTTCCTGGTCGCCCATTTTCATAACGTGATCATCGGCGGCGTCGTGTTCGGCATGTTTGCAGGCTACAATTATTGGTTTCCGAAGGCATTTGGCTTCACGCTCGACGACCGCTGGGGCAAGGCCAGCTTCTGGTGCTGGCTTATCGGCTTCTACCTCGCCTTCATGCCGCTCTATGTGCTGGGCTTTATGGGCATGACCCGGCGCCTGCAGCATATCCCCGACCCAAGCTGGCAGCCGTTGCTGCTCGTCGCGGAGGCCGGCGCCATTGTCATTTTCCTCGGCGTCCTCTGTCAGATCGCGCAGCTCTATGTCAGCATCCGCACCCGCGAGAGCCGACGCGACCTGACCGGCGACCCATGGAACGGCCGCACATTGGAGTGGGCGACCTCGTCGCCGCCCCCGGCCTACAATTTTGCCGTCCTGCCCGTCGTCGAGACGATCGACGGGTTTTGGGACATGAAGCGCCGGGGAGTGAAGCCGGCGGTCCAGCCGGCTTATGAGACCATCGAGATGCCGCGCAACACTCCGATCGGCTTCATCATTGCCTTCTTTGCTTTCTTCGTCGGCTTTTCGCTGATCTGGCATATCTGGTGGGTGGTGCTCGTCGGGCTGCTGGCGGTCGCCGTTACGATCATGGTGTTTGGCTGGAGCGAGCAGCGGGAGCGCGAGATCCCGGCTGGTGAAATAGCGCGGATCGAGCGGGCCCGGTTGGCGGGGAGGCCTGCATGACGATCACGGCCATCGAACCGGTCCCGACCGCGCTCGCGCGCGGGCGGGGCGGCGGCGGACCGGCCTCGACGCGGACCGTCGTCGCTTACGGCTTCTGGATCTTTCTGCTCAGCGACTTTGTCCTGTTCTCGGGACTGTTTGCTGCCCACGCGGTCCTTTCGGAACAGACCGCCGGCGGGCCGACCGGGGCCGAATTATTCAATCTCCGCAGTGTCTTCATCGAGACCATGTGCCTGCTGGTGTCGAGCTACACCGCCGGGCTCGGGGCATTGTCCGCCGAACGGCGGCGGCAGGGTCGCTTTCTGGTCTTCGCTGCGCTGACATTCGTCCTCGGTGCTGCCTTTCTCGTCATCGAGGTGCGGGAATTCGCCCGCATGGTTGCCGAAGGTGCCGGGCCTGGGCGCAGCGCCTTTCTCTCGGCCTTTTTCGCTCTGGTTGGCACGCATGGCGTCCACGTCACGGCCGGCCTCATTTTTCTCGCTTATATGGTGGCGCAGGTCATCGCCAAGGGGTTGCGGCCCAACGTGCTGCGGCGCCTGTTGTGCTTCAGCCTGTTCTGGCACGCGCTAGACATCATCTGGGTTGGGGTGTTCACGTTGGTCTATCTGATGGGGGCCCGCTGATGGACGGTGACGACCGCGTGTTCGACGACCGCACGCCGGGCGTCGAAGAATATGAGCCCACGGCAAGCTACCTGTCGTATACGGCGGGGCTCGGGTTCGCGATCCTGCTGACGATCGTGTCCTTCGTCGTGTCGCAGACGAATTTGTTGTGGCCACCGGGCGTGCCGATGGGGCTGATCGTCCTCGCCTTTGCCCAGATCGGCGTTCATCTTGTCTTCTTTTTGCATCTGGGTAGCGGGGCCGACCACACCAACAATGTCGTGGCCCTAGCCTTCGGCGTCTTTATCATCTTTCTGGTGATTGTGGGATCAATCTTGATCATGGCCAACCTCCACTGGAACATGATGGACATGCCTGTGAGCCTGCGGCACTGATCCGGGGCCCGCGCGATCACCTGAAGGAGAAACTGTTCGATGCGCCGCGCAATCTCACCTACCACGGCAATGCTCGCCCTGGCGTCGATGCTGCTCGCGGCGACACCCGCCCTTGCGGCCTACGGCGCAATCGCCTGGGACAAGCAGAGCGGCAAGCGCGGCTGGAGCTGGAACGAGGCCACGGCGCAAAAGGCCGCCGAGGTGGCGATCAGCGAATGCGGCGCCAGCGGGTGCAAGGTCATTATGCGCACCGGTGCCGGTCAATGTGCGGCCCTGGCGACGATTGACACTGGCAAATTCGTCGGTGCGGCTGTGCGCAAGACCAAGGACGATGCCCGGCTTGCCGCGATGGCCAATTGTCAGAAGGGTAAGGCCGGCGACTGCATCGTTCGGGTGAGCGACTGCAACAAGTGAGCGACCGCGCGCCCGGCCCTCTCCGCTGTCGCTACGCTTCAGTCGGCAGCGGCGGGCAGTCGGCGCAGCTGCGCCTTCAGCTGATCGAAATCGACCGGCTTGGTGATGAACTCGGCAGCGCCGAGTTCGCTGGCGCGGCGGCGGCGTTCGTCGTCGCCATAGGCGGTGACCATCATCACCGGGAGGTCGGGGAAGCGGCGCTTGATTTCGTCCAGTAAGGTCAGTCCGTCCATGCCCGGCATGTTGATGTCGGACAGGATCACGATCAGACTGCGGCTCGATTTCGCCGGCCAGCCGTTCGAGCGCCTGCTCGCCCGAGGTCGCAAAGTGCATCACATAGGTGCCCTGGCGCACCTCGCGGCGAAAGTGCTGGCGAAAGAGATCGGCGACGTCAGGCTCGTCGTCGACCACCAGGATGCTGACACTCATGCCGTCATCTCCGAGATTGCTTCGTGCTCGCTTCTCGCAACGACACGCCCTCTGCCGTCATTGCGAGCGAAGCGAAGCAATCCCGTTGAACCACTCATGCCGCAGCCTCGCTTGTCACGGTCGCCTGAGTTGTCGCCCCACGAGTGCGCGGCAGACGGATCGTGAACTCGGTGAACTCGCCGATCCGCTGTCGACCGCGATCGTGCCGCCATGCTGCTGGGTGACGATGTCGTAGCTGATCGACAGGCCGAGCCCGGTGCCCTCGCCGGTCGGCTTGGTGGTGAAGAACGGCTGGAACAATTTGTCCCGGATCTCGGGCAGGATGCCGGCGCCGTTGTCGCGCACCCGGATCTCGACCGCCTCGCCGAGGTCGCGCGTCGTCACCTTGAGGGTCGGCCGGAAGCTCGGCTCGGCGCCGTCTCTCAGGCCGCTTGGTGGCGGCATAGAAGCCGTTGCCGATCAGGTTCAGCAACACCCGCGTCATATCCTGCGGCACCAGTTCGATCGGCGCTGAGGCGCGCGGCGAAGTCGCGCTCCAGGGTGATGTTGAAGCTCTGGTCCTGGGCGCGCGCGCCGTGATAGGCGAGGTTCAGCGCTTCTTCGACCAGTTCGTTGAGATCGACCTTGCGGCGCTCGCCGCTCCCGCCGCGCGAGTGCTCCAGCATGCTCTTGACGATGCCGTCGGCGCGCCGGCCGTGCTCGGCGATCTTTTCGAGATTGCCGGTCAGCATCTCGACGATCTCGTCGATCTCGGCGCAGGTTGTCGCCGTCGAGCGCCGCCAAGGCCGGTGCGCCGCCTCCTTCAGCTCGTCGAGCAATTCGACCGACAGCCCGGCGAAGTTGTTGACGAAGTTGAGCGGGTTCTTGATCTCGTGGGCGATGCCGGCGGTGAGCTGACCGAGCGAGGCCATCTTCTCGGCCTGGATCAGGCTCGCCTGCGCCGCCTTCAGCTCCTGGTACGCCGCCGCGATCGTGCGGCTCGCCTCTTCCGCCGCGTCGCGCGCCGCGCGGATCTCGGCTTCGCTGCGCTTGCGCTCGGTGATGTCGGCATAGATCAAGACAAAGCCGCCCGACGGCACCGGGTTGTGGCGGACCTCGATTACCCGACCGTCCGATCGGGTGCGCTCGAACGCGTAGTGTTCGCCGCGCGCTCTCGGTGACGCGTCGAAGCTCGGCCTCCGGATCGGCGCCCGCGCCGAATTCGCCACGCTCGGCGAGATAGCGGATATATTCCGCATAGGTTCGCGGCTGGCGAGGAACGCATCAGGCAGATCCAAAATCTCTTGGAAATTGCGGTTCCACGCCGCCAGCCGCAGCTCTTCGTCGAACATCGCCACGCCATCGCCCATATTCTCGAAGGTGACCCGCAATTCGGCTTGACGCTGCGCCAGTTCGTCGGTGCGCTCTCGCAGATCATTGAACAGCCGTGCATTCTCGATCGCAATCACCGCCTGGTCGGCGAAAGTGCTCACGAGCTCGATTTGTGCAGCCGTGAAAGGTTTCACCGCCCGCCGGGCACATCCGATGACACCAATCGGCCTACCGTCGCGCAGAACGGGTACGCCAAGAAATGTCCGGTAGCCGGTGAGCAACTGCAGATCTTCGCGTGTTCGTGGGTCGTAGTCGGGATCGGCGAGAACATCTTCGACATGCACCGTGCGGCCTTCCACGAAGGCACGGCCCATGACAAACCCGCGAGTTGGTGCTCGCGGAAACAGGCTGTGAAAAGCCCGCGCCTCATCTGGCAATAGATTGCTCACTGCCACAAGGCGGAGCAGACCTTCCTCGAAACGCGCAACCGCACTGAATTCCGCCTCGCACAGTTTAGCCGCCCGCACGGTGATTGCTTCAAACACCGGCTGCAAATCAGTCGCGGACCCGGAGATAACCCTCAACACCTCGGCAGTCGCTGTCTGCTGCTCCAAGGCCTCGCGCTGCTCGGTCAATAGCCGAGCATTCTCGATTGCGATGACCGCCTGATCGGCGAACGTTGTGACCAGCCCGATCTCCTTGTCGCTGAAGGGCTCGACCCGGTCGCGCGCCATGGCGATGACGCCGGATAGGCGCGCCCTCGCGCAACAGCGGCACCCCGAGCATCGTGCGGGCACGGGTCAGTTGCGCCTCGTCTTTGACGGCATAGTCCGGATCGGACAATGCGTCGGCGATCTGCAGGGCACGCCCTTCCAGGGCAACGCGGCCGACCAAGGTGCCGGTACCGGGCGTTATCGGGTTGCGTTCCTCGATCTCGCGATAGGCCGGGTCAAGTGCGTAGCCGACAGCCCAGCGATAGACACCGTCCTCCAACCGGAAGATGCTGCCCATATGCGCTCGGCACAGGCGGATCGCGGTCTCGACGACGTACTCGAGTACCGGGCTGAGGTCGAAAGTCGAGCGGCTGATGACCTTCAGCACATCGCTGGTCGCGGTCTGGTATTCGAGCGACTCCTGCAATTCGCGCGGTGCGCCTGGCTGTGCCTCGTCGTCAGCAGCCGCGCGTTCTCGATGGCGATGACCGCCTGGGCGGCGAAGGTGCTCGACCAGATGCGAGCTGCTTCTCGCGAAAGGGGTCGACGCCGCTGGCGGGCCAGCGTGAAGACGCCGATCGGGCTCGCCCTCACGCAGCAGCGGCACGCCCAAGGCCGTTCTTGCGTTGCCCGACTCGGACGCCTCTGGCAGCTCATATTCCGGGTCGGCAGCGATGTCGGCGACGTGACTGATGCGGTGCTCTAGCGCCGCGCGCTGGGTTACGCTCGCGCGGCTGGGCGCGAGCGACAGGGTACGGGCAAACGCTTCGTATTCGGGCGGAAACCCCAGATTTGCCGCCAGCCGATAGGCATCGCCAACGCGACGATAGATGATCGCCATATCAGCGTTGCACAACCGCTTCGCGGTTGCGACCAGCGTGTCAAGCACCGGCTGCAAATCGAAGGTCGAGCGGCTGATGACGTTGAGCACGTCGCTGGTCGCGGTCTGGTATTCGAGCGATTTTTCGAGGTCGCGCGTGCGGGCCTGCAATTCGCCGAGCAGCCGCGCATTCTCCATCGCGATGACCGCCTGGTCGGCAAAGGTGCGCACCAGTTCGATCTGCCGCTCGGTGAAGGGCTGGACCCGCTGCCGCATCAGGTTGAATGTACCGATCGGCTCGCCTTCGCGCAGCAGCGGCACGGCGAGTAGCGTGCGTGCTTTTGCGATCGTGACGATTTCGCTCACTTTGTATTCCGGGTCCGCGGCGGCATCGATGGATTCGTACCGCACGGCCTTCCGACAGCACGCGGCCAAGAACTCGATCGCGCCCTGGACCGAACGTACGTCGATCCAGAATTCTCTTCCTTGAAGCGGATCGCGTTGGCCGTCGCTTCGGGCGTCGATCCGCCAGCGGTGACAAATCGGAACACGTCGCCCTCGCGGCGCGTCATGTAGGCCTGCTCTCCG
>CAVZFB010000047.1:0-131859 GCA_963774345.1 uncultured Alphaproteobacteria bacterium
ATGGCGGAACTTGAAGGGCGGAGGGACGCGCTGCGCGGCCGCCTCGCCGCGAGCGAAGACACGGCATTCGACTCCACCCGAATATGGCCGGCTATTACCGCGCGCAGATCGCCGACCTGCGCGCGGCGCTGACGGAAGCCGGGCGCCACATGCAGGCGGCCGAAATCGTCCGCAAGCTGGTCGACCGGATCGAACTGAGCCCGGTCGTCCGGAGCGGCAGGAAAACCCTGTCGGTCAGCCTCTACGGCCGCCTTGCCGGCATCCTCGCCATGGCGACAAAAACAAAAGCGCCGCTCGATGAGAGCGGCGTTCCGGTGCAAGTCACAAAATTGGTTGCGGGGGTAGGATTTGAACCTACGACCTTCAGGTTATGAGCCTGACGAGCTACCGGGCTGCTCCACCCCGCGGCGGTGGCGTATTGGGCCCCCGGATCAAGGGCCATCGGCGCAAGTCCGGGGCGTGGTTCGGTGGGGGCGCGGCCCGCGTCTTGGGGGCTGGGGGTTTGGCGAGCCTGGCGGCGACCTGCTCTTCCGCCGCTTAAGCGGCAGTACCATCGGCGCTGAGGGTTTTCACGGCCGAGTTCGGGATGGGATCGGGTGTTTGGCCCCTCGCTGTGGCCACCAGGCTGGCCAAGCCTCCCTGAGGGCCCCGGCGCCGCGGCGCGCGGTTTTGGCCGAAGGGAGCCCCCGGTGGACCTTTAGTCCACGGACTTGATCCGTGGCGTGATCCGGGGGCCCATGGGATTTGGGCCAGGGATTTTGGGGGGATTTGTGAAGGTGGCGGGGAAGTGTCTGGCGGGCGGCGGCGGGCGCACCCGGTGATGGGCGCTTGCCGCTGCACGCCGGCGGTTTTCCGGCTTTCCCCAGCTCGCGCTCGGAAAAGCGTTCGGATCGGGCGGGTTCGAGCGATTAGTACCGGTCGGCTGCGCGGATTGCTCCGCTTCCACTTCCGGCCTATCAACGTGGTGGTCTTCCACGGCTCTCGACGAGACCTGGTTTTGAGGAGGGTTTCCCGCTTAGATGCGTTCAGCGGTTATCCCGTCCGCACTTAGCTACCCGGCGTTGCGGCGGGCGCCACAACCGGTCCACCAGAGGTGCGTCCCTCCCGGTCCTCTCGTACTGGGGAGAGCGCCTCGCAAGTCTCGAACACCCACGGCAGATAGGGACCGAACTGTCTCACGACGTTCTAAACCCAGCTCACGTACCGCTTTAAATGGCGAACAGCCATACCCTTGGGACCTGCTCCAGCCCCAGGATGCGATGAGCCGACATCGAGGTGCCAAACGACGCCGTCGATATGGACTCTTGGGCGTCATCAGCCTGTTATCCCCGGCGTACCTTTTATCCGTTGAGCGATGGCCCGTCCACGTGGGACCACCGGATCACTATGGCCGACTTTCGTCTCTGCTCGAGCCGTCGCTCTCGCAGTCAGGCGGGCTTGTGCCATTGCACTCGACAGCTGATTTCCGACCAGCCTGAGCCCACCATCGCGCGCCTCCGTTACTCTTTGGGAGGCGACCGCCCCAGTCAAACTACCCACCATGCAGGGTCCCGGCCCGGGGATCGCCCAGGCGCGGTTAGATGCCAGAGACCGTGAGAGCGGTATTTCAAGGTTGCCTCCACCCCAACTGGCGCCAGGGCTTCAACGGCTCCCGCCTATCCTACACACACCATCCCTAACACCACTGCAAAGCTGTAGTAAAGGTGCACGGGGTCTTTCCGTCTGACCGCGGGGACTCCGCATCTTCACGGAGAATTCAATTTCGCTGAGCCGGTGTTGGAGACAGCGGGGAAGTCGTTACGCCATTCGTGCAGGTCGGAACTTACCCGACAAGGAATTTCGCTACCTTAGGACCGTTATAGTTACGGCCGCCGTTTACCGGGGCTTCAATTCAGAGCGTGAACCCCTCCTCTTAACCTTCCGGCACCGGGCAGGCGTCAGACCCTATACGTCGTCTTGCGACTTCGCAGAGCCCTGTGTTTTTAGTAAACAGTCGCCACCCCCTCCTCTGTGCCCCCCACCCCTGCTTGCGCAAGAGCGGGGCCCCCTTCTCCCGAAGTTACGGGGGCATTTTGCCGAGTTCCTTCAACACCGTTCTCTCAAACGCCTAGGTATGCTCTACCAGTCCACCAGTGTCGGTTTCGGGTACGGTCTATGGTGCCGGCGCTGTTTCCCGGAAGTCCTTCGCCGCCCCCCCAATCCAGTAAGGGAGAACGACTTGCGGCCTTCGTCACGCTCGGCAGGCGGAGGAATATTAACCCCCTTCCCATCGGCTGCGGCTTTCGCCCTCGCCTTAGGGGCCCGGCTAACCCTGCGCGGAATGACCTTGCGCAGGAACCCTTGGACTTTCGGCGTGAGGGGTTCTCACCCTCATTTACGCTACTCATGTCAGCATTCGCACTTCCGATACCTCCACAAGGGCTCGCGCCCCTGCTTCACCGGCCTACGGAACGCTCCGCTACCGCGTCAGAAGACAGGGATCAGGAATCAGGGATCAGAACTGCGGCGGGAGAGCCCTTGCAGCATGCGGGCGATCTCCCGGTATTCGCCCTGCCAATGCTCGGCGACATCGGTTTCGATATAGCCAAGATCACGAGCATAGAGCGTCCATACTTGCATCTCGTCGGCCGACCCGATCGCCATCGCCACAAAGCGATGGAACTCGGTGCGCGACTGACGCTGCTTGCCGAACCCTTCGGCGATGTTGGCGCAGATCGATTTCGACGCCCGCCGCACCTGGTCGGCCAGCGCAAATTGCTCGATCCGTGGAAATCCAAGGCTCGCCCGATGCACCTCCAGCGACAGCCGATACGCCCGCCGAAACACCTCGAGATCCTCGAACCGCCGCGCCCACTCACTCATTTCTGATACCTGATCTCCTGATCCCTGTCTTCTGACACCCGCAGCTTCGGTGCGTGGCTTGAGCCCCGTTACATTTTCGGCGCCGGACAGCTGTTCGACCAGTGAGCTATTACGCTTTCTTTAAAGGATGGCTGCTTCTGAGCCAACCTCCTGGTTGTCTTGGCCGTCCCACATCCTTTCCCACTTAGCCACGACTGGGGGACCTTAGCTGGCGGTCTGGGCTGTTCCCCTCTCGACGACGGACCTTAGCACCCGCCGTCTGGCTGCCGCTCTGCGCTCGCCGGTATTCGTAGTTTGGTTAGGTTTGGTAAGGCTCGCGCCCCCCTAGCCCATCCAGTGCTCTACCCCCGGCGCCGACCAAGCGACGCTCTACCTCAATAGATTTCGCGGAGAACCAGCTATTTCCGGGTTTGATTGGCCTTTCACCCCTAGCCACAAGTCATCCCCTACTTTTGCAACAGTAGTGGGTTCGGTCCTCCAGTGCGTGTTACCGCACCTTCAACCTGCCCATGGCTAGATCACCCGGTTTCGGGTCTGATCCCGGCAACTAGAGCGCCCTATTCAGAACTCGCTTTCGCTGCGCCTACGCCTAACGGCTTAAGCTTGCTGCCAAGACCAACTCGCTGACCCATTATACAAAAGGTACGCCGTCACTCAGGCGACCAGGGACCAGGATCAGGCACCAGGAAGCAGAGTACTTCCTGACTCCTGACCCCTGACTACTGACGCCTGAAGCTCCGACTGCTTGTAGGCATCCGGTTTCAGGAACTGTTTCACTCCCCTCGTCGGGGTGCTTTTCACCTTTCCCTCACGGTACTGGTACACTATCGGTCACTGAGGAGTACTTAGGCTTGGAGGGTGGTCCCCCCATGTTCAGACAGGATTGCTCGTGTCCCGCCCTACTCGAGGACTGTCGATCCGGTTTCCCGTACGGGGCTGTCACCCGCTACGGCCCGCCTTTCCAGACGCTTCCGGTACCAAAATCAACAGCCACTGGCCTGGTCCGCTTTCGCTCGCCACTACTCGCGGAGTCTCGGTTGATGTCCGTTCCTCCGGCTACTGAGATGTTTCAGTTCGCCGGGTTCGCCTCCCGAACCTATGAATTCAGCGCGGGATACCCCAGGTTGCCTTGCGGGTGGGTTGCCCCATTCGGAGATCCCGGGATCAACGATCGCTCGCATCTCCCCCGGGCTTTTCGCAGCGTGCCGCGTCCTTCATCGCCTCTCAGTGCCAAGGCATCCACCAGATGCCCTTCATTCGCGCTCGATCACAAGGGACGCCCGCTCCGCGGATCATCCAAGGATCACCCGCACGGCCAGCCGTCCCCCGGAAAACCGCCGCGCACAGGGACAAGCCCCACCCTCTCTCGACAGAGGGGCAACCCCGCCCGCGGCCGCTCGCATGAAGACACTTCTTCGGACGGCGCCTCGCACCGGTTCGCACCCCACAGGACAACAGCCCCACAGGACAGCAAGCCAATGCCGCGGCCCGTCCGCCTCGGTCACATTCACAAATCCGCTTCACCCTTCAATCAACGCCAGCCCCGGAACCCCGGCCGCGCGGCGCGGGACATGCCCGCCCGGCCGCCCCGAAACCGGAACCAAACCTGGTCTTCTCCGAGCATCTGGTGATCTGCGCCATCCGATCGCTGGCGTCGGCGCGAGTGGAGGTGAACGGGATCGAACCGATGACCTCCTGCTTGCAAAGCAGGCGCTCTCCCAACTGAGCTACACCCCCGTTCCAGGGATCAGGGATCGGGAGACAGGAATCAGAAGTTCTGACTTCCTGATTGCTGATCCCTGATTGGTGGGCCAGGGAGGATTTGAACCTCCGACCTCACGCTTATCAAGCGCGCGCTCTAACCAGCTGAGCTACTAGCCCCACAAGGCAGCCCGCAACGGCAGCCCCCTAGGGCCGCGCCCCAGCGACGCTCGGGAGAAGGGATGCGCAGACGGCGGCGTATCAGGCGTCAGGAACCAGGTTCCAGGAACCAGGGACATGACGCCCTTTTGTGGAAGATCAGGATCGCGATCCGGAGCGGCGCCATGGCTGACCCCTGGCTCCTGACCCCTGGCTCCTGAATTCCAGAAAGGAGGTGATCCAGCCGCAGGTTCCCCTACGGCTACCTTGTTACGACTTCACCCCAGTCGCTGACCTTACCGTGGTCGGCTACCTCCTCTTGCGAGGTTGGTCCGCCGCCTTAAGGTAAAGCCAACTCCCATGGTGTGACGGGCGGTGTGTACAAGGCCCGGGAACGTATTCACCGCGGCGTGCTGATCCGCGATTACTAGCGATTCCGACTTCATGCTCTCGAGTTGCAGAGAACAATCCGAACTGAGACGGCTTTTTGAGATTGGCGCGAGGTCGCCCCCTTGCCGCCCTCTGTCACCGCCATTGTAGCACGTGTGTAGCCCAGCCCATAAGGGCCATGAGGACTTGACGTCATCCCCGCCTTCCTCCGGCTTGTCACCGGCAGTTTCTCCAGAGTGCCCGGCGTAACCCGATGGCAACTGAAGATGAGGGTTGCGCTCGTTGCGGGACTTAACCCAACATCTCACGACACGAGCTGACGACAGCCATGCAGCACCTGTGTCCCCGCCGGCCGAACCGAAGAACCCGATCTCTCGGGCCCATACGAGGCATGTCAAGGGCTGGTAAGGTTCTTCGCGTTGCGTCGAATTAAACCACATGCTCCACCGCTTGTGCGGGCCCCCGTCAATTCCTTTGAGTTTTAACCTTGCGGCCGTACTCCCCAGGCGGTGTGCTTACAGCGTTAGCGGCGACACCGAAGAGCTAGGCTCCCCAACGTCTAGCACACATCGTTTACAGCGTGGACTACCAGGGTATCTAATCCTGTTTGCTCCCCACGCTTTCGCGCCTCAGCGTCAGTATCGGTCCAGAGCGCCGCCTTCGCCACCGGTGTTCTTCCCAATATCTACGAATTTCACCTCTACACTGGGAATTCCACGCTCCTCTCCCGAACTCCAGCAATGTAGTCCCAAGCGCAATTCCCAGGTTGAGCCCGGGGCTTTCACGCCTGACTTACATCGCCGCCTACGCGCCCTTTACGCCCAGTAAATCCGAACAACGCTCGCCCCCTTCGTATTACCGCGGCTGCTGGCACGAAGTTAGCCGGGGCTTCTTCTCCTGCTACCGTCATCATCCTCGCAGGCGAAAGAGCTTTACAACCCGAAGGCCTTCATCACTCACGCGGCATTGCTGGATCAGGCTTGCGCCCATTGTCCAATATTCCCCACTGCTGCCTCCCGTAGGAGTCTGGGCCGTGTCTCAGTCCCAGTGTGGCTGATCATCCTCTCAGACCAGCTACGGATCAAAGCCTTGGTAGGCCGTTACCCCACCAACAAGCTAATCCGACGCGGGCCCCTCCTGCTGCGATAAATCTTTCCCCGGTTTCCCCCTTTCGAGGTCCGCCGGGCGTATGCGGTATTAGCCGAAGTTTCCCTCGGTTATCCCCCACAACAGGGCAGGTTCCCACGCGCTACTCACCCGTGCGCCACTCCCTTGAAACCGAAGCCCCAAGAGCGTTCGACTTGCATGTGTTAGGCATGCCGCCAGCGTTCGTTCTGAGCCAGGATCAAACTCTCAAGTTTATCCCAGGCCCCTCCATCGCGGCCCACACCCCCTGAAGCTTCACACCCCAAAGAGGCACAGACCCGAGCGGACGGACCCATATCAGGGCCTCCAAAACGCTCGCAAATGCGCCAGCGTCCGGCAACCCGCGCCGCCGCCCGCGCATCCCTTCCCTTCCACACAATCTCAATCAACAAACCCACCAGCCACCCAGCCACAACAAGCCGGCCAACCACAGCGGGGCCGCGCTTATACCCCCCACCCCATCCCCCGTCAACACCCCTTATCCCGATCGATGATGACAAAGACCAAGGACCACCGATCCCCCGAACGGCCAGAAACACCGCACCCAACTCAGACCCGCTCGGCGCCGTAATAGAGGGTGACCGTGTGCGTGGCTTCAGCAAAAAACAGCCAGCGTTCGACAACCAATCCCAGCGCGGCGCTAACAACGCCGATCCCGGCTGCGACCGCGGCCGGGGCGCGCCCGAGGGACACCGCGAACAGGCTCGCCAGAGCCGGCAATGCAAAGCCGGCGAACCGGACGATCCGGCGCAGCCGCGCGGCATGTTTGCGCGCGATACGAAATCCCATCTCCTTCAAAAGGTAATTCTCTTCGGTATGCGGCGCCTCGAACAGGCGAACGCGGCCACGGCTTCCTAGGTTCGTGGCGCTCGCGACCGTGCTGCGCGATGGGTTCGTATCGATAAAGCGCCAATATCCTTCTTTGATCCACCAGGCGATGATCACAACGGCCAGGGTCGAGACGGCGAGAGCGGCGGCGCGCGCTGCCCAAAGCCGGACGAGAAAATCGAGCACCAGGCACCCGCCCATCAGACCGAGCGCCAGATAACATGGCACGACCCACCCATTGTGCCATTGGTGGATCGGCTTCAGGGATGCGTAGATCATCCCGGTGCAATAAATCGTCGCCGCGGCCAGTGCCGCCGCGAGGATGCCGCAGAGGCCGACAAATCCTCGGGTCGCGCCGAAAAACACCCAACCGATGCCGAAAACCGAGAGCGGCACAAAGGTCAGCACGGCAAACACCCCCTCGCGCGACAGCCACGACGAGCGCCATTGCGAGAAGCCGCGAAAGGCGCGCTCCGGCCGGCCGAGGTGGAATACCGAGCTGACCAGCCCGGCGACGGCGAGCCCCACCCCGACCGCGAGCCCGGCAAATGCGAAACCGGCGCTCGCCGGCAGCAATCCCAGCGGCGCGCCGAGCCCGAGCAGCAGCAACAGCGCAAAGCCGGTGCCCGACGACGTCGTAAACAGGACAATCGATAGCGCCGGATGCATCCTCGTCTCGCGTGAACGCCGCCGTCAGCGCGACAGCAGCCGATCGACCCAGCGCAGCAGCTTGTCGGCGGCAGAAACCGGCGCGGGCGACGGTGCCGCGCTGGCTTCGGGCGACGATGCGCACGGCGCCATTCGTCCGGGTCGCGGCGGCAGGTACTTGTTGACCGGCCGATAGCCGAGCTCCGGCATCAGATCGGCGCCGCGCCGCGCCGCCACCATCTGTGAAACAGCCGAATCAGGATCGCCGAGATCGCCGAAATGCCGGGCATTGACCGGGCACACCATGACGCAGGCCGGCTGGCGATCCTCGTCCAGCAGGTTTTCGTTGTAGATGCGGTCGATGCATAGGGTGCATTTCTTCATGACGCCTTCGTCGGCATCGAATTCGCGGGCGCCATAGGGACACGCCCACGAGCACAGCTTGCAGCCGATGCAGATCGACTCGTCGACCAGCACGATCCCATCCTCGGCGCGCTTGTAGGAGGCGCCGGTCGGACACACCGTGACACAGGCCGGTTCCTCGCAATGGAGGCAGGATCGCGGGAAATAAACCGTCCGCGCGCCGTCGCCGTCGCCTTCTTCGAAGGAATGGATGCGATTGAACCAGACCCCCCAGGCGCTCTCGCCATAGGGGTCGAAATCGGGGAGCGGCCCCATATGCCCGCCGCTGTTCCATTCCTTGCACGCGGTGGCGCAGGCATGGCAGCCGACGCAGATGTCGAGGTCGATGACGAGGCCAAGCTTTTTCTGGCCCGGCTGCGGCGCCGGCAACGAGGTCACGCACCGCCCCCGTCCCGGCCCGCGCCATAACGTAGAATCTGCGGCAGTTGAGGTAACGACCGTGGATGCGACAGCGGCGAAAACGACGGCTCGCTCGTCCCGGCTTCGATCGGCGGCGCGCGCTCGATCCGCACCCGCAGATCGTACCACGCCGCCTGGCCGGTGATCGGATCGGCGTTGGCATAAGGGTAGCCGCCATCCGCCGGCAGCAGTTCCGAGATCAGATGGTTCAACAGAAACCCCTTGCGGAACTCCGGGGCATTGGGATCGAGGTTCCACGCGCCGGCGCGCTTGCCGATCGCGTTCCAGGTCCATACCGTGTCCGGGTTGACGCCGTCCATCAGCCGGGTCGGCACGCGGATCCGGCCGTGATGGCTGGAAACCCAGACCCAGTCGTCCTCGTCGAGGCCGAGCGCGCGTCCTGCCGCGCGGTTCACGAACAGCCGGTTATTGCCGATGATCTGCCGCAGCCAGGCGTTCTGCGAATGCCAGGAATGGTACATGTGCATCGGCCGCTGCGTCAGCGCGTGCAGCGGGAAGTGGTCGCGGTCGACCCGCGCCTCCTCGAACGGCATGTACCAGAATGGCAGCGGATCGAAATAGGTCGCAATCCGTTCCCTGTGGGTCTCGGGCGGCTGCACCCGCCCATGGCCATGGGCGGCCAAGCGAAAGCGCTGCAGCGGTTCGACGTAGAGCTGCAGCACGATCGGAGCGGCGGTTTCGATAAATCCCATCGCCACCGCGGTTTCGAGATAGGCCTTGTTGGCGTGCTTGAAATAGAGCTGGTCCGCGGGCAGGCGGTGTTTCCAAAAGCAGCCATTGGCGACATAGCGTTCGAGCTGGTGCGGATTTGGCGCGCCGCGAGCCGCCTGGTCGCCTTGCGCGCCGCGCCAGCCGCCCAACGAGCCCACCCCGGGCCGGCGCTCATGATTGACGATATAGTCCGGATAACCGCCGGGATAGCGCGCTTCTCCTTTCGGCGAGACAAAGCCGGGCAGCCCGAGCCGCTCGCCCAGTTCGATCAGCACGTCCTGGAACGGGCGAACGTCGCGGTCGGGGGTTAGGACCGGCTGGCGGATCGCATCGCCCGGGCCGTCGACCCCGCCGATCGGGCGGTCGAGCAAGGATATGCAGTCCCAACGCTCGAGATAGGTCGTGTCGGGCAGCACCAAATCGGCATAGGCGACGGTCTCGGAATAATATGCATCGGCATAAATGATCCGGGGAATGCGGTAGGCGCCGGTCACCGGGTCCTTGTCGATCAGCATGCGCATCGTCTCGGCGGTGTTCATCGCCGAGTTCCAGGCGGCGTTGGCCATGTACATGAAGAGCGTGTCGATCGGGTACGGATCGCCTTTCGATGCATTGGCGATGACCATATGCATCATGCCGTGGGCGGCGATCGGCGCGTCCCACGAAAAAGCCTTGTCGATGCGCCCGGGCCGGCCTTCGGCATCGATGATCAGATCCTCGGGCGACATCGGGTAGCCGAGCGGGATCCCCGGCAGCGGCTGCCCGGGAGCGAGTTGATCGGGTTTGCCGGCGGGCTTTGGTCCGGGCGGGCACGGCTTTGGGTGTGGCGATTTGTATCGCCACCCGCCCGGCACATCGATCGTGCCGATCAGCATCTGCAGCAGGTGCAACGCGCGGCAGGTCTGAAACCCGTTCGAATGCGCTGAGATACCGCGCATTGCGTGCAGCGAGACCGGACGGCCACGCATTGAATCGTGCCGCCTTCCGGCCCAATCGGTCCACGCGACCGGCAGCTCGATCTCCTCCTCGAACGCGGCCCGCGCGATCTCCGCTGCGAGCCGCCTGATCGTCGCAGCCGGGACCCCACAGGTCTCCGCCACCGCTTCGGGCGCATAGCGCGTATCGAGATAGCGTTCCGCCACCAGCTGAAACACCGGGACCGCGCGCCGGCCGTCGGGCAGCGCAGCCTCGCCGACCAGGCGCGCCTCGGTCCCCGCCGCCATCGCGCTCGCCAGCGAGCCCGACCCTTCGAGCACCAAGGGCTCCCCGGCCTCGTTGCGCGCGAAAAGACCGTCATCCGCCGCACCCGGGGCCTGGATCACCAGCCAGGCGGCGTTGGTGTAGCGCACCAGGTAGTCAGGATCGATCCGGTCGGCCTCGAGCAGTTCGTGGATCAACGCCAGCACAAATAGCCCGTCGGTGCCAGGTCTGATCCCGACCCATTCGTCGGCAATCGCCGAATAGCCGGTGCGCACCGGGTTGACCGAAACGAATTTGGCGCCCCGCCGGCGTAGTCCGGAGAGCGCGATCTTGATCGGGTTCGAATCGTGGTCCTCGGCGACGCCGAACATCATGAAGAAACGGGTGTGCTCCCAGTCCGGCTCGCCGAACTCCCAAAAGCTGCCGCCGAGCGTATACATCCCGGCCGCCGCCATGTTGACCGAGCAGAACCCGCCATGCGCCGCGAAATTCGGGGTCCCGAATTGGGCCGCCCAATACCCGGTCAGCGCCTGGCTCTGATCGCGGCCGGTAAAAAAGGCGAGCTTTTTCGGGTCGGTGGCGCGGATCGCGGCCAGCCATTCGACCGCGGTCGCGATCGCCTCGTCCCATTCGATCTCGCGGAACACGCCGGAGCCGCGCTCGCCAACCCGCTTCAACGGCTTGCGCAGTTTCGCCGGTGACTGCTGCTGCATGATCCCCGAAGCGCCCTTGCCGCAAATCACCCCACGGTTGACCGGATGATCGCGGTTGCCTTCGATGTAGCGGATACCGCCATCCTTCAGATGGACTTTGATCCCGCAGCGGCAGGCGCACATATAACAGGTCGTGTACTTGACCTCATCGGATACTTTGGGCGAGGTGTCGATGATTTCACGCGGCGTGAAGTAGTCGCGGACCCGCTCGGCCAGGGTCATCCTGCCCTTGGGGTCCGATGATCCGGACACCGTCTGCTGCTTCGTCCTCACGCCCTCGTCCTTTTTGTCCGAAGCCGTCCGTGGCCGCGCCGGTGACGGCCAGAACCTGCGGCATCGTTCCGTCGCGAGACGGCGCCAGGGCAACACAACACGGATCATAATCGATTGCAACACCACCGCGCGCAGCCGCGGGGCTGTCCGGGGAACCGAAACCGATCGTCGCGTGCTGTATTGCGCAATCGTAAGTTCACCGCAAATAGCCCCTCTCCGCCCTTCAGGGCGGAGAGGGAGGGCCCCGGTGCGACAGCGCCGGGGAGGGTGAGGTGGGTAGCGCCGCAGACTGCCCCATCGGCCCCCCTCACCCTTCCCTCTCCCCCGCCGGCGGGGGAGAGGGTTAAAAAATGGCTGTCGGAGTAAAGTTGGCGGTAAGACAAACCCTCGATTTTTCCCCGGACACCCTTCGCGCCGCCGAGAGCACTGCCGACAGGGCTGTCACCGGGCGATCGCCGCCGAATCCCCCGACGATGACAGGCTCGACGACCGCCTGGTCGGAACCTGCTGGGAATTCATCGCGTGATGGGAGACGCCGGATCGCCGGCTCACCTCAAAGCCGATCGGCGGCGCGCTCTCCCCGATCGTCAACAGATCGAGCAGCGCCGAATCATCGGTCAGCGCTTCCGAGCCCTGGCCGCCGAGCCAGCGTAACGCGATCATCCTCCACAGCGAGCGCATCGACCGACCCCCCTTGGTGATGGCGCGGCGTTGATGGACCCGGAAGCGGGCCGGAATATGGCAGCGGCGCCGATTGTGCTATGACCGTCGGCGATGGCGCTGTTATTCCGCTCCACCGTCGATTCGGCCGCGCGCTGGAGCGGCCAGCTCGGCCGGCTGATGCCGGGGCTGGACATCCGCATCTGGCCTGATATCGGCGATCCGGCAGAGATCGATTACGCGCTCGTCTGGCGGCCCGAGGCGGGCCTTTTGGCCGCGCTGCCGAACCTCAAATTGATCCTGTCCTTGGGCGCCGGGATCGACCACATCCTGTGCGACCCCCATCTGCCCGCCGGCGTGCCGATCACCCGCCTCGTCGACCCTTATTTGACCCACGCGATGAGCGAATACGTCGTCTTGCAGGTGCTGCGGCTGCACCGCCACGATCTCGACTACCGCGCCCAGCAGCAGGCCGGGATCTGGCGCGAACTGCCGCAGAAAAACGCCGGGGAAAGGCCGGTCGGCATTCTCGGCTTTGGCGAGATCGGACAGGATGCCGGCCGCAAGCTCGCCGCGCTGGGTTTCCCGGTTTCCGGCTGGAGCCGGCATGAAAGAACAGTCGCCGGCTTTTCAATCTTCGCCGGCCCCACCGGTCTGCCGCAGCTCCTCGCCCAGACGGAAATCCTTGTCTGCCTGTTGCCGCTGACCGAGGAGACGCAAGGCATCCTCAACGCCCGCACCTTCGCGGCGCTGCCCCGAGGGGCTGGCTTGGTCAATGCCGGCCGCGGCGCCCATCTCGTCGAGGAGGATCTGATCCCGGCGCTCGATTCGGGGCAGCTTTCGGCCGCGGCCCTCGACGTCTTCCGCGAAGAACCGCTGCCGCCGGGTCATCCCTTTTGGCAACATCCGCGCATCCTCGTGACCCCGCACATCGCCGGCATCACCAATCCGCAGACCGCCGCCCCGATCATCCTCGACAACATCCGCCGCTGCGAACAAGGCCGCCCGCTCCTCAACCAAGTCGATCCCGCGCGGGGGTATTGAACGTCGGCTCCTACTTAGCTAAGTGGTCAGAACCAGACAGAAGATTCCCTTCATTCGCGGTTGCAGTCGAGTTGCTCTCGTCGCCGCGCTCCTCGCAGATGACAACGAGCTTACAGTGTCATTGCGAGCGCAGCGAGGCAATCCCGGTGGGCAGCGCTTTTGGTACCAGGGGTCAAATTCGCACCACTGGCCGATGACTAAGGAGAGGTGTGCCATGGACGACACCGTCCCGGTTCATGTTGCCAAGACGCAGCTGTCAAAGCTTCTTGCGCGGGTCGAAGCCGGCGAGGTGATCACGATTGTCCCGCGGGCGAACGCCGGTCGCCAAGTTGGTGCCGGCCATACGCAAAGGAAAGCGCGAATTCGGGGCAATGCGCGGCAAATATCAGTATCGGTCCCGAGTTTTTTGATCCCTTGCCCGATGACGAGCTGGATCGATGGGGTCGATAACGCTTGCGATTGCGCGACCGCCGCCTCGATCATCCTCGACAACCTCCTTCGCTTCGAAGAAGGCCGCCCCCTCCTCAACCAGAGTCGATCCGGCGCGCGGGTATTGAAAGGCGGCGAACGGCCCCCCGCCACGGTTTCGCGTATAACGGATGTTCTGGAAAATCGACGACGGCAAACTTCAGGCACCGTGGCCCAATCGCCGCGTATGCGAGAGGACAGGGGTGGTGCTGATAATGCTCGAACGGGCGGCCCGGTGATGGACGGCACTTTGCCACGCGGGATCGCGATGAAATTCGCGTCCTGGAAGAGTTTCCTGACGTTTGCGCTTGTGCTTCCGGCATCTACTCCAGCCTTGGCCGGAGGAGAAATCTATATGAGGCTGGTAAATACTGCCAGCATCGGCATTTGCTCGGAGGCGGATTGCCGGAATTCCTCGACGCGGAAACATACGACGCGGGAAACATACATGGTTTCAACACGGATTCTGCTCGCTCGCCCGCGCTTCGCTTGAAGCTTTCCGGGTCAGCCGTAGGCGAGGGCCTGAACGACCCCTCGATCGACCTACAAAGTGCAATACGAAAACGGCTCGCTCTGTTCCTGCCTTTATTGAGACCCATGAATATTGGAAGGAAAAGGACATTCCGCGGCCCTCTTACACAATGAGCTACAATGTCTTGAAATACGCTCTCGGCAAGAAGGGTAAACTAGAACAGCAGCCGTACACACGCATGACTGCGGGCTCCCCTGACGAACACGCCGTATATGAAGTTTGGCATTGCGTAGAGATAGTCGTTTGGGACGGCACCTCAGAGTTTGGGTTAGGCAGATTGCACGAATATAGGTTAAAGAACACGGAATCCCAAACAACCCATAGATACTTTCTTTCATGAAGAACCGTTCGATGCTGGCACCAATAAATCATTTGACATTCTATCTATCGGGTTAGTTCTCCCACCGGGCTATTATACAATGCAGATCGACAATTATATTAATTGAAAGCGATGTATCACCCTTTGTTTGGACAAATCTGTTGGAATAGTACGTCATATTTGGCACTAAGTGCGAAATCTATATAATCCACTGGGGTGTTTTTGTCAATACTACTACGCCAGTTATGATACCGACCACCCAAAATGTCAACGCGCGTGTTCCAGTAATCCCAGTCCTCTATATCTTCCCATACTACTGTAAAGCCATCACTACGACAAATTATCAGACGATATGCACCTCCCAGTTTATAGCGTCCGGCGCTTCGGATGAGCGCATGGCTTTCTGCAGGACAGAGAGCGGGGTAAAGTTGGCCTAGATACGTAAGTACTATGTCGTTGGTGCGCGTCTGCTGCGAATAATTGTCGTAAACCCGTCGCCCAGTGTTGTCGAGCCATACCCCTGTGGAACGAGGCGTTGAGCCAGGTTGCAGAAATAGTAGGTGGAACGAATTAACATATTGGTTGCCTCCATTTACACGTAATTCGCGTTTAGAGCAATTTGCGATAGCCTGCTCTAGTAGAAAGGGACTCCGCGCATCTATTGAAGCCGAAGTGTATATAGATAGGTCGATGCCCGAGTCGGCGTCTAAGCCGCTGAGCACGCGTGTCGCCTTGATGCAATAGCTAATCGTCGCCCACGGGTGTGGATTTCTGCGGCATTTTTGGTCAATGTCGTCCGCTGTCAATGCGACTTCCATCCTGGCGGAGTCAGAGTTCACGTCTTTGAGGGAAAGAATGGTGCCGTAGAGAGTTCCAGTATAATCCCCGACGTCCCCGTTCAGGGGAAATTTATATGAACCCCTCGTCACGGCGCGGACTTGGGGGTTTGGAGACGGTTTTGCGGATGTGGCGGCCGCGATACCTACGATAAATTTCTCCTCCTGGCTTTCCGCTGGTTGAAAGAAGATCATCCATCCACAAACCAGCAGAGCGAGCGATACGGTTTTGGCTAGCACGTGCCCCTCCGCCGCTCCAGGCCGGCGCATTGCGGGTGGTGAGGCGGCATAGCCCTTCCCGTTCTCCTTCGCCACCGTCATCCGGGCGCGGGCGGTCAGCGCGGCGGTTGTTGCGCGGGGTGAAGCAAGCGTAGGATGGGTAGAGCGGTGGCGAAACCTATCGTCGTCCCGGATTGGAAACTCCGTGCGGGCATCGTCAAGCCAGTCACCCGGGACGGATTTCCCCACTTCAACCCGGCTTGCAGGGTCGCTCGCCGAAGGTGCCGGCCGCGTCGTCGCCTCCTCCTGCCCAATCCTGCGGATAAACTCCCAGTCGAACCATGCGGTGAAACGACGAGAACGGCCAGTCCCGGACGCGGGCGACAAGCCCGTGCTTGACAGGATTGAAGTGAATGTAATCGGCGTGTTGCGCAAGATCCGCTTCGTCGCGAATTGTGTGCTCCCAATAGCGGCGCTGCCAGACCCCACGCTCGCCTTTTAGTAACCGGCTGGCCGAGACCCGTTCTTCCCGAGGCAGGCCGCGGGAAAATTCTGCTTTTATCAGCCGCCAACGGACCGGAAAATTGGCGTCCCCTTCCGGCAATGTCCACAGCGCATGCAAATGGTCGGGCAGCAAGCGTAGGATGGGTTGAGCGACGGCGAAACCCATCGTCGTCCCGTATTGGAAACTCCGTGCGGGCATCGTCAAGCCAATCACCCGGGACGGATCTTCCTTTCTTCAACCCGGCTTGCAGGGTCGCTCGCCGAAGGTGCCGGCCGCGTCGTCGCCTCCTCCTGCCCAATCCTGCGGATAAACTCCCAGTCGAACCATGCGGTGAAACGACGAAAACGGCCAGTCCCGGACGCGGGCAACAAGCGCGTGCTTGACGGGATTGAAATGAATGTAATCGGCGTGCCGCGCAAGATCCGCTTGGTCGCGGATTGTGTGCTCCCAATAGCGGCGCTGCCAGACCCTGCGCTCGCCTTTTCGTAACCGGCTGGCCGAGACCCGTTCTTCCTGAGGCAGGCCGCGGGAAAATTCTGTTTTTATCAGCCGCCAACGGACCGGAAAATTAGCGTCCCCATCCGGCAATGTCCACAGCGCATGCAAATGGTCGGGCAGTATTGTGATTGCGTCGATCGCGAACGGGTGATGCCGCCGCACGTCACGGAACGCGCGGCGCAGCAAGTCGATATTGTCCGTGAGGATCGGTGACCGGCGTTCCGCCAGATTGACTGTGAAGAAATAGGTGGCTCCGGGTAGAAAATTGCGTCGGTAGTGCGGTCATCCAACATAATGCCGCGGCATGTGATGGGTTTCCCTGCGGTCAACCCATCCTACCTCTACTCGCCAGCTTCGCCGGTTCCGGTGACCCCCGCTAACCGAACCGGCCGGCGATATAGCCGTAGAGGGCGCGCAGGGCGGTCGCTTCCGGCGCCTTCGGGGCGGCCCTGGCGGTTCTGCGGGTTCCACGCCATAACGTCGAGATGCGCCCAAGGAATACCGGGCTCGACGAATTCCTGCAGATAAAGTGCCGCGGTGATCGCGCCGGCATGCGGCGATTCCGACATGTCGTTGAGATCGGCGATCTCGCTGTCGATCATCTTCGCGGTAAGGCCGCCATAACGGCATCCGCCACATCGGGTCGGCCTCGGCCTCGGCGCGCATGCGAGCAACCCGCGCGCCAGCGCCTCGTCGTTGCAGAATAGCGCCGCCAGCTCCGGGCCGAGCGCCACCCGCGCCGCCCCGGTCAAAGTCGCCATGTCGAGCAGCAGCGCTCGGCTTCTCGGTCGCAGACCTCGGCCAGCGCATCGCACAGGATCAGCCGGCCTGCGGCATCGGTGTTGCCGATCTCGACGGTCATCCCGTTGCGGGTGCGGATGATGTCCATCGGGCGCATGGCATTGCCGGTCACTGAATTTTCGACGCAGGGCAGCAGCACGCGCAGCCGCACCGGCAGCTTCGCGTACGATGATCGCCTGGGCGAGGCCGAGCACGATCGCGGCACCCGCCATGTCCTTTTTCATCAGCCGCATGCCCGAGGCGGTTTTGAGGTCGAGCCCGCCGCTGTCGAAGCACGCTCGCTTGCCGACAAGGTCACCTTGCGGCGCAGATGGCTCGCCCCACACGATATCAACCAGGCGAGGCGCCAGCGTGCTGGCGCGGCCGACGGCATGGATCGTCGGATACTTCTCGGCGAGAAGCGCGTCACCGACGATCACCCGATAGCAGCAAGCGTAGGATGGGTAGAGCGGCGGCGAAACCCATCGTCGTCCCGGATTGGAAACTCCGTGCGGGCATCGTCAAGCCAATCACCCGGGACGGATTTCCCCACTTCAACCCGGCTTGCAGGGTCGCTCGCCGAAGGTGCCGGCCGCGTCGTCGCCTCCTCCTGCCCAATCCTGCGGATAAACTCCCAGTCGAACCATGCGGTGAAACGACGAGAACGGCCAGTCCCGGACGCGGGCGACAAGCCCGTGCTTGACGGGATTGAAATGAATGTAATCGGCATGTTGCGCAAAATCCGCTTCGTCGCGAATTGTGTGCTCCCAATAGCGGCGCTGCCAGACCCCACGCTCGCCTTTTCGTAACCGGCTGGCCGAGACCCGTTCTTCCCGAGGCAGGCCGCGGGAAAATTCTGCCTTTATCAGCCGCCAACGGACCGGAAAATTAGCGTCCCCATCCGGCAATGTCCACAGCGCATGCAAATGGTCGGGCAGTATTGCGATTGCGTCGATCGCGAACGGGTGATGCCGCCGCACGTCACGGAACGCGCCGCGCAGCAAGTCGATATTGTCCGTGAGGATCGGTGACCGGCGCTCCGCCAGATTGACCGTGAAGAAATAGGTGGCTCCGGGTAGAAAATTGCGTCGGTAGTCGGTCATCCAACATAATGCCGCGGCTCGTGATGGGTTTCCCTGCGGTCAACCCATCCTACCTCTACTGAATGCACCGTCTGTTAGGAAGTTCGGGTCGCTCGCCGAATGGTGGGGCCAAATCGCCGGTTCTGGTGACCCCCGCTAACTGAACCGGCCGGCGATATAGCCGTAGAGGGCACGCAGCGCGGTCGCTTCGGCGCCTTCGGGGCGGCCGGGGCGGCTCTGCGGGTTCCACGCCATCACGTCGAGATGCGCCCAAGGGATACCGGGCTCGACAAATTCCTGCAGATAGAGTGCCGCGGTAATCGCGCCGGCATGCGGCGATTCCGACACGTTGTTGAGATCGGCGATCTTGCTGTCGATCATCTTCCGGTACGGCCGCCACAACGGCATCCGCCACATCGGGTCGGCCTCGGCTTCGGCCGCGTCGAGCAGGCCGCGCGCCAGCGCCTCGTCGTTGCAGAACAGCGCCGCCAGCTCTGGGCCGAGCGCCACCCGCGCCGCCCCGGTCAAGGTCGCCATGTCGACCAGCAGCGCCGGCTTCTCGGTCGCCGCCTCGGCCAGCGCATCGCACAGGATCAGCCGGCCCTCGGCATCGGTGTTGCCGATCTCGACGGTCAGCCCCTTGCGGGTGCGGATGATGTCCATCGGCCGCATGGCATTGCCGGACACCGAATTTTCGACGCAGGGCAGCAGCACGCGCAGCCGCACCGGCAGCTTCGCGTCCATGATCGCCTGGGCGAGGCCGAGCACGATCGCGGCGCCCGCCATGTCCTTTTTCATCAGCCGCATGCCCGAGGCGGGTTTGAGGTCGAGCCCGCCGCTGTCGAAGCACACTCCCTTGCCGACCAAGGTCACCTTGGGCGCTGACGGCTCGCCCCAGACGATATCGACCAGGCGCGGCGCGCGCGTGCTGGCGCGGCCGACGGCATGGATCGTCGGATAGTTCTCGGCGAGGAGCTCGTCGCCGACGATCACCCGATGGCAAGCGCCGGCTGTCTCGGCGACCTGCACCGCCGCCGCTGCGAGTTCTTCGGGCCCGAGATCTCCGGCCGGCGTATTGACGAGATCGCGGGCCAGGAACACGGCGCTGGCGAGCCGCTCGACCCGGCCGCGATCGGCGCCTTCGGGCCAGACCAATGCGGCGGCGGTGCGGCTCTTGGCGTGGTAGCGGGTAAAGGCATAGGTGCCGAGCGCCCAGCCGAGCGCGAGCTGTGTCGGATCGGCCCCGTCCGGAACGGCTTCGAGCCGATAGCTTCCCTCCGGCAGCGCCTCGGGCAGCCCGGCGAGGGCCCAAATCGCCTGGGCGCCCTCACCTCCCTCGCCGAGGCCGACCAGCACCCGGCCGAGCCCGCCCTTCTCCCCCGGCACCAAGGCGAGCTTGCCGGCATCGGCCGAAAAGCCGATCGCCCGCAGCCAGTTGCGCTCACGCTCCGCCGCCCCTTCGAGCCAGGGCGTGAGCCGGTCCTTGGTCAAGGCGGCGATCGGGACAGCGCCGCCGGTCTCGTCGATCAGGGAAAAATTCATCGGTCATCTCGCGGTCATATTGCTGCGCGAGAGAATGGCCCCGTCGCGGCCGAATGCAAAGAGCAGCCTGCATACCCGTAGCCTTCCCGTCGCAGCGTACGCCGAGCACCCGGTCGACCCGTCCGTGACGAACTGTTGGCGCACGCCACTCGCATCGACGCCCTAGCCGACCGAAATAAATCTCCCGATCCGTTCGCTGCGCAGATGTAGCGTAATCTCACTCACGGCTGGGCTGCGGACGCCTGAACCTGCGCCAAGACCTGGTCGAAGGGGTCGGTTGAGACGCGGAAGTCGCCGCGGAACGGGTTGCTGAGCGCGATGATCATGATCAGCACCAAAGCTCCCGAAATCGCCATCACCGCCGACATGGCCAGGTGCATGCCGATGCTCGGAACGCCGAGCAAAGAGGCGAAAGCGACGGTCAGAGCGCCGCCCATCAAGGTCACGATCCAGACCACCGCCGGAACGGTGGTGTCGGCAGCCGCCAATCTCTCCTGTCGCGCATCCGATAGCCGCATCAACGATTGTAGCAGCATCGTCTGCCGGCTGTCGTCGGCCGCGCCGGAGGGTTTGAGACCGGCCGCGATCGCGTTCAATTTGTTCAACCAGAGCGAATTGTCGGCGACCGCTACCCCTTTGGCCTGTGCGGGCCACTCGACCCTGACCACGGTCTCGACATAGCCGAGAATGCCGTCACGCAGCAGCGACCTTTCCGGGTCGGCGAACCCGAGCGAGACATTGTAGACATCGCGAACAACGCCGGCCTCGGCATAGCTTGTGGCCTTCGCGGCGTTGTAGTGCTCCCAAACGACCATGGCGACGAAGGCCAGCAGCACCGCAAACGTCACGCCTATCACCGAGAATATCGCCGCCGCGACGTCATTGTGTCGACGGCGGAATTCGAGCGACAGGAACGGGCGGATCGCCAGCCCGAGCAACATCGCGCCGAGCGCGGCCGCACCCGCCAACAGCAGCCCGACACCCCAGAGCGGGTATTCGTAAACCATGCCGGGCTGCATCAGCATCTGCACGGTCGCCCCCCTCGGGCCGTTAGCTTTCGCCGCCACGGTTTGGCCGCGAAATGATTGTATCGTCAGCGGCAGGTTTCACCACCGACATGCCAGGTCCCGAAATGATCGAGATATCCACCTCCGCCGGCATACTCGAAGCGCTGCGGCGCGTGACACCCCCAACGGAGGTTGTTTTTACTTCCCGTAATTCCCGGTTCCCCGAATTTATTTCCCGGTTCGGGCAAAAAAATTCCCGGTTCGCAGCCGGCGGGAATTCGCTCGTAAGTATATGAATTTACGCTATGTTTCCCCAAGAAACCGAGGGCTACAGGGGCGAAATCGATGCGATTCCCGGTTGTTTTCCCGGTTCTACGGGAATGTCGCCGGGCGGTGGCCTACGCGCCCGGCGCCGGCGCCAGTGCCACCGCGGCTTCGCTGGTCAGCAGCAGGAAGGTGAAGCTCTCCTGCAAATAAAGACGGACCGCGGCGTCGGTATGGCTCAGATAGCCGATCGAGAAGTCCTGGCCGATATGCAGGTCGAAATCGCCGCCGCGGGTGGTCAGCACAAAGCCGCCGGTGATCGCCGGAGCCCAAATTATCTCGGTCTCGACCAGCCGATGGATGTGCTGAATTACAGGATAGCCGTGGTCTCTCGCCTCGGCTACCGCGGTATAGGTCTCGGCTCCCAACACGACCGAATAGGGGCCGTTGACGCCGACCAGGCGTAATTCGCTCAGAGCGTGCGCGATCGCGTCCGGATAGTCGGCCACATCTGCCGGAAGGGTCACCACCGGGTTGCTGGCACCCTCGCGAATACCCTGGATGCCAGCCGCTGCATAGCCTTCGAAAATTGCGCCGTCCTCGGCAAAGGCGATTTTTTTGGCGGCGTCCTTGGTCGGCTGCCAGTCCGAATCATTGGCGCCGCGCTCGACGTCGTCAATCATCTGGCGGTCGAGTTCGAACGGCACGCGCAATTCAACCAGCGCCTTGACCTCGCGCTGGCGGGAGAGGATGCCGTCCCCCGGCGCCGTGATATTCCGGAGGTGGCCGGTGCCGACCGCCGACAGCATCGTGCCGGCCGGGCCCTGTACATCGACCACGCGGCGGCCGGCAAGGTAGCGCTTTAGGGTGCGCGAGGCCTCTTCCTCGATCTGCGCCCAGGCCGCATCGGAAATCGGCGCCAGCTCGCGGTGCAGGTTATTCATTCCGGGGGCCTCTCTTCAGGGAGCCGATGCCGAGCGAACCGTCGTGCACCTGCGAGATGGGTTGCGGGGGATCGGCCGCGGGGGCCGCGGGCGGCCCGTCGACGCTCACATTCTCCAAAAAAGTCGCGGTCGGCGCAAAGAACAGATTGCCGGTGACGGCGCGGCTGAAATCGAGAATGCGGTCGTAATTCCCGGGCGGCTTGCCGATGAACATGTTTTCGAGCATCTGCTCAATGGTCCGCGGCGAGCGCGCGTAACCGATGAAATAGGTGCCGAAGTCGCCCCTGCCGACCTCGCCGAACGCCATATTGTCGCGGAGAATTTTGACTTCCTCGCCGTTCTCGACAATCACCGTTAGCGCGTTGTGCGCCGAGCTCGGCTTGACCGCGTCGTCGAGCTCGACATTGGACAATTTGGTGCGGCCGATGATGCGTTCTTGCGCCTCCGTCAACAGTGCATTCCAGGCAGCCAGATCATGAAGATACTTCTGCACGATGACATAGCTGCCGCCGGCGAAGCCGGGGTCCTCGTCGCCCACGAAAACGGCGTCTTTAGCAGCCTGACCTTCCGGGTTCTCGGTGCCGTCGACAAAACCGAGCAGGTCGCGCTGGTCGAAATAGCTGAAGCCGTGCACCTCGTCGACCGACGATACCGCACCGCTGACCCGCTCCATGATTTGCGCCGCCAGCTCGAAGCATAGACCCATACGCTGGGCGCGGATGTGGAACAGGATGTCGCCGGGCGTGGCGATAGCGTGCCGCGCCCCGGCCCGGAACTCGCGGAACGGGTGCAACTCCGCCGGACGTGGCGTGCCGAAAAGCCGGTCCCAGACCTCGGAGCCGAACGCCGTCACGCAGGAAAGTCTGCCTTCGAGGTCGCGAAACCCGACCGCGCGCAACAATGTGGCGAGGTCCGCGCATAACGATCGCACTGCCACCTCGGCCTCGGCGCCCCGGTTGACCGTGACCACCAGGAAGATCGCGGCCGGCGTCAGCGGCGCTGCGGCCGGTTGCGGCACGGCGTTTGGATCACCCATCGCCGCGGGCGTTGTCATCGGATCGGACTCCATTGTCGGGCGCCCCCACAGAATGCGTGATCCACACGATCAGCGCCTCCCTCCGATCCGGACGATGCGACACGTGGCTCCGATCCGCAAGGTTGCGGCACGCTGTCGTGGCATGCGCGGAAATAGGTTTACGCGACGCCGCGCGGCTCCCGAGCCCGGACGATCGCCAGCCGACCTTCCTGCCAAAGGCAGTCGACCGCGGTAAAGCCGGCCCCGCGGATCGTCTCCATTTGCGCGTCGATCCCGCCGATCAGACCGAACAAATCGTAATCGAGAAAGACGCCGGCCGGCCTCAAAATGCCGGCGACCGCGCGATAGCAGGCGGCGATCTGACCGAGATCGCGCAGATTATGGATCGCGATTGCCGAGACGGCGAAATCGAACGGGCCGCCGACGCTATCGGTCCATTTCGGATCGCTAAGATCGCCGACAACGTATTTCACCCGCTCGCCATGTACGGCCAGACGTTGCCGCGCCTGATCCAGCATCGGCTGCGAATAATCCTGCAAGGTCACGACGGCGCGGGGAAAGGCGCTCAGCACCTCCTCGGTCACCACGCCATAGCCGCCGCCGACATCCAATACCGTAATCTCGCCCTCTACGGCATAGGGCGCCGCGGCGAGCATCTGCCGCAGGCGCTGGCGGCGTTCCTCGTCGCGCGTCAGGTCGCGGGCGATCCATTCCTCGACATAGCTCGCCGAGTGCCAGTCGTGATGGTCGACCGAAATTCCGTCCCTCGTCGAAGACATCGCCTGCCCTCCTCGTCAGCACAGCTCTGGAGCGATCATATCCGAGGCTGCACGCTTGCAGCACCGGTCGAGTTGTGACAACCAGACGCGCAATTCGAGCCACAAGGAGCTAGGCAGATGCCGCGCTATGATTTCGACCTATTCACGATCGGCGCCGGCTCTGGCGGGGTGGCGAGTTCGCGCCGCGCCGCCGGTTATGGCGCGCGTGTCGCGATCTGCGAGGAGCTGCGCGTCGGCGGCACTTGCGTGCTGCGCGGCTGCGTCCCGAAGAAATTGCTGGTCTACGGCGCGCAATTCGCCGACGCCTTTGCCGACGCCGCCGGCTTCGGCTGGACCGTACCGCCGGCGCATTTCGACTGGCCGAGCCTGATCGCCGCCAAGGACAACGAAATCGGGCGTTTGTCGCAGATCTACATCAATATGCTCAACAATAGCGGCGTCGAGATCATCGACGGCCGCGGTATCGTATGCGACCCGCACACCGTCGAAGTCGCCGGACAGACCTATACCGCCGACAAAATCCTGATCGCCGTCGGCGGGCATCCGACCGTGCCGAATATCCCCGGCATCGAACATGTGATTTCGTCGAACGAGGCGCTCGACTTGCCCCATCTGCCGCGGCGCATCGTGATCGTCGGCGGCGGCTACATCGCGGTCGAGTTCGCCGGGATCTTCAACGGTTTCGGCAGCGAGGTCGTCGAAATCATCCGGCGCGAGGATTTGCTCTACGGCTTCGACGACGATCTTCGCGTGGCATTAGCCCAGGAGATGCGCGGCCGCGGCATCGAGATCCACACCCGCACCCAGATCGCGCGCATCGTCAAGGCGCCGCGAGAGGGCTATTCGCTCTTCACCACGCACGGCCAGGAGATTTCGGCCGACCTAGTCATGTACGCGACCGGGCGCAAGCCCAACACGCGGGGCCTCGGCCTAGCCGAAGCCGGCGTGAAGCTCGACGACAACGGGGCGGTCGTCGTCGACGAATGGCAGCGCGCGACCGTGCCCAACATCTACGCCGTCGGCGATGTGACGGATCGGATCAACTTGACCCCGGTCGCCATCGCCGAAGGCCGCGCCATCGCCGAGACCGTCTACAACAACAACCCGATCAAGATGGACCACCGTGACGTCCCTTCGGCCGTGTTCAGCCAGCCGCCGATCGGGACCGTCGGACTGACCGAGGAGGAGGCGCGCCGGGAATTCGGTGAGATCGACATCTACAGCGCCCGCTTCAAGCCGATGAAAAACACTTTGTCCGGACGCGATGAGCGCACCCTGATGAAGCTCGTCGTCGACGCGCGCAGCGACCGCGTGCTGGGCTGCCACATGCTCGGCCCGGATGCGCCCGAAATCATCCAGGGTGTGGCGATCGCGGTTAAATGCGGCGCGACCAAGCGGCAGTTCGACCAGACCGTCGGCATCCATCCGAGCGCGGCCGAAGAGTTCGTCACGATGCGCGAAAAGGTCGTCCGCCCCAAACTCGCGGCGGAATAGGTCGGCGGCGAGTGGTTCGCACGTCATAGCGAAGTGAGGGCAGCGCCGATCACCCACCGGGAGCCGGGGTGCCCTTGCCGGCGAGTTCGGCCTCCTCAGCGGCCTCGCGTTTGGCGCGCGCTTTCTCGACCATGCGGCAGGAGATGATCGAGGCCTCGAACAGGATAATCAGCGGGATCGCCAGGCTCGTCTGGCTGATCACATCGGGCGGCGTTAGCACCGCGGCAACGACGAACATGATGACGATTGCGTAGCGGCGTTTCGAGGCGAGCCCGGCCGCGGTGACGAGCCCGACCCGCGCCATCAAGGTCAGCAGCACCGGCAGTTGAAAGGCGACGCCAAACGCGAGCAGCAGGGTCATAACCAAGGACAGGTACTCGTTGACCTTGGCCTCGAGAACAATCGGCAATGTTCCCGAACCTCCCGGTGATTCAAAGCTGACAAAAAACCGCCAAGCGTATGGGATCACGACAAAATATGCGAGCGAGGCGCCCATCAGAAACAGCACCGGCGTCGCAAACAAGTAAGGGAAGAAGGCCCCCTTTTCGTTCTTGTAGAGGCCCGGTGCGACGAATTTCCATATTTGGATCGCAACGACGGGAAAGGCGATGCACAGCGCCGCCCAGAACGAGACCTTGACATACGTGAAAAAGGCTTCGGTCAGCCCGGTATAGATCAAATGCCGTCCAGTTTGGCCGGCAAAGATCACCGCAAGCGGATGGACCAGGAAACCGTAAATCCGGACCTTGAACTGATAACATATCAGAAACGCGACCATGATCGCGCCAATCGACCACATCAGCCGGTTACGCAGCTCGATCAGGTGGTCGAGCAGCGGCATCCGCCCCCCTTCGAGCTCGGCGTCCCGATCGTCCTCTGCCATGGCGACTTACGGTTTGGGCGGCCCGAGGTCGCGGGCGAGGGCGCCGGGCCGCGTGTCAACCGCGGGCGTCGGTTCGCCGATCGCGGGTTCTGTCGAGCCGGGTTCGGGCGCCGCCACCGCCGAGGGCGCGACATCGCCCGGCGGGGGTTCGAGTGGCGTAGGCTGCTGCGTCGCTGCCTCGACTGCCGGCTCGCCGCCCTCGGCGACCGGTAACGGCAATGCTTCGGTCCCAGAAAAGTTCGGCAGTTCAGGCGGTCTCAGACTTTCGCTCAGGCTTCCGGTTGGATCGATCGTGTTGTGGAACTCCTTGTCGAGATCGAATTCGGTCGCCTTTTTGAGGTCTTGCCGCACCTCTTCGAGCTCGGCCTCGCGGATCATCTGGTCGATGCTGCTCTGAAACTCTCGCGACAAGGTGCGCGCCTTGC
Organism: uncultured Alphaproteobacteria bacterium; assembly: GCA_963774345.1. GTDB lineage: Bacteria > Pseudomonadota > Alphaproteobacteria > ATCC43930 > CGMCC-115725 > AP-15. The sequence continues at coordinate 26,792 of CAVZFB010000047.1, forward strand.
GCATCCAATAACCGGCGATGCGCATCGCCTTCGGCAGATCCTTCGGTCCGATGAAGACGAGCGCCACGATCCCGATCAACAGAATCTCTGGCCAGCCCAGATCAAACAGCATCGGATCGCATTCCGCTCCGAAGATTAGACATGGCCAGGGCTCCGCAAGCGGGCGCGATGATGTCAGAAAGGGCCGATGCCGGCAACGCCGCCCTAGGCGGGGCTAATCCGCCGACCGGCGATATCTCCCTCGCTCTGCCCTCTGCTATGCGGCCCGTCAAGGTCAGCGTCGCACCAGCCAGACCAGGGCGACACCGGCGCAGGCGGCGGCGAGGCCAGCGATCCGTAACGCCTGCGGTGGGATCGAGATGGCCTGAGCCGCAGCCCGTTTCATGCCCTTTGGGAACAACGCGTAGAGACAACCCTCGATCACCAGCACGAGGGCGAGCGCCGTCCACAGGTCATTCATTGCCGGATCGGTCAGCCCAATTACCGGCCGCGAACGATATTCGATTCACCGCAAACCGGGTTTCGTCGGGGCCGCTGCTTGCGGCGGCGGCGCCGCACCAGCCGGGTTCCCGAAGAATCGGAAAAAACTGCTGTTGGGGTTCAACACGAACGATGTGTTATTGCCGGTGAGCGCGTCTCGATAGGCCTGCAGAGACCGATAAAAGACAAAGAAATCCTTATCCTGGTCGTACGCGTTCGCATAGATCTCGATGGCCTTGGCGTCGCCGTCGCCGCGCACCTTCTGCGCGTCGCGCTGCGCATCGGCAAGTATCACCGTACGTTCGCGGTCGGCGTTGGCGCGAACAGTCTTCGCCGCCTGGGCGCCTTCGCCGCGGTATAAGGCCGCCTGTTGCTGCCGTTCGGACCGCATGCGGGCAAAGATCGCTTCGCTGTTCTGGGGTGGCAAATCGGCGCGGCGGATGCGCACATCGACGACCTCGATGCCAAAGGGCTTGGCCTGGCCGGCGACCGCGTCGCGGATCTGCCGCATGATTGTCGCCCGCTGCGGCGACAGCAGCGCCGACAGGGTGACATTGCCAATGACTTGCCGCAGGCTGCCGCTGACGAGCGCGCCGAGCCGGGCCCGCGCCGTAACTTCGGAGGCGACGGTCTGATAGAATAGCAGCGGGTTGGTAATGCGATAGCGGGCATAGGTGTCGACGATGAGCCGTTTCTGATCGGATGCGATGACCTCCTCGGGCGGCGGCTCGAAATCGAGCAGGCGCTTGTCGTAGAGGATCACATTCTGAATGAACGGCTTCTTGACCTGCAGGCCGGGGTCGCGAAGGACCCGGAGCGGCTGGCCGAACTGGAGCACCAGCGCCTGCTCGGTCTGGTCGACGATGAACAGCGAGCTCATCGCAAAGATGCCGACAACGACCAGCACCGCGGCAATGGCAAATAGAACGGGCCGGCTCATCGTTCGGTCCTCATCGCCGGCTCTTCCTCATTGCTGCCCGCCGCTCGGTTGCGGCGTCGAGGTCGCGGTGTCCGACGTTTGCGTCTGGGTCCCGCCGCCCCCTGGAGCCACGCCGCCGGGGGCGCTCCCCGCGGGCAGCGCGCCAGCCTTGCCGCCACTGCCGAGGGTGGGCAGCGGCAGAAACGGCAGCACACCGTTGCCGCCTTGCGCCGATTTGTCGAGGATCACCTTGTTGCTGTTCTTCAGCACCTCCTCCATGGTCTCGAGGTAGAGCCGTTCGGTGGTCACGTCCTGAGCCGCCTTGAACGCGTGGAAGACCGAAAGGAAACGCGCGGCATCGCCTTGCGCGCGGGCGACGGTCGCCAGGCGATAGCCTTCGCCCTGCTGCTCGATCTGCACCGCATCGCCACGCGCCCCGGGGATGATGCCGTTGCGATAGGTCTCGGCCTCGTTGCGCAGCCGGGCTTGGTCGGCGAGCGCCGCCTGTACGTCGCGAAACGCGTCGATGACCTCGGCAGGCGGGTCGACCCGCTGTAGCTGCAGCTGAGTGATCTGGATCCCGGCGCTGTAGCTGTCGAGGATCGACTGCAGCAATTGGCGGGTGTCGGCCTCGATCTTGGCTCGCCCTTCGGCCAGCGCCTGGGCGATCGGGGTTTCGCCGACGACCTCGCGCATCGCGCTTTCGGCGGCCGATTTGACCGTCAGCTCCGGGTCGCGGATGTTGAACAGATACGCCTTGGCGTCATCGATCACCCAGAAGACGGTAAAGTTGATGTCGACGATATTCTCGTCGCCGGTTAGCATCAGCGCCTCTTCCGGCACCTGGCGTACCCCGGCCTGGCCGAGCTCGCTGGTGGCGGAACGGAAACCGATCTCGGTGCGGTTGACCCGGGTGACGCTCGGCGTCAGCACCGTCTCGATCGGGCTCGGCAGATGATAGTTAAGCCCGGGCTGGGTCGTGCGGTTGTAGGCGCCAAAGCGCAGCACGATCCCGACCTCGTCGGGCAGCACCCGATAGAAGCCGCTTGCCAGCCAGATCACGACGACGGCGAGGATGACGATGGCGATCCCGGTGCCGGTGCCGAACCCGCCCGGCATCAGGCGGCGGATCCGGTCCTGGCCGCGCCGCAGCATGTCTTCGAAATCCGGCGGATAGGGCCCGCGCCGCCCGGGGCCGCCGCCATTATTGCGGGGACCACCGCCCCACGGGCCGCCGCCGCGAGGACCGCCGCCCCACGGGCCTCCCCCCTGACTTAGCCAAAACATCGGCCGTGAACCTTTCCGCGCCGTTGGGTCGGCCCGAGCTCGGCTTGGCTGCGGTCTCCGAGAGCGCGGCGCACGAGACGCCCGACCCGATAGAGGGCGGGTGCGGGTGTTGTCAAGCAGAGCCGGCAGCCCCAAATCCGCTTTGGCCGGCTGAACTCGCTGATCGGTCGCGTCGGATCGGCTGATCCTCGCTGTGATCGTACCCTCAGCCTATTGTGCCGACTATCGGATTTGGCCGGCGGATCGGTCTGCCGCACGGACGCGGACCCGACGACCGCGTTATCCAGATTTCGCCCGCCGCGGGCTGGGGAGTGAGATGGCCGCAATCACCGAACAACAGATCCTCGACGCCCTCTCGACGGTTTCCGATCCCGATCGCGGCGGCGACATCGTCTCGCTCGGCATGGTCTCGGGGATGGCGATCCGTGACGGCAACGTCGCTTTTTCAATCGAGGTCGAGCCCGAGCGAGGGCCGCGGCTGGAACCGCTGCGCAAAGCCGCCGAAAAGGCGGTCGAGGCGCTGCCCGATGTGCTCTCGGTCACCGCGGTGCTGACCGCGCAGGCCGCTCCCCGCGGGCGCGTCGCGCCCCAGCCGGCCGCCGCCCCGCCCGGCCGCCCCGCCCCGCACGCCGCCAACCGAATGCAGCGCGGCGCCGTCCCCGGGGTCGGAGCCATCGTCGCGGTCGCTTCGGGCAAAGGTGGGGTCGGCAAGTCGACCGTCGCCGCCAATCTGGCGCTGGCGCTGAAGGCGAACGGGCTGAGCGTCGGCGTGCTCGACGCCGATATTTACGGTCCCTCGATGCCGCGGATGCTGGGGATCTCCGGCCGGCCGTCTTCGCCCGACGGCAAGCGGCTGACGCCGATGGAAAATTATGGGCTGCGCTGCATGTCGATGGGATTTCTCGTGCCCGAGGACAAGCCGATGATCTGGCGCGGGCCAATGGTCATGAGCGCTCTGCAGCAGATGCTGCGCGAGGTCAACTGGGGCGATCTCGACATCATGGTCGTCGACATGCCGCCCGGCACTGGCGACGCGCAGCTGACCATGGCCCAGCAGGTGCCGCTCGCCGGCGCGGTCATCGTCTCGACCCCGCAGGACATTGCCCTGCTCGACGCGCGCAAGGGGCTCAACATGTTCCGCCAGGTCGAGGTGCCGGTGCTCGGCATCATCGAGAACATGAGCTATTTCCTGTGCCCGCATTGCGGCGGCCGCAGCGAGATCTTCAGCCACGGCGGCGCCCGCCTCGAGGCCGAGCGCCTCGGCACCGAGTTTCTCGGCGAGGTTCCGCTCGACCTGCAGATTCGCGAGACCTCGGACAGCGGCCATCCGATCACCGTCTCCGACCCCGACAACCCGCATTCTCTTGTCTTCCGCGCCATCGCCGCGCGCATCTGGGAAAAAATCGCCGGCGCCGACGCCGTAGGCCGCGCCCCACCCCGCATCGTCATCGAATAACCGCACGGCACAATGAAGGCGCCGCCACGGCCGAGCGCGTCGAAAGATGCATAACCTGTCTTCTGGAAACCGGGCGTGGCCGTAAACTAGCCGTCACGGATGCCCCTGGAAGTGGGATTTTTACTTGCCGGGGCAAGCTCCTGGATCGCCTTCAGGGTCGTTGTGTTCGGCGCAAATGTTTATTTCCGGTGGGTTCGACCCGTTTGTATCGTTTACGGTAAAGCAGAACGTTTGTGATCTATGACACCCGAAGACGTCATGATAATTTATTTTACCCCACATCCAAAAGCGAACAGTTTTTTGTTTCGTGATAGCGTCAAACAACGGCTGTACAATTTCCAGGCGTGACACAATGTTGACTGCGTTCCCAGGCGAGAGCGATACCCTACTTGCCTCTCCCTCTGCGGGTTTCGTGGGGATTAAGGGTTGGCCTTTTGGCCAGGGATACGCCCGAACCTCATTATACTCGTCCGCCTGTACGTCCAACGCAGGAGTTTGCCCGCTGGCTTGGATTAGTACTGAAGCGGTGACTTGTTTTCCTAGTTCAAGAGGGGTGCGGCTCGCCGTTATTGATAAATAGGATCGTAACCTGATCCGTGCTTCGTTTTGGAATGCGCGTAATTGGTGGTCGGCATTACTGTGGGAGTCGATCATTTCCTCATATGTGATGACTACCAATCCCAAGGTTCCCACTGCCAACATAAGCGTGGCGAGACTTGTGATCCCCTCATGTCCGAACCTAACCGCAAATCCCAAAGCGAGGATCATTGCGAAGACACCCAGGAATCCGGCACCCAGCAGCGATAACGGGTACATCACATCAAAGCGCAACCCGCTGAACCGGTTTGGCCCGAGGGGGCGGGCACAAAATTCCTCCTCCTTGCGCCTGGCGGCACGTCGGCCTGCTCATCCATGGAGCATCTACATCTTGTGATCGGCGCAGTCACGCGCACCCTGTCAAAAGTCGTATAAACTCCATTGTGGCAACCGTTTAGAGGTCGTCGCGAAGTCGCTGCCGCAACCTTTTAGTCCTCGGGGAACGATTCGCGGTTTTGACTTGGTTTTCAGCGGGCGATGTGGGGCAGTGAATAATCGCTCGGCCAAAAATTACTTGCTCTGCCGCGACACAAGATATTGACGGGATCAGAGCCGGTGCCGACCGGGGGCTCAGGTCGGGCGGCCGAGCAGGGACATTAGCTCGCGCCATTCGCGGGGGGAAAGGTTGCTAGAGGCTTGGTCGACGGGTTCGCCGGCGAAGAGGCGGCGGATTACGGCCAGGCTGGTGGCGGAGATCGTGGCGGCGTTCATCCGATATTCGAGAAAGGAGGCGTAGGTCATCGGGACCCAGCGCTTCACGGTGTCGAGCATCGCCTCGGCATAGGCGCGGATCTCATATTGCGCATGCGGATCGGCGCGCAACGACAGGAAATGCAACAGGTTGTGGAGGTCGGTCTTCCAGTACCATTGGGTGTAAACATTTGCCGATAGAACCAGCCGTGCGAGTTCGCGTGCTAGTCCCTGTCGTCTTGAATCTACGATATTTCCAGCCGCGTCTTCGTTAAGGAGTTTCGCATAAAGCGAATAATCATGTTCGGCCTCTCTTTTGAACCAGTCCAGTACCTCCCTCGCCTCCTCAGGAGGAAGGATTTGCTCTCGTCCTTGCCGATTGCTTCTAGATTGCGCAGCAAGATCGCGCGGTTGAGAAAATTTTGTTTTGGGAAAAAGGTCAGGTTGTCCTTGCACCGCGACCTGTTCGATTCGTCTTTCACTACGTCGTGTTTGCAGAAAATCGAAATCAGGAATATAGAACTCCTTGTCGAGGACTGAATAGCGCGCTGAATATTCGTTGACGTTGGCCGTGCGGTGACGGATCCACTGCCGGGCAACGAAGATCGGCAGTTTGACGTGGTACTTGATCTCGCACATTTCGAACGGGGTCGTGTGGCGGTGCCGTATCAAATAGTTGATCAGCCCCTGATCCTCGCTGACCCGCTTGGTGCCGCGGCCGTAGGAAACGCGCGCCGCCTGCACCACCGCCGCATCGTCGCCCATGTAATCGATGACCCGGACAAAGCCGTGATCGAGCACCGGGATTTCCTGATAGAGGATCTGCTCAAGCTCCGGTACTGTCGCACGGTGCGTCTTATGTTTCGCTCCGCGTGCCTGAGCAATTTCCACCTGTTGTTCGCGGCTTAGCGCCATCAACCCTCCTCGGCGGCGGCTCTCCTCCCCGGGACTTGATCCCAGGATCCCTGCCGGCGTTTTGCCGGTAGTCCGATCCTACAAGGGGGCTAGCCCGAACGCGATTGCGTTTGCGCTCGAAGCATCCTATATCGGTGTGGTCGGTCTACCGACTATGGCGATACACGGCTTGCGAAATAAGCGTTGCGGACCCGGGGGCAGTACCCGGCGCCTCCACCACTCTCCGCCGGCCCCCGCGAAGGCGAATCGGGCTGGCGGCTCACGGGGGCGAAACAGGCTCGACGCGCGTGGTAAAGGTAAGATCCGTCGCCCGGCATGATACCACCGATATCGGGTCATAACCTAGATGCGAACGATAACTTCGCAACAGAGGCGCTCGCGGCCTAACCCTTAACGGGGTAAAAGCCTAAAGCAAATCGCGGTCCGAGGGGCACCGGGCAACAGAAGCCCCTCACTCGCCTTGTCCGCCACCCCATGCCAGCGAGCCGCCGAGTATGGCCCAGGATCTCTTTCGCTATGACAAGATGGTCGAGACGGCGCTGCGCGGCGTCGCGCGCCAGGCGCTGACGATCGCCGCGCGCGACGGTCTGCCCGGCGACCATCACTTCTACGTCACCTTTCGCAGTACGGATCCCGGGGTCGTATTGCCGCCGCAGCTCTTGGCCAAGTTTCCCGAAGAAATGACGATCGTGCTGCAGCATCAGTTCTGGGGCCTTGAGGTCGGGGACGAAGCCTTTTCCGTGTCGCTGAGTTTCAGTGGCCGGGTGGAACGGCTGACCATTCCGCTCGCCGCGATCACCAGCTTTGCCGACCCATCGGTCAAATTCGGTCTCCAATTCGCGACGCCGGTGGAAGCGCCGGTCGAAGAGGCCAAGCTTCCCGCCGCGCTGCCGCCCGCCGAGACCGCGCCGCCAGCGCGACCGGCCGCGGAAATCGTCACCCTCGACCGGTTTCGGAAACGCTAGCGTTTGCTTGACGCGGGCTCACAAACGGCGATCCTGCGACCGAATTCGATTGCGGAGCGACGGATGAGCGAGAGCGAGAGCACCTACCGCGAGCTGTTTCCGCTCGGCGCGGACGAGGCGCCGTATCGCAAGCTGACCGGCGACCATGTGTCGATCGGCGATTTCGAGGGGCGGCGGATCGTCAAGGTGATGCCCGAGGCGCTGACCCTGCTCGCGGCCCAGGCCTTCGCCGACTGCGCGCACCTGCTGCGCCCCGGCCATCTCGCTTCGCTGCGGGCGATCCTCGACGACCCGGAAGCCTCGTCCAACGACCGGTTCGTCGCCTTCGACCTCCTGAAAAACGCCAATATCGCCGCCGGCCGGGTCTTGCCGATGTGCCAGGACACCGGCACCGCGATCGTCATGGGCAAGAAGGGCCAGCAGGTGTGGACCGAGGGCGACGATGCCGCGGCGATCTCCGCCGGCATCCGCCGCACCTACACCGAGACCAATCTGCGCTACAGCCAGGTGGCGCCGCTGTCGATGTACGAGGAGGTCAACACCGGCGACAATCTGCCGGCGCAGATCGACCTCTATGCCGAGCCGGGCGACGCCTACAAATTCCTGTTCATCGCCAAGGGCGGCGGCTCGGCCAACAAGAGCTTCCTCTATCAGCAGACCAAGGCGGTGCTGAACCCGAAAGCGCTGCTCAAATTTCTCGACGAAAAGATCCGCACCCTCGGCACCGCCGCCTGCCCGCCCTATCACCTGGCGATCGTCATCGGCGGCACCTCGGCCGAGATGAACCTGAAGACGGTCAAGCTGGCCAGCTGCCGCTATCTCGACACCCTGCCCGCCGAGGGCAACCGCTACGGCCAGGCCTATCGCGATCGCGGCTTCGAGGCCGAGGTGCTCGAACTGACCCGCGGCCTCGGCATCGGCGCGCAGTTCGGCGGCAAGTATTTCTGCCACGACGTGCGGGTCATCCGCCTGCCGCGGCACGGCGCCAGCCTGCCGATCGGCATCGGCGTGTCGTGCTCGGCCGACCGCCAGATCCTCGGCAAGATCACCGCCGAGGGCGTGTTTCTCGAAGCAGCTCGAAACCAACCCGGCGCGTTTCCTGCCCGAGATCGACGAGGCCGCGCTGGGCGGCGAGGTGGTGCCGATCGATCTCGACCGGCCGATGGCGCGAGATCCGCCGCACCTTGTCGCAATACCCGGTCAAGACGCGGCTCAGCCTGACCGGAACGCTGATCGTCGCGCGCGACATCGCCCACGCCAAATTGCAGGAGCGGCTCGACCGCGGCGAGGGGCTGCCCGACTACGTCAAGGACCACCCGATCTACTACGCCGGCCCGGCCAAGACGCCGCAGGGCTACGCCTCGGGCTCGTTCGGGCCGACCACGGCCGGGCGCATGGACAGCTATGTCGACGCGTTCATGGCGGCGGGCGGCAGCTTCGTCACCCTCGCCAAGGGCAATCGCGGCGGCGAAGTGCGCGACGCCTGCCAGCAAGCATGGCGGCTTCTATCTCGGCTCGATCGGCGGGCCGGCGGCGCGCCTGGCGCCAGGACTGCATCCGCAAGGTCGAGCTGTCTCGAATATCCCGAGCTCGGCATGGAAGCGATCTGGCGCATCGAGGTGGTCGATTTCCCGGCCTTTATCGTCATCGACGACAAGGGCAACGATTTCTTCGCCGGATTGACCCGAGCGGATCTCGGACCGGGCAGGATGCGAGGCGGCCGATTGGCGCAGGACGCGGGACTGCCGCAAGATGAATTGGCGGCTGCTCGGTGCGCGGCGAGAAGGGCGCCTGGGAGGCGTTCGTCCGGCGCTATGCCGGGCTGGTCGTCGCCGCCGTGCGCGGCGTCGCGCGCGATCCCGGCGAGGTCGAGGATTTGACCCAGGAGGTCTTTCTGCGCCTGTGCAAGAACGATTTCCGGCTGCTGCGCAGCTATGACCCGGCGCGGGCCGGGCTCTCGACCTGGATCACGATCGTCGCCCGCAGCACCGCGCGCGACGCGCTGCGCCGGCATCGGCCGGTCGCGGTGCCGATCGACGCGGTGCCCGAAGTCGCGGCTCGCGGTCGACCCGGTCGAGCCGGTGCGCAAGCTCAAGCTGCCGGAGGCGCTGCTGTCGCCGCGGCAGCGCGAAATCCTGTCCATGCTCTATGATCGCGACATGGAGGTGGCGGAGATCGCCGCCGCGCTCGGCATCGACCCGCAAACCGTCCGCAGCGCGCATCACAAGGCGATGCTCAAGTTGCGCGCCCATTTCAAAGCCAAAGCCGAATGAGCGAACAAGCCAAAAGGTTTCGGGGATGCGGGTCGCCCCGTCGGCGTAAATATCCGCAGAGACAGGTGCGATGAGCCGAACCAGCGAAGAAGCCGGAAATTCGGGGGAGTTCGAACGAGAGCGCTCGTTGTGGCGTCGCTGCCAATCGGCTGACGCCCCGATGGACGAGGCGGCGCACTTTCTCGATCTTGCCGCCTTCGCCGAAGGGCTCCTCGACGAGGAGGAACACGACCGGGTTGCTGCCGACCTCGCCGCCGATCCGGTCGCAACCGCCGACGTTGCCGCCGCGCTGGCGCTCGGCGGCGGCCTCGCCGCCCTGCCGGCGGAAACCGGGCGCATCATCGCCCGGGCGAGCGCCCTGGTCTCCGCAGCACCATCGGAGCCGGGGCTTGTGCTGCCGTTCCGCGCATTGCCGGCGCACCGCCGCACCCTGCAGGGTTTGGCCCAGTGGGGTAGTCTTGCCGCGGCAATCGCGGTGACGAGCTGGCTCGGCTTCGCCATGGGCAGCGGCGCATCTCTCGACCTCAGTCAGCCCCGCCAGCAGAGCCAGGTCGGCGTCGACAGTCTTCTGCCGGAAGTGCTCGACCCGACGACCGGCTTCCTGCGCGATCTCGGCGAAGGCCAGCAGACGTGACTGTCGTTCAGGCGGCCACCGGCCGCGGAATGCGATTTCATCTGCTGAAGGTGCTGTTGGCGCTGTCTCTGGCGCTCAATCTGTTCTTCGTCGTCGGTGCCCTGTGGATCCGCATTCACGCTCCACCACCGACAATCAGCCCCGAGCAGCGACTCGAGGACATGGCCGGCGAACTCGGGCTCAACCCGCAGCAAAAGACCGCCTTCGCCCATTATTCGCAAGCCATGCGCGAGCGAATGCAATCAATGCGCGATGCAGTTCGGCCGCAGGTCGCCAAGGCCTGGTCCGAGGTGGCCAAGCCCCAGGCGGACGAGACCAATGTCATGCAGCTGCTCGACGCGGCCGCGCAGACGCGGCGTCACTTCGTTCACGATCTGACGAGCACAACCCTGGCATTCTTGGCGACGTTGTCGCCTGAGCAGCGGACCAAATTTGTCACTCTGATCCACCAGGGACCGCGCCCCTGGTCGCCGCCGCGAGGCGATCACGACGACGCCCGGTAGATAGTCCCATATCAGCGACACCGTCAGCGACCCTGCACCGGCAGGATCGGCGGCAGCGGGTTAAAGTTCAGCGGGGCAGAGTTTTCAATATTCTCTCGGCTTGGCAGCTGGGCGGCATTCCACCCGCCGCCCAAAGCCTGGATAAGGCTGGCGCTCGCGACGAGCCGGCTTTCACGGATCGTCAGCGCCGTTTCGGCGTCGCTAAGCGCGGTCTGCTCGGCGACGATGACGCTGGTATACGCGACGGTGCCGGCCAGATATTGGTTATTCAGGACGCGAACCGCCTCGCGCGCCGAAACGACGGCAGCGTCTTGGACTGTTGCTTCTTCGGCGAGGATCCGCAGCTCGGCGAGCTGGTCCTCGACTTGCTGCAACGCGGTCAGCACAGTCTGCCGGTAGTTGGCAAGGTCTTCATCGAAGACCGCAACCGCCGCCTGGACTTGGGCGTTGCGCAGGCCGGCGTCGAATACCGTCTGGGCCAGGTTCGCGCCGAACGACCAGAATTCGCCGGTTTCACCGATGAGCTTATTCAGCGATGCGGCGGAAGTACCGGCATCGGCTGACAACGTAATTGTCGGATAGAAGGCGGCGACCTGGACCCCGATCTCGGCGTTGGCCGCTTGCATCGTCCGCTCGGCGGCGGCGATGTCGGGGCGGCGTTCGAGCAAGGCCGAGGGCAGCCCGGGCGGGATCTCCGGCACCTCCTCGACGTAATCGGCGGGCTCGATCGTCAGTTCGGCCGGCGGGACCCCGATCAATACGGCAATTGCATGCTCGAATTGCGCCCGGGTTACTCCAGTCGCGATCGCCTGCGCCTGTGTCGACTGCAATTGGGCCTCGGCCTGCGAAACATCAGATTGCGCTGCCGTGCCGGCGGCATATTGATTTTGGGTAATGCGGAGCGACTCGGCGAAGTCTTTGGCCGACTGGTCGAGCAGCCGCTTCAACTCGTCTGCGATGCGCAATTGCAGGTAATCGCCAGCAAGCGTGCCCTGTGTCGAGAGCCGCGCATTGGCGAGATCGGCTGCACTCGCCTGAGCCGTCGCGACATTGGCCTCGACCGTGCGGCGGACCTGACCCCAGAGATCCGGGGTCCAGCTCGCTGCAACATTATCGCTGAAAAAACTCCCGAGACGGCCACCGCTTCCGACCAGGAAGGACGACGAGCCGGTGCCGCTCGAGGCGCTGCCGCCGCTGCGCGAGCGCTGAGCCTGGAAGCCAACTGTTCCGGTCGGGAAAAAGCCGGCACGCGCTTCGGCGACAATTTCTTCCGACTGGCGCAGCGCCGCGGCGGCGGCCTTGAGGTTCTGGTTCGAGATGTCGATGCGCCGCTCAAGCCCGTCGAGGACCGGATCGTTGTAGATCGCCCACCACGCGCCGCGACTGATCATGTCACTCGGCTGGCCGAGCTTCCATCCCGGCTGCGGCCGCGCCTCCTTGTATAGCGCCGGTACCAGAGCCCCGGGGCGGTGGTAGTCCGGGCCGACCGAGCACGCCGAAAGGACAATGGCGCCGGCGACGACGCCGCTCAATGCGGCGGGTGTCATTCGCCGGGTTCGGCAACATGTCCCGCATCGAGGCGCGGCTGGCCGGGGCGCCAGCGCCGCTGCGCCCACAGGCGGAACCGGTCGAGATAGAGATAAATCACCGGGGTGGTGTAAAGCGTCAACACTTGGCTGACCATCAGCCCGCCGACGATGGAAATGCCCAGCGGGCGGCGCAGTTCGGAACCCTCGCCAAACCCGATCGCCAACGGAAGCGCCCCAAGCATCGCCGCCAGGGTGGTCATCATGATCGGACGGAACCGCTTCAGACAGGCCTCATAGATCGCTTCACGCGAGCTCAAGCCCAGGCGGCGTTCGGCATCGAGGGCGAAATCGATCATCATGATCGCGTTCTTCTTGACGATCCCGATCAACAAAATCACGCCGATCAGCGCGATGATGCTGAATTCGGTGTCGGTCACGATCAGCGCCAGCACCGCCCCGACGCCGGCCGAGGGTAAGGTCGACAGGATCGTGATCGGGTGGACGTAGCTTTCGTACAGCACCCCAAGCACGATATAGACGGCGAGCAACGCCGCCACGATCAGCACCGGCTCATTCGACAAGGATTGCTCAAAGACCTCGGCCGTGCCCTGAAAGCCGCCATGGACTGTCGATGGCATGTCGAGCCGCTCGACCGCGTCCTCGATCGCCTGCTGCGCCTGCCCGAGCGATACTCCCGGCGCCAGGTTGAACGAGATCGTCGCGGCGACAAACAGGCTCTGGTGGTTGACCGCAAGCGGCGTGTTGCCCTGGCCGAAATGGCTGAAGGCGGAAAGCGGCACCATGGTTTCGGATGCTGTACTGACCGCAGCACCGGTCGAGGTGGCGCCGTGGCTGGTATTGGCAAGCGAGTTATTTGCTTGGTTGCGCGCAGTGTCGCTGGCGATCTGGGCAGCGGCTGTGGTTGCTGCGCTGCCGCTCGTGGCCGGCGCAGTGCCGGAAATCGTGCCGGCCAGCGCATTGGTCGACTGGGTGCCGCTAACCGTGCCGCCAGCGGTGCTGACATAGATGTCTTTCAGGGTTTCGGGAGTCTGCAAGAACTTGGGGTCGGCCTCCATGATGACGTGATATTGGTTTTGCGCGGCGTAGATCACCGAGACTTGGCGCTGGCCGAAGGCATCATAGAGTGTATTGTCGATCTCGGCGACGTTGAGGCCGAGACGCGCGGCGGTGGCACGGTCAATAACCAGATCACTCTCCAGACCCTTTTGCTGCTGGTCGAGGTTGACCTCGGTTATTCCTTTAATCTTTTGCAGCGCGGCTTCGACCTTGGGCGCCCATTTGTAGATTTCGGCGGAATCGTCGCCAAGAAGCGTATACTCATATTGCGCTAAGCTCGCGCGCCCCCCAACCCGGATGTCGCTTGCCGGCTGGAGAAACAGCCGCGCGCCGGCGACCTCGTTGAATTTGGGGCGCAGCCGGGCCATGACCCGCTCCATCGACACGTGTCGCTCGGACAACGGCTTTAATACAACGAATACGAAACCACCATTGGTCTGGCCGCCGCCGGTAAAGGCGCTAACGCTCTGGACTGCCGGATCCCGCCGAATGATATCGACGAAATGGGTCAGTTTCTTTTCCATCAGCTGGAATGAGATGCTCTGATCCGCCTGAATGCCGCCGAACATCAGTCCGACATCTTGAGTGGGAAAGAAGCCCTTTGGAACGATGATGCTGAGATAGATGCCCAGGCACAGCGTCGCCAACAGGCTCAGCATCACGAGCGAGGGCCACTGCAGCGCTTGGCGCAGGGTACGATCGTACAGTCCGAGGACCGCCACAAAGGTGCGCTCGCTCGCCCGGTACAGCTTGCCGGGTTTGTGCTCACGCGGGTCGCCGAGCACATACGCGCACATCATCGGTGTCGTGCTCAGTGAAATAGCGAGGGAAATCGCGATCGCGACTGACAAGGTCATTGCGAACTCGCGAAACAGCCGGCCAACGATACCGCCCATCAGAAGGATCGGGGCAAAGACCGCGATCAGTGACAGGCTCATCGACAGCACGGTGAAGCTGACTTCGCCCGCGCCTTGCAGCGCTGCTTGCATCCTGGGCATGCCGGCTTCCATGTGCCGGGTGACGTTCTCGAGAACGACGATCGCATCATCGACGACGAAGCCGGTCGAAATCGTCAACGCCATCAGCGAGAGGTTGTCGAGGCTGTAACCCAAAAAATACATGACCCCGAAGGTGCCGATCAGGGAAACCGGCACTGCCACACTCGGGATCAAGGTCGCGCGCACGCTGCGCAGGAACGCGAAGACGACGAGCACGACAAGAATTATCGCGATGATCAGGGTGCGCTCGACGTCGTGCAGCGAGGAGCGGATCGTGATCGTCCGGTCCAATGTCAATGTGACTTCGATGGCGCTCGGGATCGAAGCCTCGAGTTGCGGTAAGATCGCTTTGACACGATCGACTGTGTCGATGATGTTGGCGCCGGGTTGTTTGTAAAGAAAGACCAGAACAGCCGGTTTGCCGTTGGCGAGTCCTTGGTTCCTTATATTCTCGACCGAGTCCTTGACTTCGGCAACATCGGTCAGGCGCACCGGCGACCCATTGCGGTAGGCGATCACCAGCGGCCGGTAGTCGGCCGCATGACTGGCTTGGTCGTTGGTATAGATCTGAAATCGACGGTTGCCGTCTTCCAGCGCGCCCTTGGGACTGTGGGCATTGGCCGAGGCGAGCGCCGCGCGCACGTCCTCAAGCCCGATCCCATATTTGAAAAGCGCCAGAGGGTTGAGCTCGACCCGCACCGCCGGCAACGAGCTGCCACTGATCACCACCTGCCCGATGCCGTCGATCTGCGACAATGCCTGCTGCATGACCGTCGAAGCCGCATCATAAATCTGGCCGCGGGTCAGCGTCGCCGAGGTCATCGCCAGGATCGCGATCGGAGCGTCGGCCGGGTTGACTTTGCGGTAGGTCGGGTTCTGGCGCAGGCTGGTCGGAAGATCGGCGCGTGCAGCGTTGATCGCGGCCTGAACATCACGCGCGGCCCCGTCGATATTCCGGTTGAGATTGAATTGCAACGTGATGCGCGTCGTATTGACGGTGCTCGATGAGGTCATCTGAGTGACATCGGCGATGACGCCGAGATGGCGTTCGAGCGGCGTCGCCACAGTCGTAGCCATCGTATCGGGACTGCCGCCCGGCATCGTCGCAAAAACAGAGATGGTCGGAAAATCGACCTGCGGCAGTGGCGCCACCGGCAGCTTCGTGAAAGCGAAGATTCCGGCCAATGCGATCCCGATCGTCAGCAAAGTCGTCGCGACCGGCCGCCTGATGAACGGCGCAGACGGGTTCACCGCAGCGCGCTCTCCGGCGCAGCCCTGCCACCGCTCGTGCTCCGGCGGACCCACTCGCCCAGCCGGTCGAAGCCGAGATAAATGACCGGGGTCGTAAACAAGGTCAGCAACTGGCTGACGATCAGCCCGCCAACAATCGTCACGCCCAGAGGGCGGCGCAGCTCCGAGCCCACCCCGGTGCCGAGCATCAGCGGCAGGGCCGCAAATATCGCCGCCATCGTCG
This sequence comes from uncultured Alphaproteobacteria bacterium, assembly GCA_963774345.1. GTDB lineage: Bacteria > Pseudomonadota > Alphaproteobacteria > ATCC43930 > CGMCC-115725 > AP-15. The sequence continues at coordinate 42,589 of CAVZFB010000047.1, forward strand.
TCATCAGGATTGGCCGGAAGCGTAACAGGCAGGCCTGATGGATCGCCTCGCGCGGTGTCTTCCCTTCGTTGCGCTCGGCGTCCAGGGCAAAGTCGACCATCATGATCGCATTCTTTTTGACAATGCCGATCAGCAGGATGATGCCAATAATGGCGATCACGCTCAGATCACTGCCAACGATCATCAACGCCAATAGAGCGCCGACCCCGGCCGAAGGCAGAGTCGAAAGGATCGTGATCGGGTGAATGAAGCTCTCGTAGAGCACGCCCAACACGATGTACATCGCGATGATCGCCGCGATGATCAGGATCAGCTCGTTGCCAAGTGCTGCCTGAAAGGCCAGCGCGGCGCCTTGGAACACGGTGATCATGCTGTCTGGCAGCCGGATCCCCTTTTCGGCCTGCTGTATGGCATCGACTGCCTCGCCTAGCGAGGCGCCGGGCGCCAGATTGAACGACACCGTCGTCGATGGGAACTGCCCGAGATGATCGATCTCCAGCGGTGCCGTCTGCTCCTGGACCTGCGCGATCGTGGACAGCGGGACCTGACCGTTTGCCGCGGTCGACGACGGCAGGTAGATCGTTCCCAGGGAGTTCAAGGATTGCTGCTGCAGCGGATCCGCCTCGAGGATCACCCGATACTGGTTCGACTGGGTAAAGATCGTCGAAACGATGCGCTGGCCGTAGGAATCATAGAGCGCATTGTCAACGGTTGCCGGGGTGATCCCAAAGCGCCCCGCGGTCGGACGATCGATTTGGACATATGCCGAAAGGCCGTTCTGCGAAAAGGTACTGCCGACATCCTCGATCTGCGGGATTTGTTCCAGCCGCTGCATCAATTTCGGGACCCAAATTGCGAACTCGGCCGAATTGGCGTCTTCGAGCACGAATTGGTACTGGGATCGGCTGACCGTCGCGTCGATCGTCAAATCCTGTACCGGCTGCATATAGAGCGTGATCCCGTCGACTTTTGCGGTCTCTCTCTCCAGTCGCCGGATAATGTCGCTCGCCGAGCTTCGACGCTGATCGCGCGGCTTCAGGTTGATCAGAAAACGGCCGCTGTTGAGGGTCGTGTTGGTGCCGTCAACGCCAATGAAGGACGTGAGGGTGTCAACATCGGGATCGTCGAGAACCACTGCCGCCAATGCCTGCTGGCGACTGGACATTGCGGCGAAAGACACCGAGGGCGAGGCCACCGAAATGCCCTGGATCAGGCCGGTATCCTGTACCGGAAAGAAGCCCTTCGGAATCACGATGTAGAGCAGCACGGTCAGGACGAGGGTGGCGACAGCCACCAGCAGGGTCATCGGCTGATGATCGAGCACCCAGTTCAACACCCGGCCGTATCGGGCGATCAGCGCATCAAACCATTCTCCACTCTTGCGCGCGATCCACCACATTTCCGATGGCCGCTGGCGGCGTAGGATCTTGGCGCACATCATCGGCACCAGGGTCAGCGCCACCACCGCGGAAATGACGATGGTGACGGCCAGGGTGATGGCAAACTCGCGAAACAACCGGCCGACCACGTCGGGCATAAACAGCAGCGGAATCAGCACCGCGATCAGCGAGATCGTCAGCGAGATAATCGTAAACCCGATCTGCGCCGAACCCTTCAACGCTGCTTGCAGTGGCGGGTCACCGGCCTCGATATATCGCGATATGTTCTCGATCATCACGATCGCGTCGTCGACCACAAAGCCGGTCGCGATTGTCAGCGCCATCAGCGACAGATTGTTCAGGCTGAACCCGGCCAGATACATGAAGGCCAGCGTGCCGACGAGTGAAAGCGGCACCGAGAGGCTCGGGATCAGGGTCGCGGACGGGCTGCGCAGAAATAGGAAAATCACGGCGACGACCAGCACAACCGCAAGTCCGAGCTCGAATTCGACATCGGCGACCGAGGCCCTGATCGTCGTGGTGCGATCGGTCACGACTTCGACGTTGACCGCCGCAGGAAGCCCCGCTTTGAGCGCGGGCAGCAGTGACTTGATCCTGTCGACAACGGCGATGACATTGGCATTGGGCTGGCGCTGGACATTGACGATGATTGCCGGCTCGGTGTTGACCCAGGCGGCGAGCTTGGTGTTCTCGGCGGCATTCTCGGCATGGGCGACATCGGAGAGCATGACCGGCGCGCCGTTCCGATAGGCGACGACCAGATCGTTATATTCAGAGGCCTTTTTGATCTGGTCATTAGCGTTGATCGTGTAGGCTCGGCTCGGCCCGTCGAAATTGCCTTTGGGGGTGTTGACGTTGGCATTGGCCAGGGTCGTCCGCAGATTGTCGATGTTGAGCCCATAAGCGGCGAGCTGCAGATTGTTCGCCTGGATGCGCACCGCCGGGCGGTTGCCGCCGCTGATGCTGACCAGGCCGACGCCGGGCAGTTGTGAGATCTTCTGCGCGAGGCGGGTGTCGGCGAGGTCCTCCAACTCGGTCAGGGGCATTGTCTTCGAGGTCAATGCCAGGGTCAGGATCGGCGCGTCGGCTGGGTTGACCTTGGCGTAGATCGGCGGCGCCGGCAGATCCGAGGGCAGTAGATTACCCGCCGCGTTGATCGCCTGTTGGACTTCCTGCTCGGCCACATCGAGACTGAGATCGAGGCTGAACTGCAGGGTGATGACAGAGGCCCCGGCCGAACTCGTCGAGGACATCTGGTTGAGCCCGGGCATCTGGCCGAACTGCACTTCGAGCGGCGCGGTAACCGAGGAAGTCATCACATCGGGGCTGGCCCCGGGATAGAACGTCTGCACCTGGATCGTCGGATAATCGACCTCGGGCAACGCCGAAAGCGGCAGAAACCGATAGGCGAACAGCCCGACCAGCATAATCGCCGCCATCAGCAGCGTCGTCGCGACCGGGCGCAGAATGAACAGACGAGACGGGCTCATTGCGCGGGCTGGTGTCCGCCTCCGTGGCCCTTGCCCTGGCGCCGGGTATGAGGCCCAGAGCCGTTGGCCGCCCTGCCGGAAGCGTCGGCCCCGCCCCCGCCAGCCGAAACGAGCGTAACCTTGGCCCCGTCCTTCAGCCGGTCGGCGCCATCGTCGACGACGCTCTGGCCGGCTTGCAGCCCCGAGAGGATCACGACGCGCTGACCGTCGGTCGGGCCGAGCTTTACCTTCTGCACCGACACCGTGTTACCGGGCTTGACCAGATAGACAAAAATGCCGGGGGCGCCGCGTTGGATCGCCGAGCTCGGGACGATATTCACGCCCTGCAGTGTCTCGACCAACAGCTTGATGTTGACGAACTGGTTGGGAAACAGGCTCTCGTCTGGGTTGTCGAATATTGCCCGAAGCTTGACCGTACCGGTCGTGGTGTCGATCTGATTGTCGATCGTGTCGAGTTTGCCGACTGCGAGCTGGGTCGCTCCGGTACGATCGTAGGCGGTGGTGGGCAATGTTGCACCCGCGTGCCACTGTTTCAGCACCTCGGGCAAATTGTCCTCGGGCAGGGTGAAGATGACGGATATCGGCTGCAGCTGGGTGACGATGACGATACCGTTGGCATCGCTGGTTTGCACGTAATTGCCTGGGTCGACCTGGCGCAAGCCGACCCGGCCTGTAACCGGCGAGATGATATGGGTATAGGTCAGGTTGAGCTTTTGGGCGTCGATTTGGGCCTGATCCAACATGATCTGGGCCCGATCCTGGCCAACGGTCGCTACTTGGGTATCGCGCGTCTGCGTCGCGATCGAATTTTGAGCGACGAGAGTGTTGTACCGCTTCAGGTCGAGCTCAGCGTTCTTCAAGGTTGCCTGGTCCTTGGCGAGCTGGGCCTGAGCCTGATCGAGCGCCACCTGGTAGGGGCGCGGGTCGATCTGGGCTAGAAAGTCTCCCCTTTTTACGTGCTGGCCTTCCTGGAACGCGACAGACATCAGGTAGCCGTTGATTTGGGTCTTGACCGTAACCACGGCCAACGGGGTGACGGTGCCGAGCCCGCTCAAGGTGACCGGCATATCGCCTTGTTGAACCGTCGCCGTACCAACTGGCACCGGACCGCCGGAAGCGGCGCGCCCACCCGGGCTCGGTTGTCTGCCGGGCCGCGGCAAGTACCACACTGCCGCCCCGACGATCGCTGCCACCAGCAGCAACCAAAGGATCGGCCGTAGCCGCGACCGGCGGCGCCCTGTCCTCGGGGAAATTTCCCTCGGCGGGGCGGCGGGTTCCTCGCTCCCCGGACCGAATACGTCGCCAGGCTCTCTCGCCCGTCTCGGTGGAGCTTCGATATCGCTGCGCTGGTCGTCCATCGTCGTCGAGCGAAAACCTCACCAAGGCGAGCTTAGCAAGCCCGCAACCGCGCGTCTCCTGCGCCGCGGTAGCCGATTATAGGCCGCCCCGGCACGTGGCATCCCGGCGCGGGCAAAGCCCCTTTCGTCTCACTGCCCTATCGTCTCAAATGGGATATCGCAACTCGGACGGTCGAGGTCGGGTCATGGCGGCAAATCTTGCACCTCTCAGCGGCGGCCAGCTGGTCGTCGCCGCGCTGCGGGCGCATCGGGTGGAGATGGCCTTTTGCGTCGCCGGCGAGAGCTATCTCGAAGTGCTCGACGCGCTTTACGACGCGCCGGAGATCCATCTGGTGACCTGCCGCCAGGAGGGCGGTGCGGCATTTATGGCCGAGGCTTACGGCAAGCTCACTGGCAAACCCGGGGTGCTGCTGGTGACCCGCGGACCGGGCGCCTGCAACGCCTCGATCGGCATCCACACAGCGTTTCAGGATTCGACGCCGATGGTCGTGTTGGTCGGGCAGGTAGCCCGCCACCAGATCGACCGCGAAGCTTTTCAGGAGGTCGATTTCCGCCGCATGTTCGCGCCGCTTGCCAAATGGGTCGCGCAGATCGACATGGCCGAGCGCGTGCCCGAGCTGATCAACCAGGCGTTCCAGGTCGCGACTTCCGGGCGCCCCGGCCCGGTCGTCCTGGCGTTGCCCGAGGACATGCTGCGCGATCGTCGTGCAGCCCCGGTATCCGGCCCCTACCTCGCGGTGCGCGCCCACCCCGGCGCTGCCGATCTCGCCGAGTTGCGGCGGCTGCTCGCGGCGGCGCAGCGGCCGATGATGCTGGTCGGCGGCAGCGGCTGGAGCGACGCGGCCTGCCGCGACATCACCCGCTTTGCGGTGGCGAACGATCTGCCGGTCTGCTGCTCGTTCCGGCGTCAGGATATCGTCGACAACCGCTCGCCATGCTTTGTCGGCGATCTCGGCACCGGGGCGAGCCCGACGCTGGTCGCGCGGGTCAAGGAATCCGACTTGTTGCTGGCAGTGGGCGCGCGCATCGGCGAGATCACCTCGCAATCCTATTCCTTGATGGGCATCCCCGATCCAGGCAAGACCCTGATCCACGTCCATCCGGCCGCCGAGGAATTGGGCCGAGTCTTCCGCCCGAGCCTGGCGATCCAGTCGGGCATGCCCGAATTCGCTGCCGCTGCGGTAGCATTGGCGCCGGCGGCGGCACACTGGTCAGCCTGGCGGGCGGCGGCGCGCGTCGAGTACGAGGCGGGGCTCCTCCCCTCCTCCACCGCCAGCGCTGCGCTCGATCTGGGCCAAGTCATGACCTGGCTGCGAGAGCGGCTACCCGACGACGCGATCGTCACCAGCGACGCCGGGAATTTCAGCGGCTGGCCCAACCGCTTTCTGCAATACCGACGGCCGGGGCGCCAGCTCGGCCCGACCAGCGGGGCGATGGGCTACGGGGTTCCGGCGGCGGTCGGGGCCAAGCTCGTCCATCCCGATCGGCTAGTTGTCGGGTTTTGCGGCGATGGCGGGTTTCTGATGACCGGGCAGGAATTGGCAACGTCGCTCGCCGAGGGCGTCGGCCCGATCATCCTCCTATTCAACAATGCGATGTACGGCACGATCCGCATGCATCAGGAGCGCCGCTTCCCCGGCCGCGTCGTCGGCACCGCGCTGAAGAACCCCGATTTTGTCGCCCTGGCACGCGCTTACGGCGCTTTCAGCGCGCGAGTGATGCGCACCGAGGAGTTCGCGCCCGCCTTCGAAGAGGCCGCCGCCGGCAAGCGCGCCGCGGTCATCGAGCTCGCGATGGACCCCGAAATCATCACCACCCGCACTACCCTGTCCGCCATCCGCCATCAAGCCGAAGCGCAAAACACCGCAAACGCCGACGCCTGAGGCGGGGTTCTGCATCGCGTTCCACAGCATTTCCCATAAGCGGACACTTGGGATCCGCGATAAGTCGAATTTCTAACTTTTTTGAGCCGCCAAGCGGAAGTCAACTTCGGGCGCGCGAGTAGGCTTGGGCAAAAGCCTGGGCGGCCGACCAGTTGGGGTTCTCTTGGCAGTAAGTGACGGCTTGCGCCTCGATACTGGGGATCACGCTGACATTGATGGTTCTGGCCCGGAAGTGGGACGCCGAATAGCCGACATAAAACATCGACGCCGCGGCGCGATCCTCCGGCGATAATTTCAGCAGGTTTTGGCAGCTTGCCTCGCGAATATTGACGATATGGTCCGTTGGTGCCGATTTGGCCGCCGGTGGCTGGGCCGGTGCCGCCGCGGGGACCGTGGATGGTGCCGGAGCCGGGGATGGTGTTGGCGCCGCCGCGGGAGCTGGGGGCGGCGACGAAGCGGATGAAGCTGCGACCTGCGGCGGTGGTGTTTGCGCACAGGCAGCCAACAAGGCCGCCAAGAGTATAGCTGCAGTTTTGCCGTTCACCCTTTCCTCCCGTCGTCAAAAGATTTTTTCGAGATGGCCGTAGTTGTGGCGGAATTTGCTCACTTTAAGTGATATGAATCAATCACAAAAGCGCGGATCTTGTTGTCGGTCGTGGGAGCGGCTATGGCATAATTCGCCCCCACATTCCGAAGCAGTCCTAAGCCAGACCGAAGCTTAGGCCAAAGCCACCGAGTGAGACCGGGATGATCACCAAGTATCTGCTTTTCATTTCGTCGATCGCGTTGGCCGGATTGATAGCCACCAAAGCGCCCGCCGCCACCGCCGTCTGGAGCGGCAGCATGGCCCGCAATATCGCCGCCACGACGGCAGACGGCAAGGATGCGCCATTGGTGCTTGTGGCTCGCGGTGGCGGCGCCCGAGGCGGCGGTGGCGGCGGCCGAGGCGGGGGCGGCGGCCGAGGCGGCGGGGGCGGCCGAGGCAGTGGCGGTTTTGGCGGTGGCGGTGGTCATCGCGGAGGTGGCGGTGGTTATCACGGCGGTCGCGGCGGTTACGCCGGAGGGGGCGCCAACCGCGGAAGCTACAACCGCGGTGCCGGAGGCGGGGCCAACCGTGGCGGTGCCGCTCGCGGTGGTTCCTGGGCCGGCGCCGCAGGGGGAAATGTCAACCGCGGAAACTTTAACAGCGCCAATATCAACCGCAGCGGGACCGCCAATGTCAACCGCAACGTCAACGTCAGCGGCGGCGGCTATTATGGCGGAGGCGGTTATTACGGCGGCGCGGGCTGGGGCGGTGTTGCCGCCGGTGTCGCGGCGGGTGCCATCGTCGGCGGTGCCGTTGCCAGTACCGCCTATCCGGCGTACGCGTACCCATACCCGTATCCGAACCCGTCTTGTCCCTACCCAAATTACCCGAATTGCGGACTTTGAGCGGCGCCAACACTTCGGCACTTTTAGGCGTCACGACTTGTAAAGCGCGCGGGAAAGTGGAGGGCGGAGTTTAACTGGTTCGCGCCCTGGCACGGGATAGCCTTTGGTGAGCCGGTAATTCGACGGTGACCGGGTTGGTCGGCTCGGAAGCAACCGCCGGCGTAGTTGGCTCTGATCTGCTTCGGCAGCCCGGTGCCGAAAACAGCCTTTCGTCAGGCCCTTAAACATCCGGCCAACTCTGGCTATCATTGCCAAGCGCAATCCCAGAAAAAGGACCAACCATGAGCGTCGTCGTCGACCGACCGCACGGCCTGGTTCCCACGATCGGCGGCTCGACATATGTCAAGCCTTCCGAGATGGATTGGAAACCAACCCGCTTCGAAAAAGTCTCGATCAAGGTGCTTTATGAGAATTCCGAACGCGGCGAGATGACTTGCCTACTCAAGCTCGAACCAGGCGCTCACATCCCTTTTCATAAACACCCCGAAATCGAGCAGACACTCGTCCTGGAAGGCAGCGTCGAAGATCACGACGGAGTGGCGACGGCCGGAGATTATATCTGGCGGAAACCTGGCTCGCTGCATGACAACACGTCGTCCGGCGGAGCTGTGTTGTTCGCCGTATACCGCAAACCGAATCTCTATTATCACGCGATGAAAGAAACTGCTGGGTTCTGAGAACCCCACCGCTTGTCGGGAGCGCGCCGATTTGGTGCGCTTGCCCCAGCAAGCGGCTTGAGGCCAGAACCGACACCAACGCGACCCTTGCACCCCTCGGCTGCACAGCGCCGATTTCGGCCGTTCGCTCCGGCAGCGGGCAATGGGTCAGTTCGTCCCAAACCCGACCTTCACGACTTCGCCAGCGGGTGGTCCGGTCGGCCAGAAAGCGGCCATCCGCACGAGATTGCTTCGCTCTGCTCGCAATGACGACAGTGAGGCATGTCATTGCGAGGAGCGCAGCGACGAAGCAATCTCGATCGGCTGAGCACGACGGGCGCGAGATTGCTTCGCTTTGCTCGCAATGACGACAAAACGTGGCTGTCATTGCGAGGAGCGCAGCGACGAAGCAATCTCGACCCGCAGCGTCCGCCGTCAGCCGGCGGCGTCGAGGGTGGCGGGGTTTTCGAGTTCGGCGAGCAGGGTGCGGGCGGCTTGTAGGTCGGCGGTGTCGAAGCCTTCGGTGAACCAGGCGAGGATCGGGGCGAGGAGGGCGGCCGCCTCTTGCGGCCGGCCCTGCTGGCGGCGCAGGCGGGCGAGGCTCGTTGCGGCGCGCAATTCCCAGGACTTGGCGTTCTGCCGGCGGGCGACGGCGATGGCTTTCGCGATGGCCGCCTCGGCCTCGCTCAGCGTCCCGGCGCCGGCGAGCAATGCCTCGCCCTTGAGCCGATAAAGCTCGGCTTCAAGCGGCGCTCCCCCAGTCTTTTCGACCGCCTTCAGCCCGGCGGCGACCGACGCAAACGCCGCTTCGGGCTTCCCGATCGCCAATTGCGCGTCGGCCTGCAGCGCCCGCAGGGTATGTTGGAGCGCCCCAAGACCGTAGCTGTCCACCCCTTGGCCAATTTGGGCCAATCCCTTCTTGCTTTCGCCTGAGACGCCGAGCGCCCATCCCTCCGCGCAAAGGGCAACCGCGTGATAGTGCGCGATGCGCTGCTCCTCGCAGATCTTCAAAGCCCGTCCGGCATAGTCGGCGGCCGCCGACGGCTCGTGGCGAAAGATGTGAACGAGCGCGGCGTAACACAGCGTTTGGGCGAGGGTCAACGGGTGCCCGAGCGTCTCGGCGCTGCTTACCCCTGCCCTGAGCTCGTCGAGGGACCGGTCCGGGTGACCGAGCATCCAGGAAATCAGCATCCGCCAGAGCTGGCATTGCACGCCGGGATGAGAACCTGGCGAATCCGGCTCGAACATCTCAAAGCCCCGCCGGAATTGCGCAAGCGCCGGCTCGAGCTTCCCCTGGAAGAGCAGCGACACGCCGAGCGCCTGGTGCGCCCCGACGAGACGGGCCGCATCGTCAAGCCGTTCGGCGACACGCATCGCCTCCTCGGCAAAATGCAGCGCCTTCTCCATCTCGAGTAGGTTCAAATGGTAGATATACAGGCCGCGGAGCGCCGTGAACTCCCGGGAGTGATCCCCGAGGTGCCGACAGAGCTCCCAGGCCCGCGCATAGGCTCGGCCGATGTCGGGATGGCTGTAGCTCTTGGTCGCGATCAAGGCGGGGCCGAGCGCCATTTGCAAATCCAGCTCACGCTCGGCCTGCTCGCGCGGATCCGATAGCACTTCGACCAGTGCCAAGCCCCTGCGAAACTGGTCGATGGCTTCGAGGTTCGCCGACTTGCTCGCCGCGGCCGCGCCGGCTTTGTGCCAGTAGGCGATCGCCTGCGCCGGACAGTTCGCTTCGGTGTAGTGATGCGCCACCAGTTCCGGCTGCGTGCTCGCCACCTCGGGAAACCGATCCTCCAGCAGCCTCGCTGCCCGCTCGTGATGTTGCTGGCGGGTGCGCTTCAGCAAGGATTGGTAGGCCGCGTCCTGGATCAGCGCATGCTTGAACAGGTAACGCGACCGCGGCGGGCGGCCGCGCTGGTAGAGCAGCTCGTCGACCACCAGCTGACCGAGACCGCTCTGCAATATCTCTTCCTCGATCCCGGCGAGCGCGCTGATCATGTCATAGGCAAACTCGCGCCCCAGCACCGAGCCCAACTGCGCCACTTCACGCAGCCGCGGCGCCCGGTCGAGCCGCGCCATCAGCGAATCCTGCAAGGTCGCCGGGATGTGCAATTGCGCCAGCGCGCCCGTGAGCACGTAGATGTCGCCACGAGCCTCGAGCACCCCCGAACCGAGGATGGCCTTGGTCAGCTCCTCGACGTAGAGCGGCACGCCGTCGGCCTTGGCGACGATGTGATCGACGACCTCGCCGGGCAGCGGCCGGCCGCCGGCCAGATGGCTGACCATCGTCTCGACCTCCGGCCGCTCCAGGCGGTTGAGCGTGATCGGAATCATATGCGAGCGTTGCGGCCAGGGCGGGGTCAATTCCGGCCGATAGGTTGCGACGACCAGCATCGCCGCGGTAGGCGCCTGCTCGATCAGCATGCCCAACGTCTCCAATGTCGTCGGATCGGCCCAGTGCAGGTCTTCCCAGGCCATCAGCACCGGGCCGCGCTCGGCTGTTTCGATCAGCCAGGCGACGATCGCATCGAGGGTCGCGTCGCGCTGCTGCTGCGCCGTCATCGCCAGCCGCGGATAGCGGTCCTCGGGCACCGGAACCGACATCAGATCGGCGAACAGCCGCACGCTCTCGGCCAGCGGCAAGGTCTTGAAGCCGGCGAGCCCGGTTTCGAGCTTCGCCAAATGCTGCGGTGCCGTATCCTCCGGCTGCCAGCCGAACACCCGCTTCAGATGCTCGATGATCGGATGAAAGGCGCTCGCGGTGTGAAACGGCGAGCAGCGGATCGCCACCCAAATGTGATCCTTGCCGGCCGCCTCTCTCAGGCCTTCCACCAGGCGGGACTTGCCGACCCCGGCTTCCCCCTGGATCAACACAACCTGGCCGCGGCCGTGGGAACCGCTTTCCCAGGCCCGCAACAGCAGCCCCATCTCCTCCTGGCGCCCGACGAGGGGTGCCGAATTCCCGGTCCTTGTCGCAGCAAAGCGGCTCTCGACATCCCGCGCCGACAAGACGCGCCACGCCGGTACCGGCTCGGCGAACCCCTTGAGCTCAGATGCCCCCAGATCCTCGAGGTCGAAGTGATCGCCGAGCATCGCGCGCGTCGCTGCGCTGACGACGATCTGGTTCGGCTGCGCCAATGCCTGCAGGCGTGCGGCCAGGTTCGGCGTCTCGCCGACGACCGCGGTTTCTGATGCGGTTCCCTCGCCGATCTGGTCGCCGACGATCACCGGTCCGGTGGCGATGCCGATCCGCACCGCGAGCTCGACCCCGGGTGGCCGGCGGATTGCGGCATTCAGCTCCGCCATCGCATCGACGATGTCGAGACCCGCCCGCACCGAGCGCTCGGCCTCGTCCTCGTGGGCGCGCGGGTAGCCGAAATAAATGAGGATGCCGTCGCCCATGTACTTCGCGACAAAGCCGTCGTAGCGCCGGATCGCCGCGCTGCAGCGGCTCTGATACGACGCGATCACATCGCGCAGATCCTCGGGGTCCATCCCGGTGGAGAGTGTCGTCGATCCCACCAGGTCACAAAACATCACCGTCAGCTGCCGGCGCTCGGCCTCCGACGCCGCGGCGATCGGGGCCGGCGCGACAGGCGCGGCGGCCGGCAATTCGCGCTCGATGGCGGAGGCAGGCGGCCTCTCGGCGAGCCGCAAGGCCGGCAGTGGTTGCGGCAGCGCCCTGGGCTCGGGTCGGGCCGCCCGCCCATCGGGCGCCCAGACGAGGAACTCGCCGTCGAGGTCAGTCGCGATGTGCAATGCACTAATCAGCTCGCGCCGGACGTCGTCGAGCGCGTCCTCGTCTAGCCCGAAACCTCGCTTAATCCGGCGATAGGAGATGCTGCCCTCGGTGACGAGGCACCAGAGGACCTCTTTCAGGACCCGCGCAAAGTTCACACTTCCATCTCCGTTTGCCGCGGCCTTCGTCCTTGCGTGACCCGCCCGCAATGTAGGAGCCGCACTGGCGGTCACATTGAGACGAATTAATCTCTCACGTTACGGTCGTGTCGTTAAGCACGAGTGTCCGGAATTGGCGCGGAGCCGCGGCAGACCGTCCAGGAACGGCAACTCGCCACCAGACCTCGTCGTTCGTGAGGGTGATCATGGGTGTCGGCTTCGGGCATGAAGAGCCGTTCGGATCGAAAGGATAGCTAGTGTCTCGATTCTGAAGTTCGTTATATAAATATGGTCCTCGTCATTGCGAGCGAAGCGAAGCAATCTGGGGCCGTAGAGCTGAACCTGGGCGAGATTGCTTCGTCGCCCTTCGGGCTCCTCGCAATGACAATCCGGCTCGAATAATGTTGCGAACTTCAGGCTCGGCACACTAGCGGCGTCTCGGCGAATACGGATCCGGCACACTCGATCAGCGCGCGCCTTGCGGCTCTGGTTTGGAGCATGCCCATTCCAGCACCTATAAAATAGTCATAATCGCATCATAATCTCCCCGGCTTTGACTAACAGCCGCGGATGCGGCCGGGAGAAGAGATGTCGGATATCGCAATACCAAAACCGCGCGGGGCGCCGCGCGGGCGGCCGTTCACGAAAGGAAAATCGGGCAATCCGCGCGGCCGTGAAGTCGGATGCCGCAACAAGGCGAGCCTCGCCGCCGAGGCTTTGCTTGACGGCGAGGCCGACGCGTTGACCCGCCGGGTCGTCGAACTCGCCATCGAGGGCGATCCGACCGCGCTCAAATTGTGTCTCGAACGCATCCTGGCGCCGCGCCGCGAGCGGGTCGTGCGTTTTGCCCTGCCGCCGATCGACAGCGCCGCCGACATCGCCCGCGCGATGGGTGCCGTCACCGCCGCAGTCGCCGATGGCGCGCTGACGCCAGGCGAGGCCGGCGCCTTGGCGCAAATCGTCGACACCTTTGTCCGGGCGATCGAGACCAGCGACTTCGATCGCCGGCTGCAGATGCTGGAGGCCAATGCGGCGCGCGCGTGGAGGCACAAATGGCGCGGCTGGCGGCGCGCTCGACCGCGGCCGACGACGCCGCGGCATGGCACATCGCGACCCTGAGAGCGCGCGTCAAACTCGGCATGGTGCTCCGCCAGGCTCTCGTCCAATTGGGGATCGATCCGGCGACAGTGGCGATGCTGCGAATCGCCGACGAGGCGGCGCAGGAACTGGCTGTGACCGCTGACGGCGCGGAGGGGCTCGACGCGAATGCACTGCCGCCTGTGGCTGACAATCAGTGCGACGACGATTCTGCCGCGCAGTTCAAGGCACGTATTGACGGATCGGTGCAGCGCTATCTCGATGAGCCCGGCATCGATTTCGCCCAGGCTTCGCTCGCCGAAGCGCTCGCCTGGTGCCTCGCGCGCCTGGAAAATTCCTCGCCACCCGCGGCGGCGGAAACGAGGGAGGAAGATGGTGCTCGACTTTTTGCTGCCGATTTGCTGCAGAAGCAGCAGCAGAATGGGTGACGACGGCATCGCGGAGGTCTGAGCATGGGACAAAGTTCGCGGCAGCATTGGTCGGCGCAGCGCTATGCCGAGGCCGCCCATTTTGTTCCCGCCCTCGGAACGCCGGTGCTCGAATTGCTGGCGCCTGAGCCGGGCGAGCGCATCCTCGATCTCGGCTGCGGCGACGGGGTGCTGACGGAAAGGATTGCCGCCGCGGGTGCCAGTGTCGTCGGGGTCGACGCCGCGCCCGACATGGTCGCCGCAGCGCGGGCCCGCGGCCTCGACGCCCGGGTGGTGGCGGGCCAAGCCCTGACCTTCAACGGCGAGTTCGACGCGGTGTTCTCGAATGCCGCATTGCATTGGATGCGGCCGCCCGAGGCGGTCCTCGCCGGCGTCCATCGAGCATTGAAGCCGGGCGGCCGGTTCGTCGGCGAAATGGGTGGCCAGAACAATACCGCCGCGATCATGGTGGCGCTCAGCGCGGTCGTGTCTCGTCGCGGGCTTGATGCGCGGCAGCTGAGCCCGTGGTGGTTTCCCTCCGCCGACGCCTATCGGGCAAAGCTCGAAGCCTCCGGGTTCACGGTCGACGACATCCGTATCGTGCCGCGCCCGACGCCGCTGCCAGCCGGGCTCGAAGCCTGGCTCGACGCTTTCACCGAGGATTTTTTCGGCGCCTTGCCGCTAACCGACCAGATGCCGGCCCGCACCGAGGTTGTCGATCTGCTGCGCCCGATCCTGATGGATGAGACCGGCACCTGGATCGCCGATTATGTCCGCCTGCGCTTTCGCGCCCATAGAAGCTGACTGCGCAGGGTTGGCGGCGGTCATGCGACCGATTGCTCCGCCGGCCGGCTTGCGCTATACCCCGCGCCGGTTTTGAGGGCGGCGGCATGAAGCAAGGCATTCACCCGGACTATCACGAAATCACTGTCGTGATGACCGACGGGACGACCTATCAGACACGTTCGACCTATGGTAAGGCGGGCGATACCCTACGTCTCGACATCAATTCCAAGTCGCACCCGGCCTGGACCGGCGGGCAGCAGCGGCTGGTCGACACCGGTGGGCAATTGGCCCGTTTCAACAAACGCTTCCAGAGTTTCGGCATCAGGCCCTGAATGGATCGAGGGGGCGCGATGACCCCTTGACCTAGCCTTGGCAATCACTATCTCGAATTCGTGCGGTCGCCACTTTGGGGCCGTACATCAAGACTGGCACCCGGCACTGATGCAGGTGCTCAGATCCATATTGCTCAATGGAGGATGTGGTTATGGATCGTTTCGATTTCTCTCCGCTGTTCCGTTCGACGATCGGCTTTGATCGTCTGACCCGGATGGTCGACGCCGCAAGCCGCGTCGACAATGCGGCTCTCTCCTACCCGCCTTACAACATCGAAACGACCGGCGAGGACGCCTATCGCCTGACCATGGCGGTGGCCGGATTCGCGCCCGACGAGGTCGATGTGACCGTTCACGAAAATTCGCTGCTGGTGACCGGAAAGGCGAAAAAGGAACAGGAAGAGGGGCGCTATCTGCACCGCGGCATTGCCCGGCGCGCGTTTGAGCGCCGCTTCAGCCTCGCCGACCATATGAAGGTCACCGGCGCTAGCCTCGATAACGGCATGTTGCATGTCGACCTCGTCCGTGAGGTCCCCGAGGCAGCCAAGCCGCGCAAGATCGAGATCGCCAGCGGCTCCCCGCAGGTGGTGGAGCACAAGCAGGCTGCTTGAGCAGCCCCTCCCCAACGCCTCGATAACGAAACGCCCCCGGGATTCCGGGGGCGTTTTTGCTGTGGCCGCAGGAGCCGGCTCAGATCCAGCCGCGCCATTTGAACCACAGGATCGGCAGGATCGCGCTTAGGACGATCAGCGCCAGTCCATAGGGATAGCCCCAGCTCCAATCAAGCTCGGGCATGTCTTTGAAATTCATCCCGTACATGCTGGCGATCAGGGTCGGCGGGATGCCGACCACCGAAACGATCGTCAAGACCTTGATGATGTTGTTCTGCTCGATGTTGATCAGGCCCAAAGTGGCGTCGAGCAGTAGTTGGACCTTGTTGACGATGTGCATGTCGTAATCGCTGAGCGAGGTCACGTCGAGACGCACCGTCTCCAGGCGCGGCTTGATCTCGAGCGGCAACCAATCGGTGGCGTGGGTCGCGACGAATGGCACGATCCGACCGATCCCGAGCAGACTGTCGCGGATCTTTGAGGCGAGATCGCCGCTATGGCCAATGCGTCGCAAGATGATCCTGAGATCGGCGCTTTCGCGCGCCGGTGGCCGCCGCCTGCCGGTCTGTGTGGCCGGGCTGCGAAACAGCCGATGCGATAGGTCGTCCAGCTCGGCGGCAATGTTTTCGAGGACATCGGCAAGGCGGTCGGAGATCGCGTCCATCAGGCCGGCAAAGACCGCCCCGCTGCTCAGCGGATCCGTCTCGGTCGAAAGATCATGGGTTGCGAAGTTGGTGAACGAGGGAAGCTCCTCGAATCGCACCGTGATCAGCCGTTCGCGAGTCAGCACGAACCCCGCCGGCGTGGTTACCGGCTGATCGGTGTCGGACCGGTAGACGAACGGCGCGCTCAGGTAGAGCGTGCCCGCTTCGTTGCGCAACCGGCTCGAACTCTCGATCTCGCTCAGCTCCTCGATGCTCGGCACATCGAGGCCGGTGGTTCGTTTGACAAAGGCTATCTCGTCCGGTTCGGGACGGAGCATGTCGATCCACACGGCCTTGGCCGGCAGCGACCCGCGGGCGAGGTCCGCCGCCTGTTCGCCGCGACCGGATGCGGTTTGGTAGAGCGTCAGCATGACCCAACCTTACCGCAACCACGATCTCATTTCCCGCGGATTGCACCGTCTACCATCTTTGCGCCTGCAGTTGCTGGCGGCGCAGGGCGCGGCCGGGGCGGTCGCCGGTAGGTTTGCCCTCGGCCCAAACCGGGCGGCCGTTGACGAACACGTGCTCGATTCCGGCGGCCGGGGTTATCGGCTGCTCGAAGGTGGCCCGGTCGATCACCGTCGCCGGGTCGAAGACCGTGATGTCGGCGTAGGCGCCGGCGGCGACCTTGCCGCGCCCGCTCAGGCCGAACCGGGCGGCCGGCAGCCCGGTCATCCGCCGCACCGCCTCTTCGAGCTCGAACAGGCCGAGATCGCGGCAGTAATGGCCAAGCACCCGCGGAAAGGTGCCCCACAGACGCGGGTGCGGGTGGAAATCGTGCGGCAGCCCGTCGGAGCCGATCATCGTGTGCGGGAAGCCGAGCACCCGCTGCACATCGGCCTCGTCCATCATCCAATAGATCGCCCCGGCCGGTTGCAGACGGTCGACCGCGGCCTTCGGGTCGACCCCCCAATCGGCAGCGATCGCGGAGAGTTCGCGCCCGGCCTGCTCCGGCGCGCTCTTCGACCACGTCACCAGCACCTTTGTCGCCCGCTCGGCCTGCGCCGCGGTCAACACCGTCGAGGAGGCGATGTAGGGGTAGGCGTCGAGCCCGATCTCCTGCCCCGCGAGGGCTGCGGCGATGACCGGCAGGGTTTGGGCGGTGCGGCCGAAATTCTGCCGTCCGATCGTCTTGTGATGCGAGATCACGACCGGCACCCCGGCCGCGCGCCCGACGGCAAAACTCTCTTCGAGGCTGTTAAGCACCCGGTCGCCCTCGTTGCGCATATGCGTCGTGTAGAGCGCTCCCGCCGGCCGCAGCAGAGCGGCCAGTGCCTCGATCTCGGCAGGTGGGGCATGCTCGGCCGGAGCATAGGCGAGGCCGCTCGACAGGCCCACCGCGCCGGCGTCGAGCGCTTCCTGCAACAATTCGCCCATACGCCCGATCTCGACCGGTTCGGCCGGCCGGTCGAGTGCGGTCATCGCACCCACCCGCAATGTCGAATGGCCGACCAGGCAGGCGGCGTTGATTGCCGCCGGGCTGCGGTCGAGTGCGTCGAGATAGTCGGCAAAGCGGCCATAGCGGTAATCGGCGGCATCGCCGATCAGGTCGAGCGGCGGCGGCGGCGCATGGTCGATCGACAGCGGCGCCAGGCTGATCCCGCAATTGCCGGTGACGACGGTGGTAACCCCCTGACTCGCCTTTGCCGCCATCTCCGGCGTCGCGAACAATGCACGGTCGTCATGGGTATGCACATCGATAAAGCCGGGTGCGACAACCCTGCCCGCCACGTCGATTTCATGCGCCCCGGCGGTTCTGGCGACCGTCCCGATTTCGGCGATGCGGTCGCCCTTGATCATGACATCCGCGCGAAACCGCTCCCGTCCGCTCCCGTCGATGACGTCGCCGCCGCGCAGAATGTAATCGGCCATTTTGTTTTCCCTGCTCCGCTGATCGAGCGCCTGGTGCGAGCTTTGCCCGCAAATCCGATCGGCTTCAAGACCCCGCCTGTACCGCGGCAAACCCGAGTGGTCGAGCCCGTGTGCACTTCCACAATGAAACCCGGCTTCATCCCGCGCTAGATTGCGGCGGCGGTTGCAGAAGGCGGGCACCATGGTCATGAAGGTCGGCGCGATCTACCGCTACCCGGTAAAAGGCTTGAGCGCAGAGAAAATGGAGCGGGTGGCGCTGCTCCCGGGCGAATGCCTGCCGCACGACCGGCGGTTTGCGATAGCGCTCGGTTCGACCCTGTTCGATCCGCACAACCCCGAATGGCTGCCGAAGACCAAATTCGTTATGCTGATGCGCGACGAAAAACTGGCGTTGCTGCAAACTCGCTTTGACGCCGAAACCGGCGTTTTGACAATCGCCGAAAACCACCGGGAATTGCTGCGCGGACGGCTAACCGAGCCCGCAGGATGTCGTGCGATCGCCGAATTCTGCGAGAATTTTCTCGGGCCCAGGATTGACGGGCCATTGCGCGTGGTCGAGGCGCCGAGGCACGCCTTTGCCGATGCGCGGCGCAAGCCGAACGCGACGACCGGCCAATATGTCTCGCTGATCAACTATGCCAGCATCGCGGCGCTCGAAAGGGCGATGGACGCGGCGATCGATCCAATCCGGTTTCGCGCCAATGTCTATTTCGATGGCGCGGCGGCGTGGTGCGAGCACGATTGGATCGGCGCCGAGATCGCGCTTGGGGCGGCACGGCTGCGCGTCGTGTCGCCGATCACAAGGTGTGCAGCAACTCAGGTCAATCCAGCCACCGCCGCACGCGATCTCGATATCCCCGCCGCCCTCGACCGCAATTTCGGCCACGTCAACATGGGCGTCTACGCCGAGGTGATTTCGGGCGGCGAGATCGCCGTTGGCGGCGCGCTAATCGGACCGCCAGGCAATTTCGGCCGCGCGGCAGACAGCTGACATTCTGATCAATCGCCTGCAGCGCGATGTCGCATAAGCGCCTATTGGGAAGCCACCGGGGTCAAGTCCGATAAGGTCGATTCTGGAAAATCACGACCTACAACCCGATATCGATGCTCTGCGCCCATGCGCCCGATTCTGCCGCTCCGTCGGTCCCACGCGCGAGATGCGGCGGTTGCCGCAACCTCGTTTGCATGGCTTGTTCCCGTTACGGGAACGACGTATCTTAATTTGAGTGCAGATCATCGCGCTTCGAACTCTGCGTCAATTTTGGCATCGGCACCCCCAGGCAGAGACCCCGATACGCGACTGGTATGCGCGGGTCGCGCGGGCGGCTTGGGTGAGCCCGGCCGACGTCAAAGCTGAATTCGGATCGACGGTCGATTTCGTAGCCGACAACCGGGCCATCCATCTTCGATCTCAGCGGAAACCGATACCGGCTCGTCGTTCATGTTTCCTATCGGTACAAGCGTGTGTTGGTGAAGTTCGTCGGTACTCACGCAGAATATGACAGGGTGGATCCTGCGACTGTCTGATATGAGCATCACTCGCAGAGTTGGCAATCGAAGTCACTCAGGGAAGGGCAAGGAGGCTCGCCCCATGGATATCCACCCGATCCGCACCGAAGCGGACTACGATGCCGCGCTCAAGGAGATCGAGCTTTACTTCAAGCGAGAGCCGGAACCCGGTTCGCCCGAGGCCGACCAGTTCGATGTGCTCGCGGCGCTAATCGCGGCGTATGAGCGGAAACGTTGGCCGGTCGACCCCCCGGACCCGGTGGACGCCATTCGTTATTGCATGGAGCAGCAAGGGTATACTCAATCGGACCTGGCGACTCTGATCGGGTCGCGCTCCCGCGCCTCCGAGATACTGAGCCGCAAGCGATCGCTGACCCTAGATATGGTGCGTAAACTTCACAGTGAATGGGGCATTCCGGCGGAGAGCTTGCTGCGGGCATACGATTTGGAGATTTCGGGATAGGCCTTATCGCCGGCCGGGCTCGCTCATGGTGAGCGGGTGTTTGCGCAGGAAGTTGAAGTCACAGCCGCGATCGGCTTGCAGGATCTCGTTGCGGTAGAGGCGGGCGTAGCCGCGCTCGGGGATTGGCGGCGGAGCGACCGGGCGGCGGGCGAGTTCGTCGAGCGGGACCAGAAGGTCGATGCGGCGTTCCTTGACCGAAAGGCGGATTCGGTCGCCGTTCTTGACCTTGGCGAGGGGGCCGCCACTCGCCGCGTCCGGGGTTACGTGCAGTACGATCGAGCCATAGGCGGTGCCGCTCATCCGCGCATCGGAAATCCGCACCATGTCCCTGACCCCGGCCCTAGCAAGCTTTTGCGGGATCGGCAGGTAGCCGGCCTCCGGCATGCCCGAAGCGCTGAGCGGCCCGGCATTTTGCAGCACCAGAAAATCGTCCGGGGTCACATCGAGGCTGGGATCGTCGATGCGCGCCGACAAATCCTCGAGCGAGGTAAAGACGACCGCCCTCCCCTCCTTCTCGAACAGTTTGGGGTCGGCGGCCGAGCGCTTGAAGATCGCTCCGTCAGGCGCCAGCGAGCCGAACAACGCCACGAGCCCGCCGACCGGCTGCAACGGGTCGGCAAGCGGCTTGACCACGGCGCGGTCGACCGGGCCGGCGGGGGCGGCGAGACGCTCGGCCAAGGTTTCGCCTGTCACCGTCAGGCAATCGAGATTTAACATCGGCTGCAACTCGCGCATGACCGCGCCGATGCCGCCGGCGGCGAACAGATCCTCCATGTAATGCGGGCCAGTCGGCTTCAAATCGACCAGAACCGGGGTCTCGTCGCTGATCCGATTGAGCCGGTTGAGATCGATATCGATGCCAGCCCGTCCGGCGATCGCGGTCAGGTGCAAGACCGCATTGGTCGAGCCGCCGATCGCCATCAGCACCCGCAGCGCGTTCTCGACCGCATCAGGCGTAACGATACGATCCGGGGTCAACCCGGTGCGCGCGAGCTGCATCGCCGCGCGGCCGGTCGCCTCGGCGGCGCGCAGCCGGTCGGCGTGGACCGCCGGGATCGCCGCACTGCCGGGCAGGATCATGCCCAGCGCCTCGGCGATCGAGGCCATCGTGCTCGCCGTCCCCATTACGGCGCAGGTTCCGGCCGTGGTCGCGAGGTTGCCCTCGACCTCGTGGATTTCGTCGGCTCCGATCTCGCCGGCGCGGTATCCGGCCCAGAAGCGCCGGCAATCGGTGCAGGCGCCGAGCCGCTCGCCATGCCAGCGCGAGGTCATCATCGGCCCGGCGACGAGCTGGATCGCCGGCCGGTTGGCGGAGATCGCGCCCATTAGCTGGGCCGGTACGGTCTTGTCGCAGCCACCGACCAGCACCACTGCGTCCATCGGCTGGGCGCGGATCATCTCCTCGGTGTCGATCGCCATCAAATTGCGGAACATCAGGCTGGTCGGGTTCAGAAACACTTCCCCCAATGAGATCGTCGGAAAGGTCAGCGGCAGGCCGCCCATCGCCAGGACGCCGCGCTTGACCGCCTCGATCAGCTCGGGAAAATGCCGGTGACAATTGTTGTAGCCGGAATAGGTGTCGGCGATGCCGACCACCGGCCGCGCCAACAGCTCGGTCGAATAGCCCATCGAGCGGGCAAAAGACCGCCGCAGATAAAGCGCGAAATCGGGATCGCCGTAATTGGTGAGGCCGCGAGCGAGGCCGACCGGTTCCGACATGATGTCCTCTCGACAACAGAGACCCACCAGCTTGCCGCCGGGCTGCCCCCGCAAGCAAGCGCGCTACGGTGTTCGACCGGCAGTAGTGTGTCAGGCCGAATTCCAGCTCTCCTGGCGACCGCGTCATGCCCCACGCATGGACGCGATTTGCCTTGCTACGACGCCCCAGAGGGACGACGTTGGGCCTGCGGCGATTGGGAATCCGAGGCAATGTCTGCTGACATGCTTTGGGTGATGCCGTGCTTGCCGCGGCTGATAGAAGCCACGTACACGAACAGGGAGATAAAACATGCCAAATCTCTCCGGCTCGTTCGTCGGCAAAGCAAGCTCGCAGATGACGACTGTCGTCGGCGATGTCGCCAATCACGAACTGGGCCTCGTGATGATCAGCGGGCCGCAAATGGTGTCGGACCCGCTGTGGAATGGCGCTATCGTGTCGTATTGGGGGATGGCTGACCTGATTGACGGCAGCGGCCCTCAGACCGGCTATTTTGTGAACAGGCATTCCAACGGCGATATCGATCGCGGCACGTTCGAGGCCAGGATCACCGCCGCCGGCGGTACGGCCACGCTCGAAGGCACCTGGAAATTCTCGGGTGGGACCGGCGCGTTCGCACGAATCAGCGGTGGCGGAAGCTTCAACACCAAACTGACCTCGCCGACAGAGGTCGAATGTAACTGGGAGGGCGCATACCAACTGGGTTGAACGCCAGCGGGTTCCCCGAATTAGCGCTGCGACCCGTTTCCGACATTCTGCTCGGCGCATCCGGCCGGAGTTAGATGCCCAAGGCGATGTAGAGCTGTACCTCCTCGGGGAGGCCGCGCAGCGCATGGCGGCCGCGGTCCTCGAAGCGCAGCCCGGAACCCGCGACGAGATCGCGCACGGTGCTCGACACCACGGTTTCGCCCGGCCCAGCCATTGCAACAACGCGGGCCGCGGTGTGCACGGCGATGCCGCCGATATCGTCTCGGTTCAACTCGATCTCGCCGGTGTGAAGGCCACTGCGCACCGCTAAGCCGAGCGGTTGCACCGAGTTCGCAATCGCCGCGGCACAGCGCACGGCGCGAGCGGGGCCGTCGAACGTCGCGAGAAAGCCGTCGCCCAGGCTCTTCACTTCGTGGCCGCGAAACCGGCCGATCTGCGTTCGCACCGCCTCGTCGTGGCGGTCGAGCAGCGCGCGCCACTGGCGGTCGCCAAGCTCGGCAGCGCGCTTCGTTGAATCCACAATGTCGGTGAACAATACCGTCGCCAGCACGCGATCGACCTCGACCTCACCGCGCGAGCCGGTGAGGAACTCCTCAACCTCATCGACGATGCGATCGACCATCTCGGGTTCGTTGAACGGGGCGTGATCGACGCCCGCCAATTCGACGAGTTTCGCGCCGGGAATATGACTAGCAATATATCGGCCGGCATCGATCGTGATGCGCGTGTCGCCGGTGCGGTGCAAGACCAGGGTCGGGACCCGGATCGTCGGCAGGACGTCGCGCGCGTCGATCTCGCTGTTCTGCCGCAAGATTGCGATCGCCGCGGCGGGGCTGGCGCTTTGCCGCTCCCGTCGAGCCGCGGCCCGGCGGGCATTTTCGTCCGACGCCTGGGTCGGCATCATATAACGCATGACATATTCACCGCTGCCCCAAGCCCGCTCGATCAGATCGAGGTGATTCGGCAGCCTGTCGGGAGTCAATGTCGGATGGCGGGCATAGCAGCCATAGAGTACCAGCGCTTGGGTGCGCTCGCGATAGGTGGCGGCAAACAGCATGCTCATTGCGCCGCCTTCGGAGATGCCGAACAGCGCGGCTCGCTTGGAGCCAGCGGCATCCATCACGGCCCGAACGTCGTCCATGCGTTCTTCGAGATGGGCGACGCCGACATGCCTGTCGGAGAGGCCGGTGCCGCGCTTGTCGAACAGGATCAAGCGGGAAAAGGCGGCAAGCCGCGAAAGAAACCGAGCCTGGCCCGGCGACTCCCAGAACATCTCGACGTTGGAGACGAAACCCGGAACGTAGATCAGGTCGAACCGGCCGTCGCCGACCACCTGGTAGGCGATATGGACGTCGCCGCTTTTAGCGTAGCGGGTTTCTGGTGGCGTCATAGCGGCTCCCTTTTGGCAAGCAGGCTCAGGATAAGCTTGGACGGCGCTGCCGTCATAATTCTTTGGCGCCCGGCACGCCGAGAACTGTGGGAATGTCCTCCGCTCGCCACCCCGGGCAGATATCCAAAGCGGGGCGCGCACGGCGCTGAAATTGCCTCGACGGCGCCCCTGGCCTAGGTTCCGGCCGGACGGCGCAGGAGGATAAGAGTGACCGGCAGCGGCAATTCACGAATTTCCTTGGCGCCGCTCGATTCGTTGACCGTCGATGTCATCACCGACGACGTCAGCGACAATTACGTCAGCAAGACACTGTTCGCGGTCTCGGAATTCGCCAACATCGTGCGCGCCGGCGCCAAGGCGTTGTCGGGCGAGGCGTTGCTGTGCGCCAATCTGGGCTTTGGCTGCAGGCTGGTCTCGACCGCCGCCGGCGTACGTCACACGATGCTGTTCGACACTGGGCCCGAAGGTGCGATCTTCATTCGCAATTGCGCCAATCTCGGGATCGCGCTGGGCGAGGTCGAGTGCATCGCGGTCAGCCACGGCCATTGGGACCACATGGCGGCATTGCCGGCGGCACTAGACGCGATCCGAGACCAGGGCGGCAAGACGACCGTCCACGTCAACCCTGGAATGTTCAACGAGCGCGCGGTCCAATTGAGCAGCGGGACGGTCGTGCCAGCCGCCAAGGTCCCCTCCCCGGCCGAGATGGAAGTGCTCGGCGCCACGGTGGTCAACGACCCGGCCGCACGACTGATGCTCGATGGCCATTTCTATTTGAGCGGCGAGATTCCACGCGTCAGCGCCTTTGAGAAGGGCCGGGTCGATCACCTCAGCCGCACCAGCCCCGAAGCGCCGTGGCAGCCCGATCCGTTGCTGATGGATGAGCGCATGCTGGTCGCCCAGGTCCGCGATCTCGGGTTGATCGTATTCAGCGCCTGCTCGCACGCCGGAATCGTCAATGTCTGCACCGAAGTGCGCCGCGTCTTTCCCGATGTTCCGGTCCATTGCGTGATGGGCGGCCTGCATCTGGGCGGCGTCATGGAGCGGCTGATACCGGATACGGTTGAAGCGCTGCGCTCGTTCGCGATCCCGCACATCATCACCGGGCATTGCACCGGCTGGCGCGCATTACACGCGCTCGCCAACGCCTTTGGCGACGCGGTCAGTCAGTCCGCGGTCGGCACCACCTACACCTTCTCGCGCTGATGGAAGGTGAGGCCCGCCTGCCGGTCACCATCGTCACCGGCTTTCTTGGCAGCGGCAAGACCACCCTGGTGAACCATATCCTCGCCCAACAGCATGGGCTCAGAATCGCGGTCATGGTCAACGAGATCGGCGATCTCGCGATCGACAACGAGCTGATCATCGGCGCGGCCAATGACATGGTCGAACTCAGCAACGGCTGTATCTGCTGCTCGATCAACAACGATCTGGTCGATGCGATCTTTCGCGTGCTGCGCAACGAGCCGCCAGTTGAATATCTGATCGTCGAAACCACCGGCCTCGCCGATCCGCTGCCGATCGTGCTGACCTTTCTACGATCGGAGTTTCGCGATGCCGTTCGCGTCGATTCGATCGTCGCGGTCGCCGATGCGGAAAACTTCAGCCTCGATCTGTTCGACAGCAAAGCCGCCGCCAATCAATTGCGCTACGCCGATATTGTGCTGCTGAACAAATGCGACCTCGTCGGCCCCCTCGCCGCGGCGGCCATCGAAGAAAAGATCCGCGCGATCAGCGAAGGAGCGCGAATTATCCGCACCACCCATGGCCGAATTCCGCTGCCATTGGTGCTCAGCGCCGGGCTGTTCGAGTCCGACCGATATCTTGCCGAGCACGGTCACGATCACCTGGCAGGCGACGGTTTTGACGCCGTCTCGTTCGACAGCGAGGCACCGTTCGCGGCCGACCGGCTTCAATCCTTTCTCGAAGAAATGCCGCGCAACGTGTTCCGCGGCAAGGGCATTTTGTGGATCGATGGGAGTGACAAGAGTCACGTCTTTCATCTTGTCGGCAGGCGGTTCACCCTCGACGAAAGCCCGGGCCTCGGCCCCAAGCGCAACCGATTGGTGCTGATCGGCCAGAACCTTGACGGCAAAGAACTGCGCGCGCGCCTCGCCGCCTGTATTGCCGCCCCGACTATTCCGGCTCCGGGATAGCGACCGACCAGAGGGTCAGCAGGCAGGCGGCGGCCACCGGAACCCAAATCACGGCGGCTTCCATCCGCACATATCCGGCGCCGGCGACAACCGCTCCGACGACCAACCCCACCCAGGGCAAGGCCTGCTCCGCCCAGGCCCAACCGGCGCCCCGCCCGGTCAAAAAATCGCCCAATCCTTGTCCGAATTTGACCAAAGTTCCGGTGACAAAGGTGAGGCTGACGGCAACAGTTCCGGCGCGGTGCATCGATGCGTTCAAAGCCCCCATCGCCAGCACCATCGGCTCGGGCGCCGTTCCGAACACCGCAGCACTCGCGAGCAGCAGCGCCACCACGGCGAGCACGCAGGTCAGATGCCAGCGGCCGGAGAAATGGGCAATCATTTGCCCACTCGCGGCTCCTGCAACGAACAGCACGATCAACCACAGTATCGAACCGGCCTCGGTCACCCGGCCGCGGCCGAGCGCGACCGCGAATTGCGTGCTGTTCCCGCTCATATACGAGACAAACAAGTGACCGAGGCGAAGAAAGCCGATCGCGTCGACCATGCCGGCGAGACCGGCCAAGAGGAACGCGAGCATCAGGCCACGTGCCTGGTCGACCCTCGCGCCGCGATCACCGTCGACTGCCATTTTTCGCTGCCCCTAGCCCCGGTCAGGCCGGCAAAGCCCGCGTCCAACTTGCCGCGCTGCGAATGCGAGCAAGTTCCGATCGCGCTGCTTATCGGCCTCTTGTCATCCGGACGCTACGATACCACTTTGGGGATTATCGGAGGCTCGGACTGCCGTTCTCGTTGATAGACGTCGAGATCGAAGGTCCGTTGACCGCGTTTTCTGGGCCGCTTTAGGCGAGCCGGCGGAATCGGCCGGTCGTTATCGTGTTGACAGGGCGGCGCAGACTACGATCGGTGCTTGAAGCAAACTTGCACGGGTGAAGATATGGCTAAGCCGAAGAGAGGGCGCTCGACCGCCGCAATCGATGACCATGTCGGAGCACGCATTCGCGAGCGCCGTATTATGCTGGGGCTCACGCAGCAGCAGCTCGCCGAGATGATCGGCGTCACGTATCAGCAGGCGCACAAATACGAGCGCGGGATAAATCGCGTTTCGGCCGGCAGGCTGTTCGAGATTGCCCGCGCACTGAGCGCGCCAGTCAGTCATTTCTACGAGGGGATCGGCGAGGAAGGACCGCGCCAGGTCACGCCGCATCAGCGCATGCTGCTCGAAATTGCGCGCAATTTCGCCGAGATCAGAAACGAGAAGCATCAGGAGGCGGTGAGCCAGCTGGCTCGGGCGCTGGCTAGCCAGTAAACCCGGCTCGCGGCGGTCCTCACCCCGCCGGCAGCGGGAATTCGTCGAGGTAGGGCAGGTACTCGGCCTCGACATCGATCCGCATCGCCGCGAGCACGCGAACCAGGCTGTTGTAGTGGCCGATCGTGATGATCAGGTCGGTTAGCCGCTCTGGGTCGAGCTCCTGGCGTAGCGCATCAAAGGTATCGTCGGCGAGCGCGACGTCGAGGGTCATCTCCCGGGCTGCGCGCAGCACAGCCCTGGCCAGGGGTTCGAGTGTCGTCGTCCGTCCGGCGGTTTCCTCGGCGATTGCGCGGATATCGTCGTCGGACACCTCGAATTCGCGGCTGATCCTGATGTGATGCGAATACTCGTAAGCCGACCGGGTCACATAGCCGACTTGCAAGATCGCCAACTGGCGTAATCTCGGATCGAGCCGGCTGCCGTCGCGAATGAACCGAGCCAAGGTATTGAGGCTGCGCGCGGCGCGCGGGCTGTGCGCCAGCAGCCGGTAGAGATTTATGTTGCGCGCCAGGAGGTCCTGGTGCTCGGGCAGAACATCGGATTTGTCGAGATAAGGCAGGCGCGCCATTGCGCTAACTCCCTTCTGCTCGCGTCGGTCGGACGGACCCGCCCGAATCCGGAAAATGCCGTCGCCGACGCCGCCCGCGGTCGCGAGAAAGCCGGCTCCTGAGAGGTCCGATCGCGCGGACGCCTACACTATTCAATACATCATCTTGGCCGTACTTGCCGCACGCGTGTTCCGCACCGCGGTCACGGCCCGGCCGACCCCGCTTACCGACCCGGCCCTGCGTCGATCTCTCGCCAGAAATCCAGGGCGGCGCGGGCACAACGCTGCGGCTGCAACAGATTGATCCCATGGCCATATCCGGCAAACAGCTCAAGCCGGCCATGCGGCAAGCTCTGAAACAAGATCCGCTGGTGTTCGGACGTGATGCGGCTCTTGTCGCCGCTCAGCAACAGCACCGGGGCGATGATCCCGGCAAGCACCGGCACAACGTCGACGCCCTCGAAGCATAGATGCAGCGCCGCCGCGATATCACGACGCGTCTTGTCCATCTCGGCGATGCACCACTCGCGCAGCGTCACATCGGCATGTTCGAGATCGAGCCGATAGCCGAGGGTGCGCCGGCACCACTCGCCGGTGCCGTAAGCGCGGATCGCCGCTGCCGTGCTTTCCTGGTCGAGCGCGTAGATCCCCTTGATATCGTCAGAAATCCGGGTCGGCGTGTTGCACAAGACAAGGCTCGCGACCCGTTCGGGATGGGCCGCGGCGAGCAGCAAGCCGACGAGTCCGCCCGATGATTCGCCGACCCAGTGAACCCGCGGCAGGGATAAGGCGTCGAGCACCGCGATGATCTCGCCGGCAATCTTTTCAGGCGTGAAATTGTAGCCGGCGGCCGGTACGTCGGAGGCGCCGCAGCCCAACAGATCAGGCCGATAAACGCGGCGGGTGTCGGCGATTGTCGGGACCCATCGGTTCCAGAAAGACGCGTTGCGGGCGAAACCGTGCAGCATCAGCACCGGTGCCGATGCATCCCACGGCCACAGGTAGTCGTCGATCGCGCAATGCAGCGAAAGACCTTCGTCGAGACGGATCATCGGCATCATGGCGCTCCATGGAATTGCGGGTTCGCAGCCGCACCCGCGAAGATACCTTCCGACGTCTCGATCTGCGCTGCGATCAGCGCCCGGCCCGCCGCGGCGACGGTCTTCGCCGGCCCCTCCGGCCCGAGGCTCTGGCCGATGGCGTAGGCGCCGTCGATCGAGCAGCTGGAGCTGCTGGGCGAGAAGATCGGGCTCCCGCGCGCCCGCCGCCGCCGCGAGCGTCTCCAGACGCTCGCGCACGGCGCGCTTATTGGCGAGGATCAGCGGCGCGGGCGGGGTGATCGGGCTCCGGAAATTCGTTGCCGGTGTTTAGGAACGGGCAGCCGCGCCATTTCGGGTGGGAACGCGGCTGCCGCGACCATGTCGAGAATCGCTTCGAGCTTGCCTCGCGGATCGCCGGCGCAAGATAGCTTCCGCCCTGTCCCAGCGCCGCCAGAAGAACTTGTCGCGGTCTTCAAGCCAGGCAGCGACGAGCGCGTCCTTCGACGGAAAATTGCGATAGAGGCTCATCTTCGCGACGCCACAGCGCGCGATGATCGCGTCGATCCCGACCGCCCGGATGCCGTTGCGATAGAACATCTCCGACGCGGTTTCGAGGATGCGCTCTCGTACCGGCTTCCGCTCTCCTGACATTCCTGCCCTGCGCATCCAGGTTTTGACAAGAGACAGACCTGTCTCTCACATTGCCCGCTTAGAATAGCGAAAGTGGGGCAATGGCAAGGCGGGGCAAACTGCATTACGCCTGGGTGGTCGCCGCGGTCACCTTTCTGACATTGCTGGCAGCGGCCGGCGTGCGCGCCACCCCTGGCGTTCTGATCGTGCCGCTCGAAGACCGAGTTCGGATGGTCGCGGGCGACGATTTCGTTCGCGGTCGGGATCAACATTTTCCTTTACGGGCTGATCGGGCCGTTCGCGGCGGCGGTGATGGACCGGTTCGGACTGCGCCGCACGATGCTCGCCGCCCTCGCCCTGATTGCGACCGGCGTCGCGCTGACTCCTCTGATGACGCAGCCATGGCAGCTCGTGCTGCTGTGGGGCGTTGTGGTCGGCACCGGCAGCGGCACCACCGCACTGGTGCTCGGCGCGACCGTCGCGGCGCGCTGGTTTGCGGTGCGGCGAGGGCTGGTCATGGGAGTGCTGACCGCGAGCACCGCGACCGGTCAACTGGTTTTTCTGCCGTTCTTGGCGAGCATCGCCGTCGCATCATGGCTGGCGCATGCGTGTCGTTGGTGGTCGCCGGGGTCGCTGCCGCAATGATCCCGGTCGTCGCGTTGCTGATGCGCGACCGGCCGGGCGATATCGGGCTCGTCCCTTATGGCGGCCGAGCCGAGCGTCGTTCCGCCCGCGGCCGCGCGCGGCAATCCCGGTCGTGACAGCGCTGCTTCGCCCTGCGCGACGGGCTCCGCTCACGCGATTTCTGGCTGCTCGCCGGCAGCTTTTTCATCTGTGGCGCCTCGACCAACGGGCTGATCGGCACGCATCTGATCCCCGCCTGCATCGATCATGGCATTGCCGAGGTGACGGGTGCGACGCTTCTGGCTGCAATGGGCATCTTCGATTTTGTCGGCACTACTTTGTCCGGTTGGCTTAGCGACCGATGGAGCAATCGCGCGCTGCTGGCGTGGTATTACGGGCTGCGCGGGTTGTCGCTGATCTATCTGCCCTTTGCCTTCGACGCCTCCTTTTACGGCTTGCCACTATTCGCAATGTTCTACGGGCTCGACTGGATCGCGACAGTGCCGCCGACCGTTCGTCTAACCGCGCAGATCTTCGGCGCCGCCCGCGGCCCGATCATGTTCGGCTGGATCGCCGCGGCCCACCAACTCGGCGCGGCGATCGCCGCCTTCGGCGCGGGTGCACTGCGAACCGAGCTCGGGACCTACCTCGAAGCCTTCATGCTAGCCGGCCTAATGTGCCTCGGCGCGGCGCTGATGGTACTGTTCATCGGGCGCACCGGTCGCGAGGGACTCCCGGCGCCGCTCCCGGCGGAGTAGGATCTGACTGCTACACTACCGGCTGAACAGCCGAACCGGTTGGCCGCTCACCATCGCATTGGCTTGCAGATAGGCGATTAGCTCGGGCATCGAATAGCGGCGATGGCGGGCGATTCTTTCGGTCGGACCCCAACCATGCAAGTCGGCCGGGGCGGTGTAGAGGACCGATGCCTCCTCGCAACGCAGCGAGCCCAAGAGAAATTCGTCGACGATGTGACTGCCGAGTTCGCCGAGGCGCTGGCTGTGCTCTGTGCTTTCGGCTTCGGCGAGGACAAAAAGCCAAAGCGGGGTGGAGGCGCCGAGGAAGTCCGGATCAAAACCAGCGCTCGCCAGTCGCATCGCGAGAACCTGCCTGACCTCGACCGTCGCGTCATGCAAACCGGGGATGCGCCGGGCGGCGTAACGTTCCGCCTCTTCGCCGGTCGCGAGCCCGACCGCCCCGGTCAACCGCGAGGTCGGTTCCGACGCCCGCAGGATATTGCGGCGCGCCAGATTGCGCTCGGCCGAGGTGTCCTTGCCGGTTGCGTCCGGACCGGGCGGAAGGGCCGCAATAGGCAGCGAGAACAATACATCGGAGATCAGCGTATCGAGCGGCCGGGTCGGCTGAGCGGTCTGGCCGCTGGTGTCGAAGAAGTAGCTCCAATCGATTACATCGCCGGGCTGCAGCGGGTTGTCGCCGATGAGGCCGAACGCTTGCGGCTGGCCGGCGGGGGCGAAAAGCGGCCGACGTTGACCGGTCAGCACAATGCCGTTGGCGTCCTTCACCTTCTCATGAAGTATGTAATCGTCACGCACCAGCGAATGACCCAAGCGGAACGCGGCTACCGCGAACTCGTGCGGGATTCGAATAGTCGCGTTGTTCCCGAGCCCGGCCTTGCAACTGTAGAGATAAGTGTGGACTTTCCCCGGGTCCGGCAAAGTCGAACTGGGTGTAGCGCCGCGAACATATGCGTGGAGCGCGCCCGGGGCGACCCGGTTCAAGGTCGCCTCAGCCGAAATGCGCGGCAGGAAATCGGTGGCGACGATCGTCTGGTAGGTCCATATGACCTTGTAATGACAGGCATCAAATGCGGCGCCGATCTGCTGCTGGCTTGGCGTGGGGGTTGCGTTCAGCGCGCGATTGACGCAGTCATTGTGGGCGAGCTCGAACAGGTTCTGGACTTGCGACAGCATCTTGTGCTCGCTGTTGCGCGGGTCGGGGATCTCGGCGTCTCCGGCTGCGGTGCGCATGTAGTCGAAGCCGTCGATCAAGGTCGGGACGCCGGGCGAGGTCGGGGCCTGAACCTGGCGCATCGCAAAACGCCCGGTGTAAAGGCCGTTTTGCTGCTCGAACCACGGCGCGTTGATCGCAGTCAATGCGGCGAAGTTGGCAACGCCATAGACGCTGTCGATGTCAAGCTTTCCGGTGTTGGCGCTGAGCGCCGACCCTGGCGTCGCGGCGTCGGCCATTGCCTCGTCCAGTTGGCCGAGCGTAATGCCGCCGGCGGCGAGCTTCGCCCGCACCGACGCATTGCTGTGTGCTTGCTGGTTCAGCGCGCCCAGCGCCGAGAGCGCAGCGGTCGTCCGCGTCACATCATGATCGATGAACTGACCGAAAAAGGTGTAGCCCGCAGGCTGGGAGCCCTCGGCGCCGGTGTTGTCGTCGACGAACGGGCTTACTCCGGTCCCGAGCTGCGGACCAATGATCGCGTTCAGGGTCGGGTTGTCCACGACCGACGCACAGAGGCGCTCAGGCGGATCGGACGCACCCGGCGCCGGTTGGCCGCAGCTGCTGACGGCCCGGTCGGTTCTGCAGGCCTCATAGCAGAAACCGTAGATCGAAGGATCCTGGACCGGCGCAGACGCACCTTGAGAACTCGGGGCCAGCGGCAGACCGCCGCCGTGGCCGACGCTGACCGCCGGAAGGACCCGCAGCATTTGCTCGAACGCGGATTGTGAGACCGGCGCTGGAGGACCGTTGTTGGTGCCCCCGGAACCGGCGCGGATCATCCGAAGGAAGAGATCCAGGTGCGGGTCCGTGGCCGCCGGTGCCGCTTGGCCGCACGTCCAACTACCAACCAGCGCCGTTACGAGCAAAACGGCAAAGACGGTAGCAACTCCTCGCATCCAGTCTCTCCTTATACATCAGCACTAGTGATAGTTTTTATCTCACGAAATATTCTTGTCTAAATCCCACAATGCATCCGTTTGCGCGAGGCAAGTTGTTTCTTGTTACCGATTTTAGGTGATTTCACAGAAAATTCTAGAGGGGATCATGGTTAATTGTAATCTGGTCGGGAACTGGCGTCCGGCTCGAGTTGCTGATGTGGTACCAAGTCGTCGAAATCTTGAGGTTCGAATCGGATGACGAACACTCTTGGACCCGGCGCACGCGACCGCATTTCCGCGATGTTTTTCGGATCGTGAGCCGGCGCGAGCGCTAGGCTCGCCCGCGTCAGGCGGGAACGACGCCGCGGCAGGACAGCGCGACGGCGACAAAGGAGCGCGGGCCGTCCGGCCTTCCGGTCAGGTAGGCGGCGCGCAGGTAGCCGACGAGGCGGTCGCGCCGCGCCGCATCGAGGCTCGCGACATACTCTCCCAGCATGCCCTCGCCGCTGGCGAACGGCTCCCAATAGTCTGAGAAATTAGCGAAATCCATCCGGATCGTCAGCGAGCGCTGGTCGATCTCGGTCAGCCCCGCCTCGGACCAAATCCGCGGCAGCGCGCCCGGCGCGTAAATCGGCCGCGACATGGTGCGGTCGCGCGCCTCGGCCGCCGCTTCATCGAGTGCGGCGGCGGTATCCCAGAACATGCGGTTGGCGGCGGCGCCACCCGGCGAATCCCAGAACGCCGCACACACCACACCACCGGGCCGGGTAACCCGCCGCATCTCATTCACCGCGAGTTCGGGCCGCGGGATGACCGAGGGCAGCACCAGCATCGACACCGCCCGGTCGAAGCTTGCATCGGCAAAGCGCAGGGCGGCGCCGTCGCCTTGCTCGATATGGATACGCTGGTCGCGGTTCTTAGCCTGCGCGGCAGCCAGATAAACCTCGGAATGGTCGATCGCGGTCAGGCT
Source organism: uncultured Alphaproteobacteria bacterium (assembly GCA_963774345.1). Taxonomy (GTDB): domain Bacteria; phylum Pseudomonadota; class Alphaproteobacteria; order ATCC43930; family CGMCC-115725; genus AP-15. The sequence goes on from CAVZFB010000047.1 coordinate 76,429, forward strand.
CGCGATGTTCGCCACCTGAGGCAGAGCAAACGTCAGGCTGCCGGTGCCGCAACCGACCTCGATCACCCTGTCGCCGTCGGCGATGCCGGCATGCTCGATGAAGATCGGAGCCAGCCGCCGGCTCCAGCGCCCCATCAGCTTTTCGTAATTGGCGGCGTCGCGGGCGTTGAACATCGACGGCATGGCCGGCTCCCCTGGTTTTTCCGCCGGTCGACGCGACCGGCCACGTGACGGTAGCCGAATTTAGCCGTCGCCGCCGCCGATTGGAATCGACGCGGCGTCGATCACCCCTTCACCACTCTGGACTCGCGCCCGCTTCGCTGCCAGACAGGCCGGTCCATAGCGGCCTCGATCCGAACGGCCCCCACTTCTCGTTTCTCGGCGATGCGGCGAACCGCCATCCACACCTGGCAGGATCGGATCAGAGATCCGAGCTTGACCGTTCTGTTGATCCTCCAACTTGGCGCCCTCTTTGTCGCTGCCCCACTGGCCGCGCAAGGACGCCCGGTTGCTCGCGTGGTCGGTGAGAGTTTGGTGCTGGTGGTCGTACTTATCGTCGTCATGCTCTCGCACCGACCAGGCGCCATCTTGGCCATCCTGCTGGCGTTGTCGGCGACATTTGCGAGCCTGTGGCTACCGCAGGACTCGGAGCCGGTGGCCGTGAGCCTGTTGAGCCGCGGCGGCAGCATCCTTACCTTTTCGGCGTTGAGCTGGGTCGTGGCGCACGCGGTCTATGCCCCGGGCCGCATCACCTTTCGGCGTCTCCAGGGCGCCCTTGTGCTGTACCTCAACCTCGCGACGATCTTCGCTTCGGCCTATCACCTGATCTGGGACCTCAACCCCGGCGCTTTCTCCAATCTTGGCGCCATCACCCCCGGGCGCGGTCCCAGCCAAATCGCGATTATGCTCTATTTCAGCTTTACGACTATAACCACCACCGGTTTCGGCGACATCGTTCCGATAAGCCCGTTCGCCCGCAGCCTGGCCAATCTGGAGGCGATGGTAGGTCAGCTTTACCTCGCCACGACGGTCGCCCGCCTGGTCACCCTCGAACTCGAAGACCGCCGCCGCGACCGGCCGTGAGCTTGGCCGGCAAACCGGCGCGGCAGCCCGCCGCTATTCGGCCGCGATCGCCGCTGGCTGAAATGGCGACAGCGGAGCGCGCGCCGCGCCGGGCATCGGCTGCGGCCACCAGCGGTCCTCCCATTCGACGAAGACGTCGCCGAGCTGCGGCATCACTTTGTCGGCGAACAGGCGCGTGTTGTATTGCGCCAAGCCCTTGCTCATGTTCCCGAATTGCAATAGCAGCATCAGGTGCCCGACGTTCAAGTTGGTGGCCACCTCGCGCAACTGGGCGGCGACCTCGTCGGGCGAGCCGATGATCACATAGCCCTTGTCGACGATCGCATCCATCTCGCGCGCCAGCATCTGGAATTTCGATTCGTAGCGTGAGGCTTGCGCCGCCAACGACACCTGGCTCTGGATGCCGCGGCGCTGGGTTTCCTCGGTCGCATAGCCAGGCGGGCCGGCAAAACGCGGGTCGACATGCAGACAGCGGCCATAAAAATATTCGGCCGGCTCGCTGTAGAGGCGATATGCTTCCTCGCGCGTCTCGGCGACGCCGACAAATTGCAGAAAACCGGCGCGGTACGGGTTCCGGTCCTTGCCCAGCCGCGCCATCTCGTCCCAAAACCCGCTCATCGTCGCCTGGCCGGCCTTGTAGCCGTAGTACGACAAATAGCAGTAGACGTAATCCATCTGCGCGCACCACTGCCAGGTCTCGACCGAGCCGCCGCCCGGAATCCAGATCGGCGGGTGCGGCTTTTGCACCGGTCGCGGCCAGATGTTGACGTAGCGCTGCTGGTTGAAGCGGCCGTTGAACGCGAAAGTGTCCAGCTCGGTCCAGGCCCGCAATACCAGGTCATGCGCCTCGTGATAGCGCTCGCGCAGCATGCTCGGGTTTTGGCTGTAGGCGTAGCAGGTGTCCATCGGCGAGCCAACCGGGAAGCCAGCGATCAGCCGCCCGCCCGAGATCACGTCGATCATCGCAAACTCTTCCGCCACCCGGGTCGGCGGGTTGTGTAGCGCGAGCGAGCTGCCGAGGACGCAGAGCGCGGCCTCGGAGGTACGGCGGGCCAGCGAGGAGGCGATCAGGTTGGGCGACGGCATCAGCCCGTAGCCGTTCGAATGGTGCTCGTTGACGCAGATTGCGTCGAACCCGCATTCGGCGGCGAATTCGAGCTCGTCCATAAAGTCGTTGTACATGTGATGGGCGCGCCGCGGGTCGAACAGCGAGGAGTGGATGTCGACCCACACCGAGGGGTGTTTCTCGCGGAAATCGTCGGGCAATTCCGTGTAGGGCATCAGGTGAAACCACATCAGCTTCATCGCGCTCACTCCGCCGCATCCGTCGTGCGAGCAGCCTGATCTCGGGCCGCATCCGCGTCAATCCGATCGTTCCCACGTATTGTGAATTGACGTAGGTGGGCCGGCGCGCGGTAATCGCGCATGGCAACAGACCGATGACCGCACCTCCTTTTGCTCCGATCTTCGAAGCCGCACAGGCCCGCCATGGCGCCCCGGCGTTGGCGGCGCGCTTGGCACAACCGCGCAGCCCCGCCGAGCTCGAAGCTCTCGGTGACGACCGCTATCTGTCGCAAATGTCGCTGCGGGTCTTTCGCGCGGGGCTCAAGCATAGCCTCGTCGACGCGAAATGGCCGGCTTTCGAGGAAATCTTTGGCGGTTTCGAGCCGCGCCGGGTTCGGGCGATGCCCGACGAGGCGCTTGAGGCTTTGCTCGCCGACCGGAGGCTCATCCGCCACTGGGGCAAGCTCAAAGCGGTCCGCGACAACGCCGCGGCGATGATGGCGGTCGCCGAGGAGCACGGCAGCTTCGGCGCCTGGATCGCGCGGTGGCCGGCGGCCGACATCGTCGGGTTGTGGGAGGCGTTGGCAAAGCGCTTCAGCCAGATGGGCGGCAATTCCGGGCCGAGCTTTCTGCGCATGGTCGGCAAGGACACATTCGTCCTGACATATTCGGTCGCCGCCGCGCTGAAGCGTTGGAGCGCCGTAGACGGGCCAGTGAAAAACCGCAAGGACCGCGCCGCTGTCCAAACCTGCTTCAACGCCTGGGCCGCCGAGACCAGCCGGCCGCTCTGCCAATTGAGCCAGATCCTCGCCGCCTCGATCGAGGATTAGTTTTCACGCGAACCGCGGGCTCGACCTCTATAGGTTCCGGCGGGCTTAACTGCCGGCCCTATTGGGTCAGGCGGAGGGCGAGCAGCGACTTCGCAATATCCTGGAACACCGTCTGAAGGTTGCTGGTGGTCGCGGCCTCGAAATACCCGCCAGTGTTGCCGGGACAATTTTGCAGAGCGGTATTGCTGGCGCCGTCGGTACCCAAGCCGATCGTGTAGATGATGAAATTGCCGCTGGCCGCCATATTGCTGCAGACGTCTGCCAGACGCGTGTTCAAATTGGTCACCGCCGTCGTGTTGCTGGTCGTGCCGATCTTGCCGTCCGCGATCTGGCCGAGGCCGGTCATATTGTCGGTCGAGGGCCATTCTTCGGTCCCGTCAGTCATCAGCACGATGACTTTCTTCCAACCCGTACTAGAGGCGTTGCTGTAGCTCAGCGGATGGCCATTATTCGCCGTGAACGGCCCGTTCGGCGAAAGCGCGCGCCAACCCCAGATCATGCCGATATGGACCTGGGTGCCGCCGGCGTCGCGGGGCCACATGCTGCTGATCGTATTGAGAATCGTGGTCTGGCCCGCGCTGGTGGTTGCATCGGTGAGTGCTATCATCGGTACCGGGCAACCCTGGTTCGGGCCGTCCTCGGCGATCCAATCGGTTACCACCTTGCCTTGGGTTTCCGTGGCGGTGCTCTGAGCGCTGACCGAAGCGCTAGTCCACGAATTGCTCGAATCGTGCGGCCACCACAGCGGATACCACTGCAGCGAGCTGCTCGGCTCGTTGTAGTCGGGGTTAGTGACCGAGGAGCTGAGAACCCCAGTGCCGCTGCTGTTTTCACCGGAGCTGGTCGGTTCGGTCACACAGCCGCCCCAGTTCTGTGTCGTCGACGAACCTGCCGGGCTCGCCGTTTCATACGCCGAATCATAGGTAAGCGGCGCGAATGCAACCAAGGTGGTGTTGCAACAATTGCCCGTCGCACTGGAGAAATTGCTCGGCGTCGTCGCATTTTGGGAGATCGTCAGCGAGCCGGTGCCGGCAGTGAACTGTGCCGCTGTACCGGTGACGGTGGTTATCGTCGTGTTCGCCGGGATGCCGTTGCCGATGATGACTTGCCCAACTGTCGGGACCGTTGAAAATGAAACCTTGGAAACCGTTGATGAACCAGTTGCCGTCGTGGCCCCTAGATTCGTGAGCGTTACGATTTCGGAAGTGTTCGTCGACGTCGCGTTGGCTGACAGCGTGAGCTGAAGTGTCGAAGTGTTGACTGACGTAACATAGGTTGTGGGCGGGGTACCGCTGAGAATGCTCGCGCAGGTGGGTCCGGGTATTCCGGTTCCGCAAATTCCCATGCCAACGACAATGCTGGCGAGGCTGCCAGTCGAGCCGGAAGTTCCCTTGAGGCTGGTGATCGTCGCGGAGCCGTTCGTTGTGTTGCCGGCCAGGCTGAAGGTCAGCTGCGCGCCGGAATGTGCCACGGTCGGGGTGGCCGATAGCGTCACCGTGCTACCGCTAATCGAAGAGATCGTGGTGGCGGGCGATGTGGGGATGCCGCTGCTGGTGCTGGTGACAACCATCCCTGCCACTACGCAGGTGTTGGCGGTGTTGCCTACCGAGGTGACCGTTTTGCTGGTGGTCGTCCACGTGCCCGTGGTCAAGCACGTCGTCGGGTCGGTGTACTGGGTACTCGTGTTGCCGCTCGTGGGGCCGACCGCCAGCGAGTTGCCGGTAAAGGTCAACGTCGCGGCCGAGGAAATCGTGATCGACGTACTAGTTACCGTGCTGACCGTCGCCCCGTTCGGAATGCCGTGTCCGTATATGTACATCCCCGCCTGGATGGCGGCCGTACCCGAGACATAGCTGCTGCTCTGCCCGCTGTAGACCGAGACGCTGGAGATCGTCGTGCTGCCGCTGGTCGTGGTCCCGGTGATCGGGGTTACCGGCATTATGTTGCCGCGCAAATCGGTGAAATCGCTACCCGTCATCGCGATGCTGGTGCAGCTGGTCGGAGCGGTGCACAGCGCATTACCGACGTTGACTGTCGTCACATACGGGATGACGCTGATGTAAAGCTGCTGGGCGCTACTGATGGCAGCCGTCAGCGTGTTGACAAACTGGGTGGCAGCGTTAATCAGGGTGCAGATGCGGCTTCCGTTGCTCGCATTGGTGCAGGTGGTGTCGGTCGCTACCACCCCGGTTCCACAAGTTGAATCGCTGTAGCTGGGCGCGCCGTCGTTTGGGCCGCACAGCATCGAGCCGGTGTTGTCGAGCACCACCGCGATTTCCAATCCGGTGGTCTTCTGGGTCTGGGCGTTGGCCGTGACGGTAATGCTGTTTATGCCGACGATCCGCATCAGGGTCATCGGCACAGTGGCTTGCGCCTGATAATTAACGGTTGATGCGCTCAGACTGGCGGTGCTGGGCACCGGCGTGACCGTGACGTTCGTTCCGAGCGCTGTCGATGGATAATTCGCGGTGAAATAATTCTGTAGATCTGTCGCCAACTGTGCCGCGGTTTGATTGGATTCCGAGCCAACTGCTAGCGCCGCCGCATCGAGCGCCGCGCCAAGCCGCACCTTCACGGCATAGGCGCGCCCGATATCGACCGCCATTCCCGCCGCGATAAAAATAGGAATGGCGCAGAGGGCAAAGATTATCGCGACGAGTCCCTCCCGGCGTTCAGTAAGCCGCCGTAAGTTGGCAATGATGGCGGTAATCGAATGAAGCATCGCGACGCCTCCTGATTTCTTCTGGCTTTCGTTCACGGGCACGCGCTGCCGGTATTCAAATATGTCGCCACACAGTTCGTATAGCGCGGCCGGTTGTAGGCCATTTCGGACAGCGTATAAGACGCGTTCAGCACATGACTTGACGAAGAGGTGTAAGCGTATGTCAGTTGGACGACGATCACGCTGTCCGTCGATCCGTTGGTCTCGTTACCGAGATTGGCCAGATTTTGGCTACTCGAAATATTGGTGATGGTCAGTGCGGTGGCGCCGTTGAACTCGTAATGCCAGTCGATTACCGGACTACCGGTGCTGTATGTCACGCTGGCATAGGCGATCTTGAGTTGGGTGCCGCTTGTCGGCAGCGGCGACAACACCTGTTCGACCGCGTTGGTAAACCCGGTGAAGTTGGAGCTTGATAGTACGGTGTTGATTGTCGCCTGGGCGACCAGATCAGCCGCGGTCTCGGCCGCGTCCTCCACTTTCATATAGGCGAGGACGAGGTTCGCGGCCTCATAGCTGCCAAAAAAAATGATCAGCATGATCGGAAGGATCAGCGCGAACTCGATCGCTACTACGCCCGAGCGATCGTGGGCGACGTTGATAAAGTGCGGATTCTGCGACCGCCGGATCATGTGAACGGTTCGTTTTGGAAGATCACGGTCGACGTCAATGTTATGCCGCCGGTACCGGAGTTCGACCCACCGGTCGTTCCGGGGCCGGTCCAGCAACTGCCGCCGCTCAGGCACGCTCCGACCCATGGAACAATAAAAGATCGGGTATAGGTGGATCGAACGGCGACGATCTGGCCGCCTGTGCCGGGTGTAAAATTACATTGTGTGCCGGTTCCGGTCTGGTTGTTGTTGTACGTGCACGGCGTAAAACTAACTGAACCAAAACTTGTGAAGGTCTGGACCTCGAAAATGACGTTGCTGTCGCAACTCGCGACCGTCATCAGCGTGCTCATTCGAGAGCACAGCAGGGTCTGGAATGTAGTGATCGGGCTGCTTTGGGACTGAACCTGTCCGGTGCGGATCAGCCGCGCCGCGTCGCGCGTCGCGCCATCCAGAACCGATTGGGTGATCAGGGTCAGGCCAAGCTCGATGATTACCAACAGCAGCAGCAAAAACATTGGCGCAATGAACGCAAATTCGACGGCGATGGCGCCCTTTGCGTCGACCGCGATGTGGCCAAATATCCGCGATGGAAATGCCCTGTCCCCACGGGACGGCGCTTTGCCGGCGTCAAACCTGGACGGAGTTAGGGCGAAAAGACGCCATATTTGCACTTTGTGATCCCTAACAGCACGGCTCGGAGGCTGCGCTGTGTCGGTTAAGTTCGCAGACCCACCGGCGCCAACCCACCCTGCGGTCATCAGGCAACGTTATTCAACCGGGGTTAAAATCGGGTTACTGAGACCGGTCTAGCTGCGCGGGATGGGAGCGCGACCAGTCGCCCGGGCGAGGCAGCGGGTCAGTTGTTCTCTCTTTGCTCTACGTCACCAGCGGCGGAGCAGAGCCTCGGCGACTTCGACAAAGCCGCTGCCGCCGGAGCTCTGGGTCACCCATCGCGGCGGTGTGGTCATGCGATCGGCATAATGGCGCACCGTCGCGACCCCGACCGAATTAGGAAAAAAGCCGAACATCGGTTCGTCGTTGAGCGAATCCCCGACATAAATGAAGGCTTGGCGTTCCAACTCGATGTCGGTCGCGAACAGCTCCGCCAGCATCCGGCGAGCCATCGCCAGTTTGTCGAAGCCACCGAACCAGCCGAGCACCCACAGCGAGTTCACCACCGTGCGCGCGGCTGCTGCGGCGAGTTCACCAACGATTCGCTCCGACACCGCCGCCGCCGTGTTGCTGAATGCGAGCGTCGCTTCGCGGTAGGCCTGATCGGCCGCGAGCGTGGCGCCCGGAACCAGCGCCTGGACCCTTTCGCCCAATTCGCCCAGCCGCTCTCGGTCGCGCCGGCGGTCGGGCGCCGACGCCCAGAAATGGCGCTCGGTCGTCCCCGAGGCTGGATCATGGCGGAAGCACAGCCCGCCATTCTCGCCGATGACCGCGGCAACCGGCCACATCCGGCACATCAGATCGCACCACCCCGCCGGCGCGGCAGTGATCGGAATCACCTGAAAGCCAGCGTCTCGAAGCCGCTCGAGCGCATCGAAAGCGGCGGCCGGCAGGCGCGCCCCGTCAGTCAAGGTGTCGTCAACATCGGTCAGCACAAAACGGATCGAGCCGAGCCGGGCGGCAGGGAATTGGGCGAATGGTTGCATCGCAAGCTTACCTTGCCGGAGGGAAAAGCTTTCCCTCGATATGCCCCTTGTGCTAGCGCACGCCCATATGTAAATGCGCGATCAGGTGGTCTGGGCCGCGACCCGCGCGGAGAGCGAGAGGATGCAGAGCCAGAACCGGTTTTTCGACGACCTCGCCCGTGTCGCCGCGGGCGCCATGGGTACGCTGTCAGGGGTCAAAAGCGAAGTCGAGTTGCGACTGCGCGAGCAGCTCGAACGGGTGCTGGCTGGCATGGATCTCGTCACCCGCGACGAGTTCGAGGCGGTCAAGGCAATGGCCGCCAAGGCCCGCGCCGAGCAAGAGGATCTGGCAAAGCGGCTGGCGGAGTTGGAAGGCTTGCTCGCCGCCCGACGTGACAGCGCGAGTGAGCCCCCACCCACCGGCTCGGATCCCTCCGGCTAGAAACAGTTAGTGACGCAGCTTTGCGACCATTTTATCGAGCCGCCCGAAGGAGCGCCCGATGACTTCCGTTGCCCTCTCTGAACCGACGCCCTTTTCAGGCAACCCGATTGATCTCGTCGAAGAGATCGTCAGCGCCAATGATTGGGCGCACGACCGAGCGAGCGACGAGGAATTGGTCGTCGAGATTTCCGGCCGGTGGTGCGATTACCGCCTTTATTTCGTCTGGCAGGAAGAAATCTGCGCAATGCATTTCTCGTGCGGGTTCGACATGAAGGTGCCCAAGGGCCGGCGCGGCGCCGTGTACGAACTGTTGGCGCTCGCCAACGAAAAGCTGTGGCTCGGCCATTTCGACCTCTCGGCTGAGGACAACTCACCGGCCTTTCGGCATGCGGTGCTGTTGCGCGGCGTGATGGCGGCGAGCGCAGAGCAGGTGGAGGATCTGGTCGATATCGCCTTGTCGGAATGCGAGCGCTTTTACCCCGCGTTCCAGCTCGTGTTGTGGGGCGGCAAGAAGCCGGCCGATGCGATGGCCGCGGCGATGATCGACCCGGTCGGCGAAGCCTGAGGCGAGGCGGCTGGCGATGAGCGACGAAGCCGGCGAACGAGACGGTGCCACGCGCAGCACACTCGTCCTCGTCGGCTGCGGCAAGATGGGCTCCGCACTGCTGCGTGGTTGGATCACCGGCGGCGCGGCCGCCCGCTTTTTCGTGGTCGAGCCCGCAGGCGCGTCAGCCGGGTTTGAGAGCGCCGTCGGTGTCTCGTGGCATCAGACCCCCGAAGAGCTGGCAGGCGAGCCCGCGCCCAGCGCCGTCGTCTTTGCGGTCAAGCCGCAGGTCATCGATGCGGTGCTTCCGGGTTACCGCCGTTGGGCCGGGCGGGACACCTTGTTCGTCTCGATTGTGGCCGGTAAGACGATCGCCGGAATAACCTGTCACCTCGGTCCGGCGGCACTCGTCCGGACCATGCCCAACACCCCGGCTGCGATCGGGCGCGGGATCACGGTGGCATGCGCCAACGCGCGCGTGACGCAGACGCAGCGCGAGCTCTGCGACAAATTGCTCGCGGCCGCCGGAGAAAGTGCCTGGGTCGAGGACGAGGCGCTGCTCGACGCGGTGACTGCAGTCTCCGGCAGCGGTCCCGCTTATGTCTTTCTGTTGATCGAGGCGTTGGCTCAGGCCGCCGAGGCGGTGGGACTGCCGCCGGCTCTTGCCTTGCGTCTCGCGCGCGCCACCGTCGCCGGGTCGGGCGAGCTCGCCCGCCTATCCGACGATAGCCCGGCGCAGCTCCGCGAGAACGTAACCAGTCCCGGCGGCACGACGCGCGCTGCCCTCGATGTGTTGATGGCGACGGACGGTCTCGTAGCACTGATCGGGCGCGCGGTCGCCGCGGCGGCGGCGCGCTCGCGCGAACTGGCGAGCTGAGGCGGAGGCGGACGGAGGACCCGGACATGGCCAAGAGCGCCGGTGGCAGGGGTGGCGGAGCGCGGCGTAGCCGCAATGGCGGCGCGGAACCGCCCGAGGAATCCGACCGAATTATCGACGCGGCCCTCGTCCGCATCGCGCAGGATGGGTGGCGGCGGCTATCGCTGGCCGCGGTCGCCGGCGAAGCCGGGCTCCCGATTCTGCGCGTCTACCGTAATTTCCGATCGAAGCAGGCGATCTTGTGCGGGTTTTTGCGGCGGGTCGACGAGACGGTCCTCGCGGAGCCGCCATCGGCAGAGGAAAACGAGCGGCCGCGGGACAGGCTGTTCGACCTCCTGATGCGGCGATTCGACGCACTACGGCCGCACAGACCGGCCCTCGCAGTGCTCCGCCGAGAATTGCCCAGCGACCCGGCGGCAGCACTTTGTGTCGCCGTCTCGCTGCTGCACTCGATGCGATGGATGCTCGAAGCGGCCGACATCGCCACCTCAGGGGTGCGCGGCGCCCTTGCCGTCAGGCTGACCGGGGCCGCCTATGTGACTGTGACACGGGTCTGGCAGCACGACGATGCGCCGGATCTCGGGCAAACCATGGCGGCGCTCGATGGGCGGTTGCGCCGGATTGAACGATGGCTCGCGCCGAACCGGGCATCACGCCGCGATGGCGAGACAGCGGCTGCCTAATTTTGCTGCACTGCAAAAAAGTTCCTTGACGACGACCGGGCAAACGCCGATATTTTGGGCGTTGTGCAGCGCACAATCCCTGAAGCCTTAATGGAACCCCAACCATGGATGCCCGCCCCAGCTTTTTCGATTTCGACGTCACCAAGATGATGACCGACTTTCGCTTTCGTCCGTTTGACGTCGAAGCGCTGATGGCCTGTCAGCGCCGAAATATCGAGGCGCTGAGCCAGGCCAACCAGCTCGCCGTCGAAGGCGTCCAGGCGGTCGCCCGGCGTCAGATCGAAATCGCCCGCCAGGCGGTCGAAGACATGTCGGTACTGTTCCGCGACCTCACCCAGCCGGTCTCGACCGAGGACCGAATCGTCAAGAACACCGAATACGCTAAGCAGATGCTCGAAAAGAGCCTCAATCACGGCCGCGAGATCACCCAGTTGGCGGCCAAAGCCGGCGCCGAGGCAGCCGATGTTCTGCGCAAGCGCGCTTGCGAAAGCCTCGACGAACTGCGCGAGATGGCAAAGCACCAAGCCGCGCACTGACGCAAGGCTTATTCTAATGGGAGGCCGTGCCGCACCTGCGGGACGGCCTTTTGCATTCATTCCGGAGCGTCATGCCCACAGGTCACCTTGGCAAGTGAAGTCGGGCACGCAGACCGCCCTGCGGCGAGTCCTCAAGTCTCACATCGCCGCCATGGCCGCGGGCTACGTCGCGCGCGATCGTCAGCCCGAGCCCAACCCCACCGGTCGACGGGTTGCGCGAGGGATCGAGGCGGACGAATGCGCGAAAGACGCGGCCGCGGTCGGCCGAAGGTATCCCCGGCCCGTCATCGTCGACGAGGATGTCGATGCCGTCGGCGACCGGCAGAGCCGTCACCCAGACATGACTGCCGTGGCGACGGGCATTGCCGATCAGATTTGCGAGGCAGCGTTTCAGCGCGTTCGGCCGAACCGGCAGGACGTATTCGGCCGGGGCCGTCAACGACAGTTGCGAACCCTCGCGCCGCATCGCTATGGCGACATCATCGAGCAGCAGCGCGATGTCGGTTTCGATCGGCGGCTCGGTCCCCTCGCCGCGGACAAAGTCGAGATAGCCGTGCACCATGTGCTCCATCTCGGCGACATCAGACTTCAGTTCCTCAACCGCCGGATCCTCGCCGAGGATCTCCAAGGCCAGCTTCATCCGCGTCAACGGCGTGCGCAAATCATGCGACACGCCAGCCAACATTTGCGTGCGCTGGCGAACCTGGCGCTGGATCCGATCGCGCATCGTGATAAACGCGACCGCTGCTTGACGGATCTCAACCGCTCCTTCGATCTTGAAAAACGGCACCGGGCGCCCTTTGCCAAACCCGTCAGCCGCCGCCGCCAGACGGCGCAGCGCTTTGACTTGATTGCGCAGGAACAGGATCGCCACCGCCAGCAGAACCAGCGAGGAACCGACCATCCACATGACGAAGATGTAGGTGGTCGGGCTGTACAGCCGGTTCCACGGCACTCCGACCGTCAATAGTCCCTGGGCCAGCTGCACCCTGATCCGCGGCCCATGCGGATCATCTAGGCGGTCGATGCGCCACGGCAGGTCGACCCGGCCATGCATCGCCTGGGTCAGCTGGTCCTCGATAAGCGTACCGCTGGGCGGCAGCAGCGGCGGCGGCAGGCGCGCGCCGCGGTGCAAGGTGAATTCGAGGTCGGTCAGCAGCCACGCGCGCTGCAATAGCCTGGTTGTAGCCGGTCCGGAACCTGCGAGCGGGATCGTCTCGATTATCATCCCAATGTCGCCGGCAACGCCGGTCGACAGCCGCCAGGATATCGCCGCCCAGTGACGATCGTAAAAGATCCAAGTCGCGATCGCCTGCAACAGAATGAGCGGCATGACCACGATCAATAGCGAGCGGCCGAACATCGTGCGCGGCAGCAGCTGTTTGATCCATCCGCGCGGACGGATATCGCGCTCGCCGACGATTTCGGCCTCGGCCTCCTCCGCGGGATCGGCCGCCGCCGGCCTTAGCGGTGGATCATCAATCCGGCTTGAGGACATATCCGGTGCCGCGGACAGTCTGTAGGTAGCGCGGGAAGCGTGGATCGCGCTCGATCTTTCGGCGCAGCCGGGTCATCTGGACATCGACATTGCGGACACTTCCGCTGAACTGCGCCGACAGCGACAGCTCGTCGCGCGAGACCGCTTCCCCCGCCTTCTCCGCCAGGCTGCCAAGCAGTCCGGCTTCAGCGGTAGTCAGGTGGATCGTGTCGCCGCCGCGAAACAGCTCGCCGCGGACGAGGTCAAAGCGGCAGCCGCCAAAGCGGACTTCTCGGCGATCCGCGTCAGCCGCCGGCCGACGCTGCAGCAGATTGCGGATGCGCAGCACCAGCTCGCGCGGCTCGAATGGCTTGGAGAGATAATCGTCGGCCCCCTGTTCGAGCCCGTTGACGCGATCCTCGGGTTCGGCCATCGCGGTCAACAGCAGGACCGGCACGTGACCCTCATGCCGCAGAGCGCGAGTCAGGTCGAGCCCGTTCTCGCCCGGCATCATCACGTCGAGCACGACAAGGTCAAAGGCGAAGCTCGCCAGATTCGCCCGCGCCTCGGCCGCATCCGCCGCGGTGGTTACGCGAAACCCGCTTTCCGATAGATAGCGGCGCAGCAATTCCCGCAAGCGCGCATCGTCGTCGACGACGAGGAGATGGGGTTCGAGATTGCTCATGATCGCAAACTATACGCCGGGTCGGCGGTCAACGCTCCCTGGTCGCCGCGGCCTCAAAACGGCGCCGGTCGCCGGCGTCGGCGATGATCCCCAGCAGCACCCTGCGGAAACCCTCGACCGCCGGCGAGCCGGCATGGCGATATGCACTGGCGACGCGGGCGCGCTGCGGCGCTGACACTTCGCGTTCGAGCGCACGACCCTCGGCGGTCAACTCGAGCAGCCGCTGCCGGCGATCGACCGGGCCCGGGTGCTGACGGATAAACCCCTGTCCGACCAGCTCACCCAAAACCCGGCTCAGACTCTGTTTGGTGATGCGCAGGATGCTGAGCAGCTCGCTGACCGTCATCTGCGGATGGCGGCCGACGAAATGGATCACCCGGTGATGCGCCCGACCGAAGCCATAGCGCGCGAGGATCGCGTCGGGCTCGGCGGTGAAATCGCGATAGGCGAAGAACAGCAGCTCGATCCCTTCCCTGACCGCATCCTCGGCCAAGAACACCGGATCGGCACCCAATTTTATGTCAGACATATTGACTTATCTCGCAACCTTGGATACCGTTTGGGTGTCCTCTTGGATATAAAGTTCCATCGCTACCGGGCCGGCGAGGTTCGCGACCAAGCGCCGGCTCCGACAGCTTCGGTGCAAGGAAGAATCCGATGTCCATGATCCCCTTCGACGACCGTGACGGCTCGATCTGGTATGACGGCCGCTTGGTTCCCTGGCGCGACGCCAAGCTGCATGTATTGAGCCATGGGCTCCATTATGCGAGCTGCGTCTTCGAAGGCGAGCGCGTCTACAATGGCGCCGTCTTTCGGCTCGATGATCACAACGAGCGTCTGGTGAACTCAGCCCGGATATTGGGCTTCGAGGTGCCGGTCAGCATGGACGATCTGACCAAGGCAACCAACGAAGTCATCGCCTCCAACAACATCGTCGACGGCTATGTCCGCCCGATCGCGTGGCGCGGCGCCGAGCAGATGGGTGTTTCGGCGCAGGCGACGAAGATCCACCTCGCGCTCGCCGCATGGGAATGGCCGGCCTATTTCTCGCCCGAAGCCCGCGCCAAAGGCATCCGCATGAAATGGGCGCCCTGGGCGCGCCCGGCCCCGCACACCGCGCCGACCCAGGCCAAGGCGTCCGGGCTCTACATGATCTGCACAATGTCCAAACACGACGCGGAGGCCGATGGCTGCGACGATGCGTTGATGCTGGATTGGCGCGGCCGGCTTGCCGAGGGCACCGGCGCCAACCTCTTTCTCGTCATCAATGGCGAATTGCATACCCCGACGCCGGATTGCTTTTTGAACGGGATCACTCGCCAGACCGTGATCGGCCTTGCCAAGAAGCGCGGCATCAAGGTCGTCGAGCGCGCGATTATGCCCGAGGAACTCAAAACGGCCGACGAGATGTTCCTGACTGGTTCGGCGGCCGAGGTAACCCCGGTCGGCGAGATCATCGGCGAGCGCGGCCATTACCGCTTCACCCCAGGCGCAATCTGCCGGCTGATGTGGGAGGACTATGACCGCACCGTCGGCAAGAAAGTCGCAACCGCGACCGCCGCCTGACTGCACCCTTCGCGTCCGCGCACGCGGCTTGGGATCGATAGTTCCGCTCCCAGGCCTTTAGCGTCTGGCCGCCACCAGCAAAAATGGCGGGCGATGCCGCTCATCCGCAAAATTAGGGCACAACCGGATTTGCTCTTCGGTCGGCCCCCATTCCTCGACGTGAGATATGGCGAAGCCGGCCCGGATTAGCATGTTGAGGTAGGTTGCGACGGTTCGATGCTGCTTGATCACGCCCTTGGCGAGCCAGTCGGTCGAACGAGGCCCTTCATCCAAATATGATTCTATCGGCCACGTGTTGCTACCATCGGCGTTGCGAGACCAACCCGGTTTGGCAGGAGCGGTGAATATCGGATGTTCGACCGAGAAAGCCAGGCTGGCGCCCGGTAAGAGCGACCGGTGCACTACTCCCATCAGCCTGTCCAAGCTCTCAACATAATGAAGGGCGAGAGAACTGTAGGCGAGGTCGAATGACCCTATGGGCAATTCGAGGTCTTCCATATCGGCCCTGGCGTAGGTGATTGCCGGGTCCTGAATGGTGGCCCGGGCCTGCGCCAGCATGCGCTCGGAAACATCGATGCCGAGAATGCGGGCGGCGCCCTGCTGCCGTGCCCAGCGGCAAAACCAGCCGAAGCCACAGCCGAGATCGAGGACGCCGCTCCCGCTCAAATCCGGCAACAGAGAACGTAATGCCGGCCATTCCGGCGCACCGTCCAAGCCGTCGATCGAACGCTTCAACCGGCTGTATCCGGCAAAAAACTCGCCGTCGTCATAAATGTTTTGCGTCACCGTATCGCTCTCGCGACCGCCCGAGCAGCCGGAAGTCCCTCGCCTATCGTTCGCTTTCCGACAGGCCCCGCCACCGCCTGGTCGCAGCGTCGTCTTCGTCGCGCGCTTCGACCCAGCGCTCGCCCTCGGCGGTTTCCTCGCTCTTCCAGAACGGGGCGTCGGTCTTCAGCCAGTCGATCAGGAAATGGCAGGCGGCGAGCGCCGCCTCGCGGTGCGGCGAGGCGGTGGCGACGAGGACGATGCGGTCGCCGGGTTCGAGCCGGCCGTAGCGGTGGATGATCAGCGAGGCGTCGAGCGGCCAGCGCCGATGCGCCTCGAGCTCGATTTCGGCGAGCTTCTTTTCGGTCATGCCGGGATAGTGTTCGAGGGTCAGGGCCGAGACCTGGTCGCCGCCGCCCATATCGCGCACCAGCCCGATGAAGCTGGCGACGCCGCCGATCCGGTGATTGCCGGCGGCGAGCCGATCGAGCTCGACGCCGACATCGAAATCCTCGCGCTGCACACGGATCATCGTCTCAGCCTCCGGTGACCGGCGGGAATATCGCGACCTCGTCGCCGTCCCGCACCGGGTGCTCCGATCCGACATAGTCCTGGTTGACCGCGACGCGGACGATCGCGAGGTTCTGCAAGC
Source organism: uncultured Alphaproteobacteria bacterium (assembly GCA_963774345.1). Classification (GTDB taxonomy): domain Bacteria; phylum Pseudomonadota; class Alphaproteobacteria; order ATCC43930; family CGMCC-115725; genus AP-15. The sequence goes on from CAVZFB010000047.1 coordinate 92,826, forward strand.
GCCTCGGCATAGCCGCCCGCCGCGCGAGCGCAGCCAGCCGAGCAGCCCGGCCACGTCATGCACTTCGGGCGGCAACGCCAACTCCTCCTCGGCGCAGCCGATACGCGCGCGCAACCAGGCGAAATAGAGGAGCTTCACCCAATCACCTCGGCGAAGGGCAGAAAATCGACAATCGAGCCGGCGGCGAGATCGCCGGTCGCCTCGTCGAGGATGACGAGGCCATCCGATTGCACGATCGAGGACAGGATGCCGGCGCCGTCGCGAGGATATTTGACGGCGGCGACTCGATCGCCGTCGCGCTCTAGCGCGCGCCCGCAGATATTCGCGCCGCCCGGGCTTTTTGCGATAGGCAAAGCCGGCGCGCACCGGAAACAGCCTGGGCGCCGAGGCCTGGGCGCGCCGCGAGCTTGCAGGATCAGCGGCCGGGCGAGGACGGCGAAGGTCACGACAACCGCGACCGGGTTGCCGGGCAGCCCGATCAGCGGCACGCCTGCCAATCTGGCCGAGCGCCACCGGCCGGCCCGGCTTGATCGCCAGCCGCCAGAAATGGAGCGCCGCCGACGCGCTCGATCGCGCGCCTTTGACGTGATCCTCTTCGCCGGTCGAGACGCCGCCCGAGGTCACGATCAGATCGTGCTCGGCGCTCGCCGCGGCAAGCGTGTCGGCGAGGGCGGCCTCGCGGTCGGGCCGGATGCCGAAATCGGTCACGACGCAGCCGAGACCTTCGAGCAGCGCCTCGAGCATGAAGCGGTTGGCGTCATAGATCGCGCCGGGCGGCAGCGTCGTGCCGGGCTCGCGGACCTCGTCGCCGGTCGACAGCAGCGCCACCGCAATCGGCGGAACACCGGCAACTCATGATGGCCGAGCGCCGCGGCGAGCCCAAGATCGGCGGGGCCCAAGCGCCGGCCGGCGGCGAGCGCGGTCTCGCCCAGCGCGACATCCTCGCCGGCGTGCCGGCGGTTGGCGCCCTTTCTGATCCCCGGCTTTAGCCGGACCCGCCCGTCGGCCGCGACACAATCCTCCTGCATCAATCACGGTGTCGGCGCCCTCGGGCATCGGCGCGCCGGTAAAGATGCGGATCGCCTCGCCGCGGTGGAGCGCGCGGTCGAGCCGGTGGCCGGCCGCGGCTCGGCCGCCGACAGGCAAGTCGGTCTCGCGATCGGGCAGGAGGTCGGCATGGGCGACGGCGTAGCCGTCGACTGCGCTGTTTGCATGCGGCGGCAGGTCCATTGTCGCAACGAGATCGCGGGCAAGCACACGGCCGGCCGCTATGCGCCAGCGGCGCCATTTCGCTCTCGACAACCGCGACGACGCGACTGATCGATCCGGGCGAGCGCCTCGTCGACGCTCAGCAGGGCGCCGCCAAAGGCAAAGCAATCGTCGCTCAGCTGGGCCATCGCACACGCCCATCATGTTGCAGGATGAAATCGGCTATCGCGGCCGGGTCGCCGAGCGGTAGTCGGGTCAGCGCCAGCCCCGGCAGCTCGTCGTCGGAAGCGACCGCGACGACGTAGGGATCGTCGGGATGCAATGGCGGTTTGCCGAGCGAGGGACGGTAGATTTCGATCTTGGGATGGGGGTGATGCTTGAAGCCTTCGACCAGCAGCAGATCGACCGGCGTCATACCGCGGTATCAGCTCGTCGAGACGCCGGTTCGGGCGCGCCGCGCAGCTCGTGCATCAACGCCCAGCGGCGTTCCGAAACGACCATGACTTCGCTCGCCCCGGCTTGGCGATGGCGCCACGAATCCTTGCCCGGCTGATCGACGTCGAAGGCGTGATGGGCGTGCTTGATCGTCGACACGGTTATGCCGCGGCCGACAAATTCGGGAATCAATGCCGTCATCAGGGTCGTCTTGCCGCTGCCGCTCCAGCCGGCGAGGCCAAAGATGCGCATCGCCGCGCGTCCCTGGGGCCTCACTTGGGGGCTGAGGACAGCCGAGGCAATGCGCGCCTAGGCCGGCGTCTGGGATTTGCTGCGGCCGATCGCTCCGGCGCGGCGGGGGCGGGTGATATGCGGAAGTCCCGCCCGCAGATAATCGTAGCCGGTGACCAGGGTCAGCACCGCTGCGATCCACAGCAAGCTTTCGCCGATCGCCTTGACCGGCAAAAAGCCGGGGCCGGCATCGCCGACGATCAGAAAACCGATCGCCACCATCTGGATCAACGTCTTCCATTTGGCGAGCCGCGATACCGGCACGCCGACGCGCAGCCCGGCCAGATACTCGCGCAATCCCGAAACCAGGATTTCTCGGCACAGGATCACCAGGGCCGGGAAAACCGCTGCTGCCGACAGCCGACCAAACGTCGTCAGCATGAACAGCGTGGCCGAGACCAGCAGCTTGTCGGCGATCGGGTCGAGAAACCGGCCGATCTCAGACTGCTGCTGCCAACGCCGCGCCATGTGCCCGTCGAGCCAATCGGTGATCCCCGCGGCCGAGAACAGCGCGCAGGCGAACCACCGCGCGTAATCGCCCGGCACATAAAAGGTCGCGATCACCACCGGGATCGCCAGGATGCGCGACAGGGTCAATAGGTTGGGCAGGCTGGTCAGCAGCACGCGCCACTCCCGGTGGGCGACGAGGATATGGGGCATCTTACTCATCGGCATGAAAATGATCATAAATCTTTTTTGCGACGGTTTTGCTGATCCCGCCGACGCGTTCGAGCTCGGCGAGCCCGGCGCGGGCGACCGCGCGCGCCGAGCCGAAATGGTGCAGCAATGCCTGCTTGCGCCGGGCGCCGATCCCGGCGATCTCGTCGAGCGGCGAGCGCCCGATCGCCTTGGTCCGCCGGGCGCGATGCGTGCCGATCGCAAACCGATGCGCCTCGTCGCGCAGCCGCTGCAGGAAATAGAGGACCGGATCGCGCGGATCGAGCGAGAACGGCGGACGGCCCGGCATGAAAAAGCGCTCGCGGCCGGCGTTGCGGTCGGGCCCTTTGGCGATGCCGACGATCGCGACGTCGGCGATGCCGAGTTCGTCGACTACCCCCTGCGCGACATTGAGCTGTCCCAGCCCGCCGTCGATCAGAACCAGGTCGGGCCAGCTGCCCTGCGCGCGCTCCGGATCCTCCTTCAGCGCGCGGGCAAAGCGCCGCTGCAACACCTCGCGCATCATCGCGTAATCGTCGCCGCCGGCAATGGCCTCACTTTCACCCGGCTTCGCCACCACCCGTCCCTCCTCCGCACGAGAGGGAAGGTCAGGGAGGGCGCCGGAGAAAATTGGAACCGATGCCGGCTGCACCGCTGCGACGCCGCGGATCGTGAATTTGCGATAGGCGTTCTTCATCAACCCGTCCGGGCCGGCGACGATCATCGCGCCAACGGCGTTGGTGCCCTGGATGTGGCTGTTGTCGTAGACCTCGATGCGGTTCGGCGCGGCGTCGAGGCCAAACACCGCGGCGACGCCGTCGAGCAGCCGGCGCTGCGAGGCGCTTTCGGCGAGCCGGCGGCCGAGCGCTTCGCGCGCGGTGGCGACGACGCGATCGATCAGCTTCTTCTTGTCGCCGCGCTGCGGCACTGCCAGCGACGACACGACCGCCGCCGAGCGACAACGCCTCCTCGACCAGCTCGTGCTCGGCAAGACGATGGCTGAGCAGCACCAGCGGCGGTTTTGGCCGGTTGTCGTAGAATTGGCCGACAAACGAGCCCAGCACGTCCTCGACCGAGAGCTGGCGATCGTGGCTCGGGAAATAGGCGCGATTGCCCCAATTCTGCCCGCCGCGGAAAAAGAACACCTGCACGCAGGTCTGTCCGGCCTGCCTGATAGGCCGCGATCACGTCGGCATCGACGATGCCGGGCACGTGAATGTCCTGGTGTCCCTGGACCAGGGACAGGGCGCGGATGCGGTCGCGGATCAGCCCCGCCGCCTCGAAATCGAGCGCCGCGGCGGCGGCCTGCATCTCGGCCGCGAGACGCTGCTGCACCGCCTCCGCTGCCGCCCGACAGAAAGGAATGCGCCTGCTCGATCAGGCCGGCATACTCCTCGCGGCCGATGCGCCCGACGCAAGGCGCGCTGCACCGCTTGATCTGGTGCAGCAGGCAGGGGCGGGTGCGGTTGGCAAAGATGCTGTCGCTGCACGAGCGCAGCAGAAATGCCTTCTGCAGGGTCACCAGGGTGCGATTGACCGCCCCCGCCGAGGCGAACGGGCCGAAATAGCTGCCACCCTGGCTCTTGCGCGCCGCGATATTTGGTCAGTTGCGGAAAGTCGCGATCGGCGGTCAGATGGATCAGCGGAAACGATTTGTCGTCGCGCAGCAGAACATTGAAGCGCGGCATCAGCCGCTTGATCAGATTGCATTCGAGCAGCAGCGCTTCGGCCTCGGTATGGGTCGACGACGATCTCCATAGCGGCGGTCTCGGCCACCATGCGCCGTAGTCGGTTCGATAATGCCGCGGGGTGGGTGTAGTTCTGCACCCGGCTCCTCAGGCTGCGCGCCTTGCCGACATAGAGCGCATCGCCTTTGCGGTCGAGCATGCGATAGACGCCCGGCGTCGCTGGCATGGTCCTCAGCGCGGCGCGGATAACGGCAACGCCCGCTGTTACCCCGGTCGCGGTCTTCAGCGGCGGCGTGGGGTCCGCCAAGGCGAGATCGGTTGCCACTTGCGAGCCCGCCGGCTCGTTTAAGGACCCGGCGACAACGTCCTCCGGCGCCCGCCGCGGGTCCATCGGAGGCAATTTCCGACGCCGCCGTCCCGCTGCCGGGATTTTGACGTTTGTCAGTGGATCGTCAACTATTTGTGTTGCCATCGTAATTCAAACCACTCCAACGATATCCACGAAATCTGTGGATAACACTGTTGAAAAACCAGTCTCATCAGAGCGCAAACCCAACGGCACTTCGGGTTCTTGGCGTTTGCCTAATAATTAGGCATGTTTATAACCCATTGATTCGACGTACATTTCCAATGGAATGGTTAATTTTTTTGGGAGCAAACCGATCGCTCATCATCCGAGGCATTGTCGCACAATCGTCACAGTCGCCTGTGAACAAATTGCCACCGCCGATCGATAGACAACAAGATACAATAGTTTCCTCAACTTAACATCGAATTGCAACACATGTAGCATTCGCTCATCGGGCGAACCTCGCTATTCGAGCAGTCGGGGGGCGCTGCGGCTGCGCCCAGCCCAGATGCTGTCCGCCGTCAAGCGCGATCATCTGCCCGGTCATCGCGGGCGCCGACAGGATAAAGCGCAACGCCGCCACGATCTCCAGTGGGCCGGTGCCGCGGCCGAGCGGCATCATCGCGCGCTGGCTAGCGAATTGCTCGGGGCTCTGCCGCGGGCTCGGCAAGGTCGGGCCTGGCCCGATGCCGTTGACCCGAATGCGCGGCGCCAGCGCCAACGCCATCGTCTGCGTCAAAGCCCACAACCCCGCTTTCGACAGCGTATAGGAGACGAAATATGGGGTCAGCGACCACACCCGCTCGTCCAGCATGTTGACGACGACCCCGCCCGCCTCCGCCGGCAGCCGCGCCGCGAAATCCTGGATCAGCACGAACGGCGCCCGCAGATTGACCGCGAGATGCAGATCCCAGCTTTCCCGGGTCGTCGTTGCGACGGTGTCGTCGCCGAAGACCCCGGCGTTGTTGACCAGGCAACGCCGATCGGCCCGAATGCGCGCTCGGCCTGCGGCAGCAAGCGGCGCACCGCGTCCTCGTCGGCGAGATCGGCGCCGAGCGCCAGCGCTGTCGCCGCCCCCGCGCCCGGATGGCTCTCGACCACTGCCTCTGCCGCTTTGCGCGAGCGGTGATAGTGAACGGCGACGGCGAACCCGTCCTCGGCCAGCGCCAGCGCCAGCGCGCGGCCGATACGCCGCCCGCCGCCGGTCACCAGCGCCGCCTTTGGAATGGGCGGAGCCGGCAGCGCTCCGGTCAGCTCGTCGCCGGCTCGGCGTCAGCGGCGGAGGGCACGGCGTTCCTTGCGCGCTCGTATCTTGGCGCGTGTCACCTCGCGCGCCGAGACGCCGGCGCGCCCCGCGATCGAACGGCCGCGCGTGCCGTCCGACCGCCTCGCCCAGGATCCGGCCGCGCCCGCCGGCGCTACCGGGAGCCCGAGATCGGCCTGTTCGAGCCGGCGGATCTCGTCGCGCAGCCGCGCCGCCTCCTCGAATTCGAGGTCGGCGGCGGCGTCGCGCATGCGCTTTTCCAGATCGGCGATCACCGTTTTCAGATCCGCGCCTTGGTAATGCGCCGCCTCGCCCTCCGACAGGCCAACGGTCACATGATCGCGCTCATAGACGCTTTCGAGAATGTCGGCGATGCCGCGCCGCACGCTCTCGGGCGTGATCCCGTGCGCGGCGTTGTAGGCCTGCTGCTTCTCGCGCCGGCGGTTGGTTTCCTCGATCGCCGCCTTGAGGCTGTCGGTCATCCGGTCGGCGTAAAGAATGGCCCGGCCGTCGATATGCCGCGCCGCCCGGCCGATCGTCTGGATCAGCGAGGTGCGCGAGCGCAGATAGCCCTCCTTGTCGGCGTCGAGCACGCCGACCATCGCGCATTCCGGAATATCGAGCCCTTCGCGCAACAGGTTGATGCCGATCAGCACGTCGAACACGCCGAGCCGCAGATCGCGGATGATCTCGATCCGCTCCAAGGTGTCGACATCGGAGTGCATGTAGCGCACCCGCAACCCGGCCTCGTGCAGGTACTCGGTCAGCGCCTCGGCCATCTTCTTGGTCAACGTCGTGACCAGCACGCGGTGGCCTTTCGGCCGCCTCCTCGCGGCATTCGGCCATCAGATCGTCGACCTGGGTGTCGACCGGGCGGATGATGCAGGGCGGGTCGACCAGGCCGGTCGGCCGCACGATCTGCTCGACAAAGACGCCGCCGGCGCGATTCATCTCCCACGGCCCGGGCGTCGCCGAGACGAACACCGTCTGGCCGCGCATTGCCTCCCACTCCTCGAATTTGAGCGGTCGGTTGTCGGTGCAGGACGGCAGCCGGAAGCCGTATTCGGCCAGGGTCGTCTTGCGCATCCAGTCGCCGCGGAACATGCCGCCCAGTTGCGGCACCGTGACGTGGCTTTCGTCGACAAAGACCAGCGCGTCGCGCGGCATGTATTCGAAAAAGGTCGGCGGCGGTTCGCCCGGCTTGCGCCCGGTCAGATAGCGCGAATAGTTCTCGATGCCGGCGCAGCTGCCGGTCGCGTCGATCATTTCGAGGTCGTAGGTGGTCCGCTGTTCGAGCCGCTGCGCCTCCAGCAGCTTGCCCTCGGCGAACAATTCTTCGAGGCGGATCTTGAGGTCGCGCTTGATCTGCTCGATCGCCTGCAACAGGGTCGGGCGCGGCGTAACGTAGTGGCTGTTGGCGTAGACCTTGATCGATTGCAATGCCGCGGTCTTTTCGCCGGTCAGCGGGTCGATCTCGTGGATCGCCTCGATCTCGTCGCCGAACAGGGATAGCCGCCAGGCGCGGTCCTCGTAGTGCGCCGGGAAAATTTCGATCGTGTCGCCGCGCACGCGAAACGCGCCGCGCACGAAATTGTGGTCGTTGCGCCGGTACTGCAATTCGACGAATCGGGCCAGCAGCTGGGTGCGGTTGACCCGGTCGCCCTTGGCCAGGGACAGGATCATCTGCGAATAGGTCTCGACCGAGCCGATGCCGTAGATGCACGAAACCGAGGCGACGACGATGACGTCGCGCCGCTCCAGGATCGCCCGCGTCGCCGAATGGCGCATCCGGTCGATCTCCTCGTTCAGCGACGATTCCTTTTCGACATAAGTGTCGGTGCGCGGGACATACGCCTCGGGCTGGTAGTAGTCGTAATAGGAGACAAAGTATTCGACCGCGTTGTCCGGGAAAAAGCTCTTCATCTCGCCGTAGAGCTGCGCGGCCAGGGTCTTGTTCGGGGCAAGGATGATCGCCGGGCGGCCGGTGCGGGCAATGACATGCGCCATCGTAAACGTCTTGCCCGAGCCGGTGACGCCGAGCAGCACCTGATCGCGCTCCTCGCGGGCGAGCCCGTCGCACAATTCGTCGATCGCCTCCGGCTGGTCGCCGGCCGGGCGGAATTCGGATGAGAGCGCGAACGGCTTGCCGACATCGCTATGCGGGCGTTCGGCGACAAGAAGCGGGAGCATCGTCACCAAATTTAGGACGTCGGACGAGTTCATGCCACCCACCGCAATTCTGGTCGATCCCGGGCGCTTACGACAGCTCGCCGGCGGCGGTCGAGACCAGACCGCACACGTTCGAAACCGCGACCGGACGGCTCAGTCCCTTTAAGGCAAGATCGCCTAGCGACTCGAACTCGGCAACCTTGTCGATCGCGCCGGCAATGCGCCGGGTCACCAGAATCTGCCCATCCCGCGCCTCGTCGCACAGTCTCGCCGCAAGGTTGGTCACAGTGCCGATGGCGCTGTAGTCGAAACGGTCCGCGAACCCTATCCGGCCGAGGGTGGCGTAGCCTTGGGCAATGCCGACGCCAAAGCCGATTTCGTGCCCGCGGGCGGCCCAAGAGCGGGCGAGCGCCGTGACCGCTTCGCGCATCGCGACCGCAAGGCGCACGGCGCGTAGTGCCGGATCGGGACATGGCACCGGATCGTTGAAAAAGACGATCAGACCGTCGCCGGCAAAACGGTCGAGGGTGCCCTCGTAATGATGGATCAGCGGTCCCAACGCGTCGTGATACTCGCCGAGCACCGCCATCACGTCCTCCGGCTCGGCCGTTTCGGCAAAGGCGGTGAAGCCGCGCATGTCGCAGAACAGCACGACAATATCGCGCCGGTGATGATCGAGGATCGTCTCGCCGCCCGACGAGACGATGGTTTCCGCGATCTGCGGCGCCAGAAACCGCTTCAGCCTGCCGATCCGCTCGATTTCGTCGACCTGCGCTGCGACCCGTTCCTCCAAGGTCCGGTTCAACCCAGCGAGCTCGGCCGCCTGCTCCTCCAGATGGCGCGCCTGCGTTTGGACCGTGTCATGCAACGCCTTGATCCGCAGCATCGCCCGCACCCGCGCCGAGAGTGCTGCATGGTCGACCGGCTTGGTCAGGTAATCGTCGCCGCCGCTTTCCAGCCCGGCGATGACGTCCGAAGCATCGGCTTTGGCCGTGACGAGGATCACCGGGATAAACGGCAGCGATGTGTCGCTCTTCAGCTGCTTGATGGTTTCGATGCCGTCGAGCTTCGGCATCATGATGTCGAGCAATACCAGATCGGGCCGAAGCTCCCGGACCTTTTCCAGCGCTTCGACGCCGTCGCCGGCAGTGACGACCTCATAGCCCTGCCTTTCGAGCCGCATCTGCAGGACCTCGACATTGTCGGGCACGTCGTCGACGACCAGGATGCGAGCCGGCTCGCGCACTTCGTTACCCCGCGTCGGGCAGGAATTCGCGGATCGTGGCGAGCAATTGGCGCGGGCTGAAGGGTTTGGCGACATAGCCGTCGCAGCCGGCGGCGCGCGTCTTGGCCTCGTCGCCGGAGAGCGCGTAGGAGGTCACCGCGATGATCGGCACAGCAGCCAGTTCGGGGACCGCGCGGATGCGGCGGGTCGCTTCGTAGCCATCGATGACCGGCAGCTGAATATCCATCAGGATCAAATCTGGCCGCTCGCTTTGCGCTAACGCCACACCCTCGGCACCGTCCACCGCCTCGATCAGTTCGTAACCGACGCTCGACAAAAGATCGCGGATGATCTTGCGATTGTCCTCGGTGTCTTCGACGACCAGGATGCGCTTGGTCATTCGGCAGCCTCCATCATCGCTTCGACCTGGACCGGCAGCACGACGCGAAAGGTCGAACCCCGGCCGAGCATCGAATCAACCGAGATCATGCCACCCTGCATCTCGATCATGCGCTTGGAGATGGCCAAGCCGAGGCCGGTGCCGCCCTGCTTGCGCGTGTTGCTGTTGTCGATCTGCTGGAACTCGCCAAAAATCCGATCCTGATCAGCCTCGGCAATGCCCGGCCCGGAGTCGCGCACGGTCACCACGAAATGACCATCGGCGGCGCCGGCGGCGATCTCGACTTCGCCCTCGTCGGTGAATTTGATCGCATTGCCGACGAGGTTCAACAGCACCTGCGACACGCGGCGTGCGTCGCCATGCGCCGTCGGCAGGCCAGGTTGCACGGTAGAGACGAATTTGAGCCGCTTTGCCGCGGCGAGCGGCTCGGTCGCGGCGACCACCGAGTTCGACTACCTCGGACAGGCTGTAATCCTCGATCGTCAAGGTCAGTTGCCCGGCCTCGATCTTGGCGAGGTCGAGCACGTCGTTGATCAGCGCCAACAGGTGCCTGCCGTTGTTCTGGATGCGCTCGAGCACGCCTTTCGGCCGCTCCGGCAGCTCGCCGTAAATGCCGTCGACCAGCAACTCGGCGTAGCCGAGGACCGCGTTCAGCGGGGTCCGCAGCTCGTGGCTCATGTTGGCCAGAAACGCCGATTTGTGCTGGCTGACCTCTTCGAGCTCGCTATAGAGACGTCCGAGCCGCTCGGTTGTCCGGTTGATGTTGGCCGCCAGCGCGCCCAGCTCGTCTCGATTGCCGACCGTGACGCGCTGGGTGAAGTCGCCGGCCGCGATCGCGTTGAGCCTCCTGTCGATTTCGCGGATCGGCCCAAGCAGAGACCACGAGATCGTGCGGCCGAGGATCAGCGCCAGGGCAATGGCGCCGAGGGCGAAAGCGACGACGATGATTTGCGAGGTACGGTAGGCCTCGCCGCTCGCCTCGATGTCCGCTACGACATCGGACTCGGCCTTGTTGACCAATTCGTTGGTCAGCCGTTCGAGCCGGTCCGCCAGCGGCCGCGCCTCCTTCAGCTGCGCTTCCCGCGCCTCCACGACATGCCCGCCGCGGATCAGCTCGACGACCCGCGTCGCAACGGCGATGAATCGGTCGTATTCCTGCCGCACTTTACGCAGCAGCTCGAGCTCGTCCTTGGCGACGAATTGCAGCCGCTCGAGATCATATCCGAACTGGCTCAATTGGCGCAGAGCGCTGTCCAAAGTGCTCTCGTCCGAGACCAACAACGCCGAAGAGATGCTGTAGAGCTGGCTCGTGGTGTCGTGCTGGACCTGGCGGTAGGCGGCAATCTTGCGCTCGCTGTTGATCAGCTCTTCGGTGTGCCGGTTGACCCTGCTGAGCTCGTACAACCCACAGGCGCCGAGCGCGATCAACAGCGCCACGATGGCGAGAAACGCCGCCAGCAGCTTTGTCTGGACACGCCACGGCAGGCGCGCGACCGGGCGGACAAGGAGGGAGTTGAGCGATATCATTCCTTGTCCACGAGGCTTAGCAGATCGTGCCGGAACTCATCGGGATTGAAGCGCCAGCCGATATATTGCACGCGCATCTGGCCGTCGGCATCGACGAGCGTGGTGAGCTGAGTGTGATCGACCGAGCCGTCTTCCTTCTTAGCGAAAAATACCCCATAGCGGCGCGTCACGTCACGGATCGCTGCAGGCGAGCCGGTAAGAAACATCCATCCGTTGGGCTTGGCGCCCCATGATTGGGCGTAGTCCTTCAATATCGCGGGCGTGTCGTGCTCGGGATCGAGTGTGATCGAAACGAAGGCGATTTTGGCGCCGAACGCGGCTCCCAGCGCGTTCTGGACCTCGACCATCTTCTGCGTCACCAGCGGGCAGATATCGGGGCACCCGGTATAGATGAAAGTCACCGCCAAGACCTTGCCACGCAAATCGGCGAGCGCGACCGACCTGCCGTCCTGCGAGGTCAGGGTGAAGGACGGCGCCGGCCCGATCACCGGCAGCCGCTGGTCGCCGCCAGCGTCATGTGCCAGCGCCAGAGCCGGAAATATCACTGCCGCGAACGCGAGGAGAAGCGCCGCGCGTCTGCTCATGTTTTCAGCTCGCGTTTTAGCTCGTTCAAGAAGCGCCAGTCAGTGCCCTCGGCGATTATCGTCTGCGGGCTCGATTTAATCATTCCTGCCTCGTGCAGGCGCAGGGCGTAGAACCGGATTGTGTCCTCGGCATCGTATTCGCGCCATCTGTCGTAAGGTAACTCCTTGAGCGTTTGGTACGCATAGTCGTAGCGCGGGGTCAGCCCGCTATCGACCATGCGTCGCGCAGCGCGGGCCGGGTCGGTGACGCAGAGGTCGGTGGCCTTGAGGACCGCGCGCAACACACGCTTGGTCGCAACCGGATATTTGCGGACGTAGTCGCGGTCGCCCAACAACATGCAGCAGAAATATTGCGACCAGGGGCGATCCACCGCGATGCTGAAGATCACGTGGCCGATGTTTCGGGCGCGCAGATCCTGGGGCTCCGGCGGGAAGCCCAGGAAAGCATCGATCTTGCCTTCTACGAATAGTTCCAGCGGCTTGACCGACGGGTCGGTGACCCAGCGGATGTCCTTGTCGGGATCGAGCCCGACCTGCGCAACCATCAACCTGAGCAGCGCCGCCGGGGCGATCTCGAAACCAACGGTCTTGCCCTTCAGATTTGCAATCGTGCGAACATCATTCCCCGCAAACAATTCGAAGCAGCCGACATGTACGCCCGCCAGCACAGTGATCGGCTTCCCGGCGTCAATCCCGGGAGCAAACAACACCGGAAAATCCAGAGCGAAATCGACCTTGCGCTGCGCAATCGCAGTAGAGAGATCGTCCGTAGACGTATCCACATAGCGGACATCGGTAAAGCCTTCGGCTCGGAGCAGCTCCTCGGCGAGCTCCAGTGGCGCCTCGCAGATCGCAAGGTCCTTGGAGATACGCACTGTCGTCGTTTCGAGCGGGGCTTCGGCGGCCGGCGTCGACGGAGCGCGCACAAGGCCGGCGGTGCCAGCCAGTGAGAGATTAGTTAAAAAGCGGCGTCGGGTTTGCGCCATCATGATTGGACTCCTCCCCTTGCGGCCTTAAGCCTTCAGCTCACGTTTGAGCTCGTTCAAGAAGCGCCAATCTGTGCCATCGCCAATTATCCTCTGTGGGCTCGATTTAATCATTCCCGCCTCGTGCAGGCGCAGGGCGTAGAACCGGATCGTGTCCTCGGCATCGTATTCGCGCCATTTGTCGTAAGGTAATTCCTTGAGCGTTTGGTAGGCATAATCGTAGCGCGGGGTCAGCCCGCTATCGACCATGCGACGCGCAGCGCGGGCCGGGTCGGTGACGCAGAGGTCGGTGGCCTTGAGGACGGCGCGCAACACGCGCTTGGTCGCAACCGGGTATTTGTCGACATAATCGCGATTCGTGGCCAGCATGCAGCAGAAATATTGCGACCATGGCCGGTCGATAGCGCAGTTGACGACGACGTGCCCGATGTTTCGGGCGCGCAGATCCTGGGGCTCAGGCGGAAAGCCGAGGAAGGCGTCGATCTGGCCCTTCTCGTAGAGCGCCGTCGGCTTGACCAACGGGTTGATGGCCCAGTGAATATCGTGGGCCGGATCGAGCCCGACATAGGCTGCCATCGCCGCCGCGAAGACGTGCTGGCTCGAGCCCAAGGCCTGCACGCCGACACTCTTGCCCTTCAGGTCGGCAATACTGCGGACGCTTTCGCCCCCGAACAATTCGAAGCAGCCGACATGCACGCCCGACAGCACCCTGATGGGCATGCCGCGGTCGATCGCGATAGCGAGCGGCGCGGCATAGGTCACGGTGAAATCGGCATTGCCGCGCGCGATCGCCTCGGCTGCGGGGGCCCCTGTCGCCGTCAAACCCACATAACGGACGTCGGTGAAGCCCTCATCCTGCAGAAGGTCCTCAGCGACGTACTGCGGCGCATTGCAGATCCCAGGAATCTTCGCAAAGCGCACCGTGGTGGTTTCCAGCGCCGGGCCGGCCCGACCGCTACGCGTTGGCAGCATAGCGGCGGTGCCGGCGAGCACCGCGCCGCCCAGAAAACGGCGGCGGGTTTCCCCGATCTGCACGTGGTTCCTCCCTGCTTCGGCGTTCACGCCTTTAGCTCGCGTTTGATCTCGTTCAGAAAACGCCAGTCGGTGCCGTTGGCGATGATCTTTTGCGGGCTCGATTTGATCATGCCGACCTCGTGCAGCCGCAGCGCATAGAACCGCATCGTGTCTTCGGCATCGTATTCGCGCCACTTGTCGAATGGCACCTCGCGAAGCGAGTTCGAACGCATAGTCGTAGCGCTCGGTAAAGCCGCCCTCGACGAGCCGATGTGCGACGAGCGCCGGGTCGGCGGCGCAAACATCGGCAGCCTTGAGGATCGCGCGCAGCACCCGCTTGGTCGCGACCGGGTAATTGCGGACATACTCGCTGCGGCCGGCCAGCATGCAACAGAAATACTCCGACCACGGGTGGTCTACCGAGCTGTTCAGGACGACGCGGCCGATCTTACGGGCGCGTAGTTCCTGCGGGTCCGGTGGAAAGCCGAGGAAAGCGTCGATCTTTCCGTCGGTGAAAAGCTGCTTTGGCTTGACCGGCCCGCTGGAGACCCAGCGGATCTCCTGGCCGGGGTCGATGCCGACCTGGGCGGCGATCACCGACAGAAACAGGTGCTCCGGAGAACCCAAGGCCGGGACGCCGACGCTTCGGCCCCGCAGCTCTGTCAGGCTGTGGACGTCGTCATGCACAAACAACTCGAAGCAGCCGACGTGCACGCCGGCCAACGTCTTCATTGCGACGCTGCGATCGATCCCGGCGACTTGCACCGAGGCAAAGTTCAGGCCGAAATCGATCGCGCCGCGCTCGATCATATCCGGTGCGGTAGTTCCCGGCGGCATACGCACATAGCGAACATCGGTAAAGCCCTCGGAGCGCAGCAACTGCTCGGCGACGTCCTGGGGAGCAACGCAGATACTCTGCGCCTTCGGCAGGCGCACCGTAGTAATTTCAAGGGCGCCTTCAGCGGCCAGCGCGCCCGGCGCGTGGACGAGTTCGGCGGCGCCGGCCAATGAAAGCATCGTCAGAAAACGCCGTCGGTTCTGCGTGATCGACACTGGGCCTCCCCTTATTCCTTTGGCGCTCACGCCTTCAGTTCGCGCTTGATCTCGCTCAAGAAACGCCAGTCGGTGCCGTTGGCAATGATCTGCTGCGGGGTGCTTTTGATCATGCCCAGCTCGTGCATTCGCAGCGCATAAAAGCGCACTGTGTCTTCGGCGTCGTATTCCCGCCAAGCGCCGTAGGGGTTCTCGGCCACTGCCTGCACCGCATAGTCATATCGTTTGGCAAAGCCGCCTTCGACAATCAGCCGACCCGCCAGTTCGGGCCTGTTGGCGCACAGGTCAGCGGCTTTCAGGACAGCGCGGATCACGCGCTTCGTCGCCACCGGATATCGTGCGGCGTACTCCCGGTTTGCCGCCATCATGCAGCAGAAATACTGCGACCAAGGCGGATCCTCGGCGGTCCTCAGGATGACATGGCCGACCTTGCGCGCGTGCACTTCCTGTACGTTGGGCGGAAACGCCAGATATGCGTCGAGTTTGCCCTCGGCGAACAGGTCCACAGGTCTGGCAGCGGGGTCGTCGACCAGGTTGAGGTCCTTTTTCGGGTCGAGCCCGACATAGGCAGCGATCAGCGAGAGCCAGCGTGTATCATCCGCGCCTATGCGCTTCCCTTTCAGGTCGGCGAGCCCGCGAATGTCGCCATGGGCGAACAGCTCATAGCAGCCGGCATGCACACCGGAGACGATGGTGATCGGCAGCCCACGATCGATCGCGATGGCGTGCTCGAACGCCAAGTTCGATTGGAAATGCAACTTGCCGCGCCCGAGTTCTTCCTGTTGGGTTTGGAAGGTCGTGTCCACGTAGCGGATATCGGTAAACCCCTCGGCGCGCAGCAACGCCTCGCAGACATATTGCGGGGCAAAACAGATGACCGGCAGCTTGCCGAACCGGACGGTGGTGGTGTCCAGCGCCGGCTCGGCTGCCCACCCGCGCCGTGGCGGCAGGATACCCGCGGCGCCGGCCAATGAGAGCGTGGTCAGCAATCGGCGGCGTGTCAGCGTCGGTGTCATTGGGTTTCCTCCTCGGGCCTTCTGCTCGTATTCGGATTGGTTAGAAGTGCTCTGCGCACTGTGATTGCGCGAGGCCGGGATCGATCGCCAAAGCAACCTCAGCAATCATCTCCGACAGTATCTTCCCTTGTCAGGCGTCGACGGCTTCGATCAGTTCGTAACCGACGCTCGACAAAAGATCGCGGATGATCTTGCGATTGTCCTCGGTGTTTTCGACGACCAGGATGCGCTTGGTCATGCCGCCTCCTCCAATGCCGGCTCGACGTGGACCGGCAATACGACGCGGAAGGTCGACCCCGCGCCCAGCACCGAATCGACCGAGATCAACCCGCCCTGCATCTCGACCATCCGCTTCGAAATCGCCAAGCCGAGCCCAGTCCCGCCCTTTTTGCGCGTGTCGGTATTTTCGATCTGCTGGAACTCGCCAAAGATCCGCTCCTGATCGGCGTCGGCGATGCCCGGCCCTGTATCGCGCACGGTCAGCACGAACTGGCCATTGGCAGCCGAGGCGTTGATCTCCACCTCGCCCGCATCGGTGAATTTGATCGCATTGCCGGCCAGGTTGAGCAGCACCTGCGAAACCCGCCGCGCGTCGCCGTGCGCCATTGGCATGCCGTCCTGGATGATTGCGGTAAACTTCAGCCCCTTGGCCGCGGCCAATGGCTCGGTCGCGGTGACGACCGAGCGAACCACCTCGGCGAGCGCATAATCCTCCAAGGTCAAGGCGAGCTGACCCGCTTCGATCTTGGCGAGGTCAAGCACATCGTTGATCAATGCCAACAGATGCTTGCCGTTGTTTTGCACGCGATCGAGAACGCCCTGCGCCTTCTCCGGCAATACGCCGTAAATGCCGTCGACCAGCAGTTCCGCATAGCCGAGGATCGCGTTCAGCGGCGTGCGCAGCTCGTGGCTCATATTGGCGAGGAACTGCGATTTGTGCTCGCTCGCCAGCGCCAATTGCTCGCTTTTGTCGGCGATTTCGCGGAACAGCCGGGCGTTCTGAATCGCCAATACCGACTGGCTGGCGAGGGTCTGCATCAGCCGCACCGTCTCGGCGGGGAATTCGCCGGCCTCGCGGCGCTGCAACACCAGCGCGCCGAAGATCCGCTCGGGGCCAACGAGCGGCACGATCAGCACGCTGCGCAAGCCCGCGGCGAGGCTCGCGTCGCGCAGCGGCGTGCTCGGCAGCTCGGCGAGATCGGTGAGCTGGATCGGAGTGCGCCGCAACGCCGCCTCGCTCATCGCTGTCTCGGTCTCGGCAATGCTCAGATCGCCGACCGAGCCCAACAACGCCTCGTCCCACCCCACCGCCTCGACCAGCCGGAAGGCGCGCTCTGCCCGGATGTAGCGAAAGATCGCTCCGGCGGTCGCCCAGGTCACCCCGAGCGAGGCGGTGAGAATCGTCGACAACACGGCGCTCAGATCAAGCGTCGAGCTGACCGCCCGCCCGACCTCGCCCAGCATTTTCAGCTCTTCCACCGAGCGCCCGAGCTCTGCAGTGCGCTCCCGCAACTCGTCGAACAGTCGCGCGTTCTCGATCGCGATCACCGCCTGATCGGCAAAGGTCGTGACCAGCGCGACCTCCCTTTCGCTGAACGGTTCGACCCGGTCGCGCGCCATGGCGATCACACCGATCGGCGCACCCTCGCGCAATAGCGGAACACCGAGCATCGTCCGGGCGCGGGCGAGGCTTGCCTCGTCCTTGACGGCGTAGAGCGGATCGGCCATCGCATCGGCGATCTGGACGGCTCGGCCTTCGAACGCAGCGCGGCCGACCACCGTGCCGGGGCCGGCCAGGATGGGGGTACGCATTTCGATTTCCTGATAGGCGGGTTCGAGCCCGCGTCCGACCGCCCAACGATAGACGCCGTCCTCGAGGCGGAAGATACTCCCCATATGGGCGCGGCACAGGCGCAGCGCCGTCTCGATCACATTCTCCAGCACCGGGCCGAGATCGAAAGTCGATTGGCTGATGACCTTAAGCACGTCGCTGGTCGCAGTCTGGTATTCGAGAGACTCTTCGAGATCGCCCGTGCGCTGCCGCAGCTCCGTGATCAGCCGCGCATTCTCCATTGCGATCACCGCCTGCGCCGCGAAGTTCTCCAGTAGCGCGATCTGCTTGCCGGAGAACGGCTGTACCTCCGTTCGGTAAATGACGATATCGCCAAGAAACCTGCTGTCCCTTCGCAGCGGCACTGCAAGCAAGGTACGGCCGCCGCCCACCTCGACCAGGGTGCGGCGGGTCGGGTCACCAGATCGGTAGGCCGCGTCTTCGGCAACATCCGCGATGTGAACCACAGGCTCGCCGGCCAGCAGCCGGCCATGTGCGTTGTCTGGGCCGACCGGATGTGGACCTCGAGTCAAGAACTCCGCAAACCGGTGTGGCACCCCGCGCAGCGCAGCCGCCTGGACGTGCTCGCCATCGTAGGTCCACAGGACCCCAAACGCGGCCCCACAAAGCGTGAGGGCCTTCTGCAGCATCGCATCGAACACCGGAGCGAGATCGCCGGGCGAGGAGTTGATGACCTGCAAGACCTCGGCGGTTGCGGTCTGCTGCTCCAGGGCCTCGCGCGTCTCGGTGATCAGCCGCGCATTTTCCATCGCGATCACCGCTTGGGCGGCGAAATTCTGCAATAGAGCGATCTGCTTGTCAGAGAACGGGCGGACTTCCTGGCGATAGGCCGTGATCGCGCCGAGCACCGTATTGTCTTTGCGAAGCGGCACCGCGACCGTGCTACGAGCTTTGCCCAGTTCGAGAAGCGCACGGAGCGCTGGATCTCCTCCGCCGTAAGCCTCGTTGGCGGCAACGTCGACAAAGTGAGCGACGCTTTCTCCGGCGGCAACGCGTCCGAGCCCGCTAAATGGCACCGGCCGGAGCGGTGCTTGTGATAGGAACCCGGCGTACGCTTCGGGGACCTGCTGTAGCGCGACCGCATTGAACCTTTCGCCGTCATAAGTCCACAATGTGCCGAACGCGGCGTCGCAGAAGCGGGTGGCCTTGTCGAGGACGGCATTGAACACGGGCGCGAGGTCGCCGGGCGATGAATTGATGACCTGCAATACCTCGGCGGTCGCGGTCTGCTGCTCCAAGGCCTCGCGCGTCTCGGTCAAGAGCCGAGCGTTCTCCATCGCGATCACCGCTTGCGCCGCAAAGTTCTGCAACAGCGCGATTTGCTTTCCCGTGAACGACCGCACCTCCTGCCGGTAAACAACGAACACGCCTAGTGCGACATCTTCTTTGCGTAGGGGGATCAGCAATATAGTGCGGATATTATTGAGCCGGAGTTGCTCGTATATCTCGGGTACTACCTTATAGCCCTCTTCTATGAGCGCATCGGTGATTTGAACAAAATGCTCGCCTGCGAGAACCCGCCCGAGAGGCTCGTCGGGGCTGGGTCGCCTTGGGCCCGCACGGTGGAACCACGCCGCAACGTCCCTTTGCCCTCGACTTACGAAGGGATGCAGGAACTCACCGTCATAGGTCCAGAGATGTCCGTAGGCGGCCCCGCATAGTCGCGTTGCCCTCTCCAGCATCGCGTCGAACACCGGGGCGAGATCGCCGGGCGAGGAATTGATGACCTGCAATACCTCGGCGGTCGCGGTCTGCTGCTCCAGCGCCTCGCGCGTCTCGCCGAGCAGCCGCGCATTCTCCATCGCGATCACCGCCTGCGCAGCGAAGTTCTGCAGCAGCGCGATCTGTTTGACAGAAAATGGCCGCACCTCCTGGCGGTAGATCCTGATGTAACCGAGAACTTCCTCGTGTTTAAGAAGCGGGACGATTAGGCCGGTCCGCGCGCCGCCGAGATCGACCAACGCTCGTCGATGCGGATCTCCTGCCCGATAGGGCTTCTCGTCGGCAAGATCGGAAACGTGGATGACGCGCTCGCCGGCCAATATGCGCGCCCGTCCAGTTCCCGCGCTCGCCAACGGCGCGTTATGTTCCAGGAATTCCGCATAACGAGCGGGGACGCCGCGATACGCCATAGGGCGGAAACGATCCCCGTCATATGTCCATAGGGTGCCGAAAGCGGCTCCGCACAGGTGCATCGCCTTTTCGAGCATTGCGTCGAACACAGGGGCGAGGTCGCCGGGCGAGCTATTGATGACTTGCAGCACCTCGGCGGTCGCGGTCTGCTGCTCCAATGCCTCGCGCGTCTCGGTCAAGAGCCGCGCGTTCTCCATCGCGATCACCGCCTGCGCTGCAAAGTTCTGCAACAGCGCGATTTCTTTCTCGGAGAACGGGCGCACCTCTTGGCGGTATATCGCGATGCACCCGAGAAGCGATTTCTCTTTGCGAAGCGCTACCCAAATCATGGTACGCGCTCCCCCCAAATCAGCGAGCGCGCGTCGCAACGGAAAGCGGAGCGCATCTGTGCGGATATCTATGACCTGACTTGCGGACTCGCCGCGAACCAATTGTTCCATTGCGCTTCCGGGCAACGGTCGGACGGGCTCTCGGTAGTACTCAAGGAGCGCTGGCGGGAAGCCACGCGTCGCCGTGCAAGGGAAGCACTCGCCGTCATAGGTAAAGAGGGCGCCAAAGGCCGCGCCGCACAACGCCAGCGCCTTTTCCAGCATTGCATCGAACACCGGGGCGAGGTCGCCGGGCGAGGAGTTGATGACCTGCAATACCTCGGCCGTCGCGGTCTGCTGCTCCAATGCTTCGCGCGTCTCGGTAATGAGCCGCGCATTCTCCATCGCAATAACCGCCTGCGCGGCGAAATTCTGCAATAGCACAATCTGTTTGTCGGAAAACGGCCGGATTTCTTGCCGATAGATCAGGATCACTCCGACGACCGCCTTGTCTTTGCGCAGCGGTATGGCAAGTCCGGTGCGCGCGCCGCCGAGATCGACCAATGCGCGTCGGTCGGGATCTCCCGCCCGATACAACTCCTCGTCGGCGAGATCGACCACCTGGGCAAACGGCTCGCCGTGAAATGCCCGCCCCGAAAGCGATGTATGCGGAAGGATGACAGCCGGCCCGACCGCCGCGGCGTCGAGATGCTCCGCGTAGCCGGCAGGAACGCCCCGATACGCGACGGGCCGGAAGCGGTCCGCCTCGATTGTCCACAGCGTGCCGAAGGCGGCCTCGCACAGACGCATTGCCTTTTCGAGCATCGCATCGAACACCGGCGCGAGATCGCCAGGTGAGGAATTGATGACCTGCAATACCTCGGCGGTCGCGGTCTGCTGCTCCAATGCCTCGCGCGTCTCGTTGATGAGCCGCGCATTCTCCATCGCGATCACCGCCTGCGCCGCGAAGTTCTGCAATAGCGCGATTTCTTTTTCGGAGAACAGGCGTACCTCGCGGCGAGCCGATGCAATCATCCCAAGAAACGCATCGTCTCGCCGCAGTGGCACGAACAGCACAGTGCGGATCCCATCAATCTCCGCGGCCGTCCGGAACGCGATCTGATCGATCTGCGCCGCATCGGCGATTTGCGCGAAACGCTGACCCTCAAGCAAGGCCCGAGCCGCCGGCGAGTCGGCAGCCCGATAGCCCTGCCGTAGCGTTTCGGCGAACCTGTCCGATGCCCCGTGCACCGCGACCGCATGAAAGCGCTCGCCGTCGTAGAGCTCAAGGGCGGCATGGTCGACGCCGCAAACCCGTTGTGCCTTATCGAGTATCGCGTCGAAAACCGGCGCGAGATCGCCAGGCGACGAATTGATGACCTGCAATACCTCGGCGGTCGCAATCTGCTGCTCCAATGCCTCGCGCGTCTCGGTCAGGAGCCGCACATTCTCGATCGCGATGACCGCCTGGTCGGCAAACGTGGTCACCAACGCGATCTGTTTGTCGGTAAACGGCCGGGCTTCCTGCCGGTAGATCGTAAAGGCACCCAGCAGCTTGTCGTCTTTTCGCAACGATACCGCGACGACAACCTGGGCGCCCGCAGCATCAACCAAGGCTCGACGGTGCTGGTCACCGGATTGATAAAGCAGGTCCGCGCCGAGGTTGGTGATGTGCACAACATGCTCGCCGGCTACCAAACGACCGCGCGTTGTTTCCGGCGAGGTCGGACGCTGCGGACCCGACATCGTATCCAGAAACGCCTTTGGCACGCCCCGTTGCGCGGCGACTTCGAAAAACTCGCCATCGTAATTCCAGAGAATGCCGTAGGGCGCCCCACAAAGATGCAGCGCCTTTTCCAGCATTGCGTCGAACACCGGCGCGAGGTCGCCCGGCGACGAGTTAATGACCTGCAGTACTTCGGCGGTCGCAGTCTGCTGCTCCAAGGCTTGGCGCGTCTCGGTAATCAGCCGCGCGTTCTCCATTGCAATGACCGCCTGTGCCGCGAAGTTCTGCAACAGCGCGATCTGCTTGTCGGTGAACGGCCGCACCTCGCGCCGGCCGATCATGAAGGCTCCGACCGAAGCACCGTCCTTGACCAAGGGGACCCCCACGAGGCTGCGAACGCCACCATGTTCGACCGCCCCTCTCGCGACTGGATCGCCCGCCTGATAGAGCTCGTTCTCGATTAGGTTCGGAACGTGCAACAGCCGCCCGCTGCGCATGGTTTCTCGTACCGCTTCGGGGGCGCCCAGGTCGGCGTGTTCGCGCTCGCGCAGCACTGCGCTAAATTCAGGGGTATTCCCATGGCTCGCTGCGAGCCGCGCGCGGTCTCCGTCAAGGGTCCACAGGGCGCCTTGGATACCCCCGCATAGACGAATTGCTTTTTCGAGCATCGCCTCGAACACCGGGGCGAGGTCACCCGGCGAGGAGTTGATGACCTGCAGTACCTCGGCGGTCGCAGTCTGCTGGTCGCGCGCTTCTTTGAGTTCGATGTGGCAGGCGTCGAGCTGACGCCGCAATTCGGCGTTAGCTCTTTCGAGCTCGGCCAATTGGTCGTCGATCGTCGCAGCCATCCGATCACCGCATCGCGCTGAGCACCTACCGCGCAACATAGCACCAAATGGCGGCTTCTCTCGCGTTTGTGCCTGCGGGCGGAGGCTCGGCGTACCTGTTCCACCCATAGAATTGACGAATTGGCAGTCCATATTTGCGGCGAGCACACGACCGATCGAAAGGCAGCGACCGAACTACCCGCTTTGAAATCAAAGCCGATAACAACCTGAAGATGTGATCTCGCTGCTGATTTGCTGCAAGTGCAGCAAGCGGCTCACACGTACACAGCTACTGATTGTGTCAAGCGGCGCCTGAGCAGGTCCGCTGGGCCGGTCGATTGACAAAGTGGCTTCTAGAGGCCACTTCATTTCCATGCAAAAGGTCGGCCTCAAAACCCTGAAAAACAAGCTGAGCGAGTATGTCAGGCTCGCGGCGTCGGGCGAGACTATCGTCATCACCGACCGCGGCCGCACGGTCGCCGAGATCGTCCCGCCGCATCATCATCTTCCTACCGGCGAAGGACGGCCGCTATCTGCATTTGAACTCCGAGGCATGCGCGAGGGTTGGCTCAGGCCGGCGACCATTCGCGATGGCTCCCCCCCGCCCAGCAAGCCAGTGGAAGGCTTGACGTTCGACCAGCTGATGGCTGACTTGGCCAAGGACCGAGAAGATCGCTGGTGATCTATACGGATAGCTCCGTTGCTCTTGCGCATCTGTTTCGCGAACCGCGCCGCCCGGTTGATTCGTTTTGGAACCAGCCTTTGATTTCCAGCAAGCTCCTTCAATACGAGGTGTGGAACCGCGTGAACGCGTATGGGCTGGCGGTCTCGCACAGCCATGAGGCGCAGCAACTCTTGATACGAATCGTCTTGATTGAACTCGATGAACCGGCGCTGTCCCGAGCGCCGGCACCGTTTCCGGTCGCGGTTCGAACCCTTGACGCGCTGCATCTGGCGACGATGGACTTCATCGGCAGAGGGGGTGAGCCGGTCGAACTCGCCAGCTACGACAATCGGCTGCTGACCGCGGCGCGGGCGCTTGGGATTGCGATCGTTCCGTTGTGACGCCATCGGCCGCCCGCGTTGATCCCGGGCAGCGCCGACCCTATGTTCGCGCTCGTATGACGCCACTCTCGCAAATCCGCAATTTCGCGATCATTGCGCATATCGACCACGGCAAGTCGACCTTGGCCGACCGGCTGATCCAGGCTTGCGGCGGGCTCGAGGCGCGCGAGATGCGCGAGCAAGTCCTCGACAACATGGAGCTTGAGCGCGAGCGCGGCATCACCATCAAGGCGCAGACCGTCCGGCTGCAATACGGCGCCAAGGACGGTCAGAGCTATGTCCTCAATCTGATGGACACGCCGGGGCATGTCGATTTCGCCTATGAGGTCAGCCGCTCCTTGGCCGCCTGTGAGGGCTCGCTGCTGGTCGTCGATGCCAGCCAGGGAGTCGAGGCGCAGACCCTGGCCAATGTCTATCAGGCGATCGAGGCCGGGCACGAGATCGTCCCGGTGCTGAACAAGATCGACCTGCCGGCGGCCGAGCCCGAGCGGGTCAGGGCGCAAATCGAGGATGTGATCGGGCTCGACGCCGCCGATGCGGTGCTGATCTCGGCCAAGACCGGGCTCAACATCGAGGGCGTGCTCGAAGCCTTGGTGACCCGGCTGCCGCAGCCCTCGGGCGACGCAACAGCGCCGCTCAAAGCGTTGCTGGTCGACAGCTGGTACGACCCGTACCTCGGCGTGGTGATCTTGGTGCGGGTCAAGGACGGCGCGCTGCAGGCCGGGCAAAAAATCCGGCTGATGGCCGCCAATGCGGTGCACGCCGTCGAGCGGGTCGGCGTCTTCACACCAAAGGGCGTTGCGGTCGATTCGCTCGGGCCGGGCGAAATCGGCTTCATCACCGCCGGCATCAAGACCGTCGCCGATTGCCGCGTCGGCGACACGATCACCGAAGATCGGCGCCCCGCCGCCGCGCCACTGCCTGGTTTCAAGCCGGTGCAGCCGGTCGTCTTCTGCGGCCTGTTCCCGACCGATGCTGCCGATTACGAGCGGCTGCGCGACAGCCTCGCCAAGCTGCGACTGAACGACGCCAGCTTCGAATACGAGCCCGAAACCTCGGTGGCGTTGGGCTTCGGCTTTCGCTGCGGCTTTCTCGGCCTCTTACATCTCGAAATCATCCAGGAGCGGCTGGCCCGCGAGTTCGACCTCGACCTGCTGGCGACGGCCCCCTCGGTCGTCTACCGCGTCCATCTGACCAATGGTGCTATGCGCACTCTGCACAACCCGGCCGACATGCCCGATCCGGTGCGCATTGACCACATCGAGGAGCCGTGGATCAAGGCGACGATCTTGGTTCCCGACGCTTATCTCGGCCCGATTCTGGCGCTGTGCGAGGAGCGCCGCGGCGAGCAGGTCGACCTGACCTATGCCGGCAACCGAGCAATGCTGGTCTATCGCCTACCGTTGAACGAGGTTGTGTTCGATTTCTATGATCGTCTGAAATCGGTCAGTCGCGGCTATGCCAGCTTTGACTACCAGATCGACGATTACCGCGAGGGCGACCTCGTCTTGATGAACATCCTGGTCAATGGCGAGCCGGTCGACGCGCTGTCGGTCATCGTCCACCGCCACGAGGCCGAGCGCCGCGGGCGCGCCTTGTGCGAGCGGCTAAAGGATCTGATCCCTCGCCAACTCTTTCAGGTCGCGATCCAGGCAGCGCTCGGCGGCCGCATCATCGCCCGCGAGACGGTCAAGGCTCTGCGCAAGGACGTGCTCGCCAAATGCTACGGCGGCGACGTGACCCGCAAACGCAAGCTCCTCGAAAAGCAGAAAGAAGGCAAAAAGCGGATGCGCCAGTTCGGCAAGGTCGAAATCCCGCAATCCGC
The DNA here is from genome assembly GCA_963774345.1 of uncultured Alphaproteobacteria bacterium. Lineage (GTDB taxonomy): Bacteria > Pseudomonadota > Alphaproteobacteria > ATCC43930 > CGMCC-115725 > AP-15. The sequence goes on from CAVZFB010000047.1 coordinate 118,429, forward strand.
CTTCATTGCCGCCCTAAAAATGGGCGATAGCTGAGCCATTGCACTAACTTTGCTATAGAGAGCACTAGTACTGCGGAACGTCCAGCGGTTTATCTGGACATTCATACTCAATTGGGCATTGCCGTTGTGCAGCGCGCCCATTTTTGCGCCCGAGGTCGTGTTCGAAAATTTTCTCTCGTGTGACCTATCTCACACAGAGATTGGTCATCCTCGTGCTTTGATGCCTGATGGACGACGAAATATCTCAGCTCGGCTGAGGACCGCCGGTCCATAAAATGGAGGCGTCAAATGAGCTACCGCTTCGGAAAGCACCCGCCAAAGGTGGATTATCGCACGCTGAGGCTCAGAGATTATACTGCTAACCTCGCGGCGCCACCCGCTGCGGTCAATACGTTGGCGCGCGTCTACGATAAGTTGCAAACGTCAAACCCGGCGACACTGTTCCCAATGGACGGCAATGATACCATAGGAGACTGCACGATCGCCGCTCTTGCACATGCCGTCACGACCTATCACGGGATGGTCGGCAAGAAGGACATAATGACCAAGAAGGCGGTGGTAAAGTTGTACTACCATCTTACGGGTGGTGTAGATTCCGGTTTGAACGAGCTGGATGTGCTGAACTATTGGAAACAGCACAGTGTAGCCCGCGACAAGATCCTGGCGTTCGCCAGTATCGATCCGAAAAACCACACCCATATCCAGCAGGCGATCCAGATATTTGGCGGGGTCTATCTGGGGTTCCAGGTTCAAGAAAACTGTGTGCAGGAGTTTGACAACCATCAACCCTGGACGCCCGGGCCACTGACCAATGATGGCCATGCGGTCTTTGCCGTTGCCTACGATCAAGCGGGTGTGACCGTGCTGACCTGGGGGAACACACAGCAGGCCACCTGGGCCTGGTGGGATGAATGCGTCGATGAAGCGTATGCAATCCTGCCGCCGGAAGCGAAGAATGCCAACTTTGCACCGGGCTTTAACATCGCGCAGTTGGAAGCCGACCTCTCCGACGTGGCGGCCTGATCCACAGGCGCTCATCCGAAACATCATGGATAGGCTGCAGCCCGCACTGCCGGGCTGCAGCCTCGGATGAGCCCCGACACACGGCTGAGAGCAAGGGGATCGAGGAACCAGAGTGCTGGTCTAAGGCCGGACCAAGCAGGTTCCTCGGCCTCTTGCCGCCCAACCGGGCTCCCCAACACGAGCCGCACGATCTCGTAGCGGCACAAGGTCAGCGCATTGAGGATGCCGTCGCCTGACGGCCGGGGTCTAGCGGCTGGTCCGCCACCCGCTGCCGTGTCATTCTCGGTCCAGCGCAACGCGAACGCCAGGAGCCCCCGATGATCGACCTCTACGCCATGGGCAGCCCAAACGTCGTCAAGATCTACATCGCCCTTGAGGAGATGGGGCTGCCTTATACCGTGCACCCGGTCGACGTGTTCGGCGAGGCGCAGTTCGATCCCGAATTCCTACGGCTCAACCCGCTCGCCAAGGTGCCGGTCATCACCGATCACGACGGTCCGGGCGGCCAGCCCTACACCCTCTTCGAATCGGGCGCGATCCTGCAATATCTGGCGGAGAAGACCGGCCAGTTCCTGCCCAAGGATCCGATCGGGCGCTTTGACGCGCTGCAGTGGATGATGGTGCAGATGACCTTGGTCGGCCCGATGTTCGGGCAGTTCGTCCATTTCATGCGCTTTGCCCCGAAGGGCAATGATTACGCGCTCGACCGCTATCGCACTCAGGCGCGCCGTGCTCTCGAAGCGCTCGACACCAGGCTCGACGTGGCGCCGTTCCTCGGCGGCGGCACCTACTCGATCGCCGATATCGCGACGTTCCCTTGGGCGCGCAATGTCGGCTCCTTGCTCGGCAAGCCGGCGGAAGCCGATTACTCGAAGCTGATGGCCTGGGTCGGAACCGTCGCCGCCCGGCCGGCGGTGGTGCGGGCGTTGGCAAAGGTCGACGAGGTGCGAACCAAGACAACGCAATTCGACAAGGCCGATGCCGAGGCGATGGATCGCCTGTTCGGCCGCGGCAAGCACGCCGCCGCGGCGTAACTTCGCTCGGGCCAGACCGCGATGAGTGAAGATCTACCCGGGCTGTCGCCGGGCGCCTTCGCCAAGTTAGACGCCGAGGAAGACGAAATCTTTTACGAGCCGGCGCGGCTCGTCTGCCATATCGACGACGGCGCCATCGCCGCATTGACCGAATTCTACCGCAAGACTCTGCCGGCGGGCGGCGTATTGCTCGACCTGATGTCGAGCTGGGTCAGTCATTTGCCGCCCGAAATCGCATATTCCGAGATAATCGGCCACGGCATGAACGCCGAGGAGCTCGCCGCCAACCCGCGCTTCAGTGGCTGGTTCGTGCAGAACCTCAACCGCGATCCGATCCTGCCGCTGTCGGGCGCCAGCATCGATGCGGCGATGATCTGCGTCTCTATCCAGTATCTGCAGCAGCCGGTTGAGGTCCTCCGGGACGTCGCCCGCGTGCTCCGCCCCGGGGCGCCATTGGTGATCGGCTTCTCTAACCGCTGCTTCTGGACCAAGGCGGTGGCGATCTGGCGGGCGCTAGACGACACGGGTCACGCCAAACTCATAGAGCATTACCTGCGCCACGCCGGCTTTGCCGAAATCGAGACCCACCGGTTGGCGGAATGGGTCGAGGACGAGAGCGATCCGATGACTGCCGTGGTCGGCCGAGCTCCCTCGATGTAATTTTACCGCAGGCGATACTGAACCGGGGAGATGACGGATGGAACTGGGCACCTTGCTGCCGTGGAGCGACATCGGCGGCGATCCGGCGGTGATACGCGAATACGCGCAGGCGGCCGAATCGATTGGCTACGATTTCCTCGAGGCGCCGGACCATGTGCTCGGCGTTAACGCCGCCAGCCGGCCGGGCTGGGACCGCAACGATAACAACGATCTGTTTCACGACCCGTTCGTGCTGTTCGGGTTTCTCGCCGGCTGCACGTCGAAACTGGGCTTTTCGACCGGCGTGTTGATCCTGCCGCAGCGCCAGACGGTGCTCGTCGCCAAGCAGGCGGCCTGTCTCGACGTATTGTCGGGCGGCCGGTTTCGGCTCGGCATCGGGGTCGGCTGGAACGAGGTCGAATTCACCGGCCTCAACGAGAATTTCCACAATCGCGGCCGCCGCTCCGAGGAGCAGGTGCAGGTTATGCAGAAATTGTGGGCCGAGCCGCATGTCAGCTTCAAAGGCCGCTGGCACACGATCGAGGATGCCGGCATCAACCCGCGGCCCGCATCGGGCAAGGTGCCGGTGTGGTTTGGCGGGCATCACGAGCGCACGTTGGAGCGCATTGCGAAATTCGGCGATGGCTGGATGCCGAACGCCTATTCGCCAGGGTTCGAGGCGACGGAAGTGCTGGGCCGGCTGCGTCATCTGACCGAGACCGCCGGCCGGGATCCGGCGCAAGTCGGAATCGAGGCCTGGGTGTCGATGGGCACCGGCAACGAAGCTGATTGGGCCAAGGAAACCCGCTTCTGGAAAGCCGCCGGCGCGTCTCATATCTGCCTGACGACAACCTTCAACCGCCGCCACCACAAGCGCATTTCCGGCCACAAGCTCTCCGACCACCTCGCCGCGCTGCGCCGCTACCACAGCGCTGTCGCCGACGCCCTCTGAGTGACGATAGGGGGTAAGGTAGTGCGCTTGATTTTGGGTTGGCGGCGATCCGCGTAGTCGTCAATACAGCGTCAGGACCAAGTTGACGAGTTTTTGACTATCGGTCCGGTTAGTTTTGCCTCGCGCGAGCGGCGGGGCGGTGATGGCGGATGCGGCGATCGCGGGCGGCTGGCTTGGCGCGGCGCCGGTCTGGCGGTTGTTCCGAGCCGCCGCCGAAGCCTATGCGAGCGAAGGCGAGCGACGCCTGCTGTGGCTGCCGGTCTTTTTCGGCGCCGGGATCGGCGTTTACTTCGCGCTGACGGTCGAGCCGCCGCTGTGGCTCGGCGTCGGCGCTACGATCGCGGCCGGCGGCCTGACTTTTGCCCTACACCGGCGCCCGTTGCAATGCGAGGCGACGCTGGCGCTGACCTTGTTCTGCGCCGGCTTTGCCCTGATCGGCGAGACCACTTGGGAGCGCCAGGCGCCGATGCTGCAACGGCGCCTCGGGCCGGTCTCGTTTACCGGGCGGGTCATTGATATCAACTCGCTCGACCGAGGGTGGCGGGTGATCGTCGCTCCCGATGCGCTGCCGGGGCTCGATCCCGGCGAGCAGCCGCGGCGGCTGCGCGTGCACATCGCCGCGACGAGCGACCTGCTCGCCCCCGGCGATCGCGTCAGCATGCGTGCAGTGCTCTATCCGGTGCCGGGCCAGATCGTGCCGGGCGGACATGACATGCAGCGCGAGGCCTATTTCGCCCGAATTGGCGGCGTCGGCTATACCTATGGCCCCGCACATCGCGCCACCGACGCAGACGATGGGTCAGGCGGCGGCTGGCGCGAGGATCTGCGGCATCTGCGCACCGGGATGTCGCGCCGGATCATCGCCGTGTTGCCTGGCTCGACCGGCGGCGTCGCTTCGGCGCTGATCACCGGCAAACGCGGCGCGATCTCGGAGGAGGTCAAGCAGGCATTCCGCCAGTCGGGCCTGCAACATCTGCTGGCCATTGCCGGCTTGCACCTGGGCCTCGTCGGCGGCTTCGTTTTTTTCGCCGTGCGCGGCGGCCTGGCGCTGATTCCCTGGGTAGCATTGCGTTACCCGATCAAGAAGATCGCCGCCTTATGCTATTTAACTGTTTGAATTAACAGATATTTTCACGTCTTACGCGGGCGCATGCTACCGAGTTTGCTACCGAACCGGCTTTTTCGCGGGTCGAAGAGCCATATCTATCTTGGCCGCAGCGTCTTCCTGCATCGTCGCCGTCACGTGGCTGTACAAGTCCAATGTCAGCACCACGGTTGAATGGCCGAGCCTCTCTTGCGCGATACGGGGATGGACGCCGGCAAGTAGCAGTTGGGTTGCATGGGTGTGTCTTAGATCGTGGAACCGCACCCGCGGTAGATCGCCTAAGCGCCCGATAAGCCGGGTAAAGAGATGCGTAAGGGCGACAGGCTGTAGCGGCTCGCCATCGGCCCGAGCGCAGACCAACGTGTTGGCCGTTTGTCGGATGCCGAGTATCAACAGGCTTTCGGCTTGCTCACGCTTCAACCGACGTAGTTCGCCGACCGCGAATGTCGGGAGAGTGACAGTACGGCCCCGATCGTTCTTCGGCGCTTTGAAGCGGAGCCCGGCTGCTGTTTGTTCCAAGCTCTCGACGATACGTATTGCCCCGCGGTCGAGATCGACATTTCGCCAACGAAGCGCGAGTGCTTCGCCGCGCCGCGCGCCGGTGGCGAGCGCGATTAGGACCGGCGGATAAAGAGGCGTTCCTCGCGCGGTATCGATCAGCACCGTCGATTGCTCGGCCGTCAACGTCACCATCTCTCGCGGCTCGACTTTAGGAAGGCGGCGTTTGAAGATCTCCGTCGGGTTCCGGGCGATAAGCTGTTGCTCGACGGCGCGGCTGAGAGCAGTCGCAAGGACACGGTGTAGTTGCCGTCGGCTCCGCGGCGCGAGCCCGCCCGGTCTGCCATCGCGCCGGCCAGTGCTTGCTAAGCTGTTGTAGAAGTCCTGGATATGGACCGGCGCGAGCTTCGTGAGTTGGAGGTTGCCCAGCGCCGGGATCAAGTGCCGATTGACGATTGCAGCATAGCGATCATAGCTCCGCGAAGCGACTTCGTGGCGCACCGTGGCGAGCCAGGTCGCGAGCCAGTGCCGTACGGTGACTCGGTTCGGATCGACGTGCTCGCCGGTATCGACGGCCCGCATCAATCGGCGAAGTTCGCGCTCGGCATCCCTCCGGCTACCGCGCACAGTCGCGGTCGCGATCTTTCGCTTGCCAGTGGCAGGATCGCTCCGGAGGCCATAACGCAACTCGAACGCACCCGGGGAGCGCTCGCGGATATGCCCGGTCCTACGCATGATTTATCTCCCTCGGCGTCGTTTCAGGCTGTTGAACAGAATTTGGTGCTCGGGCGAGCAGAACTCTGCATCACCTCGTCGCGGTGCACTGGGGCCTGCGGTGAAAATCTCGCCGCATTGGCGGCACTCCTGGGCGCGGACACCGCTTGAGAGCCCATAGGCAAGCTGCATCCATAGCGCGTCGAGAAGGTTGCGCGGCGAAAACCGCAACCTCGGCACCTTGGTTTTTTTGTCCCAGATGACGGCGGCATTCATGCCGGATAGCGGTATTCCCTCGACGCCGACAATTTCCGCCATGAGGTGCCTGCCGTTAGCAGCTTCGATGAAGCGGCGCATGGCTTGAGCGTGCTCGATCACCCCTGGCACGGGCTCAGCCCCCGTGAGCACTGCCGTCGTCGTGAGAGGCCCGTACCGATTGACAAAATCCAGCACGCCCGCCGGGCTACTCGCGGCGCTGGTGAAAGTCGCGAATAGGCTGCCGCCCCTTGGCCCGTTTAGCGGCCGGATTTTTCCCAGACGTCCGGAGCGGCCTACTACGCGTTGGGGTTGGGCGGCCCCCCCGCTCCTCAGTAGCCCTGGTGGCTGCGGCCCCCATTCCGGGTGAACCGGACGAATGAAGGCCTGCGCGGGCCGTTCGGGCTCGGCATCGGCGAGCCTGTAACCCTCAAGGTCTCGCTGCCATTCAAAATCAATCAGAAGCTGGGCCACAGCTCGCCCGTGGTATCCCGTGTTAAATAGAAATCATAATTAGCACGGATCGCGATGGCAAGGGTAATCTCGTGCCAACTGAGACTGACGAGGGAAGTTATGGAACAGGATCAGAAGCCGACGATGAGCGTCCCCGAGGCGGGGCAGCGTTATTTCGGCCTCGGGCGCAATGCGAGCTATGCCGCCGCGGCTCGCGGTGATCTCCCGACGATCAAGGTTGGCGGACGCATTTTCGTGTCGGTTGTGGCACTTGAGCGTAGGCTGGCCGAAGCCGGGGGAGGCGCGGCCCCGTGACGGCGGCCAAGATAGCCTCGGTGCTCGGCGGCGCTCGCCGCTGCGGGCGGTGGTGGCGGTGCGTCTGTCCTGTTCACGGATCGCGGACGGGTCGCAGTCTGACCCTCGCGCTACGCGACCACCCGCGAGGGCTTGCCTTGCACTGTCACGCCGGATGCAGCCGTGACGAGATCCTTGCCGAGCTGCATCGGCTTGGGCTGTCCGCCCATGGAACTGAGTGGCGGCCGGCATCGGTCTCGCTGCACGACGATAACAGCGATGACACTGCCCGCCGCGTGGCAGCGGCACGCCGATTATGGCAAGGGGGGCAGAATGCCCACGGAAGCCCACTGGAGCACTATCTGCGGTCGCGGGGTATTGAGATGCCCCCGCCGCCCTCCCTGCGCTGGGCGCCTAGCTGTCGCCATCCCAGCGGCCGAATTCTCTCGGCGATGCTGGCACGCATCGATGCGGTGGACGGTGAGCTGATCGGCGTTCATCGGACCTATCTGCGGCCAGACGGCTCGGGGAAAGCGGATATCGAGCCCGCAAAGGCGACGCTCGGCTGCGCGGCCGGTGGCGCGGTCCGGCTCGCCGAGCGATGCGAAACCTTGATGATCGGCGAAGGCATCGAAACCTGTCTCGCCGCGATGACGGCCACCAGGCTACCGGGCTGGAGCGCGATCAGCGCGGGTGGGATCGAGACGCTGGCGCTGCCGGCGCTCGTCAAGACCGTGATTATCCTGGCCGACCATGACCGCAACGGCCGTGGCGCGCGGGCAGCGAAGACTGCGGCCGCACGATGGCTCGTCGAGGGCCGGCGGGTGCGCATCGCGCTGCCGCTAGAGCCCGGAACCGACTTCAACGACGTGCTGATCGGCCGGACGCCGGCGGTGTGCGATGCCGCCGCGTGACGGGGCCGCCGAGATCCGCAGAATCATCGACATGGCGGAAAGAATCAGGCCGCCGCTCATCGTCCGCGACGGCGATCTGCCGGCGACGGTGCGGGAGTTGCGCGACCTCTTGGCGGCGGACGGCAACCTTTACGACCGCGATATGCCGGTCAAGCTGGTTCAGCCGGCCACCGGCGGCCCGATGATCGCGATGCGATTGACGGTTAACAACGTCGTGATCGAGGCCCATCGCATAAGCCAGCCCATAAAGCTCGGCAAAGACGGCGAGTCATTTCCGACCACGCTGGCGGACCGTCCCGCGAGGATGTATCTCGACATGCTGGGCGAGTGGAACCTGCGGCCCCTCGCCGGCATCAGCACCGCGCCGTTGCTGGCGCCCGATGGCGCCATTCGCGACGCGGTCGGGTATGACATGACAACCAAGTTATGGTGCTGCAAGGTGCCGTCGCTGTGTCTCCCCGAGCTTTCCTGCCGCGAGGATGCCGGGACGGCGCTTCGATTGCTGCGCGAGGCGTTCCAAACTTTCCCGTTCTCCGATGCTCGGCACCGCTACGACCCGGCGCTGCGGGCAGAGGTTATCGACCTCGCTCACCTACCTGGCCGGGACGAAAGCGCCTTCCTGGCGGCGCTGCTGACGGCGATCTGCCGGGCAAGCCTATGGCTCGCCCCCGGCTTCCTGGCGGTCGCGCCGCAGGTATCTGGTGCTGGCACTGGCAAGGGCCTGTTAGTCCGCGCGATCTGCATTGTCGCGTTTGGAAATCAGCCTCGCGCCTTTACCGCCGGCCACGATCGACACGAGCTCGACAAGCGCATTGTCGCCGAGTTGATTGAGGCGGCACCGGCGCTCTTTCTCGACAACGTGAACGCCTCGGTTCTGCGATCCGAAAGCCTGGCGTCGGTGCTCACCGAGCGACCCGCGAGGGTACGGCTGCTAGGGCAGACGCGCATGGTGGCGCTGAACAGCACTGCCTTTGTCGCGATCACCGGCAATGGGCTGCGGGTTTCCGAAGACCTCGCTCGCCGCTTTTTGCTCTGCGAATTGGACGCGCACTGCGAAGACCCCGAGACGCGGGAGTTCGCCCCTGGTTTTCTCGCCGAAATCGAGCAGCGGCGCGCCGAGTTGCTGGCGGCGGCGTTGACGATTTGGCGATACGGCAGGCAGCATGCGAACGAGCTAAAGCGAGGCCAACCCCTCGGTAGTTTCGAGACGTGGTGTGAGTGGGTCCGTGATCCGCTGCTGACGCTCGGCTGCCGCGATCCGGTTGAGCGCATCGGACTGCTCAAGGCGCAAGACCCGCACCGTCAGCAGATCGTCGAGCTGTTCCAAACCTGGGATGCCTGCCACGGCAGCACGCCGGTCAAGGCCGCTGAGCTTACGGAGCAGCTGCAAAGGATCATCGATCCGCAAGGCCGCGGACGCCAATACATCGCTTCGCGGCTCGTCGCTCTAACCGGCACGCGATCTGCCGGCTTTGTTCTGACCCGCCAAGAAGCCGCGGGGGTTTGGGGAGCGGCGACCTACTCGCTGCGTAGGGCCGCTCCCAACGGCGACAATGGCATGTGGCATAGGGACCATAGGGACCATCAGGCGCCTATGCCCCCTATGGTCCCTATGCCCGACGACCCCGCCGGCAACGACGCTTCCGCGGCAGACCCGTGGGAGGTTGAGCTATGACGCCGCGGGCGCTTCTTGACGAGGTCGCCGAGGCCGGCGGCCGGATCGAATTGCGAGGCGACAGGCTGAAGCTGACGGCGCCGCGGCCGCTGTCGACGGATCTGGTCGCCCGTATCCGCGAGGCTAAGCCGCTTTTGCTGGCCGCGCTCGCCGAGCCCGTCGGCTGGCACGTCCGCCACCGTGTAGCGCTGATGCGTTGGGGCGCGTTGCACATCGCCAACGAGGCGGCGCAACTCGCTTGGGGCGAGCTGCGAAATCGCTGGCACATGTCGTGTGGTGAGCGGGTGCCGCGCACGATATGCGCCGGGTGTCGGCAATCGATTGGGGACGCCGTGGCGCTCGACCTGATCGACCGCAACCGCGTGCACATCGCTGATGGATACGACTGCCTAATCCGCCACGGCGGCGGTGGCTGCGGCGGGGGCACTGCCCGTGATCGACCCTTTGTAGAGCGTCAGCATCAAACCAGCCCGCTGTCTCTTGATGCCCCCATTTTCGACCTTCGCGCCGATGGTTTCGAACGGCTCAGTCGGGTGGCAAGCGGTCCTTCCCGATTTGGGTGCCCATTGAGGCTCTGCGCCACAAGCGGCCATTCGCGCGGTCGGACGATAGACGGGTCCGCGGACTTGGACTTTTCAGCTTATGCGACTTCGGAAAGAAGGTGTGCCATTCCACCTACGCTAGGAGCAGGACCGTTGACACGATCCAGACATATGAAAATGGAGAAATCCAACACGGGCGCCCCCAGGTTTCCTCACCGCCGCGCGATTGACTCCCGCTCGACAAAGAACATCCGCGTCAGCCTGCCCTCGCCGAGCGCCTCGTCGAGCACGCGGAAGGCGAAATACGGAATGAGCACCAGCAGCATGATGATATAGCCGGCAAGCGTTTCCGCCAGCCGGGCACCAACGAGCTCGCCAAGCGAAGCGGCAATCGACTGGTGGTGGAACAGGCCGACGACGGCTTCCTCGATGATGGTCAGGATTGTCAGCAGCACCAGGAAGCGAACGCCTTATGCAGCGTCGGCCAGATCAGCGGGCGAGCGGTTTTGCGCTCGCCGATCCTCATTGCGCTGCCGAGCATCATGAATTTCGCTAGCACCGCGGCCTTGACAACGGCGATGCCCCAGGGGGTGAATTCGATGCCCTGGGTGTGCAGTACGGCGGTCTTGATTATGATCACCGCGCCGAGGGTGATGTATAGGTACACGAAAGGGATCGCGAGCTCGGTGAACTCGTGAATCGCACGTTGGTACAGCGTCTTTTTCGCGTCGGTCTTGGGTGCCACGACGGCCTCCCGCCGCGTGCTTGCGGCCATAGATAGTTAACCGGGTCGAAATTAGAGAGAATCGCGGCTATCAGACGGCGAAGAAGATTGTCGACGGCAGCAGCATCTCCTTAAACTCCCTGAGGACGAACGCCAGGACGGACGACACCGACATTTGACTCATCCTGCAGTTTGGCAACCCGATGTTGAAACTTCTTCGGATTCCGTTTCGAAGTGACGGGGAATCCTCCTGCTGGGCGTCCTCAGTTGCGAGGGTGGCGCGCGCTATGAGCTCAAACGCCCGTGGTGTCCGGCGGACCTTGAGATTCCTTCTCGCAAGCTGGAGCGCCCGGTGGGGGTCGTCACCCACCTCCAGCCAGAACTCTGCCGCGTGATCGGCGAAGGCCTCTGGGTGACGCACAACCAATTCGTCATAGCGCGCTGCCGCCTGGGCACGCCATGCGCAGGCCTCCTCCAGTCGGCCGACCTCGTTCAGGATGCGGGAAAGCGATGCCGCGTAATCGGGATCGTCGGAGGAGATCGTCAGCGGGCGCAGCCGGAGTAGCGCGGTCTCGGTTTCGCCCAAGGCGGCCTCGACCTCGGCAAGATGGCCTTGCGCGGGAGCGTAGACTGGCAGGCAGCGATGCGCAGCGCCGAACCAGGTGCGGGCACAATGTAGATCGCCCGCCGCCAGCCACATCAGGCCACGTTGAAAGTCGAGCAACGCCAGCGGAAACGGAGAGACTCCACGATAATGATCGCGACCCTCGTCGAAGAAGCGCTCCGCGGTGGCGACATCCCCGCGCTCAGCGTGAAGCGAAGCTAAGGCCCCAAGCGACTCAAAATCGGCTCGGCGCTCCGCGGCCTTGCGGTAGAACGTGAGAGCCTCGTCGTAACGTCCGATCCCCTGGAAGATTGCGGCGCGCTCGGCGTCCACAATCGCCGGATCCGCCCCGAGCTGCTGCATCCGATCGAGATCCGTCAGCGCATCCGTGAAGCGATGGAATCGGGCACCAGCGCGCGCGCGCGCAAGGAAGGCCGCCCCGTCGTCCGGAGCATCACGCGCTAGCTGCTCCGCCAATTCTTCAGCCCGCTCGGCGTCGGCGATGCAACCCACAACGTGCCCCCGCAGGGCGACCAGCTCAATGAGATGTGCCTGGCCGCTGACAGCCAACCGTTGCGCTGCGGTCTGCCGCTCCTGGCCTTCGATTTGCGCTTGCAGATTCCGCAGGGCCAGGACACCTGACGTGGTGGGAAGCTCGCCACGGGTTGATGCGCCCGCATCGCCGCGTGCCGTCACCGCCCGCCTCGTCACTTGAACTCGTTTCGGGCGGCTGTATAGAAGGCCGGAGGAGGGGGAGGGCTGGGTTCCGGGGGAACGAGATAGGGGAAGGCGCGCGCGGCCAGGACGGTTGATTGGTCAACACCGTCGCTAATCCGGGGTCCATTGCCCGCGTTGACCAGCAAGGTAAGAAAGGTGTCCATACTATCGTCATTGAGCGATCGGCCGCCGCAGGTCTTATGCGCGGCGCCATTCAGCAACATCCGTTCGATCTCAAGGTAGCTGTCCTCCGAGAACGGCTTCGAGACATCGACCACCATGAAATCCGCGAGCAGGAACTCGGTCAGGGGGTGGGTGCCGTGCGCGTCCGGCGGCCAGTCGGTCTTCCCATCGAGGCTGTCCCACACGGCGAGATTGGCGTTTATCCGCGCGCGATACGCGGCGAGGTACGTCCCTTTCAGAGCGAACGCGTCTTCCTGATTGTACAGATCGCGTATCTCGATATCACGGTTGAGAGGATCGTGGTCCTTAACGGACAGGAGGAGGTTCTTGATCTCGGGGCGGCCAAATCGTTCCAGACGGAGCGTGATCGAACTGGCCACCGCCGTTTCACCGACGACGGCGAATAGCGGCCCGTCATCCGCCCCGAACATCGTGTCGACATCGATTTCGACGACTATGCTCAGGATATTCTGGCGGAACACGGCACTGCTGCCGACCTTCGCAAACGCCAGCCGCCGAGTCATTACCGACTGCACCGCCCTTGCGCCGTCGAAGAAAAACGGGTCCATACGCAGCCCGGCAAAGACGCGCAGGGCCTTGGTCTGTCCACCCCGTTCGTCGTTCACTCGGAAGGAGACGGCCTGGCCAGTCGACGTCGTACAGGTGCCATCCTGCACCAACTCGCCAGCACCTTCCTGCTCGACTGGGGCCGTGAAACGGCAGCTGAAGGTGTACTCCTTCTCGCCGACGGCAAACGCAGCTCCGCTCGAAGCGGTCCCTATGGGCCGCACGCGGAACCGATAGTCGACCACATCGGAAAAAAGCGCGGCCGGTCCGGCCCATGGAAATACGTCCAGCGCCAAAACCAAAGAGCCCGATCGTCCTGGATTGGGAAAGACGTACATATCCGCTATGTCCACGACGGGATCTGCGAAGGCCCGAGGCCCGGAGCCGTGGTCAGACATGGTGCGATAACTCCTTCATATTTGGCACGCCCTTCACAGGAGACCGTCCACGAGGCGTCCGCAGCGCGAGCCCTATGAAGCGATCAGACCTTAGGCCTATCGCCCCTTATCGCTGGGTCCTGCAGGTCCGCGACATAGGC
>CAVZFB010000048.1:0-121834 GCA_963774345.1 uncultured Alphaproteobacteria bacterium
CGTTCGGTTCCGTTCTCAGGTTAATGACGAATTCAAAGCACGAAGACCAACACCAGCCGGTGGGTAGCGGCTGGCGCCAACGGGGCCTGGCAAGAGGTCCGGCGCGACACTTATCACCCACCGGCCGCCGCTGCCGGCCCCGTCGAGACGCGTGCATGCAACCATGGGACCAACCTGCGATTCTCAGATCGCGTCGGGGCCGCGCTCGCCGGTGCGGATGCGGATCGCCTCGTCGATATTGGTAACGAAGATTTTGCCGTCGCCGATCCGACCAGTATGCGCCGCCTGCTGGATGGCCTCGATCGCCTGTTCGAGCAGGGCATCTTCCATGACCACTTCGATCTTCACTTTAGGCAGGAAGTCGACGACGTATTCAGCCCCGCGATACAATTCGGTATGGCCCTTCTGCCGACCGAACCCTTTGGCCTCAGTTACAGTGATGCCCTTGATGCCGACTTCATGTAGCGCGTCCTTCACCTCGTCGAGCTTAAATGGCTTGATGATGGCTTCGATCTTTTTCATCGGCGTACAACCTCTCCGAGGCGAGCACCTGTCAGCCGCTCATTGACGCAGCATAACTTGTGCCAAGCAGTTTGCGCGACGAGGGATATCATCGGCGCTGCCGCCTTGTCATAATGCCGGTGAACCAAGCACCGCCCTGCCTAAAAATTAGTCAACTGGGTTTCGGCTGGGGGTTCTTCAGTAGTCGGCGAATGCGTTCGATCGCCTCGGCGATCGCCTCGCGGCTGTTGGCATAGGAAAATCTCAGATAGCCTTCACCGAAAGCACCAAAGCTGGTGCCGGAGATGGTCGCGACGCCGGCCTCTTCGAGCAACCGCCCTTGCAACGCGCGGGCATCGAGCCCGGTCCCGGTCACGTTAGGGAAGGTGTAGAAGGCGCCACCCGGTCGAGCGCAGCCGAACCCGGGGAGACCGTTCAGCGCCTCGACGATCATTTCGCGACGCTCGGCGAAGGCGGCGACCATCCGCGCGACCGGCTCGCGTGGGCCGGTCAATGCAGCGATACCGGCGAACTGAGCCGCCGCGTTGACGCAGGAATGGCAGTTGATCGCCAGCCGCTCGGCAGCCGCGAACAAGGCCTCGGGCCACACCCCATAGCCCATCCGCCACCCGGTCATCGCATAGGTCTTGCTCCACCCGTCGAGCAGGATCAGACGGTCGCGAAGCGATGGATAGCTCAACAGGCTGACATGCTCGGCGCCGTCATAGAGGATCTCGCCATAGATCTCGTCGCTCATCACCGCGACCTGGGGATGGTGTTCGAGTCCTGTGACGAGACGGTCGAGTTCGACCCGCGGCACGACGCCGCCGGTCGGGTTGGCCGGGCTGTTGATGATGATCAGCCGGGTGCGCGGCGTTATCTTGTCCAGGACTTCTGCAGCGCTGAACGAGAAGCCGGCGCTTTCGTAGAGCGGGATCGGTACCGGCGTCGCGCCGGAAAAACGGATCACGCTCTCGTAGATCGGGAAACCGGGGTTCGGATAAAGGATCTCGGTCCCGGGCTCGCCGAACATTAGGATGGCGAAGAACATCGTGACCTTGCCGCCGGGAACGACAAGCACCCGATCGGGCGAGACTTCGACCCGATGGCGGCGGTAGAGGTCGGCGGCGACGGCCTCGCGCAGCTGCAGGATACCGTTGGCCGGGGTGTAGCCATGATGGCCGTCGGCCAGGGCCTTGCGGCCGGCCTCGACGATGTGCTCTGGGGTCGGGAAATCGGGTTGGCCGATGCCGAGATTGATGATCGAACGGCCCTGCGCAGCCAGCGCGTTGGCGCGCGCCAAGACCTCGAAAGCAGTCTCGGTGCCGAGGACGCCCATGCGCCCGGCCATCTGCAACATCCGCGTTTCCTCCTGACGTCTTCGTCGCCTTAGACTAGCCCAAATCGGGCCAAATAGCGATCGGGAAGCGTCGTTAAGGCCGCGTTGCCGGCACGTCGACCGCTGGGCGGGGCGACGATGGGGATCTGTCTTCCCCACTGTATCACCGTCCCACCTGACCATATTGGGATAGATCTCGCCCGCTTGCGAGGCGCCGAGTAGAGTGGAGCGGCGTGGCTGATGCATGAGAGGATCGCGATGCCCGAACGGAAGGCCGAACCGCGCGCGACGGCGGCGCGCTTCGAGGAGCTGATGGCGCGCGCCGAGGCGCTGATCCCGGTGCTGCGCGAACGCGCCGAACGGGCCGAGGAATTGCGCCGGCTGCCCGACGAGACAATCGCTGATCTACATTCGAGCGGTCTCTTTCGCATGCTGCAGCCGGCCCGAGTCGGTGGCAGCGAGCTGCCCTACCGCGCCCTGTTCGAGCTTTCCGCGGTAATCGGTCGGGGCTGCGGCTCGACCGCCTGGGTGCTCGCCAACCTCGCGGCGCATCACTGGCTGCTCGGCATGTGGCACCCCGAAGCACAGGATGAAATCTGGGGCAAGTCACCCGACAATCTAATCGGTTCGGCCTTGATCTTTCCGCGCGGGCGGGCGCGGCGGGTGCCCGGCGGGTATCGGCTCAGTGGCAGATGGCCGTTTTCGAGCGGGATCGACGCCGCCCATTGGGCGATGATCGGCGCCTTCGTGATCGACGAGGAGACCGGACAGAGCGAGCCCCGCATTTTCCTCGTTCCGGCAAGCGACTACACGATCATCGACACTTGGCAGGTGATCGGGCTAAGCGGCACGGGCAGCAAGGATGTCGAGGCCGCCGACATCTTTGTTCCGGCCCACCGCACCCTCTCCGCCGAACGGATCACCGGCGGCCCCAATCGCGGCAGCGGGGTAAATCCCGGGGCGCTGTATCAGCTGCCGGCGATCAGCCTGTTCGGTTTCGCGATTGCCGGAGTGTCGCTCGGGATCGCCCGCGGCGCGATCCAGCACTTCGCCGAGACGACGCGAACCCGGCTCAGCATCTATACCGGAAGGAACCTCGCCGATTTCAGAAACTTGCAGGTCCATCTCGCCGAGGCGGCGGCATCGGCCGATGCCGCCGAGGCGATCTCATTGCGCGATTGCGACGAGGCGACGCGGATCACCGAGGCCGGGGTGGTGCCAAGCCTCGAGCAAAAGGCGCGCTATCGCCGCGACGGCGCCTTTGCGGCGACATTGTGCACCCGGGCGGTCGACATTTTATTCAGCGCGAGCGGCGGCGGCGCGATCTATGCGCAAAACCCGATCCAGCGCGCTTTTCGCGACGTCCATGCGGCCAACGCCCATTACACCCTCACCTGGGACGTCAACGGCGCGGTTTATGGCCGGGTCGCGCTGGGCCTACCGCCCGAAGTGTCGCTTTGAACAGCGTGGGGATCGACCGTGCCAAACACGAACCCGCAAACCGGAACCCTTAAGCCCGAGATTCCCGAAAGCGAGCATCCCGGCAGCCATGCCGCACCGGTCAAGCCGACTTCGGGCGAAGGCTTCGAATCGCGCGATTTCCGCAGTGCCCTGGGCACCTTTGCGACCGGAGTGACGATTATCACCGCGCGCGGCAAGGACGGCGGGCTGTACGGGATGACCGCGAACTCGTTCTCCTCCGTGTCGCTGTCGCCGCCCTTGGTACTGTGGAGCGCCTCGCTCTACGCGCAAAGCCTGCCGGCCTTCCAGGAAGGCTCGCATTTCGTCGTCAACATCCTCGCTTACGATCAGATCGAGCTGTCGAACGAGTTCGCGCGCAGCCATGAGAACAAGTTCGAGAACATCGACCATATCATCCCGGAATGCGGCGCCCCGGTGCTGATCGGCGCCGCCGCCCATCTCGAGTGCCGCAACGAGTACCGCCATTACGGCGGTGACCACATCATCTTTGTCGGGCATGTCGAGCGCTACGCCTATACCAACAGGCCAACCCTCTTATTCTGCCGTGGCAAATACATGCGTGGCGAACCGCTGCTGCCGGGCTGAAACCGCGCCCGCTGGACTGAGGCGTCCCGCCGGATGCGCGGCCAGCGCGTCTAACTAAGGTGAGCTGAATCCCGAGCGCCTCAGGCCAGCGAGGCCTGCTCACTGGAGGCTGGCCCGCTTTAGGGGAATCCGCTAATTGTCATATTAATGACATAATTAAACAAAGCTTACGTTAAGCTTAAATCAGGGCGAATGCGTCAAAAATTCGTCTAAAAGCCGTTCAAAGCCGTTGACTATTCAGTATGTCCCGATATTGTTCGCCATGCGTGGAGTTAACCCAAACGCGCTATCGAGAATAACTCGCAACGGGAGGGACAAGTGCTTCAAAATGATAGTTTTGTGTATGCCGAACTGAAAAGATACTTTCGGTCCTCGGCGTTGGTGGCGGCGCTATTCGCCGGCGTATCGCTCGCGACGCCTGCCCTCGCCCAGCCGTGTGAGGGGCCCGGAGCGCCGGCGACCACCGAAACCAGATGTCTAACCGCCGTGCAAATTCCGGGCAACCCACTGAGGTCGTTCGACATCAGCTGGTCCAACCCCTGGCTAAACCAGTACTATTTCGGCGATCGCTCGAACGCGGGGATCGAGGTCATCAACACCGCGTCCAACAGGTTCACCCTTAGGCTGACCGGTTTTGTCGGTATCGTCCTTAATCTTCCCCCCGCGATGACCGTGAATAACAACAAATCGGGACCCGACGGCGTTACATCGCACGGCAACTGGGTTTACGGCGGGGATGGGAACAGCACGCTCAAAGTCTTCAACCTCAATTCGATCCCGACCTACACGAACGGCGTACCTGGTATCGCGCCAGCCCAGATCATTTCGACTGGCGGCACGACCCGGGTTGACGAGATGGCCCTGACGCCCGACGGCAAACTGCTCCTGGCCGCCAACAACGCGGAAGACCCACCCTTCGCCACGCTTTTCAACGCTAACGGCAACTCCGGGGTCAGCAACGTCAGCATCATCACCCAGATCACCGTCGATCCCACGATAATCCCTGCCGGCTTCGGTCTGTCGCTTGAGCAGCCGACCTGGGAGCCCAAGACCAAGCGCTTCTATAATTCGATCCCGATCATCGCCAACAATCCTGCCGGCTGCAACTATGGCCAGCTTACGGGTGCTATCACTTGCCATGGCGGGATGCTGGTGATCGACCCGACTACGCTTGCCAAACCGAACGCCGTGTTGGGTGCATTTGACCCAAATACAAACACCGGTGTCGTGCCGTTAGACGGTTGCAGTCCCAATGGCGCCACGGTCGGGCCGAGCTCCAACCTGCTGCTCGGCTGCACGCCAGCCAACAACCCGAGCGACACGACCACCCTGGTGATCAATGCGCTCAACAAAAACTACTCGCATATAGCCGGCATCACCGGCTCCGACGAAGTCTGGTTCAATTCAGGCGACCAACGCTACTACACTGGTTCGAGCCGACAACTAGGCCCGAGCGGTAATCCAGCCGCGGCGGCTGCCGTCCCGGCGCTTGGGGTGATCGACGGCACCAGCGTCCTGATCGAGACGATACCGCAAGGCAGCGGCTCGCACTCGGTGGCGGCTGACTGCATTCGAAACACTATCTATGTTCCGCAAGTAGCGCCGGTCTCGGTGGTCGGATCGGGCGGCGACACCACCGGTGTCAGCGCCGGGATCTGCGGAGGCACCAACGGGTGCGTCGGGGTCTATACCCATCCGACGAGCGGCGCCAATACCGCCTGCGGGGCCATCTTCGGCAGTACCAGTTACTACAACTGATCTCCGGCTGTTCAGGCCGAGAATACTGGCCTAGTTACGGACATCGGTGGGTGCTCGTCCGAGCCGCCCGCCGATGTTCCGGTCCTCGGGCCCTTCTGCCCGACGGCGTGATGCCGCCCTTTCGGGCGGCTTCGCAGGGCTACGAGATGGGAGATACGCGGTTCCATCCTAACGCCTTAACAGCCGCCGCCAATGCTGCTAATCGGTCGGCGAGAGGAAACGTTGCCGAAGGGATGGAAATGCCGCGATTACCCGCCAATGCCGGGTGTGCGCTCGCCGAAGCGCGGCCCGCGCGCTGATGGCGATTTCGATCGATCTCGCGGTCAACGCGATCATCGCCGGTCTGCTGCTCGGCGGCTTTTATGCCGCCGTGACGGTCGGAGTCACGATCTCGTTCGGCATGCTCGACATCGTTAACATTGCCCATCCGGCTTTTATCATGCTCGGCTCGTTCGTAGCCTACACGCTCAACTCGAGCTTCGGCGTCGACCCGGTGCTGATCGGCGTGGCGATGGCGCCGCTGTTCTTTCTGCTCGGGATGGCAGTCTATCAAATCTATTACTATGCCTTCGAGCGGCGCGGCGAAGAATCCATCCAGGGCCTCGCCTTTTTTTTCGGGCTGTTGTTTGTCGGCGAAGTGGCGCTAATTCTGATCTTCGGTGTCGATTATCGCTTTGTCGAGGCGCGCTATATCGGCCCGAGCCTGCATTTCGGCTATGTCGACCTGCCGTTGCGCATGCTGATCCCGTTTGTCGTATCCTTGCTTATGGTGGTGCTGCTGCAGGTGTTTCTCGGGCGCAGCTTTATAGGGCGGGCCATCCTCGCGGTGTCGCAGGATCGGTTGGCGTTGCAGTTGATGGCCGCCAACCCGAACCGGGTCAAGCGGATCGCTTTTGGAATTTCGATCGCCACCGCTTCGGTCGCCGGCGCGCTATTGATCATCATCCAGCCGGTCGAGCCGTCGATCGGCCGCGACTATATCGGGCGGATTTTCGCGATTTGCGTTTTGGGCGGGCTGACGAGCTTTCCCGGCATGGTCGCGGGGGCGATGCTGATCGGCATCGCCGAGAGCCTGACCGCAACATTCTACGGCCCGTCCTGGGCGCCTGCTGTGGCGTTCGGCTTTCTGCTGATCACCCTCGCGGTTCGCCCCGCGGGCATTCTCGGGCGCTGACGATGAGAATGAGCGCCGGAAAATTTTGGCTGGCATCGTTTCTCGCCGCGGCGGCGCTGCTGCTGCTGACGCGCCGGCAGATCCAGAACGAGTACTTCTATTTCGCCGCCTATGTGGTGCTGCAATACGTCGTGCTGGCGACCGCTTGGAACATCCTCGGCGGCTATACCGGCTACACCAATTTCGGAACCGGTGCGTTTTTCGCCTTCGGCGCCTACAGTTCGGTCGTCCTCCACAAGCTGAGTTCGGTCCCAATCCCAGTGATGATCCTGGTCGCCGGACTGGTCTCTGGCCTCCTCGGCTTCGGTATGGGCTATCTGACTCTGCGGCTGAAGGGGGTGTTTTTCGCCATTGCGACGTTGGCCTTGGCGATTGTGGCCCAGACCCTGATCGTTAATTGGGACTTTGTCGGGGGCTCGCGCGGCATTTACATCATCCGGCCGCAGAAGTCGCCGATCCATGGCAGCTACATTCAGTATCTCTACTCTTTGATGCTGTTGCTCAGTTGGCTGGCGGTGGCGGTCGCGCGAACGATCGAGCGTTCTCGGCTTGGGCTCGGCCTCGCCGCGATCCGCGATGACGAGCAGGCGGCCGAGGCGAGCGGCGTGCCGACTTTGCGGCTCAAGCTGATCGCCACCACCTTGAGCGGCGCGCTGATGGGCATGTCAGGGGCGCCACTGCCTTACTACGTGACCTATCTCGATCCGGTTTCGAGCTTTAACCTATCCTATGCGGTCAACAGCGTAGCGATGCCGTTGATCGGCGGCATGACCAGTTGGATCGGCCCGCTGATCGGCGCGATCCTGCTGGGCACGATCCAGCAGGTCGCGACGGTGACGATCTCCTCGGCGTTGAACTTGCTGATCGTCGGGCTGCTGTTGATCGCCTTTGTGATCATCGCGCCCAACGGGATCGTCGGGCTGGTGCAAGCGCGTCGCCGCGCCATGGAGCGGTGATGGCCCAAACCGCTCCGCCATTGCTCGAAGCGAGCGGGCTCGGCAAGCATTTTGGCGGGTTTGTCGCGCTCGAAAACATCAATCTCGCCATCGCCGACGGCGAAAGGTTAGGGCTGATCGGCCCCAACGGCTCGGGAAAGAGTACCTTGGTCAATTGCCTTTGCGGGACGTTGCGCCACGATGCCGGCAGCATCACGTTCGATGGCCGACGGCTCGACGGAACGCCCGCCTATAAGCGCACCCGGCTCGGGCTCGCTCGCAGTTTTCAATTGCCGAGACCATTTCGCACGATGAGCCTCGTCGACAATCTGCGCATCCCGCTGCTCTACACGGTCAACGCCCGCTCCAGCGCGCGCCTCCGCAGCGGCGTAATCGAGGAGCGCTGCCTGCAGCTCCTTGACGATGTCGGCCTTGCCGATAAAGCGCGCCGGCTGCCGCGCGACCTGACCCAGGTCGAGATGCGCAAGCTCGAACTCGCCCGCGCGGTGGCAAGCGCGCCGCGGCTGTTGTTTGCCGACGAGTCGATGGCCGGGCTGTCGCCCTCCGAGGTCGAGGAGATCCTGGCGGTGCTAACCCGCCTCAACCAATCCGGGATCACGATCGTTTTGATCGAGCACATCATGCGCGCAGTCATGAGCTTTTCGACCCGGCTGGTCGTGCTGGTGGCTGGGCAGAAGATCGCCGACGGGGAGCCGCAGGAGGCGATCCGCAACCCCGAGGTCGAGAGGGCCTATCTTGGCGAGTAGCCTCTCGATCGCCGGCGTCGATGCCGGCTATGCCGCGGTGCGCGTGCTTGAAGACGTGTCGCTGACGGTGGCGGCAGGCGAAACCGTGGTGCTGCTCGGGACCAACGGCAACGGCAAGAGCACCCTGATGAAATGCGTCATGGGCATCGTGACGCCTATGGCCGGCAGCATCGTCGCCGAGATCGACGGCAAACGGCATAATCTTGTCGGCCGTTCCACTGAGGAGATCGTCGATCTCGGCATTAGCTTGGTGCCCGAGGGGAGGCGGCTGTTCCCCAAGCTGACCGTCGAGGAGAATTTGCTGCTGGGCGCGTTCCGCCCGACCGCACGGGCCGAGATCGCCGGCAATCTTGAATCGTCCTACGAGACCTTTCCGGCATTACGCGAAAGGCGGCGTCAACTCGCCGGTAGCATGAGCGGCGGTGAGCAGCAGATGCTGGCCCTGGCGCGGGCATTGATGTCGGCGCCAAAGATCCTGCTGATCGACGAGCCCTCGGTCGGCCTCGCCCCGGTGTTGGTCAAGCGCACGATCGAAAAGATCCAAGAATTGAAAGAGCGCTACCAGTTAACCGTGCTGATGGCTGAGCAAAATTTCAACCAGGCGGTTCGCATTGCCGACCGCGGCTACGTCATCGTCCATGGCAAGATTGCCTTCGAAGGCAAATCCGCCGACGAACTCAACAACAACGAGCTCGTCCGCAAATTCTATCTCGGGCTGTAGTCCCCGTGCCTTTCCAATCCGTTCAGTGGCCGCGAGCTGTCCGAAATTCTGCGGCTGACTGGCACGATGGGCCTAGCGTTTCTTCGAGCTGTCGTGTAACATAAAACTGTCTCGGATGTGCAATAGAGCGGCGAATGATGACAGCCGCCGTCTTCGGCAAAAACCGTCGAGGAAAGCTAGCCGGACCGGTCCGCAAGGGATCGTGTGGAGGCTGAAATCGGCAGCAAAGCGGGGTCAACCCGCGCTGCAGACGGGAGGATTGGATGCAGCAGTTCGATCGCGCAGTCGGGTTTGCCCTGGTGGTGCTGTGCGCTGCGGCTTTGGGCGGCTGCGCTACCCCGAGCGCTAACTTGACCATGGGCATGGCGGCTATCGCGGCGCCCTATCCTCCCCCGGCGATACTGGCCGAGATCCCGCCGCCCGCCCCCGCGCCGAACTCGCTCTGGCTGGTCGGCCACTGGAACTGGAACGGCGCAAAGTATGTATGGACGCCGGGTCAATATATTCAGCGTCCGGCGCCGACCGCAAACTGGATGCCGGGCTATTGGGAGCAGGAATCCCACGGCTGGGTGTGGACTGACGGCCACTGGACGTCCTGACCCCGGTCCGCGCGCTGGCGACGCCCGAAGCAGGGCGTCGAGCACAGACCGGTGTCAGCATCGACGGCCGCTGGACGTGCTGAATTCAGCCTGAAGATGATGGTCAGCTGCGGCGGTTGAGCGTCAGATCGATTAGCGGCAACAGCGCGGGGGCGGTTGGTAATCCGCCGTCGACGATCTCGGCGCGGCTGAGCCACGCGACTTCGTCAGCGTCATCGCCCGGCGTGCCTTCGCCCGACCGCCAGCTGCCGTTCACCGCGACGAGGGTGTAGTGGTAGCGGACCCGGCCCTCGTCGTCGCGATCGATCGTGTCGATCACGGTCAGCGGCCCGATCGGATCGGCAACGACGCCGGTTTCCTCGAAGAGTTCGCGCATCGCCCCCTCGGCGACGGTTTCACCCAATTCGAGGACACCACCCGGGAACCCCCAGCGCCCGGCCATTGGCGGATTGGCGCGGCGCACGACGAGCGCGCGCTCGTCGCGCAACACCACCGCCAGCACCCCGACAATCGGACGATCGGGGTAGCGGCGACCCTCCTTGCTCCCTGCCATGCCCTCCCCGGCGAGCGGGGGAGGGTTAGAGTGGGGGTTTGCTCCGCTTGGCTTCAATCCGCTGCCGCGCGCGGCTGGCCGCGCTCGTCGGTGTAGATCTCGGCGCCCTGCTCAAGGAAGGCTTTTGACTTTTCCTCCATCCCCGCGCGCGCGTAGTCGCGTATCTCCTGGGTGATCTGCATCGAGCAGAATTTCGGGCCGCACATCGAGCAGAAATGCGCGAGCTTGGCGCCGTCGGCCGGCAGGGTCTGGTCGTGGAACTTCTCGGCGGTTTCCGGGTCGAGGGACAGGTTGAATTGATCGCGCCAGCGAAACTCGAACCGCGCCCTCGACAAGGCGTCATCGCGCTCGCGCGCGGACGGGTGGCCCTTAGCCAGATCGGCGGCGTGGGCGGCGATCTTGTAGGTGATGACACCGGTCTTGACATCGTCGCGGTCAGGCAGGCCGAGATGCTCCTTCGGCGTCACGTAGCAGAGCAGCGCGGTGCCGAACCAGCCGATCATCGCCGCGCCGATGCCTGATGTGATGTGGTCATAGCCGGGTGCGATGTCTGTCGTCAGCGGGCCCAGCGTATAAAACGGCGCTTCGCCGCATTCCTCGAGCTGCTTTTCCATGTTGATCTTGATCTTGTGCATCGGCACATGGCCCGGGCCTTCGATCATGACCTGCACGTCCTGGTCCCAGGCGAGCTTAGTCAACTCACCCAAGGTTTCGAGCTCGGCGAATTGGGCGCGGTCGTTGGCGTCGGCAATCGATCCCGGTCGCAGCCCGTCGCCCAATGAGTAGCTCACGTCATAGGCCCGCATGATCTCGTTGATCTCGCGGAAATGGGTGTAGAGGAAACTCTCCTGGTGGTGGGCAAGGCACCATTTCGCCATAATCGAGCCGCCGCGCGAGACAATGCCGGTGACGCGCGCGGCAGTCAGAGGGATGTAGGCGAGCCTGACGCCGGCATGGATCGTGAAGTAGTCGACCCCCTGCTCGGCCTGCTCGATCAAGGTGTCGCGGAACAATTCCCAGGTCAGCTCTTCGGCCTTGCCTCCGACCTTTTCGAGCGCCTGATAGATCGGCACGGTGCCGATCGGCACCGGCGAGTTGCGCACGATCCATTCGCGGATCGTGTGGATATTTCGCCCGGTCGACAGGTCCATGACCGTGTCGGCGCCCCAGCGCGTCGCCCATACCATCTTTTCGACTTCCTCGGCGACCGAGGAGGTGACGATCGAGTTGCCAATATTGGCATTGACCTTGACCAGGAAATTCCGGCCGATGATCATCGGCTCGGTTTCCGGATGATTGATGTTGTTGGGGATGATCGCGCGGCCGCGCGCGATCTCGTCGCGCACGAATTCCGGTGTCACATAATCGGGGATCGAAGCGCCGAACGATTCACCGTCGATCTCGCCTTGCCGCAGCATCTTTTCGTGCCCGAGGTTTTCGCGGATCGCGACGTATTCCATCTCCGGGGTGATAATCCCGCGCCGGGCATAGGCGAGTTGGGTCGTCGCCGCACCCGCCTTCGCGCGCAGCACCTGGCGACGGCCGCGATCAAACAGCGACACGGCACTCGCTTCGCCGCTGCGTAAGCCGTTATCCTCGGGCTTGACCTCGCGGCCTTGGTAGAATTCGACATCGCCGCGCGCTAGGATCCAGGATTTGCGCAGCTCCGGCAGCCCGTGCTGGATGTCGGTTTCGACCGCCGGATCCGAGTAAGGGCCCGAGGTATCGTAGGCACGAACCGCCGGTTCGCCGGACGAAGCCTCGAGGTCGATCTCGCGCATCGCGACCGAAATCTCTCGGTGGAACCGGCCCGGCACATAGACCTTGCGCGAGGCCGGGAACGACCCGGTGGTGACCTGCAACTCCTCGACCTTCGGCATGAGTTTCGCGGATGAGAGTGGAGCGGAATCGGGCATCGTCGGTCTCCGTTGCGCCGGTTGAACGAAGATCCGGAGTATCCGCGAAGGGGAGGTCGGCTGCAGCCGATGCGTTCCTGTCCCTACGCCGGCACGACCCGGATCAGGTTCGAAGGGTTTCCGCGCCCCGCTACCCGCTCTTGATAGGAACGGTCGGGCCGGCGGCATCTCAGCCCCCTGACGGGGCACCCCTTGGACGCACGATTATCGGCAGAGCCCCGGGCCGCCGTCAAGGTTGCGGTTCGATGTTACAATGAGCGCTTGCTGCGCAGCTGTTGTACACGGCGTGCAACGGGCCACTTCTACTACGAGAAAGGGCAAAGGGTGGCCGCGATGATCGTCGGGCGGGTAATCGGCTGGCTTGTGTTGCTTGCCGGGCTCTCCGTGCTGACGCGTGACGTGATGGTGTGGATCGACAGGAAGATTTGGGCGCCGGTCGCGCTCGGCCAATTGTGGTACGAGCTCAGTCGGTCGAGCCTCAATCTCGTCCAGGCAGGGATCCAGCGTTACGTTTCTCCGTTTTTGTGGAATCCGGTTATTGTCACCATCATGTTATGCTGGGCGTTCGCAGTGCTGATCGCCCTCGGCGCTGCGGTCCTGTTCATATTCAGAGACCGACCTCCGCGCAGCAGCTGAGCCGCGGCGTTGCTGCGCGCGCTGATCTAGCCTGGGACGAGTCTCGCCGACTGCAGCCAAGATTAGCTGCGGACCGTGATCGCGCTGCCAAGGCCGAGCAGCGGCATCAAGCGGACAAGGACATCCTTTTCGACCGCTATACAGCCCGCCGTCGGGGAGAAGTCGGGACGCGCGATGTGCAGGAAGATCGCGCTGCCCACGCCAGGCACGACTGGATCCATGTTGTAGCCGATCACGACCAAGAGGTCGTAGACGGCATCCTCGAGCCACATCTGCTCAGTGTGGGCGGGGTAGGGCAGGGAAACGAGGCGGTTATAATTGTGGTCGGCCGGGTCGTCCACCCAGGCGTCCTGCGGCGACAAGGCGCGAACAGGTAGGCCCGAGTGGGGTGGCGCCATCCGATCCGGCCGGTAGAACCCCGAGCCCAACGGAAAAGTCCCGGCCGGGGTGGCGCCGTCGCCCTCCCTCTTGTTCGCGGCGACCCCGTTGCGGCCAACCGTCGCCCGTGCGCTTCCCCCCGGCCATATCAGTCGGCCCTCATGGTATTCGAGGTTTTGGTACGTCGCCGCCGCCTCTACCGAACCGGTCCCCGAGAACAACACCGGAAACGCGAGCAAAACTCTCCGGTCGATCGGCATCCTCTAATACATGTGCTGGCCGCCGTTGACCGAGAGGGTCGAGCCGGTGATGAAGTCGGCGTCATCGGCGACCAGGAACAGGACCGTGCGGGCGATGTCCTCGGCCTTGCCCAGGCGGCCGACGGGGATGCGGGCAATGATCTTCTCGAGCACGTCGGCCGGTACCGCGCGCACCATCTCGGTGTCGACATAGCCCGGCGCCACGGCGTTGACGGTAATGCCGCGCGCGGCACCCTCCTGTGCCAGAGCTTTGGTAAAGCCGTGGATGCCGGACTTCGCCGCGGCGTAGTTGACTTGCCCGTATTGCCCGGCCTGGCCGTTGATCGAGCCGATATTGACAATGCGGCCAAAACCGCGCGCGCGCATTCCTTCGATGACCTGCCTCGACATATTGAAGCAAGAAGCAAGGTTAGTCTGGATTACCGCATTCCATTGCTCCCAGTTCATGCGGTGCATGGTCGCGTCGCGGGTGATTCCGGCATTGTTCACCAGCACTTCAATCGGGCTAAGCGCTGCTTCGATCGTCCTGACGCCATCGGCGCAGGCCCGGAAGTCCGACACGTCAAATTTAAACACCGGAATGCCGGTCTCGGCGTTGAACTGCTGCGCCGCCGCATCGTTACCGGCGTAGGTCGCCGCGACCCGATAGCCGCCATTCGCGAGCGTCTCCGAGATCGCCCGGCCGATGCCGCGCGTCCCCCCGGTGACCACCGCCACCCTCGCCATGCGTTCCTCCCTCGTGGGTTCGCCTCCCGCGCTAGTCGCGCTCAAGACACATAGCAATTCCCATGCCGCCGCCGATGCACAGTGTCGCCAGCCCCTTCTTCGCATTGCGCCGCTGCATTTCGTAAAGCAGCGTGATCAGCACCCGCGCGCCGGAAGCTCCGATCGGGTGGCCGAGAGCGATGGCACCGCCGTTGACGTTAACCTTGTCGACGTTCCAGCCAAGGTCCTTGTTGACCGCGCAGGCCTGCGCGGCGAACGCTTCGTTGGCCTCGATCAGGTCGAGGTCGCCGGCCGCCCAACCGGCCTTTTTGAGCGCCATGCGGCTTGCCGGGATCGGTCCCGACCCCATGATCGCGGGGTCGACCCCGGCCGTCGCCCACGAGACGATGCGCGCAAGCGGGCGCACGCCGCGTTTGGCAGCGGCCTCGGCCGTCATCAGCACCACCGCGGCCGCCCCGTCGTTGATGCCTGAGGCGTTGCCGGCCGTGACCGTGCCGTTTTTGTCGAAGGCCGGGCGCAATTTGGCCAGTACCTCAAAGGTAGTGCCGTGCTTAGGATGCTCGTCGGTGTCGACGGCGGTTTCGCCACGCCGCGTCACGATCTTGACCGGGACGATCTCGTCGTTGAAGCGCCCGGCTTTCTGAGCGGATTCAGCCTTGCCCTGCGAGGAGACGGCAAACGAATCCTGCTGCTCCCTGGTGATCTGCCAGCGTTGCGCGACGTTCTCGGCGGTATTGCCCATGTGGTAGCCGTTGAAAATGTCCCACAGCCCGTCGCGGATCATCGTGTCGACGAGTTCGGCATCGCCCATCTTGACGCCGTTGCGCAGATGGATGCAGTGCGGCGCCTGGCTCATGCTCTCCTGCCCGCCCGCCACGACAATCTCGGAATCGCCGTTGCGGATCGCCTGGTAGCCGAGCGCCACGGTGCGCAACCCCGACCCGCACAGCTGGTTGACGCCATAGGCGGTCACCTCGAAAGGGAGACCGGCCCCGATCGCCGCCTGCCGGGCCGGGTTCTGACCCTCGCCGGCGGCGAGGATCTGGCCCATGATGACCTCGGATACCTCCTTAGGCTCAACCTCGGCGCGGCGTAGCGCCTCGACGATCGCAACCTCGCCGAGCTTGTGTGCGGGCAGGCTGGCAAGCCCCCCGTTGAACGCCCCGACCGGGGTGCGCGCGGCGCCGGCAATGACGATATCGGCCATCGGGAGATACTCCTCGCAATGTTTCGGCTCAACTAGGCAGATGCCGGCCAATGTAGGAGCGTGGCCGCGCGAAGTCCATCGGTGGTGGAGTCATGGCTGGTCCGATGGTCCTCGGAGCCTTTCGGAGCTCGTAGAACTGGATTATTCTGCGCTGGCCCGAGGCCCGGCTGGTCTCCGAGGTCGGTCATCGCAAGGAATAATGCGGCCATAGCGACGGCGGCGTCTTTGATGAGGCGATCGCGCCGAAACGTTGTATTGTTATGGTGGATGACTGTCCCGAGGGGAGATGGCGCGCGCATGAATACCCCGAACAGCGAAAAACCCGGCGGCAGCAAGCCAGTGGTCGTCAAGAAATACGCCAACCGGAGGCTCTACAACACCGCCACCAGCAGTTATGTCACCCTCGACGACCTCGCCAAGCTGATCAAGGAGGGCGGCGATTTTGTCGCTCATGACGCGAAGACCGGCGAAGACATTACCCGCTCGGTGCTGACCCAGATCATAGTCGAGCAGGAGCAGAAGGGCCAAAATCTGCTGCCGATCAGTTTTCTGCGTCAGCTGATCGGGTTTTATGGGGACAGCATGCAGTTTTTGGTGCCTGGCTATCTCGAACAGGCAATGGTCGCCTTTGGCCGCAACCAGGAACAGATGCGCAAAAGCCTGCAGGCGACGTTCGGCATCTTCCCGTTCGGGCAGTTCGAGGAGATGGGTAAGCAGAACATGGCGCTGTTCCAACGAGCGCTGGGTATGTTGGCTCCTTATGGCACCGAGGAAAAGCCGCCGGCGGCCGATGGGGCGCCGGTGACCGATGGGACGCCAGCAGCCGGCGAGGATCCGCGGCTAAAGCGGCTCGAGGCGCAGATCGACGCGCTCACCCGGCAGCTCGAGGTGCTGGGGCGGGATCGCGGCGAGCCGCGGCCGTCGCCTAAACAGGAATGAGCGTCGCCGCGAAGATTTGCGGGCTTTCGAGCGATGCGGCTGTAGCCGCCGCTGTCGACGGCGGAGCCGCCTATCTCGGTTTTGTGTTCTATCCGCCGAGCCCGCGCGCGGTGACGCCGGAGCGAGCGGCGCAGCTCTGCGCTACAGTTCCTGCCGGAATTGCCCGTGTCGGACTATTCGTCGACGCCGACGACGAAATGATCGCGGCCACGCTCGCTGCGGCGCCGATCGACATCCTGCAGTTCCACGGCAGCGAGAGCCCGCGGCGGGTCGCCGAGGCCAAGCTGCGATTTGATCGTAAAGTGATGAAGGCGGTGCCGATTGCCGGCGCGGACGACCTCTCCCGCGCAGAACCCTATCAGAACGCCGCCGACCTTCTGCTGTTCGATGCGAAGCCACCCCGGCCCGATGCGCTGCCGGGCGGCAACGGTCTGGCCTTCGACTGGCGGCTGATCGCCGGCCGAGAGTGGCGGCTTCCGTGGATGCTCTCGGGCGGGCTGACCGCGGAGCTGCTGCCCGAGGCAGTACGCATTTCGGGAGCGGCTTGCGTTGACGTTTCCTCCGGTGTCGAAAGCCGTCCCGGGGAAAAGGCTCCCCATAAGATCCGTGCCTTTCTCGCAGCTGCCCACGCACTCTAGTGTTCAGTCGCAAACGCAAGGTTCACTTCGCCATGGCCGGGCTTGATCCGGCCAAGCAAACCCCTGAGTGGAGAGATTCTGGCCGAGAGGAAGGGTGATGCGAGTCCCGAACAGTTTTCGCGGCGGGCCCGACGAGCGCGGCCATTTCGGCATCTATGGCGGGCGATTCGTCGCCGAGACCTTGATGCCGCTGGTGCTTGCGGTCGAGGTGGCCTATGGCGAGGCGCGCACCGATCCCTTGTTTCAGGGCGAGCTCGACTATTACCTTGAATATTACGTCGGGCGGCCGAGTCCACTCTATTTCGCCGAGCGGCTGACCAGGCATTTCGGCGGCGCCAAGCTCTATCTGAAGCGCGACGAGCTCAACCATACCGGCGCGCACAAGATCAACAACGTGCTTGGCCAGGTGCTGCTGGCGCGGCGGATGAAAAAGCGCCGCATCATTGCCGAGACTGGCGCGGGCCAGCACGGGGTAGCGACGGCGACGGCTTGCGCCCTCTTCGACCTGCCCTGCGTCGTCTATATGGGCGCCACCGACATCGAGCGGCAAAAGCCCAATGTCTTCCGCATGAAACTGCTCGGCGCCGAGGTGGTGCCGGTGCACTCCGGCACGGCGACCCTGAAGGACGCGATGAACGAGGCATTGCGCGACTGGGTCGCCCATGTCGACGACACGTTCTACGTGATCGGTACGGTCGCCGGGCCGCATCCCTATCCGGCGATGGTGCGCGACTTCCAATCGGTGATTGGTCATGAGACCCGCGCCCAGCTGGAGCAGGCCGAAGGCCGGCTGCCCGATACGCTCGTCGCCTGTATCGGCGGCGGCTCGAATGCGATGGGACTCTTTCACCCGTTTCTTGACGAGCCCGCGGTGGCGATGATCGGCGTCGAGGCCGGCGGCCACGGGATCGAGACCGGATTGCACGCAGCATCCCTGAACGGCGGCCAACCGGGGGTCCTGCACGGCAACCGTACCTACCTGTTGCAGGACGCGGATGGACAGATCCGCGACGCGCATTCGATTTCGGCCGGTCTCGATTATCCGGGCATCGGCCCCGAGCATGCCTGGCTGCACGATCTGGGCCGGGTGCAATATGTATCGATCACCGACCGCGAGGCGCTCGATGCGTTTCAGCTGTCGAGCCGACTCGAAGGGATCATCCCGGCGCTCGAGCCGGCGCATGCGCTTGCCCATGTTGCCAAGATCGCGCCCACCTTGCCGCGCGACCATTTGATCGTGATGAACATGTGCGGGCGCGGCGACAAGGACATCTTTGCCGTCGCCGAGCATCTGGGGGTTGGGCTGTGAGCCGGATCGAAAAGCGCTTTGCGGCAATGCGCGAGGAGGGGCGCGCCGGGCTCGTCGCTTATCTGACCGCGGGCGACCCCGATCGCGACACCTCGGCCCAGCTGTATGGCGGCCTGGCCGCCGCGGGGGCTGACCTGATCGAGATTGGCATGCCGTTCTCCGACCCGATGGCCGATGGTCCGGCAATCCAGGAGGCGGGCCAGCGCGCGTTGAAGGCGGGGATGACCTTGCGCGGCACCCTGGCGATGGTGCGCGCGCTGCGCAGCAGGGACGAAGCGATCCCGATCGTTTTGATGGGCTACTACAACCCGATCTATCGCTACGGCGCCGAGAGTTTCGTCGGCGACGCCCTCGATGCCGGGGTCGACGGGGTCATCGTCGTTGATCTGCCGCCTGAGGAGGACGAGGAACTGAACCTTCCGGCGCGCGCTGCCGGGCTCGACGTCATCCGACTGGCGACGCCGACCAGCGATCGGGTCCGCCTCCCTCGGATCGTCGAGCACGCCAGCGGCTTTATCTATTACGTAGCGATTGCCGGGATCACCGGCACGCGCTCGGCCGATACCGCCGCGGTCGCCACCGCGGTCGCCCGGTTGCGCCGGTTCACCCCGCTGCCGGTCGCAGTCGGGTTTGGCATCAAGAACCCGCAGCAAGCTGCCGCCGTGGCGCGGGCGGCCGACGCCGCGGTTGTCGGTTCGTCGCTCGTCCAGCGGCTCGCCGTCAATCTCGACCGTGAGGGCCGCGCCAAGCCGGGTCTTGTCGACGCAGTGCTTGCCGATGTCCGCGCTTTGGCCCTGGCGGTGCGCGGGGCGCGGGTGCTGTAATTCGCCGATAGCTCGCGTCGATCGGGTAGGGCCGATGGGTTTTCTCTTGAAATTGCCGCCGCGACAGATGGGGACGTAGGAGGCGATCGATAGCGGCAAGCGCGCCGATGATGCGTCGCTGGGCTCCGCTCTTCATTACTGGATGATCCGCCCGTCATGCCCGTTGCTGGGTCGTTGGGCAAAGTCCAAAGGCGGCGTCAGCCCTAGTGACACACCTTAAGCTTAAAACATCGTTGCTCGCTAGGTTAACCATAGATATTTCTAAATTAACTATTATTATTGTGGAAGAATTATTCAATTTCGGCGTAATTCTAAGCGCAGCGGCAGAAAGTCGAGGTTCGCGCTCAACCTGGCAGGGTATCGTCGAGGGGCGGTCACGGATACGGCTGGCTCAGCCGCGATCGAAGCGATTGGGCCGGAATTATACACGCTATGCAGCGACACGAGAACAAGGCCGCGGCTGCCCACCGCGTGCGGTTGGTTTGGACATTCGCGATCGGCGAACGGGGGACCGATGGACCTTCGCGCCGTGGCTGATCCGGCCTGTGCAATGCCCGAGCTGCCGCCACCCGATGTCAAACGGTGGACGTTCCGCCGCAAGGCAGCGGTCGTGACCGCCGTGGCGAACGACGTGCTCACCCGTGAGGAAGCATGCCGCCGCTACCAGCTCTCGGAAGAGGAGTTCCTCAGTTGGCAGCAGGCGTTCGAATCCCACGGATTGCCGGGTCTGCGCTCGACCAGACTACAGCAATACCGTGGCGGCGGCTCACGCCGGAGCGATAGGTCGGATCGTTGAAATGGAGGCTGATCAAGGGCCTGCTGCAGCGCGTGGTTGTCGCGCTGCCTGCTGCCCGCCAGGCGTATAGCGCTTTACCGTCCGCCGGCCGTGGAAGGCAATTGTGGCCACGATCGTCGCAAGCGCCACGGCGGTAAGGGGGCCGGCTGGGAAATGCAAATGTGCGGCAATCCCACGTGGATTGAGGCTCAGCACATAGAGCGCAGCGATCGCCGCTTTCCCCCATTCCGGCAAACAATATTCTGCCTCGCCACGCAGCAGCCAGGCAGAGACGATCCCCGCCGACACGAGATCATAGAACAGCGCCAGCGGGACAGCGACGAGCGTGGCCGAAACGAGGCTCGCCGCTCGGATGGGCAGCGGCAGACCGCGGCGCCAGACCCAACCAACGAAACCGACGGCCACTATGGTCGCGCCGGCCTGCACGATTCCAGCGAGGGTTGCCGTGGCGCCGAGCAACATTGCCGCGCCGAACGGGGTCACAAAGCCGCCGAACGGGATTCGTCCGGAGGCGTAGACAGCCTGAGATCCCGCCACCGCCGTCAGGAACGCATGCCATGTCGGCCAGCCAAAAACGACCAGCGACAACAGGCAGAGGGTGGCAACACAGGCGAAGGCAGCAGCAAAAGCGCGCCATCGACCGCCGGCGGCGAGCGCGACCGGGACCAGTAGCGCAAAATGCGGCTTTACGCACAAGGCTCCGAACAAAAGGCCTGCAATCGCCGGTCGCCGATCGATGAGCAGCGTCGCGGCTCCGAACAGCCCTGCGGTCAAAAATCCGTTCTGTCCTAAGCCAATAGTCCAAAGTACTGGCGGAAAAGCGAGAAGCGGCACCAGAATCGCCACACCGCGCTCGCCAAGGATACTGCGCAGAACAAGGAGATAAAATCCGAAGGTCGTCGCTTCAAAGACAACAAATGCGGTGAGATAGGGCAGGCGCGCAAGGGCGCCGCACAGCAGCAAGAAAACCGGGGGATAATAGAAGAAGTTATAGACGATCCCGGGTTCGGTCGCCCGTTCTTCAGCGGCATAGTGCGCGTCTCTATTGTAAGCGAGCTCCGGCGTCCCGAGATCGGCCAAACCTCCGGCGGCGTAAAAACTTACGAAATCGGTGCTCGTCGGCTTCGGCAACGGGACGATCAGGCCGTACGAGCCTGCGGCCAGGAATAGGAAAAGAGCGATTTCGACTGCCAATAGAATGCCGCAGAGGCGGGAGACAAGCCGACTGTCCAGCAATTGCGCGCGGCTGGGGGCCGTGGTCGGCTCGATGTCCGACACGTTCCTAACGAAATGTGTCACACACGTTTCCGGCGGCGCCGATTTCGTGCGAGCGCAGCAGGTCATATAGGCGAGCCGACGCCCGAGCGATCGAGCGCCGGCCGGTCATGGATTTGCCGTTTCAGACGCTGCCGGCAATACCGTTGAAGATCGTGCTCAGGCTGCTGCCGAGCAAACTCCACGCGGCGATGCAGACCACCGCGACCAGAGCCGCGATCAACCCGTATTCGATAGCGGTTACTCCGGCATCATCCGGAATATACCTTAAGATCATTTCGCGCATCGTGTCCTTCTCCTGGAGCTACGTCGTGCACAGGGTCGCGTAAAGAGCTTGATCAAAGCTTAATCACCGGTTGTGTTGACATGCGCTGCACACATGCGGTTCGGGTTCGGGTGCTCGTCGGCGGTCGCCGAAAGTACAGCGGGCGAAGTAGAGGCCAATTTGGGACTGACCCACCGAATACCTCAGGCAGCTGAGCGCCCTCGGCGCTCGGCCTCAAAACCCGCTGAGCACTGGGCCGAACAGGAGGCCGCTGACCGAAGTGCCCAAGGTTGTCACTATGGCGACAATCGCAATCGCCACCAGTCCCGCAATGAATGCGTATTCGATTACCGTGACGCCCAACTCGTTGCGAGCAAGTTTCTTAATCGATACGAGCACTTCGCGGCAGAGCTGACCTCGCCTAAACTGCGGTCGGCCGTTCGGCACAGCGGTGGGGGCCACATCGCCTCTGAGATTTGCAGTGCAGTGAGTGTCAGCGCTCGACGCCGCAAGCGGCGCCGCCGAGCGTTACCTGACGACGGCCGACGTCTTCTTGGCTCAGACGCTGTTGGCGATGTTGCCAAAGGTGGTGCTGAGATGGCTGCCGAGCAAACTCCACGCGGCGATGCAGACGACTGCGACGAGAGCCGCAATCAGCCCATACTCGATGGCCGTCACACCGGCATCATCCTTGACTAATCTGGTATAAAACGCACGCATCGGGTTCTCCATGATTTAAATCTCGCGCAGGCTGCGATAAAATCCTTGATGATATGTTAAGCAAGCGACGATTTTCATTCTGTCGTCGCCGCGACGACGGCGATGACGGCGCTGCCGTAGCGTTCGAGCTTGCTGCGGCCGATCCCAGGGATTTCGCCCAGCGCGGTCGGCGAGGCCGGCCGGTGGCGCGCGATCTCGATCAGCGTCGTATCGTGAAAGATCACGTAGGGCGGTAACTCCTGGCGGCGTGCCTCTTCCAGTCGCCAGGCGCGCAATGCCTCCCACAAACTCTGCCCAGTAGGGTCGAGACCAGCGGCCACCGACGCCGATTTTTGGTCCCGCGAGCGAGCCTTCTGCCCTCGCTGGCCCGGATCGAGGCGGAAATGCACGGTTTTGCTGCCGCGCAGGATTTCTGCTGCCGCCGGAGCCAGCGAGAGACCGCCATGTCCCCCGAGATCGGGTATGACGAACCCCTGCGCGACCAGTTGACGGAAGACCGAAAGCCAGCCGCGGCGGTCGAGTTCGGTACCGATGGCAAAGGTCTTCAGCCGATCATGTCCGAGCCGCTTGATCCGCTCGCTGTCGGCGCCGAGCAATACATCGACGAGGTAATGCGCGCCAAAGCGCTGCCCGGTCCGGTAGACCGCGGAGAGCGCCTTTTGCGCGGCGATGGTTCCCTCCCAGCTCGCGACCGGCTCGCGGCAATTGTCGCAGTTACCGCAGGGCGGATGGTCGCGCTCGCCGAAATAGCCGAGCAACACCTGCCGCCGGCAGGACATCGTCTCGCAATAGCCGATCAGCGCCTCGATCTTCTGCCGTTCGATGCGGCGCTGACGTTCGGCCGCATCGCCCGCGTCGATCAGCCGCAGCAGGTTCATGACGTCTGCGATGCCGTAGCTCATCCACGCATCGGCCGGCAGTCCGTCGCGCCCGGCGCGGCCAGTTTCCTGATAATACGCTTCGAGGTTTTTTGGCGCGTCGAGATGGGCGACAAAGCGGACATTGGGCTTGTCGATTCCCATGCCGAAGGCGATCGTCGCCGCGACGACGACGCCCTCCTCGCGCAGAAAACGCTCCTGGTTGCGCTCGCGCGTCGCGCCGTCGAGACCGGCATGATAGGTCAGCGCCGTGCGCCCGCGCGCAGCGAGCCAGCTCGCAGTTTCCTCAGCCGCTTTGCGGGTGAAGCAGTAGACGATCCCGGCATCGGCCGGATGATCGGCAGCGAGAAATTTCCAAAGCTGCTCGAGCGGGCTGCGCTTGGCGACGATGCGGTAAAACAGGTTCGGCCGGTCGTAGCCGGCAGCGAAAACCGGGGCGCGGTCGAGCCCGAGCTGGGCGATGATGTCCTGCCGCGTCGGCGCGTCCGCGGTAGCGGTCAGCGCGAGCAATGGCACGGCCGGAAAGCGCTGTTTGAGGATCGACAATCGCTGGTATTCGGGGCGGAAATCATGGCCCCATTGTGAAATGCAATGCGCCTCGTCGATGGCGAAGAGAGAGAGCCGGGAACGTCCGAGCAGATCGAGGCAGCGTGGGGTCATCAGCCGTTCGGGCGACACATAAAGCAGGTCGAGCCCGCCGGCGCCGACCGCATGTTCGATCTCGGCCGCTTCAACCGGAGACAGCCGCGAGTTTAGCGCGGCGGCTCTAACGCCTGCCTGCCTAAGCGCATCGACCTGGTCCTTCATCAAGGCGATCAGTGGTGAGACAACTACGCCCAGCCCCGGGCGCAGCAGAGCCGGAACCTGGTAGCATAATGATTTGCCGCCGCCGGTCGGCATCAGCACGACCGCGTCGCCGCCGGCTGCGACCTGCTCGATTACTGCCCGTTGGGAACCACGGAAAGTGGTGAATCCAAAGACTTCGCGCAGGACGCTTTCGGGGGTGCGGCTCGGGCCGGTCGGACTCCGCTCAGAATTTACTGCCCGCGTCTCGGGCATCCGCCACCTCGCCGCGAAATTCCGCCCATTGCGTCGGATGCAGGGCGGGTTTGCGTGTGATAGTCTGTCGCCCGAGCGCTAGCGCCACAACCTTCTACCGGTAAACGCAATTTCGATCGATCTCCTTCAGCCTGACGGCGGCATCGACAGCCGGGAGCCTGGCAAGCGAGGTGAGGTGCTGAGGTCCGCTACGGTTCGGCACGTTGCTAGGAGGTTCCCGGCCGGCAGGGCATTCGTGCTCGCGCTGAGCGCGGGGGCTCTTGCGCTTACGCCGTCGCGCGCGATCGCCGATCCGCCGGGGGCTGCTGCGGTGACGAGTGTGTCAGCCGCACCCAATGACGATCTCAGGCCGCCGACCCTCACCCCGTTCGTCGGAAATACAGAACTCGAAGATCAACTCGACACGGCGCGTAGAATGACGGTGGCGGGTGAGCGGGTGCACGAGCGTCTGCTGCGTCGCTTTTACGCCGTGCATGGGTACGAGCCGGTATGGGATGGTCATCCCGCTGTGGTTGCAGCGTTGTGGAGCGCCGTTCTCAGCGCCAGTGATCAGGGCCTCGATCCCGTCAGCTTTCACAGCGCGATTCTCTCCGGGCGTTCGAAGGCAATATCGCCGGTCGAGCGTGAGCTATTGCTTTCCGATGCATTTCTTTCCTATGCCGACGCCCTGACGCGAGGCGCAATGCCGGTGGACGAGCGCGACGACAACGAAGATTTGACCCCGGAGTCGGTGGATGTCGTCGCGGCACTTGACGACGCGATCTCGGCACCCGATCCGGCGAAAGTGATCGAGGCGCTCGGCCCGGCATCGCCCGAATACCTGGCGATGCGTGGTGCTTATACGCGTTATCTTGCGCTCGCCGCGTCCCGCGGCCGTGGATTGGGAATCGGCGTCCATAGCCATGACGCGCAACTGACCGTGGCCGACGCGCTGCGACGAGCGCGTCAGATAGCGATCAATCTCGAGCGCTTGCGGTGGCTGCCGCGGGATCTGCCGGCTGACCGGCTTGTCGTCAACACAGCAACCGCGCGGCTCCAGTTATTCCGTGATAATCAGCCGGTGTTTTCCACCCGGGTCGTCGTCGGCGAGGTCGACAAGCAGACGCCCGAACTGAAATCCGTCGTCGACGATATTTTATTCAACCCGCCCTGGAACATTCCGCGCTCGATCCTCGAAAAGGAGATCCTGCCGAAACTCGCGAGCGATCGCCACTATCTCGCCGAGCATCACATGCGCTTTCGCGGGCCTATGGCGGTGCAGCAGGAGGCTGGGCCATACAGCGCGCTTGGACGGCTCAAATTCGAAATGAACGACCGATTTGACGTCTACCTCCACGATACGCCGGAAAGATGGCGCTTTCGTGCCGCCAGCCGAATGATGAGCCATGGCTGTGTTCGGGTCGAGAACCCGCGACTTCTTGCCTCGCTGCTGCTCGGAGAAAGCCCTGAAGAGATCGACAAGGCGATCGATGTGAACCATACGCATCGGCGGGCGCTGCCGAAACCGCTGCCAGTCTTCATTGTCTATCATACAGCCGATGTCGAATCGGATGGTTCGATAGCATTTTATGGCGATCCCTATCAGCGCGATGACGAGGTCTGGGCGTATCTGAGCCGTGCCGAAAAGGCGCCAGTGGCCGAGAGGAATGGCCTCCACTCAACCGTAATGAGCAAGGCGGGACAAGCCCGCTCAACTGTTGCGCAAAAAACGGCAACAATTGGCGAATAACCGGTAGCGGCCGCTCGATCAGGGTTGTTCGACGAGATTTCGGATGCTATGGCCCCTCCCGGGGAATTGGGGGGAGTAACCATTGAACGCGTCCACTATGTTGAGCCGGCGCCGGCTGCTCGGCGCCGCGGCTGCCGTCACGGCCGTGGGTCTGGTCAAGCCCGCCACGGCAGTGTCCTTCGCTCCGCGGTCGATATCGCTTTACAACGTCCATACCGGCGAGTGGTTGCGCACGGTCTACTGGGCCGACGGCCACTACATCCGTGAGGCGGTGCGCGACATCAACTGGATCTTGCGCGATCACGACTTCGGCGAAATCCGGCCGATGAATGCCGGCATCCTCGACGTGTTGGGGATGCTCCGCGATCGCCTCGACACGCCCGATCCGTTCCTGGTGGTGTGCGGCTATCGTTCGCCGACCACCAATCGACGGCTCTACCTCGAAGGAGTCGGTGTCGCCAAGCATAGTTACCACATCAAGGGAATGGCGATCGATCTGCGGAGCGAGCGGCGCAGCATCGACCAAATCCGCGATGCGGCGCTAAGCCTCAGATGCGGCGGTGTCGGCTATTACCCGCGATCGGGTTTCGTCCATGTCGATTGTGGCCCGGTCCGTCGCTGGCAAGGGCCCGTCCGCGCCTAGCGCACCGCTCACCTGTGATGCGGCGACCCGTCGGCTTCGGTGAATTCCCGTATCTTTTCGAAACCGGATGGGGAACTTCGACGGCGCGCAACGGTTTCCATCAGCAGTAATCAACCATGCGAACCTGCTGCGATGCTAGGCACAATTCTGCTGATAATTCTGATTCTGCTTCTGATCGGCGCCTTGCCGACCTGGGGCTACAGCGGCGGATGGGGGTACTATCCGACCGGCGGAGTCGGCTTGTTGCTGGTCATCGTCATCATCTTGTTGGTAATGGGCCGAATATAGGGGTCCGGCCTCAGCCGGAGGCGGAGGCGCGCCGAAGGGTCTCCAACCGCAGCGGCAGAGCTCGGCCAAGCCACATCGCAAACCGGGTGTGATCGGCCAGGCTGTCGCCGGCAAGCGGGTGCACCAGCACATCGAGCCCGTCGCGGTTCAACATCAGCCATGGCACGAGCCGCGGAAATTCGGCGACCGCGAAGGCCACTTGATACATCGAGACCGGATGCGGTCCGACCGGCTCGTCGTGCCAGTTTCCGAGCTTCGCTGCGAAGCGCTCGTCGATCCCTTGGCGCAGCCGTTCGGCTTTCGCGCGGGTCGCGGGGTCATAGTAGATGTGCGCGTGATAGCCTTCGATCCGGTCGAGATCGGCAAATGCGTCAACCATGCTCACCTCCGATTTCCGCGGGCAATGTGCCAGCACCTTCACCCAAGGCGCGCTGCATCAAGACGGTATCGACCCAGGCGCCGAACTTGAAGCCGATGGCGGGTATTACCCCGACTCGCGCAAAGCCCAGCGCCGCGTGCAGCCGTATCGAAGGCCATTGATCGCTGCCCCCAATGACGGCAACCATCTGCCGATAGCCTTGCGCGGTACAGCGGGATATTAGCTCGGACAGCAACGCACGCCCGATCCCGCGTCCGATCTCCGCGCCATCGATATAGATCGAGTCCTCGACCGCGAACCGGTAGGCCGAGCGCGTCCGATACAGGCTCGCATAGCAATAGCCGAGGACCCGCTCCGATTGCTCGGCGACGAGATAAGGCAGGCCGCGGGCCAGGATCTCGCTTCGCCGGCGCGCCATCTCGCAGAGATCGGGCGGTTCCTCCTCGAACGAGGCCACCCCGGTCAGGACGTGGTGATGGTAAATAGCGGTGATCGCCGCGAGATCGCGATCTTGCGAGGGCCGGAGCGAAATGCCGCTGCTCATCCGAACCTAATCGCCGCCTCTTGAACCTCAAATCACCCGTATCGGCCTGCCGTCGAGGAAGGCGGCGACGTTCTCGACGATCTGTGGGTAGGAGCTGCGATAGTTCTCGTCGGTCACGTAGCCGATATGCGGAGTCAGGATCACATTGGGCGCTGTGCGCAGCGGATGGTCGATCGGCAACGGCTCCTTGTCGTAGACATCGAACCCGGCATAGGCGAGGCGGCCTTCTTTCAGCGCGGCGATAATTGCGTTGGTGTCGCAGATCGGCCCGCGCGAGGTATTGACGACGATCGCACTCGGTTTCATCAGCGCGATCTCACGGGCACCGACAAGGCCGCGGCTGCGCGGGCTCAGCACAAGGTGTACCGAGAGTATATCGGAACGGCGGAACAGATCGTCCTTCTCGACCCGCTCGACCCCTTGAGCCGCAGCCTTCTCCGTGGTCAAGTTCTGGCTCCAGGCGATCGCCTTCATGCCGAAGGCGAGGCCAACGCGGGCCACCGCGCTGCCGAGCCGGCCGAGGCCCAGCAAGCCAAGCGTCTTGCCCGCGACCCGGTGACCGATGTGGGTCTGCCACCCGCCTTGCCGCATAAACTGATGATCTTCGGCAATACGCCGAGCGGCGCCGAGAATCAGCCCCCAGGCAAGCTCGGCGGTATCCTCGTTGCCACCACCGGGAC
Source organism: uncultured Alphaproteobacteria bacterium (assembly GCA_963774345.1). Lineage (GTDB taxonomy): Bacteria > Pseudomonadota > Alphaproteobacteria > ATCC43930 > CGMCC-115725 > AP-15. The sequence goes on from CAVZFB010000048.1 coordinate 28,504, forward strand.
CGCCCGTGCCGCACACGGTGACGCCGCGATCCTTCAGCGCTGCCATGTCGAACGAGGCGTTTCGCATCCCCGTAGTGATCAGCAATTTCAGTTCGGGCAAGCGATCGACGACGGACTTCGGAAACGGCGTGCGCTCGCGCATCGCCGCCACAAGCTCGGAACCGGCGAGTGCCCGAACTACCGCGTCCTCATCGGCGAAAGGGTGTCGCTCGACGGCGATTTCGACCGCTCGGCTTTTTACCGGCGTCCAGTCCGCCATGTTGAGGGCAACGCCTTGGTAGTCATCGAGAATGCTGAGCCGCATCGCCGCCATTCTTTCCTCCGCTACGCGTCTTACGTCATCGCCTTGGTAAGGTTCGAGTCGAGTTTGTCTAGAAACTGATTGGGCGGCTCCACTTGACGCCGCGTCAGAGAGCGGCGAGCGCAGCGTTCAGCGTCGCACTCGGCCGCATCGCCGCCGATGTCTTAGCCTGATCGGGTAGATAATAACCGCCCATATCCACCGGCTTACCCTGCGCGGCGATCAGCTCAGCATTAATCTTGACCTCGCGGGCCGCCAGCGCCTCCGCCAGCGGTTTGAAGCGGGCTGCCAGTGCCGAGCTGTTATTCTGCCGGGCCAGCGCCTGGGCCCAATACAGCGCCAGGTAGAAATGGGTGCCACGATTATCCAATTCGCCAACCCTCCGCGCAGGCGAACGGTTGTACTCAAGGATCTTGCCGTTGGCCTCGTCTAGCGTCTCGGCCAGAACCTGCACGTCCTTATTCCCGGTTATCTGCGCCAGATGTTCCAGCGACGCGCCAAGCGCCAGGAACTCGCCCAGCGAATCCCAGCGCAGATAGCCTTCGTGCTGGAACTGCTCCACATGCCTGGGCGCCGAACCGCCGGCCCCGGTCTCGAACAACCCGCCGCCCGCCAGTAGCGGAACGATTGACAGCATCTTGGCCGACGTGCCCAGCTCCATGATCGGGAACAGATCAGTCAAGTAGTCGCGCAGCACATTGCCAGTAACGGAGATGGTGTCGAGCCCCTTGCGGATGCGATCGAGCGAGAACTTCATCGCCTCGACCGGCGCCAGGATGCGGATGTCGAGACCCGATGTGTCCTCGTTCTTCAGGTATGTCTTGACCTTGGCGATCAGCTGCGCGTCATGTGCGCGTTTGGCGTCGAGCCAGAACACTGCTGGGGTGTTGGTCAGGCGCGCGCGGCGCACCCCAAGCTTGACCCAATCCAGGATCGGCGCGTCCTTGACCTGGCACATCCGGAAGATGTCACCGGTCTCGACCGGCTGTGACAGCAGAACCGTGCCGTCATCGGCGACCACGCGCACCGTGCCGCCCGTGGCGACCTCAAACGTCTTGTCGTGCGAGCCATACTCCTCGGCTTGCTGCGCCATCAACCCAACGTTCGGCACATCGCCCATCGTTTTCGGGTCGAAGGCGCCATGCGCCTTGCAGTCTTCGATGACGGCCTGAAACAGCGGCGAATAGCAACGATCCGGGATCGCCGCGATCACGTCGTGCAGCTTGCCGTCAGGGCCCCACATGTGCCCGGATTCACGAATCATCGCCGGCATCGATGCATCGATGATCACGTCGCTCGGCACATGCAGATTGGTGATTCCCCGGTCGGAATTGACCATGGCTAGGCCAGGCTGATTCGCGTAGGTGGCCTCGATATCGGCCTTAATCGCCGCCTTTTGAGCCTCCGGCAATGTTTCGATCCGGGTCAGCATGTCCCCCACGCCGTTGTCGGGATCAACGCCCAGGCGCGTCAGTGTGGCGCCATGCTTCTCGAACACATCGGCAAAGAACACGGAAACGCAATGGCCGAATAGGATGGGATCAGAGATCTTCATCATGGTCGTCTTGACGTGCAGCGAGAATAGGATGCCGTCCTTCTTCGCGGCGTCGATCTGCGCGGCGAAGAAGGCGCGCAACGCCTTACGGTTCATCACCGACGCGTCGATGATCTCGCCGGTCTGAAGCGGCGTCTTCGCCTTTAGCACCGTGACCGCGCCATCGCTGCCGACCAACTCGATACGGGCATTGGTCGGCGCCGCAATGGTCGTCGCGACCTCCGAACCATAGAAATCGCCGCCGGACATGCCCGCCACGCGCGATTTCGAGTCCTTGGTCCAGGCGCCCATCTTATGCGGATTGTTGCGTGCGTACTGCTTCACGGCGCCGGCGGCGCGGCGGTCGGAATTCCCCTCGCGCAGCACCGGATTGACGGCGCTGCCGAGCACCTTGCCGTAGCGGGCGCGGATTTCCTTATCCGCTGGGGTCGCGTCGCTGTCCGGATAGTCCGGCACGTCGTAATCCTTGCTCTGCAACTCCTTAATCGCAGCCTTCAGCTGCGGGATCGAGGCGGAGATGTTGGGCAGCTTGATGATGTTAGCCTCGGGGCGCATCGCAAGTTGGCCAAGTTCGGCGAGCTCGTCGTTAATCTTTTGCGCTGGCGTCAGTTTGTCGGGGAAGTTGGCGATGATGCGGCCAGCCAGCGAAATGTCCTTCAGCTTCATCTTCACGCCGGCTGCCCCAACGAAGGCTTCGACGATCGGCAGAAGGGAAAACGTAGCAAGCGCAGGTGCTTCATCAACCTTCGTCCAAACGATTTCGAGATCTGACATGATGCATCTCCGCGCCGCTTTTGTTTCGGCTGAGTTGATCCTATTGAGGATTATGGCCTGTCTTGTCGCACTGACGTGAGCGCGTCGCGGCTCTCCATGCCGAGGTCGTAGTATTTCAGGCCGACTTCGAGATACGGCTAGATGAGCTTGTTCTTGATAAATCGCCAGATGATCCGCGTCATCTCGCCGCCGTCGAGCTCGACGACAGGGTTTGCCACTTTGATCTTCGCCATCGATGTCATCCTCGAGTTCGGGCGGCAGGCTACCGACCGGTGCCTCTGCCGGCGCCGAAGATAAGTGCCGGAACCTCCCGCGACAAGCGCTCAAAGGGGCCCGCATCACAGCCCATAGGCGATGCTCGGACCAGCTAGAGTGAAATTTGTGCACAGCGCCGAGCATCGATCGGAACAAGGTCAAAATGCGGCATTAATTCAAGTTGTTACCAAACGGTTACAGAAGGTGCCGATGGATTTACGAGCGCAATAAGTAATTACAACGGGTTAGAGCGCTGCCCAAGATATGGGCAACCGGATCGAACAATTGGAAACATTGGACTCCCCTGTCTAGTTTCCCGGTTTTGCACCGGGTTATCCACTATCGCCGTGGATATCAATCGGTTCGGCGGTGAGCGCCTTGCGGCAGCGACCAGTCTCTCAGGGCTCGGTTTCGACACAGCTCAAGAGAGTTCGGGAGTACCGCCGCGGATCGCCGGCGGCGCCTCGGCGAGAGCTGCCATCAATTCCGCAACGGTCGGGACGATCTGCAGCAGCCGGCGGGTTTTCGCCGGAGCAAAGCCGCGCTCTACGATATGATCGAGCAGAGTACGCAACGTCGTCCAATAACCGTCAATATCAACCAGATAAATCGGCTTGTCGTGCAGTCCGAGTTGCTTCCAGCTGAGCATCTCGAAGGTTTCGTCCAGCGTCCCGATACCGCCCGGCAGCACTGCGAAGGCGTCGGCCCGTTCGGCCATCAACCGCTTGCGCTCGTGCATGCTGTTGACGATCACTAGTTCGCTGACGCCCTGATGGGCAAGCTCGGCGTCGCGCAAGCGGGCGGGGATGATGCCGGCCACCCGGCCGCCCCCGGCGAGCGCGGCATCGGCGACCAGTCCCATTAGCCCAACCCGTCCGCCGCCAAAGACAATTTCGATTCCAGCCGCGGCGAGACGCATGCCGAGCTCTTTTGCCGCCTCGCGGTAAGGTGCCGCGACCCTTCCGGACGAGCCGCAATAGACGCATAGCGCTTTGATGTTCGGCATGGGTTCCTGCTCTATGGTGTCAAGCGTAGAGTTCCGCCGCCAGTACCGGCGCGGCGCGGCCTCGGGCGTGCAGATAGGATTGCCAGAGCAGGCAGGCGGCAATCGATCGCCAAGGCCGCCAGGCTTCGCCGATGCGCCGCAGTTCTGGTTCCGGCGGGCGCGATGCAAGGCCGAGCCGCTCGCCGGCTGCGATCTGCAGGCCGAGGTCGGCGGCGGGCCAGATATCGGGCCGCCCTAGCGCGAAGATCAGATAAATCTCGGCGCTCCAGCGCCCGATGCCTTTGAGCGAGACCAGAGCCGCCTGCGCGGCCTCGTCATCGGCCTCGGCGAGGCGGGCGAAGTCGAATTCGCCGGCGACGACCTTTTCGGCGAGGTCTCGGGCATACCCCGTCTTCTGCCGGCTGAAGCCGCAGGCGCGCAGAATAGTGTCGTCGAGGGCGAGGAAGGCATTCGGCGTGAGCGGTCGGCACAACCCGCTCAACCGGCGGTGCATTGCCGCCGCGGCGTCGATCGACACTTGCTGCTCGAGAATGATGTGCAGCAAGGTCGCGAAGCCGTTTCGGCGGCGGCGAAAGCGCGGCGGTCCCGCCTGCTCCAAGATCGTGGCAAAGACCGGCTCGACCGCAAGGACGGCGATTCCGTCAGCCAGGCCTTCAGGCGCATACAGCGCCGCATCTTCGGCCGACGCAGCTCTCACGGTGTCGTCCGAATCCCGATCAGAGCGAAAAAACCGAGCGGCACTCGCCTGACCACCGTCGGGCCGACGCCAAGACCAGTTCGCTGACCCGGGGTCAATCCCAAGGGCTCCGCGGCTTCCGATAGGGGCGGCCGGCCGATGGCACCGAACCTCCACGCGCTCGGCGGCTGCTGGCAAATGCGCCCGGGTGCGCGGTCGCGAACACTGCGCTGCGCGGGGGCTGCAGCAGGGTCACCCCACCCGGCCGCAATACGGTCACGAGGATCATCCCGGTGACAAAGCCGCCGATATGCGCCCAGAACGCCACGCCGGGGGTCCCGGGTCCCCTTTCCAACCCGCTCACCAACTGCATCGCAAACCACAAGCCAAGCAGGATCGAGGCTGGCACGTTGATGATGCGGAAAAAGATCACAATCCAGATAAAAACGTGAACGTTGGCTCGTGGGAACAACAATAGATAGGCGCCGAGCACGCCGGCTATGGCGCCGCTCGCCCCGATCATCGGCACATGCGAGGCTGGGCTCGACGCCGCCTGAACCAACGCTGCCGCAATCCCGCTAGCTAAGTAAAGAAAAAGATAGCGCGTGTGCCCGAGGGCATCTTCGACGTTATTTCCGAAAATCCACAAAAACAGCATGTTGCCGATCAGATGAAACCAGCCGCCGTGCAGAAACATGCTGGAGAGTAGCGTTGCCCAGGGCGGCACGGCGCGCAAGTATGGCGCCAAATGGGCCGAACCAAACAGCACCGCCGGGATCATCCCGAAGCCGAACAAGATCTCGTGCTGGTTCTGACCGAGCTGCCATAAAAAGGCGCCGATACACAGCCCGATCAAGAAATAGTTGACGACCGGCAGGCGTCGGACCGGGTTGTCGTCATAGAGCGGGACCGCGAAGATCACGCCCTATGCTCTCGTAAGTCTTCTGGAGGCGGATCCAAACGCTAAGGTCAGGAGCCGACCAGGCCCGAGCTGCGGGCTCGACGGCTCGGCGAAGCGTGTGCTTCGGGAATGCGCCCGGCCAGGCGGGCCAGGCGACCAGCCTCGACCGCCGGCGCGCATCGCCGCCGCCATCCGCGCCGGATCGTGCGATTTGGCGATCGCGGTGTTGATCATCACCGCGTCGCAGCCGAGCTCCATGGCCAAGGCGGCGTCGGACGCCGTGCCGATGCCGGCATCGAGCACGACCGGCACCGGGCTGCGCGCTGCAGATCAGCTCGATCGCGGCCGGGTTGGCGATGCCCATGCCCGAGCCGATCAGCGAGCCCAGTGGCATCACCGCGGCGCAGCCGACATCGGCGAGCTTCTGGCAGGCTGACCGGGTCCTCGTTGCAGTAGGGCAGCACGATGAAGCCCTTGCGCACCAGCTCGTCGGCGGCGTGCACCAGCTGCTCGACATCGGGGTAGAGCAGTCTCGCGGTCGCCGATCAGCTCGAGCTTGACCCAATTGGTCTCCAGCGCCTCGCGCGCCAGTTCGGCGGTCAGGATCGCGTCGCGCGCGGTGACGCAGCCGGCGGTGTTGGGCAGGATGCGATAGCGGTCGCCCAGCAGATCGACGAGGCTCTCGGCGTAGCCTTCGAGGCTGATCCGGCGGATCGACATCGTCACCAGCTCGGCGCCGCTCGCCGCGAGCGCATCCAGCATGACCTGCTGGTTCGGGTAGCCGGCGGTGCCGACGAACAGCCGCGAGGGAAGCGTGGCGCCGGCGATGACAAACGGGTCACTGCTCATGGACGATATCCTAACCGAAAAAATCAGCCGCCCTGCAACGGGCGAACGATCTCGACCGCGTCGCCGGCATTCAAGCGCTGCGTCGTCCCAGACGGCGCGGCGCACCACCGCGCCGTTGACCGCGACGGCGAGAAATCGCGCGCCGGGATCGATGCCGCGCGCGGCGAGCAGCTCGGCGACCGTCGACGCCGCGACCTCCTCGTCGACGCCGTTGATCTTGAGCCGGATCATTGCGCCGCCTCCGGCCGGCGCAGGGCTGAACCGGCTCGGCGCGAACGGCCGCGCGCTCTCGGGCAGGTTGCCGCTCAGCACATATGTGCTGACCACTGCGGCGGTGACCGGGGTCAGCAGGATGCCGTTGCGGTGATGCCCGGTGGCGATCACCAGGCCGTCGATACCGCTCGGGCCGAGCATCGGCGCGTCGTCGCGCGAGCCGGGACGAAAGCCGACCCAGGTTTCGGCGATCGGCAATTCCTCGATCGACGGCACCGCGCGCCAAGCGCCTTCGAGCAACGCCAGCAGCCCGCCCGCGGTCATGCTGTCGTCGAAGCCGCGCTCCTCGACCGTACCGCCGATAACTAGTCGTCCGTCGCGGCGCGGCACTAGGTAGCCGCGCGGCAGCCAGACTACGTGCCGCAATAGTGGCGCCGCCGAGTCCATGCGGCAGCGCCAGCATCTGTCCTTTGATCGGACGCACCGGCGGAAGGTAGGCCGTCGGGATGCCGGCGATCTCGCGCGACCAGGCGCCGGCCGCTAACACGACTATATCGGCCGACTCGCGACCGCGATCGGTGACGACTGCGCGAGCGCGGCCGTCGACTACTTCGACCTCGCGGACCCGGCAGTGTTCCTGCAGCAGCGCGCCAGAGCGCTGCGCCGCGATCGACAGGGCGTTGGCCACCAGCCGGTTGTCGACCTGATGGTCACCTGGGCTCAGCACCGCGCCGGGGATGCCGGGGTGCAGATGCGGCTCGCGACGCCGCGCCTCGGCGCCCGAAAGCCATTCGAGGTCAAGGCCAAGGCCCTTCTGGAACTGATAGGTAAAGCGCAGCTGCTCCGCGTCGTCGCGGGTCAGGGCGACGACCATCGTGCCTTCGTCCCGGTAGCCCACCGAGATCCCGGAAGCGGCCTCGATCTCGCGCGCGAAATCCGGCCAGAGGAGCTGACTTTCCAGGGTCAGCGCCAGCAGTGTTTCTTCACCGGGCTCGGTCTCGACCGCGGCGGCGAGCATACCGGCCGCGGCCCAGCTGGCGCCATGACCGGCCTCGCCGCGATCATAAACCGCGACCGAACATCCCGCCTGGGCCAACCGCCAGGCAATCCCCAGTCCGATGACCCCGGCGCCGATGACGACGGTCTTCGGCCGATGCGAGGATGAGGTGATCGTCGTAGTGATCTCGGACTCCCTTCGCCGGGCGTGCCCGGCCAGGTTCAGTGGGTCTGATCTCAGCCGGTCCGCCCACGGGCTCCACAACGTGGCCGAACGGCACCCCAGCCTCGCGCCAATGTCGGCTGGGGGCCCTGCCGTTGCAAGAATTTTCTCGTGATGCCAGAGAAGCCGCTAAGCAGTTTCGGAGCGCTCGCTTGCCGCACCCGGGGCGGGAGCTTCTCAGCAAGGTCGGCGCGTCTCGCTGGTCGCACGGGACGACGACCCCCATCATGGGTGTTCGCGACCGATCTGAAAGCGGTTGACACTCGGCAAATCCTGACGCCGATGACATATCTTCGGCACGTTGTAGAATATTCCGGGCTTGCACGGGACATCCGTCGGTGCACAACGACCCAGCTGGCGCAGGAGCAAGCGATGAACAAGGTCTACCCCGATGCAAAGGCCGCGCTCGCCGGCCTGCTGCGCGACGGCATGACGATCATGGCCGGGGGGTTTGGCCTCAGCGGGATACCGGAAAAACTGATCGCCGCGATCCGCGATTCGGGAGTAGGCGGGCTGACCGTAATCTCGAACAACGCCGGGATTGACGGCGCGGGCCTCGGCCTGCTGCTCGAGAGCCGGCAGATCCGCAAGATGATCTCGTCCTACGTCGGCGAGAACAAGCTCTTCGCCGACCTCTATCTGAAGGGCGAGCTCGAACTCGAGTTCAACCCGCAAGGGACGCTGGCAGAGCGGATCCGCGCCGGCGGCGCCGGCATCCCGGCTTTCTTCACCAAGACCGGGGTCGGGACCCTGATCGCCGAAGGCAAGGAAACTCGCGAGTTCGACGGCGAGGGTTATTTGATGGAGCGCGGGCTCGTTGCCGATCTGTCGCTGATCCATGCTTGGAAGGGCGACCGCGAAGGCAACCTCGTTTACCGCAAGACGGCGCGAAACTTCAACCCGGTGATGGCGACCGCGGGACGGGTTACCGTCGCCGAAGTCGAGCACCTGGTCGAACCCGGCGAGATCGAGCCCGATCACATTCACACACCCGGAATCTTCGTCCAGCGGATCGTGCACCCGACTGCGTTCGAGAAGCGCATCGAACAGCGCACGGTGCGCAAGCGGGGCGAGTGAGTAAGGAGGAGGAGCCCGAACATGCCCTGGTCACGCGACGAAATGGCGCGCCGCGCCGCGGCCGAACTCGACGACGGCTTCTACGTCAATCTCGGGATCGGTATCCCGACCCTGGTTTCCAACTTCATCCCGCCGGACATTACGGTTCAGCTGCAAAGCGAAAACGGCATGCTCGGCATGGGACCGTTTCCGTTCGAGGGCGAGGAGGACCCGGACCTGATCAACGCCGGCAAGCAGACCATCACCGAATTGCCGACGACGAGCTATTTCGACAGTGCTCAATCCTTTGGGATGATCCGCGGCGGGCACATCGACTTATCGATCCTCGGCGCAATGCAGGTGGCCGAGAACGGTGATCTCGCCAACTGGATGATCCCTGGCCGCATGGTCAAGGGCATGGGCGGCGCGATGGACCTCGTCGCCGGGGTCAAGCGGGTGATCGTACTGATGGAGCACACAGCCCGCAACGAGCCGAAATTGTTGCACCGCTGCACCCTGCCGCTTACCGGCCAGGGTGTTGTTGACACGGTGATCACCGATCTCGGCGTGTTCACGATCGACGGCGCCGGAATGACCTTGATCGAGCTGGCGCCGGGCGTCACGCTCGACGAGGTGCGGACGAAAACCGAAGCGGCGTTCGCAGTGCATCCGGGTGTTGCATGACGCGAAGCTGATCGGCAGGCCAGCAGGGCCGCCGTTAGGTACGTTCACGGCTGCTACTGCTTGGCGGGATCTCGCGCTCAACTAGAGACGATCGTCGCAAACGCAACGGTTGTTGCGGCGGAGCCCATTTGTCGGACTGCGGCAGAACGCCGCGGTCATTCGCATTCGTGCCATGCGCCGACCGCACTCCCACTGCGTGCCGGGGGTGACAATCGCCATTTTTAACCTACATTTTAATTGGGATTTCCCGATACCCAATATATGCTGATAGGGATCGGGAAGGTAGACACAACATGTTGTCGGAATCCCATGGCGAGGCGCATCAGACGGGACGGGCCAATGGGCCGCTTCTCAGTTGTCGCAGGGTATCGCCAAGGTCCGCACTCTTGCCACAAAGCCTTGGCATACTGATTGCGTCGAGGTTGGCGGGGAACGATGCACGTTCGGCGACGATCATGGTGAGGGCGACGGGCTGTGCGGGCCGGTTAGAGAATGACGGTCGCGGGCTGCCGAGCCGCGGTCGGGGGCTTGTAAGGATCGGCGGATGCTTTTTTGTCGCGCGATGTTCACTCATTGCGGCTACTGGGAGCGGATGAGTTGAGCGCTGGCGCTGCTGAGGTGTGACATGAGATTCGACGACGACGGAATTTTTGGGCTCTATTCACGGTTGTACGACACCCGGCGGGAAGTAGAGCTTTCGCTAGAGGACTATCTGCGGAAATGCTCGGACGATCCCTCTTTCTATGCCGGTGCGGCCGAGCGCATGCTCAAGGCGATCGGCGAGCCCGCGATGATCGATACGAGCCAGGATGGGCGCCTCGGCCGCATCTTCATGAACCGCACGATCAAGGTCTATCCGGAGTTCGCGGATTTCTTCGGGATGGAGGAAACGATCGAGCGGATCGTCGGGTTCTTCCGGCACGCCGCGCAAGGGCTCGAGGAACGCAAGCAGATCGTTTATCTGTTGGGCCCAGTCGGCGGCGGCAAATCCTCGCTCGCCGAACGGCTGAAACAGCTGATGGAGAAAGAGCCGGTCTATGTGCTGAAGGCCGGTAAGGAGATCAGTCCGGTGTTCGAAAGCCCGCTCGGGCTGTTCGACCCGGTGACGCTGGGCGCCGAACTCGAAAATCGCTATGGTGTTCCGCAACGCCGGCTGACCGGCACGATCTCGCCTTGGGCGGTCAAACGGCTTGAGGAGTTCGGCGGCGACATCACCAAATTCACCGTCGTCCGCCTGCAGCCCTCGCGGCTCAAGCAGATTTGCATCTCCAAGACCGAGCCGGGCGACGAGAACAACCAGGACGTCTCGAGCCTCGTCGGCAAGGTCGATATCCGCAAGCTCGAGTTCTTCAGTCAGAACGACCCGGACGCCTATTCCTATTCGGGCGGGCTCAACCGCACGACCCAGGGCCTGCTCGAATTCGTCGAGATGTTCAAGGCCCCGATCAAGATGCTGCACCCGCTGCTGACTTCGACGCAGGAGGGTAATTACGTCGGCTCCGAGAATATCGGCGGCATTCCCTATCAGGGCATCGTGCTGGCGCATTCGAACGAGGCTGAGTGGCAGACCTTCAAGAACAATAAGAACAACGAAGCCTTCATCGACCGTATTTCTGTTATCAAGGTGCCGTATTGCCTGCGTTCGACCGAGGAGCGGAAAATTTACGAGAAGCTGCTGCAAAACAGCGAGCTGGCCAGCGCGCCGTGCGCGCCGTCGACGCTGGATATTTTGTCGCGGTTCAGCGTGCTGTCTCGGCTAAAGCCGCATGAAAATTCGAATTTGCATTCAAAGATGCGGGTTTATGACGGCGAGAGCCTGAAAGACACCGATCCGCGCGCGAAATCCGGGCAGGAATACCGGGACGCGGCCGGAGTCGACGAGGGCATGGACGGCATTTCAACCCGCTTTGCCTTCAAAGTGCTGTCGAGCACCTTCAATTTCGACACCCAAGAGGTGGCGGCCGACCCTGTCCATCTGATGTACGTGCTCGAGCAGGCGATCTGGCGCGAGCAGTTTCCCGATGACGTCGAGAAGAAGTATCTGAACTTCATCAAGGCCGAACTGGCCCCGCGCTATGCCGAGTTCATCGGTCACGAGATCCAGAAGGCCTACCTCGAATCGTACTCCGATTACGGCCAGAACCTGTTCGATCGCTATGTCGCCTATGCCGATGCGTGGATCGAGGATTCAGGACTACAAGGATCCTGATACCGGTCAGCTGATGAACCGCGAACTTTTGAACCAGGAGCTTTCGAAGATCGAGAAGCCAGCCGGGATCGCCAACCCCAAAGACTTCCGCAACGAGGTTGTCAAGTTCGCGTTACGGGCGCGCGCTGCCAACTCCGGACGCAACCCGTCCTGGACCTCGTACGAGAAGTTGCGCGAGGTGATCGAGCGGCGCATGTTCTCGCAGGTCGAGGATCTGCTGCCGGTGATCAGCTTTGGCTCCAAGAAGGACAGTGAGACCGAGAAAAAGCATGCTGACTTTCTCGAGCGAATGGTGGCGCGCGGCTACACCGAGCGTCAGGTCCGCCGTCTCGTCGAGTGGTACATGCGGGTCAACAAGGCCGGGTAGGCGGCTGTGATGCCCGGTCTGGAGGGAAGACGATGAACATTGTCGACCGCCGGCCCAACCCCAAGGGCAAGAGCCTCAGCAACCGGCAGCGTTTCTTGGCGCGGGCGCGCGCTGAGGTCAAATCGGCGGTGCAGAACGCGCTGCGCAAGCGTAAAGTCGCCGATGTCGAACACGGTGAAAAGGTGGCGATCCCGATGCGTGGGATCGTCGAGCCGGTCTTTCACCACAGCCGGCGCACCGGCCGCAACGAGCATGTCGTGCCCGGCAACAAGGAATACGTCAGAGGCGACGAGATCCCGCGCCCGACCGGCGGTGACGGGCGCGGCGGTTCGCAGGGCAGCCCGGACGGATCGGGTGAGGACGCGTTCGAATTCACCCTGTCTAAGGACGAGTTCCTCGACATGTTTTTTGAGGATCTCGAGCTGCCCGATCTCGTCAAGAAGAGCTTGCGTGAGACGTTTGCCGTCGATTTGCAGCGTGCGGGCTACACGGTGACCGGAAGCCCGGCCAATCTCAGCATTCGCCGGACTATGCGCAACAGCATGGCGCGGCGCATTTCGCTGCGCCGGCCAAAGACGTGGGAGGTCGAGGGGTTGCGCGACGCGCTCGCCGACGCGCGCGCCCGCGGAGATGAAGAAGAGGCGCAAAAGCTGGCGCTCGAGCTCGATCGCGCCGAGTTCCGCAGCAAGATCATTCCCTATATCGACCCGATCGATGTTCGCTACAATCGCTTCGAGCGCGTGCCGCGGCCCAATACCGAGGCGGTGATGTTCTGCCTGATGGATGTGTCGGGGTCGATGACCGAAGCGATGAAGGATTTGGCTAAACGATTCTTCATGTTGCTGCACGTCTTTCTGATTCGGCGCTACCGTCATGTCGACGTCGTCTTCATCCGACATACGAGCACGGCCGAGGAGGTCGATGAGGAAACATTCTTCTATAGTCGGGAAACCGGAGGCACCGTGGTGTCGACGGCGCTTGAAAAGATGCTGGAGATAGCGCGGGCGCGTTATCCGACGGACCGCTGGAACATCTATGCTGCGCAGGCCTCTGACGGTGACAATTATGGTGCCGACAGCGGCCGCTGTGTGGCCTTGCTGGGCGGTGAGGTGTTGCCGCTGTGCCAGTACTTCGCTTATGTCGAGGTCGGCGACGGGATGGGCGGCAGCCTGACCGGCCTGGCGCGCGACAGCGATTTGTGGCGCGCCTACAGCGAGGTGGCGCCGGCCCACCCGCATTTCGCGATGCGTCGTGTCGGCGATCCGTCGCAGATTTTCTCGGTCTTCCACGAATTGTTTGCGAAAGGGGGCGTCCGTGCCTGACACGCTTTCCGTGCCGATGGCGCGGCTTGAAACCGCGGCCCCGCTGTTCAACGGTCCGAACTGGGATTACGGCTCGTTGCGTCAAGTCCATGACGCGATCGAACGCATCGCGTTGGAAGAACTCGGCCTCGATGTCTACCCCGTCCAGGTCGAGGTCATCACCTCCGAGCAAATGCTCGACGCCTACGCCTCGGTGGGCTTGCCGCTGATGTATCGTCATTGGAGCTTTGGCAAGCGCTTTGCCTTTCATGAGACGCTCTATCGAAAAGGGCTGCAAGGGCTCGCATACGAAATCGTCATCAACTCCAACCCCTGTATCTGCTACATCATGGAAGAGAATTCCATGACGATGCAGACGCTCGTCATGGCGCACGCTGCCTTTGGCCACAACCACTTCTTCAAGAACAACTATCTGTTCCGGCAGTGGACCGATGCAAACGGGATCTTGGACTATCTTAGCTTTGCCCGCGACTATGTCGCCAAGTGCGAAGAACGGCACGGCGCCGAAGCGGTCGAGCGTGTGCTCGACGCCGCGCATGCTCTGAAGGATCACGGGGTCAATCGCTACGCCCATCGGACCAAGCCCAATCTCGCCGAAGAACGGCGCCGGGCCGAAGAGTGGCAGGCGCATGCCGAGGCGACCTACAACGATCTTTGGCGCACGGTGCCCGGCACCGGCAGAGACAAGGAAGATCCAGACGCGGCTGAGGCGCGGCTGCAGGAAATTAAGCGCGAACTCGGCCTGCCTGAGGAAAACCTGCTGTATATGATCGAAAAGCGGGCGCCGCGGCTGGAGGATTGGCAGCGCGAACTCGTGCGCATCGTCCGCCTGATCGCGCAATATTTCTACCCGCAAAAGCAGACCCAGATGATGAACGAAGGCTGCGCCACCTTCGTCCATTACGAGATCATGCGGCGGTTGCACGACAAGGGGCTGATTACCGAAGGCGCGATGCTGGAATTTCTGCATTCGCATTCGAGCGTCGTCTTTCAGCCGGATTTCGATGATCCGCGCTTCAGCGGGCTGAACCCCTACGCGCTCGGCTTCGCGATGATGTCGGACATTCGCCGCATCTGTGAGGAGCCCACCGAGGAGGACCGGGTCTGGTTTCCCGACATCGCCGGCGGTGGCGACGGTTATGGCGTGCTCCGCCACGCCTGGGCGAACTACCGCGATGAGAGCTTTGTGCTGCAGTATCTGAGCCCGGCGATGATCCGCAAGTTCCGCCTGTTCCATGTCTCCGACGACAGCACTAAGCCATCGCTTCATGTCGAAGCGATTCATGACGACATCGGCTATCGCAAGATCCGCAGCGCGCTGTCACGGCAATATGATCTTTCACGGCGCGAGCCGGACATCCAGGTCGTGGACGTTGACCTGAGAGGGGACCGCTGCCTAATTCTTGCGCATTATGCGCACAACGGCGTCCTACTTGCCGAAAAAAGCTGCCGCGCGGTGCTCCGTCACGTTGCTGTGCTGTGGGGCTATTCGGTCAAGCTGCTCGAAATCGACGCTGCGACCGACAAGACCCTGAAGACCTACGAGGTGGCGCAGCCCGGTTGAACGCGGCGGCCGGTTAAATCCAAACTGGAGGTCGGCTGCTGGCGAGCAGTGCCGCCCGATGATCGTCCTCGGCATTGAAACCAGCTGCGACGAAACCGCCGCCGCGGTGGTGGCCGTGGGTCCGCAGGGTCCGCAGATCCGTTCGAATCTGGTCCATTCCCAGCTCTCCGACCATGCCCCCTATGGCGGCGTTGTGCCTGAGATTGCGGCGCGCGCTCATCTCGACCATCTCGACGACCTGGTGTTACGCGCGCTGGCTGAGGCCGCGACCAGCTTGACAGATATCGATGGGGTCGCGGCAGCCGCCGGCCCCGGACTGATCGGCGGCCTGATCGTCGGTACCATGACGGCTAAGGGGATCGCGTGGGCCGCCGGCAAACCGTTTATTGCGGTCAACCATCTCGAAGCTCACGCGCTGAGCGTCCGCCTTACCGACGACGTCTCCTTCCCCTACTTGCTTCTGCTCGTGTCGGGCGGACATTGCCAGTTGCTCGCCTGCACCGGGATCGGCTGTTACACGCGTCTCGGCACGACCCTCGATGATGCCGCCGGCGAAGCATTCGACAAGACCGCAAAACTGATCGGACTCGGCTATCCGGGCGGTCCTGCGATCGAGCATGCGGCACGGGGGGGAGACGAGCGGCGGTTCGCCCTGCCGCGACCGCTCGCCGGCCGACCAGGCTGCGATTTCTCATTTTCCGGGCTGAAGACGGCCGTGCGGCGGATCACCCGCGAACGCGGCCCGCTGGAGGACCGCGAGCGGGCGGACTTGGCGGCCTCGGTCGAACTCGCCATCTGCGAGGCATTGTGCGACCGTACTACCAATGCGATCGACTGGTTTCGCCGAAACCACCCTGAGGGCAGAAGCCTCATTGTTGCGGGTGGGGTGGCAGCCAATGCCCGGCTGCGCCGGCGCCTCGCCGGGCTCGCCTGCTCGGCCGGGCTGGACTTTTTGGCGCCGCCGCTGGGATTGTGCACCGACAATGCAGCGATGATCGCCTGGGCGGGGTTGGAGCGGCTACGTCTCGGCCTCGTCGACGGTCTCGATACACCACCACGCCCGCGTTGGCCGCTCGATGCCGAGGCTCCGCCTCGCCCGGGTGCAGGGGTCAAGGCGTGACCCCGTGAAGCGGCTCGCGGTCATTGGCGCCGGCGCCTGGGGCACGGCGCTGGCGATCGTCGCGAGGCGCGCCGGTCTGATCCCGGTGCTGTGGGCGCGCGACCCCGATGTCGTTACCGCTGTCAATGTGCGGCATGAAAACCGAGCCTATCTCCCCGGCATTGCGCTCGATCCGGCGATCGCTGCAACCGATGATATGCGAGCTGCCGTAGCCGATGCCGATGCCGCGCTGCTCGTCGTCCCCGCACAATTTCTGCGCGGCGTGCTCGCCGGCCTGCGCCGGGTCCTGCCGCAGGAGCTTCCGTTGCTGCATTGCGCCAAAGGGATTGAGGCGGGCTCGCTCGCCCTGATGTCGCAAATCGGTACCGAGATGCTGCCGGCTTCGCCCTTCGCGGTATTGTCGGGGCCGAGCTTCGCCGCCGAGGTCGCGCGCGACCTGCCGACTGCGGTGACCATTGCCAGCGCCGATGCGACGCTTGGAGAGGATTTTACGGCGGCGCTCGGCAGCAGCCGCTTTCGCCCCTATCTGTCGCCGGATCCGATTGGCGCTGAAATCGGCGGGGCAGTCAAGAATGTGGTGGCGATTGCCTGCGGGATCGTTGTCGGGCGCGGCCTTGGCGACAATGCTCGCGCCGCGCTGATCACCCGCGGGCTCGCTGAAATGGTGCGCCTCGGGCTGTCTCGGGGGGCGCATGCAGAGACCTTTCGCGGGCTCTCCGGCCTCGGCGATTTAGTCCTGACCTGTAGCGCTGCCCAGTCGCGCAATCACGCACTTGGCTTGGCCCTCGGCCAGGGGCAAAGCCTCGATGACGCGCTCGGCGGGCGCCGCTCGGTTGTCGAGGGGGTTGCTACCGCCGCCGCTGTCACCGGGCTGGCCGCCCGATTCGGGATCGAGATGCCGATCAGCGAAGCGGTCGACGCGTTGCTTCATCACGGCGTGTCGATCGATGCGATGACCGACCGGTTGCTGCGCCGGCCCTACCGGGCGGAGTAGAGGGTGATGTCACGGGTTTGGGCTCAACGGAAAATGCTTTTCCGCGCCGCCGGAAAGCCAATATCATGAGACAACGAGCAAGGCGATCGGCCTGAGTCGATATGAGCGACAACGGAAAGCGCGGCGAGGAAGGACCGGGTACGGGCGTCGTCGTCAAGGCCAAGCCGAAGACGAAGAAGCCCTCGATGTACAAGGTTTTGATGCTGAACGACGATTACACGCCGATGGAGTTCGTCGTCCACATTCTCGAGCGGTTTTTCGGCAAGAGCCGGCAAGAAGCGACCCGGATCATGATGCACGTGCATCGCCGCGGGGTCGGAGTATGCGGCGTCTACACTTACGAGGTGGCCGAAACCAAGGTGACCCAGGTCATGGATTTTGCCCGGCAGCACCAGCATCCGCTGCAGTGTACGCTGGAAAAGGACTAGGCAAGGAAGGAAGGGCGGGAGTGCTGTCACGCAATCTCGAAAAGTCGCTGCATCGGGCGCTGGCCCATGCCAACGATCGGCGGCACGAATTCGCCACCCTCGAACATCTGCTGTTGGCGCTGACCGAGGATCAGGACGCGATCGCCGTGCTGCGCGCCTGCAGCGTCGATCTCGATCGTTTGCGCCGCGAGGTGCTGACCTATGTCGACAACGAGCTCGGCAACCTTGTCGCCACGCAAAAGGACGATGCCAAGCCGACGGCGAGCTTTCAGCGCGTGTTGCAGCGCGCCGCTATCCATGTCCAATCCTCTGGTCGCGAGGAAGTCACCGGCGCGAACGTCTTGGTCGCCATGTTCGCCGAGCGCGAGAGCCATGCCGTCTATTTCCTGCAAGAGCAGGACATGACCCGGTTCGATGCGGTCAACTACATCTCGCACGGGATCGCCAAGGCGCCTGGCCGCTCCGAGACACGGCGGGTTCAGGGCGCGGACGAAGACGAACGCGGCGAAAAGTCGCAGAAGCGCAGCCATGACGCGCTCGACGCTTATTGCGTCAATTTGAACAAGAAGGCCAAGGGCGGCCGTATCGACCCGTTGATCGGACGTGAGGCGGAAGTCGAGCGCACGATCCAGATCCTGTGCCGGCGGTCGAAGAACAACCCGCTTTATGTCGGCGATCCCGGCGTCGGCAAGACCGCGATCGCCGAAGGGCTGGCGCGTCGCATTGTGCAGCGCGAGGTGCCTGAGGTTCTGGTCAACGCGACGATCTATGCGCTCGACATGGGGGCATTGCTCGCGGGCACCCGCTATCGCGGCGATTTCGAGGAACGGCTGAAGGCGGTGCTGTCAGAGCTCGAGGCGCAGCCCGGCACCATCCTGTTCATCGACGAGATCCATACCGTCATCGGCGCGGGGGCGACCAGCGGTGGGGCGATGGACGCCTCGAATTTGTTGAAGCCGGCATTGGCCGGCGGAGTCATCCGCTGCATCGGTTCGACGACCTACAAGGAATACCGCAACTATTTCGAGAAAGACCGCGCGCTCGTCCGCCGCTTTCAAAAGATCGACGTCAACGAGCCGACAGTCGAAGATTCGGTAAAGATCCTGCGCGGCCTCAAACCTTATTACGAGCGGCATCACAAGGTCCGCTATACCGCCGACGCGATCCGCGCCGCGGTTGAACTGTCGCATCGCTATATCGGCGATCGCAAATTGCCCGACAAGGCGATCGATGTGATCGACGAGACCGGCGCAGCGCAGATGCTGGTCCCGGAAAACCGTCGCCGCAAGACCATAACCGCGCGCGAGGTCGAGGCGGTAATCGCGACAATGGCGCGGATACCGCCAAAGAGTGTGTCACGCGATGATCGAGAAGTGTTGCGCAACCTCGATCGCGATCTGAAGACGATGGTGTTCGGTCAGGACAGCGCGATCGAGGCGTTGGTCTCTGCGATCAAGCTCGCGCGCGCGGGGTTGCGCGACGCCGAAAAGCCGATCGGCAGCTATCTCTTTTCCGGCCCGACCGGGGTCGGCAAGACCGAGGTCGCGCGCCAGCTCGCACGCACCCTCGGCATCGAAATTACCCGCTTCGACATGTCGGAATATATGGAGCGGCATACGGTGTCGCGGCTGATCGGTGCGCCGCCGGGCTATGTCGGCTTTGACCAGGGCGGATTGCTGACCGATGCGATCGATCAGCACCCGCATTCAGTGCTGCTGCTCGACGAGATCGAGAAGGCCCATCCCGATCTGTTCAACATCCTGTTGCAGGTGATGGATTACGGTAAGCTAACCGATCACAACGGCAAGAATGTTGATTTCCGCAATGTCATCCTGATCATGACGACGAATGCCGGTGCCGCCGAGTTGGCTAAGCAGGCGATCGGTTTCGGTAGCGGCATCCGCACGGGTCACGACGAAGAGGCGATCACCCGGATGTTCACGCCGGAATTCCGCAACCGGCTTGACGCGACGATCTCGTTCGCCCCGCTGTCGCCGGAGACGATCGGCCGGGTCGTCGATAAGTTCGTGCTGCAGCTGGAAGAGCAGCTGGCCGACCGCAACGTCACGATCGAGCTCGATCCCGACGCCCGCGCCTGGCTCGCAGAGAAGGGCTATGATCCTCTGTTCGGCGCTCGCCCGCTCGCCCGGGTGATCCAGGAACACATCAAAAAGCCGCTCGCCGAGGAATTGCTGTTCGGGCGGCTGGCAAAGGGAGGGGTCGTCCGCGTCACCAAGAAGCCGGAAGACGACGTGCTCGCTTTCTCATTCGAAGAGGGGCCTGCGGCGCCGGCCGAGCCTAAGGAGCCGGCGCTGGTAGAATAAAGGATACTTGCTGCATGCGCACCGAGAGGTAGGAGTGGGGATCGCCTCAGTCTTCGTGACGGAACGGCGAATACTCGGCCAGCCCCTCGATTTTTCGCTCGATCATAAATCGCTCGCGCTCGAGGAATTGTGCGACGGCGCGGCGAAAGCCCGGGTCCGGGATCCAGTGGGCGCTGTAGGTTGCCGTCGGCAGATAGCCGCGCTGTAATTTGTGTGTCCCTTGCGCGCCGGCCTCGACCCGTCGCAGCCCGCGGGTGATCGCAAACTCGATCGCCTGGTAATAACAGCACTCAAAATGCAGGAATTTGTAATCGCCGTAGCTACCCCAATTGCGGCCGTAGATCGTCTCCTTGCCTAAGAGGTTGAGGGCGCCGGCGACATATTTGCTGCCGTGTTGCGCCATCACCAGGACCACATTTTCCGACATGCGCTCGCCGATCAGCTCGAAGAATTTGCGATTGAGATAGGCTTGGCCCCATTTACGGTCGGAGGTCGCGAGATAGAATTTGTAGAACGCATCCCAATGGCGGCTTTTCAGATCGCTGCCGGTCAGCACCTCGATTTCGAGGCCATCAGCTAGCGCTTCGCGGCGCTCTTTCTTGACGGCCTTACGTTTGCGCGAATTGAGCGCGGTGAGATAATCGTCGAAATCGCGATAGCCGTCGTTGGTCCAGTGGAATTGCTGGCCGATGCGCTGGAGGAAACCGGCCTCGGTCAACGCCTCGGCGTCGCTCTGCTGGGCGAAGGTCACGTGCACCGAAGAGATGCGGCGGCGATTGCACAGTTCGACCATTGCTGCAATCAGATGTTCGCACGTTTCGGACGGGGCATCGGGGTGCAGCAGCAGGCGCGGTCCCGGCACCGGGGTGAACGGCACAGCAGATATCAGCTTTGGGTAGTAGCGGCCGCCGGCTCGCTCGAAGGCGTCGGCCCAACCGTAATCAAAGACGTACTCACCATAGGAATGGCTCTTGGAGTACAGCGGCACGACTCCGACGATGGCGCCGTCGGCGCCGGCAAGAGAGAGATGCTGCGGCGCCCAGCCGGTGCGCGACGTCGTCGATCCACTATCCTCGAGCGCGCTCAAAAAAGCGTAAGAGACACTCGGATTGACATCGCCGGCGCAGGCGTCCCAAGCCGCCGCCGGAATTTCTGCTATGGCCGGGTGGACGCGGACTGTGACCGAGCCGTCGTTGTCGCTCATTGCCGGCTCGGGATCCGGTTTGGGAAATATCGTTCGCCTCGGTTCTTACTCATCGCCGATGCCTTGCCTAAAGCTCGTAATTCCGCCCGGCCCAGGATAGGATTTGCGCGGTCCATGTCCAGCGCCGCGAAACCGCCGTATTCGCTGACTAACAGCCACCAACGGTGGTGCCAAGAGCCAATATGCGTGCGTTTCTCCTCGCTCTGATCGTGTTCTCCGCGCAGCTGACGATCGATACTGCGGGATGGGCGTCGACCTTGGGCGACCCTCGGGTAGGTTTCAGCGCCGACCGCGTCCTGGTATTCAACGGGCACAGCTATGTCGGCCGGATGTGGAACATGCCGGGCGAGCAGCGGCATGAGCAGGACCTGCCGTCGCTGAAGCCCGTTTTCATCCTGCGCTCCGACAGCACGGTGGGCGACATCCTGCTGCCCCAATTGCATACAGCGGTAGAATTTGCGCTGCCGACCGCGTTGGCGGTCTTGGGTCGGCCCGGGCTGCTGGGAAAGCCGGTCGGTCAAGGCACAGTCAACGGGCTTGCGACGACCCAATATGCGGTCGACAAGGACATTCCCGAAGGCCATTTGGCAGGCTCGCTGTGGCTGACCGCAGAGGGTATCCCGATGCGCTGCGACGGCAGCTTTACCCGCAGAAATGGCAAGATCTCGAAGATTCACTGGGAGTTGAGCCATGTCTTGATCGGTAGCCAGGATCCGGCGCTATTCGAAGTGCCGCCTGGATATGCGAAATTGCCGCCCGAAGCGGCCGCGACTCTTCTCGGCCTCCGCCTGTCAGCACACTCCAAGCACTGAGCAGTTTTTGAGCAGCCCGCCGCGGGCGGTCGCAAAAAATTTACTGGACATCCCGGCGTGGTTATAAAGCCTGGTCCGGTAAGCGGTGGCGAGGGCTGTGCAGGGAGAGCGTCATGACCGTCGCGACGACGACGTTCCGCTTTCGCTACAATCTGTTGCGCCATCTTCCCGGCCTCGGCCTCCTCCTCGCTGCGGTCGCCATGGTTCTATTGGTGCTGGGCCCCATCGGGTGGCGGGCCGGTTGGTGGCATTTTCGGGTGGGGTTTTTTTACCTAATGCCGTGGGCGAGCTATTTCGGGATCGCCGCCGTGTTGGTCTCGGTCTTGGCCCTCGTCCTCGGGCGCGCGGCGATCGGCCGGAGGGGCGTCGCGATCGGCATCGTCGCCTGTATTGCGGGCGGGGTGGCAGCCTACACGCCCATACATTACTACGCGATGCACGGTAGATATCCGCCGATCGACGACATCACGACCGATACCGTCAATCCTCCGGCCTTTGTCGCTGTGGTTGCCGCGCGCCTGGCTGAGGGCGACAATCCGGCCACGTACGGAGGCGCCAGAGTTGCTCAACAACAACGGCGCGCCTACCCCGATATCGCGCCGCTGGCCCTCGCAATACCGCCGGCCCGGGCCTTTTCGCATGCACTCGACACCGGCCAGCGCATGGGATGGACAATCGTCGACGGGGATCCGGTCAGCGGCAGAATCGAGGCCAACGACAGGAGCCTGTGGTTTGGCTTCACCGACGACATCGTGATCCGCATCATCGCGTCGGGTACGGGCAGCAAGAATCGACTTGCGCTCCTCGTCGCGGCATGGACGGGGCGATTTCGGCGTAAATGCCGCCCGCATCCGCGCCTATCTGGCCGCGCTGCGTCAGTCTGTCGGCGGGCAGAGCTAGCCGAAACGGCTGAACCTTCGGGACATAACGCAAACCCCGCTAAGTCGGGTCCGATCGTGTCTTGAAGAGATTGAGCGAAAGGTTAGATTCATTCCTCCGGAAACCATATGGTTCATGCAACGTTCGTCGAGGGCCCCAGGGCTCGGCTTCTACTGGAGATCTCGAGGGCAAATGAAGCTCGCCTTTCCAATGGATTGCCGTTACCCCCGGCAAGGGCGGAGCCAAAGGAGACTGCGTCGCTGCTTGCGGCTCCGGATGCCAACGTTTTCGGGAATGACCAGCTAGTGATCGAAGTTATCGGCGTTAACCTGGGCCCAGCTCTAAGGCTCCCGCGATGAGGCGGATTTTGGCGGCGCTCGTTTTGTCTGGCGGTATCTCTCTGGCAACGAGCATGCTGCACCCTGTTCTGGCCGGTGCACCGGTCCCTGAAGCGGGTGGGGCCGCGGTGACCAGCGTTGCCGGCGTGGTGAGCCGGATTACACCGGGTGTCGTCGGCATTGCGGTGCGCGGCGAAGTCCGTGAGAACAATCCGCTGGCGCAGGACCCGCTGTTCCGGCAATTCTTCAACTTCGGCGACGAACCGATCGAGCGCGAGACCGAAGCGGTCGGGTCCGGCGTCATTGTCGACTCTGCGCAAGGCTATGTATTGACCAACAGCCACGTGGTCGAGAACGCAACCAACATAGAGATCACGACCAAGGATAACCGCCGTTTCAAGGCGAAGCTGGTCGGCCGCGATCCCGCTACCGACATTGCCGTGCTGCAGATTCCGGCTGGCGGTCTGACGGCGATTCCGATGGGCGATTCGAGCCGTCTGCAGGTCGGAGATTTTGTGCTTGCCGTCGGCAACCCGTTCGGTCTCGGCCAGACCGTAACCTCAGGGATTGTCAGCGCGCTCGGCCGCAGCGGGCTCGGGATCGAAGGCTATGAGGATTTCATTCAAACTGATGCCTCGATCAATCCAGGCAATTCCGGCGGCGCGCTCGTTGATCTGCAGGGTCGGCTGATCGGCATCAACACCGCGATCCTGGCGCCCGGTGGCGGAAATATCGGCATCGGCTTTGCCGTCCCGATCAATATGGCGCACGACGTGATGGATCAGCTGATCCGCAACGGCGCGGTCAGGCGCGGCCGGATCGGGGTGGCGATTCAGGACCTAACCCCCGACCTTGCTCGGGCCCTCGGGACAACGCGCATCGAGGGGGCTCTGATCGCTCGGGTCGAACCTGGTTCGTCTGCCCAGCGTGCGGGGCTGCGCAGCAGCGATCTGATCGTCGCCGTCAACGGTGTGCCGATCCATAACGCGGCCGATTTGCGCAACCGGGTCGGCCTTGCGCCGATCGGGGACGACATCGCGCTGACCGTCGACCGCGCCGGGTCGGAGCGCAATGTGATGGTCCGAATCGAGCAGGCGACCGGCGAGCGCCAGCGGATCGGACGACGCTGACCCCGTAATGGCGACGGAAACCCCGTATCAGGTCCTTGGCGTCAAGCCGGAGGCGAGCGCAGACGAGATCCGGAAGGCCTATCGCAAGCTCGCCAAGCAACTGCACCCCGATTTGAACCCGGGCAAACCCGAGGCTGAGGCACGCTTCAAATCGGTCTCGGCCGCCTACGATTTGCTTTCGGACGCGGAAAAGCGGGCTCGTTACGATCGCGGCGAGATCGACGAGAGCGGCGCCGAGCGCCCGCGCTATTCCTATCGCAATCATGCCGAGGGTCCCGGCGGCGGCAAGTACCAACCCGAGGGCGAGATGGATCTGGGTGATCTCGAGGATCTGTTCGCCGCCTTCGGATCGGCCGGAGGAGCGCGTCGGCGACGCGGCGGCGAGGGCTTCAGGGCGCGCGGGGGCGACCGACACTTCACCCTGACCGTGGATTTCGTCGAGGCGGCGACCGGCGCCAAGAAGCGCCTAGCGCTCAGTCCCGACGAATGGCTCGACGTGACAATCCCGGCCGGGCTCGAAGACGGCCAGGTGCTGAGGCTCAGAGGTAAAGGCGGCCCGGGCTTTGGTGGCGGCCCCTCGGGCGACGCGTTGATCGAAGTGCATGTGGCGCCCCACCCGTTGTTCCGGCGCGAAGGCACCACGATCCGGATCGAGCTGCCAGTCAGTCTCGCCGAGGCGGTGCTGGGCGCCAGGGTGGAAGTGCCGACGGTTACCGGCCTGGTAGCGATGACCATCCCCAAAGGATCGGATACCGGTACGCAGCTGCGGCTGCGCGGCAAGGGGGTTCAGAGCCCACGCGGCGCCGGGGACCAGTATGTGACTTTGAAGGTCGTGATCGGACATAGCGGCGACATGGAGCTGGCGAAGTTCCTCGAGGACTGGGCGCGGCAGCATCCATTCGACCCACGACAGGGGATGCGTTCGTCATGATGGCTCTCGAGGAGCTGCTCGACCGTCTCGTCGGGCTCGACCGGCGCGAGCTCGTCCGCTGGGTCGAGAACCGCTGGGTACTGCCCGAGCGTCATGGCGAAACGTGGCTGTTTCACGAGGTGGACGTCGCTCGGGTTGAGCTGATCCTCGAAATCCGTCACGAATTCGCGATCGACGACGAGGCGTTGCCGATGGTGCTCGGCCTGCTCGATCAGGTCTATGGCTTGCGCCGCCAGCTGCGCCGGCTGTGCGACGCGTTGGCGGTCCAGCCGCCGGAAGTGCAGGCAACGATCAAGCGCGCGCTTCCGCAGGCAGGCGAAGCCGAATTCCCGCAGGACTGACGTGACGTTCTCCCAAGACCGCGCTCAGAGAGGCAGAAGGCTCTACAGCGTCTGAAACCGCGCCCTGGCGCCGCGCTCGATGGCGGCAGCGGTGAGCCGCTCGATGTCGAGCCGGTGGCGCAGTAATTCGAGGATGCGCAGCTCTTCCTGCGTCGCTTCGCCGTCGGTGGCGACGAGATCGCAGGCGATCGCATAGGCAGTCTCGCACAGCTTCGGCGGCAGCCCGGCCTTGATCGCCTGCAACGTCTCGTCGAGCCCGTTTTCACCGCTAATAAGTTCGGTGCAATCATTGAAAAGCCCGGGTAAGCTCGTCGCGATCGAAATCGCGGAAAATCGGCAGATGGCCGACAATTTCGGCAAATGCATGCAGTTCGGAATCGGGCAGGTTGCGGTCAGCCGCCGACACGATGACCATCGTGTAGATCAGCGCGCGGTGGTGATCGAGCATAACGGTCCTCTCGGGTTTCGCGGCCTGACAGACCAAAACCCGGGCGCGCCTGTCAAGGCGTATCCACGGCGCCGAGAAACTGCGCCGTCTCTTCCACCGCGGCGACCAACGGGACACGCGCGACGGCAACCCCGCTCGGAAACGCCGACAACAGACGGGACGGCAGCGCACGATCGAGGATGACGAAAACGCCGCGATCGTCGGCGCGGCGGACGAGCCGGCCATAGGCCTGCCGCAGCCGCAGCCGGGCGATCTGGTCGGAATATTGCGGCGCCGCCGAAGACCGGCTTGCGGGCGCGGTGCAGAATGTCCGGGCGCGGCCACGGAACGCGGTCGAAGACCAGAAGGCGCAGCGAACGGCCCGGGACGTCGACGCCGTCGCGGATCGCGTCGGTACCGAGCAGGCACGAATCCTCCTCGGCGCGGAAGATGTCGACAAGCGTTGCGGTCGACATCGCGTCGACGTGCTGGGCAAGGAGCAGCAAGCCGCGCGCTTCGAGCACCGGGGCGATGCGCTGGTGCACCGCACGCAGCCGGGCGATCGCGGTGAAGAGTCCGAGCGCCCCGCCGCGCGCCGCAGCGAACAGTGCGGCATAGGCGGCCGCGACCTGACCGATATCGTCTCGCGGGATATCGATGACGACAAAAATGCGGGTCTGGGTCGGATAATCGAAAGGCGAGGCGATGCGTGCCGCGGCAGGGCTGGCGGCGAGATGGCGCAGACCGGTTGCCGCCTCGGCGCCACGCCAGGCGAGGTCGGGGTCGGGGTCGCCATCGGTCAATGTCGCCGAAGTGACGACGAGGCCGTGCGCCGGGCGCGCCACCAGTTCGGCGAACGGGATGCCGGGGTCGATCCAGCTGCGGGTGACCGCGACATCGAGTTTCGAACCCGTCGACCCGGTCGAGCGAGAACCATTCGACGGTCTCGGGCCGGGGCATATCGGAGAGATCGCGCAACAGCCGGACCCAGGCGGCTAGCTGCAGATCGGCCCGCCGGTCGAGCCCGCGGATCGTGGCGTCGAGGCGTTGCCGCAGGCCCGGCTCGGGCGGATTTTCCGGGTCTTCGAGCCGGATGCGCAAGATCGAGGCGAGCCGCCCCAGAGCGGCGGCGAGGCGTTCGAGCCCATGCGCGAGCGGCAGTCGCGACGTCGACGAGCCCGTCGACCGGCGGTCGCGCCTCGGCCTGCAGCCCGTAACCCGGTATCGGCGAGTGCCGCACGCGCCAGTACTTGCTGCCGGACCAGCGCCAGGAAGCTCTCGAACCCTTGCAGACCGCGCCCCTCCGCGACCCGCTGCGACCCAGCCGTCGCCGGGAGCACCCGAGAAGCAGCGAGGACATCGATCAGCGCCTTGGCGCCGTCGTCGTCGCGCTTCGACCAGATCCCCGATGCGCCGCCGCAGACCCGCGGGCGCGCGATCCGCCCGATCCCTCGGCGCCGACGATCCAGCGGCGCAGCTCGCGCCCCTCGCGGCCCGACAGACGGACCGAGAAGGCGTTGTCGGCCGCCTCGAGTAGATGGTGGCCCTCGTCGAAGACGTAGCGGGTCGGCACCGTCGCATCGTCGAGCCCGCCGAGCGCCGCCTGGGTCATGACCAGCGCATGATTGGCGACGACGATGCGCGCGCCGCGCGCCTTGCGAATGTTCTTCTCGACAAAACAGCGGCGAAAGTGCGGGCAGGCGGAGTGCACGCATTCGCCGCGGCGGTCGGCGAGCGCACGGCACCCGTGCCGCGGCCCATCAGCTCGGCGAGCCAGCCCGGAAAATCGCCGGCGATCAGATCGCCGGCCTCGCTCGCGGCGATCCATCGAGCGATCAGTCCGAGTTGGGCCGCCGACCGCCCTGGCCGCGTCATTGCCGCGATCGCTGCTTCCTCGTAATTAAGCAGGCAAAGGAAATTCTCTCGCCCCTTGCGGACGACGACGTCGTCGTCGCTTGTCTTCGGGGTCGGGATAGAGCCGGTCGAGTTCGCCGGCTATCTGGGTCTGCAGATTGCGGGTAAAGGTCGAGATCCACACCGAGCCGCGATTCTTCTCGGCCCAGAGGCTGGCCGGCGCGATATAGCCGAGCGTCTTTGCCGACGCCGGTCCCGGCTTCGGCAAGGACCGCGTGGGGCCGGTCGGGAACATCGCGCGGCGCAAAGGCGGCGGAGACCGCGGCGGCGTAATCGGCCTGTTGAGGGCGCGGCTCGGCGTCGACGCCGAGCAGTCGGGCGAGGCGCGAGCGCGCCTCTTCGGGCTGTACCGGCTCGTTACCGGGCGCCGGGCCCGGCGGGATCTCCGCCCACTCGTGGAGCCTCGTCCACACGCGCAGCCCCGATACGTGCCGCCTTGCACCGGGTTCGGCTGGCGGTAGAGCTGCCAGCACCGCCGGCGCCCACAGCCACCCGCCGCGATCCATCGCCTCGGCCACGGCGCGACACTCGGCATCGGTCTCCTGTCCGAGTGCTTCGCAGCAGCGCCCGCGCCGCGGTCGCGAGGGTCACGCAGCTTCGGCCGGGCGATGCGGCAGCGGTAGTCCGAGCGCCTCGGCGAGGCCGCGCGGCGTCGGCACGCAAAACCGCGCCGGGTAGACGAACGCGAACAGTTCGAGCAGATCGAGCGCCGCGAAATCCCGGCGAATCGAGCCGCCGCGCGGTGGCCTTCGCGTGACACAGCATCGGTGGCTCGATTTCGACTCGACCGCGCGCTTCGGCCGGTGACAGAGCTTCGATCTCGCCTTCCGGGCTCAGCCACAACACCTCGCGGAAGCCGGCAACAAGAACCGGCACCTGCGGCACCAGCACGCCTCGCGCGCTGGCCGGAATATTGCGATCACCGTCGGACATGGCCACCAGGATCTAGCATAGGTGCGGCAGCCGCCGACGCGCTGGTATCATCAGATTAGAAGGCGGCAACCCGATCGATGCCCAATTTCTACCCGCTGATTCGCCCGGCCCTGCGCCGGCTGCCGCGCGAAGCGGCGCATCGAGGTGAGCATCCGCGCGCTCAAGGCGGGGTTGGGCCGGTTCCTCGTCGGTTCGGCGGGACCGGAGCCCGATCCTCCGATCCTCCAGCAGAATCTATGGGGCCTCGATTTCCAGAATCCGATCGGCCTCGCCGCCGGTTATGACAAGGACGCCCGCGTCCCGGATGCGATGCGGCAGCTTGGCTTTGGCTTTGTCGAGGTGGGCACCGTGACGCCGCGCCCGCAGGCCGGCAATCCAAAGCCGCGAGTGTTTCGGCTCGACGAGGACCGCGCGATCGTCAATCGGATGGGGTTTAACAGCGGCGGACTCGACGCGTTGTCGCTCGGTTGACTCGACGCGCCCGCGTCGGAATCGTCGGCGTCAAACTCGGCAAGAACCGTGACAGTGCGGATGCGATTGCCGACTACGCATGTGGTATCCGCCGAACCGCCGCGCTGGCGAATTATCTGGTAATCAACATCTCGTCACCGAACACGCCGGGGCTGCGCGATCTGCAAGCCCGCGCGACGCTCGATTCGCTGCTGCGCCATCTGCTCGACGTGCGCGCAAAGACCGGTTGTCAGGTACCGTTGCTGCTCAAGATTGCGCCCGACCTGACCTCAGCGGAGCGCTGCGATATTGCCGAGATCGTCGCTCGCCACCGGCATCGACGGGCTGATCGTCGCGAACACGACGGTCGCGCGACCGGCTGGTCTGCGTCAGCCGACACGCCGCCGAGGCCGGCGGGCTCAGCGGGCGCCCGCTATTCGCTCCTTCGACCGCAGTGCTCGCCGACATGTATTGTCGAACGCATGGCCGCCTACCGCTGATCGGGGTCGGCGGCATCGGCGAGCGCAGCCGATGCCTATGCAAAAATTCGCGCCGGGGCCAGCCTGGTACAGCTCTACACGGCACTTGTCTTCGATGGTCCGGCCCTCGTCGGCCGCATCAAGCAGGAATTCGCCGCGCTGCTGCGGCATGACGGTTTTACTTCGATCGCCGAAGCAATCGGAACCGCGCACGGGTCCAGAGCGATGCAGCCTCCTATTGCGTCCGCCGATAGCTTGATTCGGCTTAGCGTTCGGTGTATCCGTATTTGCCGAGCGGCCGTTGCGGCTGTCGGATTGTATTTCGTCCGGGTTTTCCGAGGCGTTCTGGGCGGTGTCGACCAGCTGCTCGAATTCCGCAAGAGTCTCGCAGACGTAGACATTGAACTGCGCGCCGGATCCGACTTCGGCAATCATCGCCCGTTGATCGTATCGGGCATCCTCGACGCGCCGATAGCGAAACGAACTCCTTAATCCCTCGGCCAGCGAGAACGTATCATAGCCGAATTTCGCCGTAGCGCTCGATCAGCGGGCCAATATAGAGATCCGTCTTCATGACCCTTCCCCTCGCCAGGGCGGGCTCCGGGCTCCTGATCTGTCAAACAGAGCGGGGCCGGCATCTTTCGATCAAATTGGCAACTTTTAGTAAAGATAAACCGGTGAAATTGTAAGCTGATCCTCTCAGCGGAAGCATCAGTACGCGCCGTCAGTAACTCGTTGTGAAATTTGCGGACCGAACCGAGGATCGCCCCGGGTCGGACTTGACCGCGGCCTCCACCACCGAGGGTGCCGCGCCATGGCCTTTTTGTCGATACCGGGTGTTGCCGTGTTGGCGTCGCGTTACGACGGCTTCATCCTCGACCTGTGGGGCGTAGTCCATGACGGCGTGGCACCGTTGCCCGGCGCCATCGACTGCCTGGTGCAGCTGATCGTCGCGGGCAAGCGCGTCGCTCTGTTGTCGAATGCACCGCGCCGGGCGGATGATGTAGTCCGCCGTATCACCCAGATCGGAGTGCCGGCTGGGACTTACCACGCATGTCATGTCGTCGGGGGAAGAGGCCTGGCAATATCTTCACCAGCGCGACGACCCGTTCTACGCCGCGCTCGGGCGGCGCTGCCTGCACATTTGCTCGGACCGCGATCTCGAAATCCGCGACGGCCTCGGACTCGATTACGTCGATACCGCGGAGGAGGCCGAATTCATCCTCAACACCGGTCCCGCAGGCTGGGACGACACGATCGAGGATTATGCGCCGCTGCTCCGTCGGGCGCTGGCGTCGGGTCTGCCGATGGTGTGCGCCAATCCCGATCTCGTCGTCATGCACGGGGCGCGGCTGGCGCTGTGCGCCGGCGCGCTGGCGCAGTGGTACGAGCAGCAGGGCGGCTCTGTGCGCTGGCACGGCAAGCCCTATCGCTCGGTCTACGACAGCTGCCTGGCGCTCCTCGGCATCGACGACCGCTCGCGCATCCTCGCCATCGGCGACAGCCTGCGCACCGACATCGCCGGGGCGGCGGGCGCCGGTCTCGACAGTCTGTTGATCGCCGGGGGCATTCATGCCGACGAGTTCGGCATGACCGGCGCGGGGCCGCCGGATCTCGCGCGCGTCGAGGCGGCCTTGATCGCCGGCCGCTATCGTCCGGTGGCCGTCGCCGGCCGCTTTTGCTGGTGACCGATCGCCGGCTTAATGCTCGGTATTGTGCAGGATAGTTTCGCGCAGCCCGGTGTCATAGCCGAGGCCCAGCGGCGTCATGATCGCGGTCGGCGGCGACGACCGGAGCAGGCCTTTACGCTCTAGCGCCGCCCATACCGCTGGGTTACGCAAACCGGTTGCGTCACGAGACGCTACGACTGTCTCGCCGATGTGGAAGTGATCGCCGTGTGGATGGGGCAGGCGGGTCAGAACGATGCTGCCTGGATCTTCACTCGGTCGAGAATAGTCGGGCAGTCGCGCCAACTCTTGAAGCAGGGTCAGCGTCCTCAGCTGGAGTGAATTCAGACTGAGCGGGTTTCGCTTGGGTGCCATAGCGTCTGATTAGCTCGGCGGCCGACCCCAAAGCAATGGGATCCGCTGTAAGCGCGGCAAGTCAGATTTTTGCAGCCACACTCAAGTTACAGGATCAGTCGTCCGCGCTTGGGCCCGATCAGGTTCTAGCTCTCCACCGCAGAATACGCCCCCGTTTGCGGCGGCGTGTCCGGCTGTCGGTCCACCACAAGCTTCCGACGAGCGGCAGATGATCCGAGGCCAGGCGGGCGAGCGGCGAGCGATAGACGTGTACGTCGCGCAGCACCGCCGGGCCGTCGGCATAGATCCGGTCGAGGGGAAGCACCGGCATCCAAGACGGAAAGGTGCGGGGCGTGGCACTCGGGCCCAGGCAGCGATCGAGATCGCGGATGCCGCCGCTACGCCCGCGCCATTCGTTCAGATCCCCGACTAGCAGCACCGCATGCGCCGCCCGGTGGCCTGGCGTGAACGGCTCGTCGAGCGCGGCGATCAGGCGGTTGGCCTGCAATCGCCGCTCGCCGGCGTGCAGGCCGAAATGGGTGGCCAGTACGCGCAGCACGCGATCGCCGATCATCAGCTCGGCATCGAGCGCCGCGCGCGGTTCGTAATCCGATACGGCAAGGTCGATGGCGCGAGCCGCGGTTACTGGAAAGCGGGTCAGGATCGCGTTGGCGAAGCGTCCGCGATGGTTGCGGGGGCCGGCGCCGAGGATGACCTGGCGCCCGGTGGCGTCGGCGAGATAAGCAGCTTGATCGCCGTGGAGCCAGGTTCCACGGCGGACATCAACCTCTTGTAGACAGACGATGTCGGCATCGATCTCGCGAAGCACGGCCGCGATCCTAGCTGGTTCGTAACGCCGATCGACCCCGACGCATGCATGTATGTTGTAAGTGACCACGCGGACCGAGGGCTGACCGGCGGTTGCGACGGCGAGAATGCAGGCCGCCCCGCTATTATCTGGCATCAATCACCTTTGGGTCCCTAACATATCTACAGCCATTGCTCCCACATCGGGGCAATCCCCGTGCCGATGCCAATCCGGCGGGGATCGCTGTGCCATATGGCCTAGGTTTTGCGAAACGTCATCGTCTGTCATCGGCCCGCCCCGGACCAATTGCCGCGCGTCGCCGGTCGGTTTGCGGTGTAATACGACGATGCGCGGCTCGGGCATCGTCTCGCAGGCAATATCAGGAGGAGAATGACGCTCAAAGGTAAAACTTCAATTGTCACGCGGTCGACCAGCAGATCGGCATCGCCACCGCACCCGCAGCCGCGGGGTCATTCGCCGGCGGCTTGACATGGCTGCTCGCCGACCATACGGGTTCCGTCCTCCCTGATTGGCGCTGGATAATCATGCTCGACCAGAAGCACGCCGCTTTCCCCGGGCGTCTAGTGATCGTCGGCTTTGGCAGCATCGGCCAAGGCGTCCTGCCGCTGTTGCTGCGCCATCTCGACATACGCCCGGATCAGATCACGATCATGACGGCCGAGCCGCGTGGACACGAGGTCGCCGCCGAATACGGCGTATCCTTTGTCGAGACCGCGCTCACCCGCGACAACTATCGTGCACTGCTGGAACCGCGGATCGCCGCCGGCGATTTTCTCCTGAACCTGTCGGTCGACGTGTCGAGTACGGCGCTGATCGAATTTTGCCAGGAGACTGGAGCGCTCTATCTCGACACCTGCATCGAGCCGTGGCCGGGTGGGTATACCGACCCGAACCTGCCGCCGGCCGCTCGCTCGAACTATGCGCTGCGCGAGAGTGCGCTTGCACTGCGCCGGCGGTTTCCACGAGGTCCGACCGCGGTCCTAACCCACGGCGCCAATCCGGGCCTCGTGTCGCATTTCGTCAAGCAGGCGCTGGTCGATCTGGCCGCGGGTCTCCGAAGTGGACACCAGCATTCCCAGCACACGCCGCGATTGGGCCCGTCTCGCCCAGCGTCTCGGCATAAAGGTCATCCATATCGCCGAGCGCGATACGCAGGTCGCGATGACGCCGAAGGAACCGGGCGAATTCGTCAACACCTGGTCGATCGACGGCTTTGTCAGTGAGGGCTCGCAGCCGGCGGAACTCGGCTGGGGAACACATGAGCGGCATTTTCCGACGGACGGCCGGCGCCACGATTTCGGATGCGGGGCGGCGATCTATCTGCTGCGTCCCGGGGCGGCAACGCGCGTGCGCAGCTGGACGCCGCTCGAGGGACCCTATCACGGGTTTCTGATTACCCACGGCGAATCGATTTCGATCGCCGATTTTCTGACCGTCGCCGACGGCGGCGAGGTGCGTTATCGCCCGACCTGCCACTACGCCTATCACCCGTGCGACGACGCGGTGCTGAGCCTGCACGAATTCGCCGGCAAGAACTGGCAGCTGCAGGATCGTAAACGATTGATGATGGACGAGATCACTGCGGGAATCGACGAGCTCGGCGTCTTGCTGATGGGCACGCCCAACGGGGTCTATTGGTACGGCTCGCGGCTGACGATCGAAGAGGCTCGGCGGGTGGCGCCGCACAACAACGCCACGTCGCTGCAGGTGACCGCGGCGGTACTGGCCGGGGTTGTCTGGGCGCTCGAGCACCCGCGTGAGGGTGTTGTCGAGCCCGAGGATCTGGACTTTGAGCGCGTCCTCGACATCGCCCGTCCCTATCTCGGAGAGATCGTCGGGGTCTTCGGCGATTGGACGCCGCTCGCCGGACGCGAAAGCCTGTTTCCGGAAGACCTCGACCGCGACGATCCCTGGCAATTCAAAAACTTCCGCGTCGTCTGACTAGGCGCTTCCGGCTGCGACTGATCGACCTTTCGCGCAGTTACCCGCCCTGCCCTTCTTTCGGCCATCGGCATGCGACAACCGTTCAAATAAGGGCTATCCACAACTGCCGAAAACCCGGCGGTGACGCAGCGTGTTTGGCGAACTCGACTCAATGCCGGAAGTGGCGGATGCCGCTGAACACCATCGCGATGCCGGCGGCGTCGGCCGCGGCGATGACTTCCGCGTCGCGCATCGAGCCACCGGGCTGGATTACAGCGGTGACCCCGGCTGCGATCGCTGCTTCGAGGCCATCAGCGAACGGGAAGAATGCGTCCGAGGCCAGCACCGCGCCGTGGGTCGGGGGCGCCGACAGTCCGGCCGCCTCCCCTGCCTTCAGGACCGCGATACGCACACTGTCGACGCGACTCATCTGTCCGGCGCCGATACCGACCGTGGCGCCGTCGCGGGCGAAGACGATCGCGTTCGACTTGACGTGCTTGGCCACAGTGTCGGCAAAAAGGAGATCGACAATTTCGGCTTCGCTCGGGGCGCGGCGGGTGACCGCGCGCAGCCCGTCGCGGTCGACCGCGACGCGGTCGCGCTCCTGGACGAGAATGCCGCCTGCCACCGAGCGAAAGCTCAGGCCGCGCTCGGCGGGATCGGGCATCGCGCCGGTGACGAGCAGCCGCAATGCCGACCTGCGCGCCAGTATCGACGCGGCCTCCGGGGGCGCTTCGGGGACGATGACGATCTCGACAAAGATTTGACCGATCGCCTCGGCCGTGGCGTTGTCGAGCGGCCGGTTGATTGCCACGACCCCGCCAAAGGCGCTCTGGCGATCGCAGGCGAGTGCTTTGTCCCAAGCCTCGCGCAAATTCGCGCCGATCGCGACACCGCAGGGATTGGCGTGCTTGACAATCGCCACTGCGGGCGGCGCGAACTCGGCGACCAGTTCGAAGGCGGCGTCGGCATCGGCATAGTTGTTGTATGACAGCTCCTTGCCCTGGAGCTGCCGCGCGGTCGCGACGCCGGGACGGTGCTCGCCGGTGCGGTAGAACGCCCCGGCCTGATGCGGGTTCTCGCCGTAGCGCAGAAGCTGACTCAGCCGGCCGGTGGCCATCAGAGTCTCTGGAAAGGTCTCACCTCCTTCGCGCGCCATCCATTCGGCGATCGCCGCATCATAGGCCGCGGTCGTCGCATAGGCTTTGCCGGCGAGCTGGCGTCGCAGCTCCGGGCCGACCGCTCCATTCCCGGCTTCGAGTTCGGCAAGCACGCGGTCGTAATCGGCGGGATCGGTCACCACCGTCACAGCATCGTGGTTCTTAGCTGCAGCGCGGATTAGCGCCACGCCGCCGATATCGATGTTTTCGATGCAGTCTTCGCGGCTCGCGCCGGCGGCGACGTTCTCGGCAAACGGGTAGAGGTTGCAGACGAGAAGATCGATCGCATCGATCCCGCGCTCGGCCAATGCGGCGAGGTGTTCGGGCCGGTCGCGGCGCGCCAATAGCCCGCCATGAATCATCGGGTGCAAGGTTTTAACGCGTCCGTCGAGAAACTCGGCCATGCCAGTGACCGCTGCCACCTCGGTGGCCCGCAACCCGGCTGCCTCGAGCGTCTGTGCGGTGCCCCCGGTCGAGATCAACACGATGCCGCGCGTCGCCAGGGCGCCGGCAAAGGCGACGATGCCGCTCTTGTCGCTGACAGAGATCAGTGCGCGCCGGGGTTCCTGCGGAGGAGAGCTCATCTGCTGGGTATAGGTTTGGCTACGGTCGGGAACAAGTCTCTGGGTGTCTTTCAGCGGCCGTGGGCGAGTGCCGCCAGCAAGGCCGTCACAATCGCGGCAGCGGCGCCGAGAGCCACGACCCCCCAGCCGTTCTCAGCTGCCCACCCGCAGCCGATCAGCAAGAGGTCGGCGGCGATCACCCGCCGGACCACAGCGGCGTGGCCGAGCCCGCGGCGGACCGCTTGTTGATAATAGTGCCGGCGGTGCGGCCGCCAAACCCGTTCGCCGAGCATCAGCCGGTGCAACAAGGTAATCGTTGCATCGGCGAGGAAATAGAGCGGCACGATCAACGCTATCTTCCAGTGTCCACGCGCGGCGACGTCGATCAGCAGAAAGCCGGTCAGATAGCCGAGCGGGACGCTGCCGATATCGCCCAGAAAAATCTGCGCCGGCGACCAGTTCCATAAGAGAAAGCCGAGCGCTCCGCCGAGGATCGCGGCGGCTAGGAGTGCCGTTGCCGGATCGACCCCGCTGCCCAAGCCAGCGAAAAGCAATAGCCCGCCGCCGATCGCCGCCGCTTCGCTACCCGCGAGCCCGTCAATCCCATCCATAAAGTTGAAGAGGTTGACCCACCAGATCCA
Source organism: uncultured Alphaproteobacteria bacterium (assembly GCA_963774345.1). Classification (GTDB taxonomy): domain Bacteria; phylum Pseudomonadota; class Alphaproteobacteria; order ATCC43930; family CGMCC-115725; genus AP-15. The sequence continues at coordinate 65,296 of CAVZFB010000048.1, forward strand.
AAGAACTCCGGCCGCGGCGAAATAGGCCACCGGGCCGAGCCCGGCCCGGAGGACGTTGTCAGGCGCGGGCAAGGCATAGAGGCCGATCGCGACCGCAGCGGTCTGCGCGGCGAGCCGCGTCACGGGTGACAGGCCGCGCAGATCGTCGATCCAGCAGACGATCGCCAATAACCCTGTACCCAGCGAGATACCGAGGATCGCCGGCGATGTTTGTCCGGCTAGCCGCAGGATGAGCCAGGCGAGCAGCACCGTCCCGATGAGCGCGATCCCGCCGCCTCTGGGGGTCGGAGCATCGTGAGAGGAGCGCTCGTTCGGGCTATCAAGCACATTGTGCTGGCGCAGGATCGGGATCAGCGCCCGCGTGGCGTGGCCGGAGAGCAGAGCTGTCGCGACCGAGACGGCAGCCGTCGTCGCGCCGTCGCCTATGCCGAGATGGTTGATAGCCGGCCAGCTAATCGGCGGCGGCCTCTCGGGGCTCGCGGCGCAAGGCCCAGCGGACGGTGGTGCCGCCCGGCATAGCGGTCCCGCTCAGCACGATCTGCTGGGTCTTTCTCGCTTCGCCAGATCCCAGGTAGACGCTCTCGCCCAGAGTCATCTCGGCTCCTGCTGCGCGCAGCCGCCAGATCAATCCGCTCGGTAGCCGCAGCAGCGCGGCGGTCTCGTCCTCAATCAGCGAGGCTTGCACTGAGGGATGCAGATGGAAGCGTACCGCAAACGCCGCGCCAGGACGTCCGGTCAGCCTGTCTTCGCCGCGTAGGTCGTCACCGTCTGCGGCCAGAAACAGCTCGCGGGTGTAGATCAGGCCAAAGCGGTCCCGATACCCGTCATGGGTCGCCGAGATCCATTGCTGGCCGTCGTGCTCGGCTCGCTCGCAGGTAACCGTTGCTGGGGTGCGGCCCAGGACGCCGTCGTCGCGAACCTCAGCCGAGTTAGTGTCGGCGACGACGAGCACCGAATGCGCGGCGCTCGCGCGGGCGACCCGCCACCAGTTCGTCTTGGTGCCGCGATAAGCGCCGCAATTTACAACGATCCGCTCGCGCTCGTGGCTCATCTCGAAGGACAGCGCGCCCGCGTGCGCGTGCTCGTCAAAGCCCGGGGGGGGCGGTTTGCCGGTGTCGACCACCACCAGGGTATTGTTGGCCTGCAGCCGTTCGAACCCGCTATCGGGCGCATGCATAGGCGCGCGCCCCTTGGTCTCAGACCGAGTCAGGACGAGGTCGATCATGACCCCGTCCTCCTCGACAGCATCGTTGAACAGCGCGAGGCGCCGATCGCCATGGCGAAACAGCCGCAGGATTGGCGCCATCTGCGCGATCGCGTCCTGGATCCCGCCCGGCGCTTCGATTTGCGCCGCGTGCAGCATCCAGCGGACATCGATCAAATCCTGCAGGACCCGGAGTTGCGTCGACGGGCTGCGCGACATATGGCCACCATCGGGGAAGATCTGCGCCGGCATCTCGCGCTCGAGCGCCCTCAACGCCTTTGCCAGCCGCGCGGCCGAACCGCCTAGCGTCACGATCCCGGCGATCAGGCCCTTGAGCGCCCGCAGCCTTGCTGCGCCGTCAAGCTCCCATGAGGCGGTGCGGGCGAGATGGCGCAGCTGGACGGCGAGGCTCGCCAGCATTGTGCGGCGAAAGGCTTGGTCTTGATCGCGCCCGGCGAGGTCGTCGAAATGCGTTATCCAGGCGAACAACCGTGTCGCCAATACGTCGGAGCGCCAAGCGATGGCGTGCCAGGCGATCTCCTTGGCCAGCCAGCTCTGTACCAGCTCGCGCGCTACCTCACGAACGCTCGTCCCAGCGGAAAACAAATCCGAAATCCAGCTGAAGCCGTGCCACTCGGCGAGCCATTCCGTTCCGGCCGAGGGCGGAAACCAGCGCGGGGAGGGGTTTCGGACCAATTCGCCGGCGAGCTCGATCTCTCCGGAGGCGATTGCCATGCCGTGCTTTGGATCGCCCGGCCATGCTAGGCCGGGCTTGAGCTTGAGTTCGGCGGGAACCCCTCCTATCAAGGTGTGGCGATAAAATCGCGTGGTCGCGAGCCTCTGCAGCGCGTCGTGACCCAACCGCGTCCATAGTCTTGGTGTATCTGCGCCGAGGCGGCCCGTCGCCGCCCTGCCACCCATCCTATCGGTAAGGGTTTGCATTCGATCTAGCCCCCGGCCGCGAACTGCCCCGGATCGGCGCGGCGGCCGGGATCGCGAAAGTCATGCCAGACAAGCGAACCCATGCCGTTTCGTAACAAGGAAACCCGGAAGCTGCAAGCCACCGGGCCGCGGGCGGATTAAGCGAATGCGGCGCGCTTAATGAGCCGTGCACAAAAAAAGCCGTCAACGCCGTCATACTCGGCTAAGTGGCACGGTAAGGTCCGTAGATCGCCCGCGCGGGTGATCCAATCGGATTCAGCGCCGATTTCGTCGGGGTCAATAGTCTGACGCGAGACTAGCGCGCCGCCCTCCAGCAAGGTCTCGATGCGCTGCGCTCCTTCCTCCGGCTCGAGCGAGCAGGTGCAATAGACGAGGGTCCCGCCCGGCTGCAGCATGTCGATTGCGGCCCGCAAGAGGTTCTCTTGCACTACCGCGAGGCGCGTTACGTCCTCCGGCGATTTGAGGTGTGGCACGTCTGGATGACGGCGAATGGCCCCGGTTGTAGTGCACGGGGCGTCGAGCAGAACTGCGTCGATCGGGCGCGGTGGGCGCCAGACCAGCGCGTCGGCTACCACCGCCTCGATTGGCAGGTCTAGTCGGGCGAAATTGGCAACGAGCCGGTCGAGACGCCGTGCCGAACGGTCGATCGCCGTCACTCGTGCTCCGGCGGCCGCGAGCTGAGCGCTCTTGCCCCCCGGGGCAGCGCACAAATCTACCACCTCGCGCCCGGTCAGGTCGCCGAACAGCCGCGCAGGCAGCGCGGCGGCGGCATCTTGGACCCACCAGGCGCCCTCGGAGTAGCCCGGAAGCGCGGCAACCGAGCCGCCCGCAGGGCGACGGAGCGTGCCGGTCGGCAGCAAGGTTCCCTGTAATCTGCCGCACCAGGCCGCGGCGTTCTCACGCAAAGTCAGATCGAGCGGCGCTTCTTTCAGATGAGCTGTGGCGATTGCACGCGCGGTTTCTTCGCCATAGCTGCCGCTCCACGACCGCCACAACCAATCCGGCGTATTGAGCCGAGCGGCATCCTGCTCCCCGACACGCTCGGCGCCCTCGACGCTCAGCCGTCGCAGTACAGCGTTGACGAGCCCCTTGTGGGAGACAAAACCGCGGCTGTGCGCGAGATCGACGCTGGTGGCTACGGCCGCGTGAGGTGGCGTCCGCAAAAACAACAGCTGAGCGATGCCGAGCCGCAATATGTCGTGGACCGCTGCCGCGCGGGGCGCCAGCGGGGTGCTGAGACAGACAGCAATCAGCGCGTCGATCTGGCCGAGCCGCCGCAGCGCGGTAGCGACGAGCAGGCGGGCGAAGGCACGGTCTCGTCCCGACAATTGGTGCATCGACACGTTTTCGTCGATTGCGTCGTCGAGCGGCCGTTTACGGCGGAGTACCGCACCGATCAAATCGAGCGCAGCATTACGCGCAGTCGGCACTTGGGACATCAAAGTTCTTCAAAGACATGAATGGGCTTCGGTGGTCTGTGTAGGCGTAAAGCTTGGACAACGTGACAAACGTCTCAACTGGGATATGGTTCCAGGTCGGCTGAAACCGATATGGGGAGGCGGGGAAAGGGTTGAGTTCGTTCGCTTCGTTGCCACATTTTGATCATGGACGAGCGATCGCATCAAACAGGCGTGCCGCGAGCGCCCAACTCTTCGGTCGCTGTACCCTCTGTGGCGCCGCCGCCTAAAGAAATCGGCGGCCCGAAGGGGCCGGAGCCAACCCGCTTTGGAGATTGGGAGTACAACGGCCGCTGCACCGATTTCTGAGCTGCCTTGCCGTGGGATCACGGCGGGCTCATGGTGAGACCACATCGAGGGTGCGAAAGTGGTTTTGATGGCGGGAACAATCGGTGTAACCCGCGCTAAGGTCGGGCCTGTCACAGGGCCGCGCCTAACAGCCGCCGGGGGGGTTGTTATCGGCGGCGTCGATCTGTCTCGGCCGCTGTCGCCCGCGCTCAAGGATCGAATCTTCGCCGCATTTCACGACCACCACATCGTCGTCTTTCGCGATCAGACCCTGACTCGAGAGCAACAATTTGCCTTTTCGGCATGCTTTGGCGAGGTCGAATTTCACAGCGACCAAACCTCGACAGGCAAGCGATACGGCGTTGCCCATGTGATCTCCAACTTAGGGAGTGACGGAAAACCCGTCGACAGATCGTCTTCTCCAGTCAGCAACTACCGGTGGCACACAGACAAGGCCTATCATGCCGTGCCGCCTATGCTGACGTCGCTCTATGCGGTCGAGATGCCCGCCGAGGGTGGCGACACGGAGTTTGCCAACACCGCGATCAGCTACGCCGCGCTGCCAACGGAAACAAAACGCCAGATCGCCGGGTTGCGCGTGGTTTTTCGCTGGGGAGCGAGTTTCGGCGAGGCGGAGGCCCGCTCCGTATCGCAGGCCGCCCTCCGCGAGCGCCCGCCGGTCGACCATCCCTTGGTGCGCACCCATCCCGAAACCGGCGCAAAAGCGCTCTATCTTGGGAACCACTCCTCGCATATCCAGGGCCTGCCCGAGGCCGAAGGCAAAGTCCTGCTCGACGCACTCCTGGAGCATGCGACGCAGCGTCAATTCGTCTACCGGTACCGGTGGCGCGTAGGTGATCTGGTCATGTGGGACAACCGTTGCCTGCTCCATCGCGCTCTCGCCAATTACGAGATGGGCAGCGAGCGCCGTATCCTGCACCGCACCGTGGTTAAGGGGACGGTACCCTTCTGAGAATTCGCCGGAGCCTAAACCTCTGTTTTCGCTCCGGTGCGCTCGGTGATCAGGCCGTAATGCTCGGTGCGGCGGTGCTTTTCGAAATTAAAGACGGTGCGCCGCAGATAGTCGCCGAGATCGAGGTCGAGGTTGACTGCGATGACCTCATCTTCCTCGCTCAAGGCCTGCGCCGCGATTTCGCCGGTCGGCGCCACGATGGCCGAGCCGCCGATCATCGCAAACCCGTCTTCGGCACCGCATTTTGCCGCTGCCAATACCCAGGCAGCGTTTTGATAGGCCCCGGCCTGCAACGACAGCAGGTGGTGGAACATTCGGAGATGCTCCGGCTCGCGGTGGTGGATGTTCAGGGTCGGTGTGTTGTAGCCCAGCGCCACAATCTCGACCCCCTGCAGTCCCATGACGCGATAGGTCTCGGGCCAGCGCCGGTCGTTGCAGATGCACATGCCGACCACCGAATCATAGGCGCGCCAGACTTTGAAGCCTTCGTTGCCGATATCGAAATAGCGCTTTTCGAGATGCTGGAACGGCGCGCCAGGCAGATGCTCGAAATGGCCGGGTAGGTGGATCTTGCGATAGCGTCCAATGATCCGGCCGTCGCGCTCGACCAGGATTGCGGTGTTGTAGTGTCTGGGTTCGCCTTTTTCCTGGGTCAGCTCAGCATAGCCGAGGTAAAACCCGACACCCAGTTCCTTCGCCAGATCGAACAAAGGCCGGGTTTCGGCGTTCGGCATCTCACGCTCGAAAAAGCGGTCGATCTCGGCCTGGTCGGTCATCCACCAGCGCGGAAAGAAGGTGGTCAGCGCCAGCTCGGGGAAAACGACAAAGCGCGCGCCGCGCCCGTGCGCCTCGCGCATCATTGCAATCAGCCGCCGGACCACCGAGCCGCGGCTATCTGCCAAATGGATCGGCCCAAGCTGGGCGACGGCGGCATTCAACTTGCGCGACATGAAGGCTTCTCCCGTACGAGACGTGTGGATTTCGGACTGCTGACCCGAACGGCCGCTTACACGTCGGCCTTGGCCCGCTCGCGCAACAGAAATTTCAGGATCTTGCCGGTCGAGGTTTTGGGGAGGGGACCGAAAATCACGGTGCGGGGCGCCTTGAAGCGGGCGAGGTGCTCGCGGCAGAAGGCAATGATGTCCTCGGCGGTGGCGGCACATTCGGGTTTGAGGGTCACGAAAGCGCACGGGGTTTCGCCCCACATCTGGTCGGGGCGGGCGACGACGGCGGCCTCGAACACGGCAGGGTGGCGGTAGAGCACGCTTTCGACCTCTACCGTCGAGATGTTCTCACCGCCAGAAATGATGATGTCCTTCGAGCGATCTTTGAGCTCGATATAGCCGTCGGGATGGACGACACCGAGATCGCCGGTGTGGAACCAGCCGCCGGCAAAGGCCTCCTCTGTCGCGTGCGAGTTCTTCAGGTATCCCTTCATAACAATATTGCCGCGCATAAAAATCTCGCCCATCACGGCACCGTCCGCCGGGACCGGCGCCAGGCTCGCCGGATCAGCGACCATCAGGCCGTCCAGCACCGGATAGTTGACCCCCTGACGCGCCTTCAGGCCCGAGCGCTCCTCGGTCGGCAGCGCGTCCCACTCGCTGTGCCAGGCGCACACCGTGGCCGGCCCGTAGACTTCGGTCAGGCCGTAGACATGGGTGATGTGAAAGCCGATCCGCTTCCATCCCCTCGATCACCGCCGCCGGCGGCGACGCCCCGGCAGTCATCATCTCGATCCGCCGGTCGAGGGAGCTGGTCAGCCCTGGCCCGGCATTCAGCAGCATGTTCATGACCACCGGTGCGCCGCACATATGGGTGACGCCGTCGCGCGCGATGGTCTCGTAGATCGCCGCGGCCTCGACCCGGCGCAGACAAACATGAGTCCCGGCCAATGCCGTGATGGCCCATGGAAAGCACCAGCCGTTGCAATGGAACATCGGCAGGGTCCACAGATAGACCGGATGCTGCCGCAGGCCCCAGACCAGGATGTTGCCGAGCGCGTTCAGGTAGGCGCCGCGATGGTGATAGACGACCCCCTTGGGGTTGCCGGTCGTGCCGGAGGTGTAGTTCAGCGCGATCGCATCCCATTCGTCTGTGGGCGTCAGTTCGGGGAAGACTGGGTCGCCACCGGCGAGAAAGGCCTCGTAATCGATGTTGCCGAGGCGCGCGCCGCCCGGACCCGCCGGGTCGATGATGTCGACGACCAGCGGCTTGCGCTCCAGCCTTGCCAGCGCCTGTTTGACGACCGGGGCGAATTCGGTATCGGTGATCAAGACCTTGGCTTCGCCGTGGCCGAGGATGAAGGCGATGGTTTCCGGGTCGAGGCGGATGTTCAGTGCGTTCAGGACCGCACCCGCCATCGGCACGCCGAAATGGGCTTCGAACATCTCCGGGATGTTGGGCGCCATCACCGCCACGGTGTCGCCACGCCCGACACCCGCGGCCGCCAAAGCCGCGGCCAGCCGGCGGCAGCGGTCGAGTGCTTCGCGCCAGCTGTACCGCCGCTCACCATGAACGACGGCGACACCGTCGGGATAGACCGATGCGGAGCGCAGTAAAAAGCCGATCGGGCTCAGTGGCACGAAATTAGCCGGGTTCTTGTCGAGCCCCAATTCGTAGGGATTGGTGTAGACTTTGGACATGATCCGCCTTCCTCCCGAAGCCTTTATTTTGCCACCCGCGCCGCGGCTGTCGAGCAGCTTCGCTTGGGGCCGTCCGACCGGGGTGTGGCGCGAGCCGGATTGCCCCGGTTCTTGACGCCGCGCGGCGAGGCAGCGTAGAAGACGCGCCCGCGCTACCTGAAAATGGCAAGTCGCGGGGGTAGTCATCGGTGCAGTTGGTCGAGGTACGGCAATGGCGCGGAGATGCGCAATCACCGGCAAGGGTGTCCAGGTCGGGCACAACGTTAGCCATGCCAACAACAAGACCAAGCGGCGCTTTCTGCCCAATCTGCAGCAGATTTCGGTCTTGTCAGATGTGCTCGGGCCGATCCGGCTGCGGATTGCCACGGCAGCGATCCGCACGATCGAGCATAAGGGCGGCTTCGACGCCTTTCTGCGGGATACGCCCAATCGCAAGCTGACGCCGGAGATCCGCCGGCTGAAACGCCGCGTCGAGGCGGCGGCGGCGCGCCAAAGCGGGTAAGCCCGGGCCGGTGGGGCCCCGTTGCGGGCTTTCGCCCGGGGACGGATGCGGGGTCGCCGATTTCTGCCGGCGCTGGCTTTGACCGCTGTGCTGTTTCCCGCTGCTGCCGGCCAAGCGGATATCCACTACGAGACAACCATTACCGGCGCCGGCGACAGCGGTCTCGCCGACCTGTTAGATAAAGTTTCGGAGCTGAAGACGCTCGAGAATCGTCCGCCGGCCTCCGAGGAAGCCTTGCGCCGCCGCGCCGCCCGTGATCTCGGCCGGCTCGCCGACGCCGCACGCAGCCTTGGCTATTGGGATGCCCAGTTCAATTACGACGTCGATACCGCCGCGCAGCCGCAAAAAGTCACGGTCAAGGTCGTGCCGGGACCGCTCTACCACGTCGCCACGGTCGTGGTGCTCGGCCCCGACGGTCTGCCGCTGGCGCTCCCGCCGACTGCCGGGCCGCTGCCCCTGAAACCCGGCAACCCGGCGCAGACTGCCCCGGTGGTGGCGGCGCAAGCGGCGCTGGTAAGCGCGTTTGGCACCAGCGGCCACCCCTTTGCCAAAGTTGACAACCGGCAGGTCGTGATCGACCACCGCAACCACACAATGGAGGTGACCTATAAGCTCGCGCCCGGCCCGGCGATGCGCTTTGGCGGCGTTTCGATCAGGGGATTGAACACCCTCCATCCCGGCTATGTCGAGCGCCGGCTGCGCTGGCAGCGTGGCGAGGCTTACGATGCGGCCAAGGTCGAGGAGACGCGCCGCGCGCTGATCGAAACCGGCCTGTTCAGCACGGTGCAGATTACGCCCGCGGCGGAGCCGGACCAGCCGGAAAGCGCTCAAATGACAATCGACGTTACCGAACGCCCGCATCGCACGATCGGCGCGGGGGTCGGCTACAATACGAGCCAGGGCGCCGCCGCCCGAGTCTTCTGGGAAAATCGCAACCTGTTCGGGAATGCCGAATATTTGAAGCTTTCGGCGACCGGTGGTCAGCAAGTCTACGGCGTCAACGCGAATTTCCGCCGTCCGGATTTTCTCGTACCCGACCAGGATTTTCTGGCGACTGCCGAGATCGCCGACGACACGCCGGTGGCCTATCACAGCCGCCGCGCGCTCGCCACGGCGGGGTTGGAACGCCGTTTCGGCCGATTACTGACCGGCGGCGTGTTGCTCGAGGCCGAAGAGGCCAATGTTAAGCAACTCGCCAACGTCTCGACTAATACCTCGGCGCAGCGCACCCAGCGTTACACGTTGTTCGGCGTCCCGGCCTATTTGAAGCTCGACACGACCGACAATCTGTTGAGCCCGACCCGCGGCTGGCGGGCCCAGCTTTCGGTCACGCCGGCCCACATTTTTTCGAGCCCGAGCCTGACCTATGTGACCAATTTGCTGTCGGCCAGCACCTATTGGAAGGTCGATGCCGATGGTCGCGCCATCCTCGCCGGCAGAGCGGCGCTCGGTTCACTTGACGGCGCCCCGCTGGCTCCGCTCCCGGCCGACCAGCGGATCTATGTCGGCGGCGGCGGGACGATCCGTCCCTATGGCTATCAGATGGCCGGGCCGCTCGCCTCCAACAACGACCCGATCGGCGGCAAGTCGAGCCTGGTGCTGAATTTCGAATCCCGCATCAAGGTGACAGACACAATCGGTGTGGTTCCGTTCGTCGATGCCGGCAGCTATTACGAGAACAGCGTGCCGCAGCTCAATCAGCGTCTGTTTTACGGGGTCGGGCTGGGTCTGCGCTACTACACCCCGTTTGGTCCGCTGCGGCTCGATCTGGCGACCCCGCTCTATAAGCGCAACGCCGATTCGTGGGTCCAAGTCTATGTCAGCCTCGGCGAGGCGTTCTGATGCGTGCTGCTGCCCGCTGGCTCGCGATCGCCATTGCCCTACCGCTCGCTCTGGTGCTGGCGGCGTTCGGGTTGCTGCAGACCCGGATAGGCCAGGATTGGCTGGCGGCCGGCGTCGCGCGGGCGGCAAGCAGTCCGGGTTTTTCGCTGACCATCGAGGGGCTGCGCGGGACCGTGCCGTTGCGGATGACGGCGACTCGCATCGAGGCCGGCGACGACAAGGGCGTGTGGCTGACATTGCGCAATGTCGCCCTCGATCTTGCGCCGGTGGCGCTGCTCACCGGCAAGATGCATGTCCGGTGGCTTGATATTGCCGACGTAGATATGCGGCGCTCGTCATCGCCGAGGTCATCGGAACCGCTCTCTCAATCTCTCCGCGTGCCGCATCTCCCGGTCGCTGTCGTACTCGACCGGCTCACGATCACCCGCCTCACGCTGATGCCCGCGGTGTTGGGCGAGAGGGTGGTTGCCACGATAAAGGGGAGCGCCGCCGTCGAGAGCGGAACCGCGCGTGCCGACCTCGATCTGCACCGCACCGACGGTTTTCCCGGAAATATCGCAGTGCAGATGGCGCTGACCGGATCCAATCCGGTGCTCGATCTGAAAATCAAAGCGGAAGATCCGACCGGGGTCCTGCTCGACCATTGGGCCGGGCGGACGGACCGCCTGCCGCTCGCCCTGGCGCTCGACGGCAAAGGACCAGTCGCGGATTGGGATGGCCAGCTGGCCGCGTCGGCGGGCGCGGTTGCTCGTGTTGACGCCGAGATAACGCTCGGCGTCGGCTCTCAGACCGTCCTCGGGATTTCCGGGATTGCCGCATTGGCGGCGCTGCTGCCGGCCGATCTTGCATCGGCCGTCGGTGACCGCGCAACCTTTTCGCTTCACACGGAATTTGGCAGACCGGTCGCCAGCCGGTTGGCGATCGGCATCGCCGCCGGTGCCCTCGCCGCCAACTCCTCCTTTGATCGGTCCGATGGGGCCATTGCGGCGCATCTGCGCGCAGATGCGCCGAACCTCGCACTGCTGTCGGGCGTCGTGCGAACCCCGCTCCATGGTTCGGCGACCCTTGATGTCGGGATCACCGGGAGGCAAAACCGCCCGGTTGCCAAGGCGGATCTGTCGGGAACCGGGATCGGAGTTTCCAGTTCCGAGGCGGAGCGGGTCGAGGTGCATGTATCCGCAACCCCGACTGGTTCTCTCGATAACGCCGCGACGCGGATCGCCGTCGCGGCAAATGGCCGGATCGAAGGAGTAGCACTCCCCGAGAGGGCGGCGCTGATGACCGGGCTAGGGCGCGGCATCGACTGGTCGCTTGCCGCCGATACCGACCGCTATGCGACGACCGTCGATGTGACTCGGTTCGTTGCTCGGAGCGGCGGCATCGATCTGACCGGATCGGGCCGTCTTGCGACCGCCGGCCAAACCATCGCCGGGTCAGCTCGATTTTGCCGGGTCGGCGAGTGGAATGCGTACCGGAATCGCGGCCATCGACGCGCTGATCGGCAACAAAGCTGCATTCGCCGGAACGGTTCGTCAGGATGCGGCGGGGGCCGTCACGCTCGACCATGTTGCGCTGGCTGCGGCTGCCGCAAAACTTTCCGGCGACGCGCATTTCGATCCCGCCTCGCATGTTCTGGCTGACGTCGCTGAACCTCGATGTGCCGCAGCTGAAGCCGGTCGGCGCGGCGCTAGGCACTGCAGTCGCCGGCACGGTTTCGGCCCAGGTCGAGGCAGATGGGCCGCTCGATCGGCTGCGGCTGCAAGGCAAGGTCGAGGGCCGCGGCATCACCGCTGGCGGAGCGGCGATCGATCGGTTCCGACTCACCGGCGAGGTCGCCGATCTGTCGGAGCGCCAAGGCGGTGGTCGACGGTACGTTTCGCGCTTTTGGCCTCGATGGCAGTCTGGTGCTTGCGGCAGAGCTGAGCGGCAATTCCGAGCTGGCGGTTCCGCGTCTGCGCGTGCAGGCGGCGGACAGCACGGTCGAGGGCAACCTGCGCGTCATGCTCGCCACTGGTATGGTCCAGGGCGCGTTGACCGCGCGATTGGCCGATCTCTCGCGCTGGTCAAGGCTTGCCGGAACTCCGCTCGGCGGCAGCCTCGATCTGAGCGCCAGGCTTGCCGCGGCGGGAGGCGGGCAGGGCCTCGATCTCAACGCGACCGGAACCCGGCTTGCAGCCGGCGCCAACCGAGCGCGCATCGAGATCGGCAACCTTGCCCTGACCACGCGGCTGGCCGACATTTGGCGCGCGCCGTCGGGTTCGGGGCGACTGTCGCTGAACGCTGCGCGTTTCGGCGCTGGAGATTTCACGACTGCTGCCGCGAGCTTCATCAGCCCGCGCCCCGGCCGCTTTGCCTTCGAGGGCAATGCTGACGGCCACCCGCTAACTGTGACCTTCGCCGGGGAAGGCGGGCTCGTCCCGGGCGGCGCCGAACTGCGCCTTTCCCGGCTCGCCGGATCGCTCGGCACCGACCCATTCCGGTTGGCGCAGCCGCTCGACCTGTCGCGCCGCGGCACTGATCTCTCCCTTTCCGGTCTCGATCTGCGGCTCGGCGCCGGCCGGATCACCGGCAACGGCGCGATCAGAGGCGAAGGGCTGGCGTTGGCAATGAATGCCACCGATCTGCCGCTCGCGACCGGCGCACAGCTGATGGGCTACCCGGGTGTGCACGGCGCCCTGTCGGCGACCGCGAGCTTGAGCGGAACCTTACGCGCGCCGCGGGGCCATATCGTTGTGAATGCACAGGCGCTCTCGCTTGCCGTGTCGCGGCACGCGCAGGCGCCTCGCCTCGGGGTGACGGCAACGGGTGATTGGAACGGCCGGACGGTCGATGTGCAGGGCCGAGTGACCGGGCTCGAAGGCGATCGGGTGACTTTCGCCGGCTCGCTGCCTCTGCTGCTGACCCCGGCCCCGCTCGGTCTGTCGGTGCCGCCGCAGGGCCCGCTTGCGCTGCGGCTTCAAGGCGGCGGCGACCTAGGTCATCTCGCCGATCTGTTGCCGTTGGGCGAGGACCGGCTGACCGGGCGTTTCGCGGCCGATGTCGCGGTCGGCGGCACGGTCGTCTCGCCGGCTGCGAGCGGGCAGCTGAGGCTCACCGACGCGCGCTATGAAAATTTCGCGACCGGCGCGGTGCTGACCAATATCGCCGCAGATCTGGTCGGCGACCGCGATCGCTTTTCGTTGACTTCGTTCTCAGGCGGTGACGGCGCCGGCGGGACCATGACGGCGCAGGGCAATCTGATGCTCCACAGCGCCGCCGGGCCGACTACCCAATTATCAGCGACGCTCGCCAATTTTCGCGTCGCGGTGCGCGACGAAGCATTGGTCACGGCGAGCGGAACCATATCGGTCAACGGCCCGCTAACGACGCCGAAGGTGACGGCCGCGCTGACTGTCGATCGTGCCGAGGTCAATCTGCCGGACAGTCTGCCGCCGAGCGTCGTCGTCATCCACGTCACCGAGATCGGCGGTCGCACCGGAAAACGCCCGGCCCCGATCGAAGAGCTGCCGGCGATGCCCGCGGCGCTCGACATCACCGTCAGCCTGCCCGGCCCCGTCCTGGTACGCGGCCACGGCCTCGACAGCCAGTGGCACGGCCGGCTCAAGATCACAGGGACGACCGACGCGCCGAAGATCACCGGAAACTTGGTGGCCGACCGCGGCAGTGTTGATCTGTTCGGCAAGAGCTTCGTGCTGACCCGCGGCAGAATCACGTTCGACGGCGGCGCCAGGCTTGATCCCGTACTCGATATTGTCGCTCAAGTGAGTGCGGCTGACATCACCGCGCAAATAAACATCGACGGCTTGGCATCAGCGCCAAAGATCACCCTGAGCTCGACCCCACCGGTTCCGCAGGACGAGATCCTGTCCCGTGTCTTGTTTGGCCAGGGAGTCGGGCAAATCAATGCCGGCCAGGGCGTGCAGCTCGCCCAGGCCGCCGCCACCCTGGCTGGTGGCGGTCCCGGCGTGCTCGACCGGCTCCGCGGCAAGCTCGGCCTCGACTGGCTCCGTTTCGGCCAGGGTCCGGCCGGCGCGGCGAGCCCGATCTTAAACCCGAGCGTGGTCACTCCGACGACTTCGAGCGCCGCCGCGGTCAGCGCCGGGAAATATGTGATGCCGGGGGTCTCGGTCGGGGTGACCCAAGGAGTTCTCGCCGCCCACCAGCAAGGTAACCGTCGAGATCGAAGTCGGCCATCATGTCACGGTCGACACCGAGGCCGGCCAGAACGGCGGCACCGGTATCGGGCTTAACTACAACTACGATTACTGAGCGACTGTCCGCCGATCACATCGCCGTGACGCGCGCCCGCCGCGTCTTTCTCTGAACGCAGCGTATCCGTATCCTCGCCGCGGCCGATTTGGGCGCAGGGAGGGACCAAATGGACATCATAGAGGGCGAATTGGAGGGATTGGTGGCGCGCTCGCAATGGACGCGGCGTGGCTTTGTCATGACTTCGCTCGCAACCGGCTTTGCAATGTCCGCGCAGCCGGTGTCGGCGCAGACGATCCACACCGACGCGAATGGACTGGAGGCCGGCGAGGTCAAGGTTCCGGTCGCCGACGGTTCGATCCCGGCCTATCGCGCGATGCCAGACAAAGGTGGGCCGTTTCCGACCGTGCTCGTCGTCCAGGAGGTTTTCGGTGTGCACGAGCACATCAAGGACATCGTCCGACGCTTGGCCAAGCTCGGCTATTACGCGATCGCCCCCGAACTCTACGCCCGCCAGGGCAATCCTGCAGAGATCAAAGATCCCAAAGAGTTAATTACCAAGATTGTGTCCAAGGTGCCCGACGAGCAAGTCATGTCGGATCTCGATGCGACGTTGGTTTACGCGAAGTCCTCGGACAAGGCCGATCTCTCGAAACTGGCGGTCACCGGGTTCTGCTGGGGCGGCCGGATTACCTGGCTCTACGCTGGGCACCAGCCGGCGCTCAAGGCGGCGGTCGCCTGGTACGGCGTTGATCGTGCACATTCCGAGCTGACGCCCAACAACCCGCTCGACATAATTCCCGACTTGAAATGCCCGGTGCTCGGCCTTTATGGCGGCGCCGACAAGAGCATTCCGCGCGAATTGGTCGATAAGCGCCAAGCCGCGTGCCAGGCTGACGGCAAAACCTGCGACGTGATGGTCTACCCGGATGCACCGCACGGCTTCAACGCCGACTACCGGCCAAGCTACCGCCCCGAAGCCGCCAAGGACGGCTGGGCCAAAATGCTTGCCTGGTTCAAGGACCACGGCGTCGGGTGATACGCTGTCCGGCCGCTACAGACGGGCGAGCACGGTCTCCTTGAAGCGCCGCATCTCGGCGAGCGAGGCTTCGGCCTCCGGGCGCTCGAAATCGATGTCGACAGCGCTCACGCCGAGGTCGCGAAATGCCTGGAAGTCAGCGACGATGTCGGCGGTGCTGCCGGAAAACAGCCGGCGCTCGACCGTCCGACGCCTGTGTCCGGCACTGCCTCGCCATAGCGCTTGATCCGGTAGGTCAGCTCGACCTGGGCCGGATCGCGGCCGGCCTCCTGAGCAAATCGGCGCAGCCTTTCAACGCCGGCCCGGTAGCGCGGTAGGGTATCGAGCAGATGCTTGTTGTTGCTGCCGATCGGGTACCAAGCGTCGCCGAGGCGGGCAGCGCGGCGCAGAGCCGGCCCGCTTTCGCCGCCGACCCAAATCGGCGGGTATGGCTTTTGCACCGGTTTGGGTTCGAACAGGACTTCGTCGAACTTGACCCAATTGCCGTCGAAGCGCGGCGCTTCCTCGGACCACAGAGTCCGGAAAGCGCGGATGTATTCGTCGGTGACCGCGCCGCGCGCGGCAAACGGCGTCACCGCCACCGCATCGAATTCCGACTCGAGCCAGCCGGCGCCGATGCCGATGGTGAGCCTGCCGCCCGATAATGCATCGATCGTTGCCAGCACCTTCGCGGCCAGCACGGCCGGCCGATAGGGCACCACCATGACCGCCAGCACCAGCCGGATATGCCGCGTCTTGGCGGCGATATAGGCCGCCGCCGTCAGCTGATCGTGCCGGTTTTGCGGCCCTTCGGTAAAGAATTCGCCGCTCTCGGAATAGGGGTAGCCCGGCACTTTGAGGTTCGGCAGCAGAATATGGTCAGTCAGGGTCAGGTAGTCGTAGCCCATTGCCTCGCCCTCTTGCGCGATCCGGGTCACGATCTCCGGCGCCGACATCGGGCCGCTGATCGGCAGGTTGAAGCCAATCTGCATGCTCTTCCTCCTGATGGGCTTGTCGGCGCAGAATAGCCTACGCGGCGGCGAATAAGGGGACCGTTCGATGCAATTGGGATTTGTCGGCACTGGGACGATGGGGACGCCGATCGCGGGCTGTCTGGTCGACGCCGGCCATCAGCTGAGCGTCTACGATGTCCGGCCCGAAGCGACAGCCGAGCTTGCCGAGCGCGGTGCGGCCGTCCGCCGCCAATCCCGCGCGCGGTGGCCGAGCGCAGCGAAGTCGTCTTCACCTCATTGCCTGGCCCCGACCAAATGGAGCCCGTCGTGCTCGATCCGGCGACCGGCATCTTGGCCGGGCTGCGCGCCGGCGGCGCCTATATCGACCTGACGACCAACGCTCCCGCGGTGGCGCGCCGGGTGGCCGAAGCCTGCCGCGCCAAGGGAGTCGACATGCTCGATGCGCCGGTCAGCGGACGACCGCCGGGGATGACGGTCATGGTCGGCGGCGATGAGGCGGTCTTCGTCAAATATAGGCCGCTGTTCGAGGCGATCGCCCGCAACATCTTCTATGTCGGCGAGACGGGCGCCGGCTGCATCGCCAAGCTCGTCACCCAATACCTCGGCTACACCAACTTTATTGCCGCGCTCGAGGGGTTGCTGATCGGCGCCAAGGCCGGGGTCGATCCCGGTGTGCTGGCCCAGATCGTGCCGTTCAGCGCCGGGGCCAGCCGCACCTTCGACAACGTCCCGCGCTCGGTGTTGTCCGGCGCCTTCACCGCCGGCGGCACCCTCGACATCGTCGCCAAGGATCTGGACCTCGCCTGCGATCTCGCCCGCGAAGTCGGCGGCGCCGGGATCGCTGGGTCTCCTCGCGCACGACATATTCCACCGCGCCCAGGCGCAGGGCTGGGGACAGGACGGGTTTCCGATCGCCGCCCGCATCCTCGAAGCGATGGCCGGCTACGAGCTGCGCTCGCAAACCGGACAGAATGCGGTAAGCTACCAGACGGAAGACCCGAGGCGAGGAGGACGATGATGGCGACGGCGCGTACCCAAGGCTATCGGCCGGGCCTCGTCGATCTGGGCACAGGGCAAATCAGCCGCGAGATCTTCGTCAACGAGGAGATCTATCGCGAGGAACTGGAACGGGTCTTCGCCCGCGCCTGGCTGTTTGTCGGCCACGAAAGCCAGATCCCGAACCCCGGCGATTTCTTCGTCTCCGGCATGGGCGAGGAATCGGTGATCCTGTGCCGCGACCGCGCGGGCGAGATCCATGTGTTCCTGAATTCGTGCCGCCACCGCGGCATGAAGGTGTGCCGCTACGACGAGGGCAACACCCCGGTCTTCACCTGCCCCTATCACGGCTGGAGCTATGGCACCGACGGCAGGCTGGTCGGCGTCCCCTATTTCCGCGAGGCATACCATTCGACCCTCGACCGCTCGCAATGGGGTCTCGTCGAAGTCGCGCAATTGTGCAGCTACAAGGGCGGGATCTGGGCGACCTGGGACCCGGCAGCGCCGTCCTTCACCGAATATCTCGGCGATTTCACCCATTATCTCGACCAGACCTTCGACGGCTGGGACGGCAGCGACGGCGGCGCCGAGATATTGGGCGGCATCCAGAAATGGCGGGTGCCGTGCAACTGGAAATTCCCGGCCGAGAATTTCAGCGGCGACAGCTATCACAACATCAGCCACCGCTCGGTCGACCTCGTCGGGGTCGGCCCCTCGGGCAGCGGCAGGCGCGACATGCCGGAATTGAACCTGGCGCGCAAGCTGCACATTGCCGTCCCCGACCGCGGGCATCAGACAACCGGCTACCTGTTGCCGCAGACCGTGTCGCTACCAACAGCCTATCAGCACTCTTCGGTCGTTGCCGATTATTTCCGCGAATGCGAGGCGGCGCGTCACCGCCGCCGCGGCGAGTGGGGACGCCTGATCACCCTGGTCGGCGAGGTGTTCCCGAGCATGGCTTTTCTCGCGCGCCAGCCTCGGACGATCGCCGTGTGGCACCCGCGCGGGCCGCACGAAACCGAGGTGTGGCGGTGGTACCTGGTCGACAAGGCGGCCCCGCAGGAGGTCAAGGATTTCCTGCGCAACTACTACATCCGCTATTCCGGTCCCGCCGGCATGACCGAGCAGGACGATATGGAAAACTGGAACTACGCCCATGCCGCGAGCCGCGGCACGATCGCCCGTCGTTTCCCCTACAATTACGAGCAGGGCCTCGGCACCGAGGTCGAGAATTACCAGTGGGAGGGGTTCCGGCTGCCGGGGACCGTCGTTGATCTGACCCAGGCCAATTCGAGCGAGCACAATCTGCGCAACCTCTACCGCCGCTGGGCCCAGTTCATGGAAGCCGACAGCTGGGCCGATCTCGCTCCCTGGCGCCGCCCGGCGGGTTCCGTCGCCCAAGCCGCCGAGTGACGAAGGGGACCGATCTGCGTCGGGGAATCAGCTATGCCGGTGGCACGCCTATCTTGCGTCTTCCGGTAACTAGGACGCCGCTGATGTGCGAAATTCGCACGCGCGGCATGCATTTACGAAAGCCCAAACCACTGCGTTTCTGCGGAAGGCTCACGAGTTTCTTACCAGGGCGCGCGATTGGCAGGCAAGGGCGGAAGAGACTGGTCTTTTCCGCTCTGTCGATCGCCCCGGTCGCCAACGGTGTAGGTGACGGCCGGGGATAGTGGCAACTGCCAAGACCCCACGCGAGGGGTCTTGGGTCGCCGGACACGGCGGCTTCTGTCGCCTATTCCGTCTTGGTCGCCATCCAGAAGTCGGAGGCAAGACGCGGGTTGGTCAGATACGTATAAGGCATCATGAAATAGCCCTGGAGGCCCCACCCCGTGCCCCAGCTGTTGCGCATGATGAACCTTTTGTGGCTGTCGTCGTATCCCACCACGACGACGCAGTGGCCGCCGACCGGCTGCTCATGGTGACCCGGCATAGGTACAATGCCGGTTCGGGCCACGTGCTGAGATTCAAAGCTTGGGTAGACGGTGAAGCCGATCACGATCGGCAGGCCATCTGCCAGTACTTCCTTCATCGATGTCAGATCCTGGCTCACCTGCTGCACCTGCAAGGCGAGATGCTGCAAACCATCCGCATAGACATTCGGCTGGGGGTCGTCGGCGAACTTGGTAATATCATAGGGCCACAGCGTCTCATTGGGGCATCCCTGGGTGCTGACCACATGCGCCCCATCACTGATCGACGCTCCCGCATCCGTTGCGACGTCGTTATCAATCACGCGTTCGTTGTAATAGATGAACAAACGAGAGGGGGTGTAGTCCGTCAACCCCTGTTTTAATCGAAGGAATTCCACCGCGCCGGCCCAACCGTTGCCGGTGCACGAGCCGAGTTGACCCTGGTCATAGACGGCAGGACAGTGCGGACGCAGGTCCACCATTGGTGGGAGAGCGGCCGCTTCAACCCTGGCGGTGTACAACGGGTGGCTCTGACTAGGCAGGCCAGGCTTCCACCCATACCCTTTGTTGAGAGTCGGATGTACGTGCAGTGGTCTCGGCATTAGATTCCTCCGTCACAAAGTGGAAATATTCTTACGGCATCCTCATTTATACTATTTTAACCTTAAGTTCCCGCTGTTCGTCAAGGGGCTTGGAGCCGGCGCCCCTGGGGCGAGACCGGCTGAGGCGGGGCGCCACGCTCCCGTCTTCGCCTTGCTTGCCGGAGCAGCTAAATCACCGGCCGGGCTCGGCACTGCGTTCGGGGCTTTCAACCTCGACACGGATTCTAAACATTCGTTCCGGCTCCACTGGACTACCCCAGCCGCGCCGATAGCGCAGCTCGATATCGCATCCACCGGATCGGACAGCCTCGAAGATCCAACGATGTTCGCCACCGCCCCCCGGCCGAGCCCCCTTGTGTACAAACGCGTCCGAGATCATCCCACACCCGGCCTCGCTATTGGCCATTAGCTGCCAGCGAAATCCGGTAGTCGGATTTTCGTCGAGACAGATTTCAATCGATTGGCCGATCGTCAGATGGATCGTTTGACCATTGGCGTTCTCATCGTATAGTTGGGTTGCCATTGCATTCCTCCACTCTGAGGTACATGACGTGGATACCTGACCCTCTGCCGCATACTGAGGTGCAGCGAGATACGACAGGACTGCGAAGATAGGGACAGCGAGCGTCACGCGGAAAAGCCTTCAGCCGTCATCGCTCACTAGATGGTGTCGTTGACCGCGTGGGGTGGGTTGAGCGGTCCGCGAAACCCCCCTTTGCGCCGGCTGAGGCCGGCGCGCTGTCTGCGGCTCCGGCGGCAGGCTGCGGGGCTGGCCCTGCCAAGATCGCTTTGTTGGATTCGCGCAGTCCGAGGATCACTAAAAAGGAAACCGCCGCCGCCGCCATGACCAGGAAGGCCGGGGAAAGGTCGTTGCCGCTGCGGTGGACCACATAGACCGCGGCCATCGGCGTCGCTCCACCGAGAATGGCAAGGCCGAGATTGTAACCAACTGACATGACGGTGCAGCGGATATGCCCCGGCATCAGCTCGACCATCGTCGCCGTGCTCGGCCCCCAATAGGCCGCATTCAGCACGGCAAACCCGATCTGGCCGACCAGGATAATCGCGGGATCTGTATGATGCAGCATCCAGAACAGCGGTAGCGCCAGCGCGAACAGACCACCGGTAGCGGCAAGCAGCACCGGCCTGCGGCCGATGCGATCTGACAACATTCCCATCGGCACGATCGTCAGTAGCAGAGCCAACACTGCGATCGTGTTGATGTCGAGCGCTTTGGACGCGGCGATGAAGTCTATCTGGCGCAGATATGTGGTTACATAGACAAAGGACATGTAATACGCGACCGCCCCCGCGGCGTTAAGCCCGACGACCCGCAGAATCGTGCGCCATTGGGTGCGGAACGCATCACGCACCGGTGAAGCAGCCGGCGGCATCCCGCCCGGCGTCTCCCGGTCATCGGCGAGCTGCCGGCGGATTGCCAGCCCGATACCGCCGACAAGCAGGCCAAGCAGAAAGGCGAGGCGCCAACCCCAACTATTCACAGCCGGATGGTCGAGGACCGTAGTCACCACGGCCCCCACTATTGACCCAAGCAGCACGCCGCCGGTGGCCCCCAATGGCACAAAGCTTCCCAAGAACCCGCGTCGGCCGGGCGCTGACTGCTCGACAAGAAAGATCGCGGATGTCGTGTACTCGCCGCCGACCGACAGCCCTTGCACCAGCCGCAGCAACACCAGGAGCACGGGCGCCAACAGCCCGATTTGCCGATATGTCGGCAATAGTCCGATCAGGAAGGTCGGAACCGCCATGACCATGACGGAGGTCGTCAATGCCAGCTTGCGTCCGAGCCTATCGCCGATGTGTCCAAAGATCAGGCTGCCGAGCGGCCGAATCATGAAACCTGCGGCGAAAACACCGAAGGCCGCAATCAGTGACGAGGTCGCATCTTGAGCCGGAAAGAAATGCCGGCCGATAACCGTGGCGAAATACCCGTAAACGCTGAAATCGTACCATTCCATCACATTGCCGGCGATCCCGGCGATGATCGCCTGCTGCTGCGATGGGGCACCCAGCGGCTCCGCCCCTATCATTATAGTCATCGGTCCCCCGTACAGGCCTGATAAGGCTGGCCAATCTCACATGCTGCGTCGAGCTATCATAACCACGGGGAAGATCTTCGCCCACGCATCTCGCCTATGGCGCACGACAACCGTCAGGGCGCTGGGCAAGCAGGCCCCGCGCCACGACAGAGGCGCGAGCCCTAACCGCCATGTGCTATGCTGGCGCGAGGACGACCGAGGAACAACGCGATGCCCGAAGACCACGCCCATCCCCACGACCAGGTGCATGGTTCGGAATTGTCCGAGATGGATGTGCGTGTGCGGGCGCTCGAAACCATCCTGACCGAGAAGGGCTATGTCGACCCGGCGGCCTTGGACAAGATCGTCGAGGCGTTCGAAACCCGGATCGGGCCGCATAACGGCGCTCGGATCGTCGCCCGCGCCTGGACCGATCCCGAATTCAAGCGCCAGCTCTTGGCCGACGCGACCGAGGCGGCCAATTCGCTAGGAAAATTCGACCCCGTAGCCAGCCACCTGATCGCGGTGGAGAACACGCCCGGCACCCACAACCTCGTCGTCTGCACCTTGTGCTCCTGTTATCCGTGGTCGGTGCTGGGGCTGCCGCCGGTCTGGTACAAATCGGCGCCGTACCGCTCGCGCGCGGTGATCGACCCGAAAGGCGTCCTTACCGATTTCGGCCTGACCTTGCCGCCCGAGACCGAGATCCGGATCTGGGATTCGACCGCCGAGACGCGGTTTCTGGTGCTGCCGATGCGCCCCGCGGGCACCGAAGGCTGGAGCGAGGAACGGCTCGCCGCATTGGTCACGCGCGACAGCATGGTCGGCACCGGCCTGCCGAAGTCGCCCGCAGAAGGTGCGCGATGACCAACTCGATCCATGATATGGGCGGCATGCACGGCTTCGGCCGGGTCGAGCCAGAGCCCAACGAGCCGCCGTTCCACGAGAAATGGGAAGGGCGCGTCCTCGCCCTGCAACGCGCCACCGGCTTTTTAGGGTTGTGGACGATCGATAGCGGGCGCGCCTCGCTCGAAGCGTTGCCGCCGCTCGATTATCTTGCATCGTCCTATTACCGGCGCTGGTTTCTCGGGTTGGAGCGTCGTGTCGTCAGGCACGGCCTTGTCGGCGAGGACGAGATTGCCGCCGGCCGTTCCTTGCGGCCCGGGATCAGGCTGAACCGCAAACTGACCGCATCCGACGCCGAGCACCCGCCTTTGACGAATTTCGCGCGTCCGGCGCCCGGACCGGCGCGCTTCGAAGAAGGCAACCGGGTGCGGACCAAAAACATCAACCCCGAAACTCATACCCGCCTGCCGCGCTATGTCCGCGGCAAGACCGGCACGGTCGAGGCCATCCGCGGCTGCCACGTCTTTCCCGACACGGCGGCGCTCGGCGCCGGCGACAACCCGCAATGGCTCTACACGGTCGTGTTTTCGGCGCGCGAATTGTGGGGTGAGGATGCCGATCCGTCGATCAAGGTGTCGATCGAGGCGTTCGAGCCGTATCTCTTGCCGGCATGAGCGCAATCGACCGGATCGCCGAGGCGATCCCGGGCATCCTCCGCGATCCCGACGGCCCGGTGTTTCGCGAACCGTGGGAGGCCCACGCCTTCGCCATGGCCTTGGCATTGAACGAGCGCGGGCTCTTCACTTGGCCCGAATGGGCCGCAACCCTCGCCGACGAAATTGAGCGCGGCCAGGCCGAGGGGGACCCTGATGCGGGCGACACCTATTACCGGCACTGGCTCGCCGCACTCGAACGCCTAGTCGCCGAAAAGGCCGCGGCCGACCCCGCTACTCTGGCCCGCTACCGCGCCGCTTGGCATCGTGCCGCCCTGCGCACCCCGCACGGGGCCCCGATCGCGCTGAAGCCGGAGGATTTTGGCCCAGAATAGGCGCGACGCGTCCGACCCATCGCCCGAAATCCTTGAAGAGGCCGATCTCGGTGAGATAGCCGCGCATGCTCGATGGGTTATACGTCCAGATTGGCGACGCTCAGGGCGTTAGCTTGGATGAAGTCGCGGCGCGGTTCGACGAGATCGCCCATTAGGGTCGAGAAAGTTTCCTCGGCCGAGTCGGCGTGGCTAACCTTGACCTGGAGCAGAGCGCGGACCTCCGGGTCGAGGGTTGTCTCCCACAATTGCTCCGGGTTCATCTCGCCGAGGCCCTTGTAGCGCGTCACCTCGATGCCACGGCGGCCCAGTTCCATGACCGCTTCGACCAGGCTCGTCGGTCCGGCGATCGGCCAGGCCTTGTCGCGCGCGGCCAGCGTGCCCAGGCGGTCGTAGGTCTGGCGTAGCCCGTTGCCGTCGGCGTCGAGCCGGCGCGCCTCGGCGCTGCGCAGTAGGGCCGCGTCGATCAGCCGGCGCTCGCTGACCCCTTGCCGGGTGCGGCCTAGAACCAGCCCTTCTCCGGCGATGACCTCGCCTTGCCAGCTGCGCTCGTGCTTCGGGGCGAGACGGTTGAGGCGCTCGGCGGTGCGGTGCGCAGCCTCGATCGCACGGTTCGGGTCAGCAAGCAGCGAGCCCGACAACGCTCCGGCAATTGCCGCCTGCTCGACCACCGCGATGTCGCCGACCTTCGCGGCCAACGTCTGGAGCGAGCGGCGCTGGGCCCGTGCCTCGTCCAGCAAAGCGCGCAAATCGTTAGCCGCGCGCTCGACCCCGTCGAATTGGGTGAAGACCGCGTCGCGCAGCGCCGCGTCGATGCAATAGGCTTCGAGCGCCGGATCATCCTTCAGATAGACCGCCTTTTGATTGCCGCGTTGCAGCCGGTAGAGCGGCGGCTGCGCGATGTAGAGAAACCCCTTGTCGATCAGGCTCGCCATCTGCCGGAAGAAGAAGGTGAGCAGCAGGGTGCGAATGTGGCTGCCGTCGACATCGGCGTCGGTCATGATGATGATGCGGTGGTAGCGCGCCTTGTCCGGGTCGAAATCCTCGAGGCCGATCCCGGTGCCAAGGGCGGCGATCAAGGTGCCAATCTCGGCCGAGCCAAGCATCTTGTCAAAGCGGGCGCGCTCGACATTGAGGATCTTGCCCTTAAGCGGCAGGATCGCCTGAAAGCGCCGGTCGCGGCCCTGCTTGGCCGAACCGCCGGCGCTGTCGCCCTCGACGATGAACAGTTCGCTCTTGGCCGGGTCGCGTTCCTGGCAATCGGCGAGCTTGCCCGGCAGATTGGCGATATCGAGCGCTCCCTTTCGCCGCGTCAGGTCGCGCGCCTTGCGCGCCGCCTCGCGCGCGGCAGCGGCCTCCACCACCTTGGCGACGATTTTCCTGGCATCGGCCGGATGCTCCTCGAACCACTGCGTCAGCTTGTCGGCGACGATGCCTTCGATCGCCGGGCGGACCTCCGAGGAAACGAGCTTATCCTTGGTCTGCGAGGAAAATTTTGGGTCGGGCACTTTGACGGACAGAACGCAGGTTAGACCCTCGCGCATGTCCTCGCCGGTTAGCGCCACCTTCTCCTTTTTGGCGATGCCGCTGTCATTGGCGTAGGCGTTGACGCTGCGGGTCAAGGCCGCGCGAAAACCGGCGAGGTGGGTCCCGCCATCGCGCTGCGGGATGTTGTTCGTGAAGCACAGCATCGTCTCGTGATAGCTGTCGGTCCACTCCATTGCGATTTCCAGGAGGATGTCGTCGCGTTCGCCGCGGATCGCGATCGGCGGCGCGTGCAACGCCTGCTTGGAGCGATCGAGATAGCGGGCGAAGGCTTCGAGACCGCCCTCGAAATGCAGGGCCACGCTCTTCGGTTCGACTCCGCGCGCGTCGTTCAGCACCAGGGTGACGCCGCTGTTCAGAAAGGCGAGTTCGCGCAGCCGATGCTCGAGCGTGGTGAAATCGAACTCGGTCTTGGTAAAGGTTTCGGTGCTCGGCAGAAAGGTGATCTCGGTGCCGGTGGCCGGTCCTTGGCGGCTCGATCCAGCGGGCCAAGGCGGGGCCGGCCCAACTTCGGCGAGCGGCGCTTCGGGCACGCCGTCGCGAAACCGTATGAACCATTCCGATCCGCCGCGAAAGACGCGCAGGTCGAGGTGCGAGGAAAGGCCGTTGACCACCGAGACGCCGACCCCGTGCAACCCACCCGACACCTTGTAGGCGTTCTGGTTGAATTTCCCGCCGGCGTGCAGGTGGGTCATGATCACCTCGGCGGCGGATACCCCTTCCTCGTCGTGGATGCCGACCGGGATGCCGCGCCCGTTGTCGGTGACGGTGACCGAACCGTCGGCGTTCAAGGTCACGACGACCGTGTCGCAATAGCCGGCCAGCGCTTCGTCGATCGCATTGTCGACGACCTCGTAGACCATGTGGTGGAGGCCGGATCCGTCATCGGTATCGCCGATATACATGCCCGGCCGCTTGCGCACGGCGTCTAGCCCACGCAATACCTCGATCGATTGCTCGTTGTAAGTTGCGTCTTCACCAATGCTGGTCACGCTGTTGTCATCGGGGCCAGCGGCGCCGTTGCCGTGCGTTGTGCCAGCCATAGGCGCAGCCCCAGGGATCGCGCCGGCCGATGCGTGCGGATCGGGTGCAGAGATGTTTGCCATATTTTTCGCTATTGATGCCTTTTCGGGTCAGAAGGAATTTGCCGCTACGGTGCCCTCGCGGACCGTCAGAAACTGGGCCCGACCACGCAGCGGGGCGAACAGCGCCTCGTCGGTTCCGGTCAGCCAAACCTGACTCTCGAATCGTGCGAGGGCCTCGAACAACGCGGTGCGCCGGCCGGGATCGAGATGGGCGGCGATCTCGTCGAGCAGCAGCAGCGGCGGCTCGCCGCGCAATGCCCGCTGCAGCTCGGCGTGCGCCAGCAAAATTGAAATCAGCAGCGCCTTCTGCTCGCCGGTCGAGCCGAATTCGGCGGCGATCCCGGTTTGCGCCAGACTGACCATCAGATCGGACCGGTGCGGACCGATTGCGGCGCCGCCGGCAACGGCGTCGCTAGGCCGCGCGACGGCCAGCGCATCGGCAAATTTGGCCTCGGCGGCAAGTGCCGGCATTTCGTCGAGCCAATCCTCGACGGTGCCGGCGAGCCTGAGGCGTGCCTGCGGAAACGGCTTTTCGGCTGCGGAGCAGGCGCGGTCGAGCCGCTGCACGGCATCGCGCCGCGCCGCTGTGACGGCCACCCCTTGCGCCGACATCACCCCTTCGAGGGCCGCCAGCCACGTCGGATCGGCTGGACCGTCACGCAACAGGCGTGCACGCTCACGCAGCGCCTGTTCATAAGCGCCGGCGCGCGCGGCATGCGCCGGGTCGAGCGCAACGACAAGACGATCGAGAAACCGGCGCCGACCGCCGGGGCCGTCGAGAAACAGCCGATCCATCGCCGGGGTCAACCACACCACGCCGAGGCGCTCGGCGAGTGCAGCTTGGCTGCGTGCCGGTTCGCCGTCGATGCGCACGGCCCGCTTGTCGCCATCGGCAGCGTCGCGGCCTGTGCCGATCCGCAAGGTGCCGCGACGGGTAGCCATCGTCGCTGCAACGGCCCAACCCCGGGTTGCAACCTCGACGATATCATCTCTGCGCGGTGCCATGTTCCGGTGGTCGATCTCGGTCAATCTGGTCCCGCGCAGCCCGCGGCCCGGCGCCAGAAACGACACGGCCTCGAGCAGATTGGTCTTACCCGCGCCGTTGGGGCCGGTCAGCACCACGGGCTCAGTGCCAAGGGCGAGTCTGGCCTCGCGGTAGTTGCGGAAATCGGTCAGCATCAGGCGGGTTACGCCGACCCGCCGATCGCCCAGCAAAAGGGCCGCGGCACCGGCGCTCCTACAGGCTTCCTGTGCCTCGGTTAGCATACGGATTATATGGGGTTGACGGCCCCCGTTATCTACCGGGCGAGGTCGGGCAGCCCACTCGATCGCTCAAACTCGCATCGGCATAAGCACATAGAGCGCGCTTGGATCCGCGCGGTCGCGCACAATCGTTGGCGAGGCCGAATCCGACATGGCGAATTGCGCCCCTTCGCCATCTATCTGCGCGGTGATGTCTAGAAGGTACCGGGAGTTGAAGCCGATTTCGATTGGCTCGGCGAGATAGGTCGCGTCGATCTCCTCGACCGCGGTCCCGTTCTCGGGGCTCGTCGCCGAAACCGCGAGGCTGCCCCCGTTGGCACCGGGTACGATCGCGAGCTTGACCGCGCGGCTCTTCTCGGTCGAGATCGTCGACACCCGGTCCACCGCTTCGGCGAACTCTTTGCATTTGACTTCGAGGATCTTGTCGTTGTTTGACGGGATCACTCGATCGTAATCCGGGAAGGTGCCATCGATCAGCTTCGAGGTCAGCGCCGCCTCACCCGTCGCAAAGCGTATCTTCGTCTCACTCAGCGAGACCTGGATCTCGTCTTCGCTCTCATCGACAAGCTTGCGCAGCTCGATTACCGTCTTTCGAGGGACGATGATGCCGGGCATTCCGGCTGCCCCCTCTGGCATCACCATTTCCACCCGGGCTAGGCGGTGACCATCGGTCGCAACCGCGCGGATCACCGGCACCTCATCGTTTTTGGTCGTGTGCAGGTAAATGCCGTTCAAGTAATAGCGGGTTTCTTCGGTCGAGATCGCGAACCGCGTGCGATCGACCAAGCTGCGCAACTCGGCCGCCGTTAGCGCGAAATTATATGCCAAATCGCCACTCGCCATCACCGGGTAGTCTTCGGGCGGCAGGCACGCCAAGGTAAAGGTGGAGCGACCGGACCGCAACACCATGGCGCTACGCTCGCCGCTCGCATCAATCTCGATCTGGGCCCCCTCGCGCAATTTACGGACGATGTCATAGAGCGTGTGCGCCGGGGCGGTCGTGCGCCCCGGCCGCTCGATCCGGCTCGGCACCTGCTCGACGATCTCGAGATCCATATCGGTGGCGCTGAGCGCCAGGACCCCACCGTCCGCGCTGGAATCAGCGCGCAGCAACACATTCGACAGAATCGGGATCGTGTTGCGCCGTTCGACGACGCTCTGCACATGCCCTAGAGCCTTGAGGAGAGCGCCCCGTTCGATGGTGAGTTTCATATTGGCTACACGCAGGTTGGCGGGCCGGGCGACACCCAGCCGGATTTTCCAGCCGATGCCCCCGTCGCGTCAGCCCGAAGGGCCGGCAGACGGGAACGCAGCTTACCACAGAACGACGCCGACCTCAGCACCCGGTTTTGCGACCTGTGGCCGGACCGCCGGCCGCGGGGCGCGGTCAGCTTTGCAGCATTCGCCGCAGCAGCTCGACGTCCTCGGCGAGCACCGGGTCGGTGAGCATCAGCTCGTCGATCTTGCGCACCGCGTGGATCACGGTGGTGTGGTCGCGGCCGCCGAATTTGCGGCCGATCTCAGGCAATGATCGGGTCGTCAGCAGCTTGGCGAGATACATCGCGACTTGTCGCGGGCGCGCCACGATGCGGGCGCGCCGGTCCGAGGTCATCTCGACCAGCTTGATGTTGAAATGCTCCGCCACGCGCCGCTGGATCTCGTCGATCGTCACCCGCCGCTCGTGCGAGCGCAGCAGGTCGTGCAACTCCTCCTGTGCGCTTTCGAGTGTGATGTCGCGTCCGACGAGCTGCACGTTTGCAACGATCCGGTTCAGCGCGCCTTCCAACTCTCGGACATTCGAGGTGATCTTATGGGCCAGGAACTCCATCACCTTGCGAGGCAGTTGAATATTGCTCTGTTCGGCTTTCGACTGCAGGATGCCGAGCCGCAGTTCGTAAGTGGTCGGGTGCAGATCAGCGACCAGCCCCCAGCCGAGGCGCGAACGCATGCGCTCTTCGAGCCCTTCGAGATCGGAGGGCGACTTGTCGGCTGAGATCACGATCTGGCGGTTCTGGTCGACCAGCGCGTTGAAGGTGTGGAAAAACTCTTCTTGGGTTGATTCTTTGCCGCTGATGAATTGGACATCGTCGATCATCAGCAAATCGACTGAGCGGAATTCCTCCTTGAAGTCCATGGTCGATTTGAAGCGCAACGCACGAATGAATTGATACATGAACTTCTCGGCGGAAAGGTAGATCACCTTGCGGCCGCAGGCGTGCTTGCGGACGTGCCAAGCCACGGCGTGCATCAAATGGGTCTTGCCAAGCCCGACCCCGCCATAGAGAAACAGCGGGTTGAACGGCACCATACGCACCGGGCCCGCGCAGGCCTCGGCCACTCGCCGTGCCGCGGCGTGGGCGAGTTCGTTGGGCTTGCCGACGACGAAGTTCTCGAACGTAAAGCGGGGATCTAGTCCCGATTGCTGCGCTCTGTCTTCGCCCATTTCGAACACGCCCGCGGGCGCTGCGACGAGACCTGGCTCAGGACGGGTTTGCATGTGGTCCTCGCTGCGGCGAGAAATTGCTGCTCCGGGCGTGTGCACCGCCGGCGCAACGATCACTGAAACCCGTTTCACCTGCCGGTTCTGCGCACGCCATAACGCCAGAATCCGGTCGGCGTAATGCGAGGCGATCCAGTCGCGAAAAAAGCGCGCAGGTGCCCCGATCACCGCCTCGCCGCCATCTATCCGTTGCACGTTGACCGGGGCAAGCCAGCGGCGGTAGGCGGTTTCGCCTACCTCCTGTTTCAGCTGGCCGAGAACCCGGTTCCACTCGTATTGCGGCGTCGTCACCGCGCTTTCGGTGCCATTTCCCTGAGCCGTTTCCGCCATTGCCGCATCCCCCCGATCAAGACGGCAGCACCATCCGATGAGTACTTGGTAAAGATCCACCTCTGTATGTCGTAAATATCAGCGCATCATGCGCTGCTATCTGAAGGTAGTACCTGTCCCCCTGTACCTGACATTATGATCATTAAGTGTGGGCAAGACGTTTTACATCTCGTCCCGATCGACATTTACAGGCCGCCAACGTGATTTATGATGGCGCAATACCGCAATGCTAACTTATGTGTCGAAACGAAGGCAAGCCGACCGAAAGGAGAACGCGAAAGTTTTTTCAACCGGTCCGGCACCCGCGGCGCGGCCCCGATGGCGCGCGGCATGCATGCGCCAACGTGTCGCAGTTGGTCGGGCGCGACGCCGGGCACCGGGGCGGGCTTAGAGCGCGTTGATACGGGCGGCGAGGCGGGAGAGTTTGCGCGAAGCCGTGTTCTTGTGCAGCACGCCCTTGGTGATCGCCCGATGCAGCTCAGGCTGGGCGACCTGAAAAGCAGACTGAGCCGCTTGCTTGTCGCCGGTCTCGATCGCGGTCTCGACCTTTTTGACGAAGGTGCGTACCCGGCTCATCCTCGAGCGATTGATCGCCGTGCGCTTCTCGGTCTGGCGAAAGCGCTTTTCCGCCGATTTGTGGGTGGCCATGCTTCTTCGCCGAAAGAGGTGAAGAGGTCTTCTATAAGGAGGCCACCTGTGCGTCAACACCCAACGGCCGCAGCCCACCGAACCAGCCAATACCGCGGCGCGGCTGAGCCGCCAACAAAAGCTCGATGTCACCCACTAATCACGATATCGTGCGCGGCCGAGCAACAGACCGGGCAGAGAACGCGACAACCGACAAGGAGCACGACCATGGCGTCCATCCAACACGTGCATGTAAAGACCCGCGATCCCAAGCAGACGGCGCAATTCTATGTCGACAATTTCGGGGCGACCATGAAGGCCGAGATTCCCGGCCGTGGTTTTCGCCTCGATCTGCATGGTCTGCAGCTCAACATCACCGGGCTGATCGCGAGCCAGAACCATGAGCAGCATTACGGCATCGAGCACATCGCCGTCGATACCGAGGATTATGACGGCACATTGGCCCGGATGCGCCAGAACGGTGTCAAGATTCTCGAAGAAATGCCGCCCAACAACGGCCGGCGGGTGTGCTTTATCGAAGCGCCCGACGGCGCACAGATGGAATTAATCGAAAAGGTCTAGTCCTCCGTCTGGCAACATTCGCTGAGGCGGCGGGCATGGCTCTGAAAGACAAAATTACGCTCGGGGTCTCGCTGCCTCACCGCTCGCCTGATGCGATCGGGGCCGAGGCGGTGCGTCAGGTGGCGCAGCGCGCCGAGGCGCTCGGATTTCGCGATCTGTGGGTTACCGAAAACACCCTCGATCACGTCTTCTGTTTCGATCCGGTTGCGGTTCTGACCTACGCAGCCGCGGTCACCAGCAAGATCCGCCTCGGCGCGTCGGTGGTGGTGCTGCCGATCCACCACCCGGCGTTGGTCGCCCATCAATGGGCGTGTCTCGATTATTTGAGCGGCGGGCGCGCAATTCTTGGCGTCGGTCTTGGCCGCGAGCACCACTACGCGCAGTTCCAGATCCCGCGCGAGGCGCGGGTGCGGCGCTTTCGCGAGGATGTCGACTTGATCCGGGCGTTATGGAGAGAGCCCCGGGTCGATTTCCGGGGGCGGATCTACCAGCTCGAAGGCGGTACGATGCTGCCGAAACCGGTGCAGCAGCCCTTGCCCATGTGGTTTGGCGTCGGCCACCCCAATGCGGTGCGCCGTGCCGGGTTTCTCGCCGATGGCTGGATGGGATCAGGCGGGTCGAGCATTACCGCCTTCAAACAATCGGTCCCGTTGCTGCGCGCGGCACTGCAGGAGGCCGGGCGCGACCCGGCCAATTTCCCGATCTCGAAGCGGCTGTTCATGGCGGTCGACGAACGCCCCGAAGTGGCGCGCGCCGAGCTGCATCGCTGGTTCACCGAGGTCTACCATAATCCCGAAGGGACCGACGCCTCCGGCATCCATGGCACGCCGGAACAAGTCCGGGAGCGCCTCGAGGAGCTAATAGCGATGGGCGCCAACCACCTGCTGCTGAACCCGGTCTCGCGCTACGCTGAGCAGATCGAGGCGCTCGCCTCTGTCGTCGGGTTTTCTTGAGGCCCTTTGGGAAGATCGCCTATGTCCTCCACCCACATCGATCCGGTCAAGCAGCAAGTAGCCGCCCATTGGGACAGGCGGGCGGCGCATTTTGACGAGGATTTCGGGCACAGCATCCGAACCCCGGCCGAGCGTGCGGCCTGGGACCGCATTTTTGGGCTCGTGCTGCCGTCGCGAGGTCTTCTCGACGCCCTCGACCTCGGCTGCGGCACTGGATTCCTGAGCCTTGAGTTGGCCGCCCGTGGCCATCGGGTGACCGGAGTCGACTTTGCCCCGTCGATGCTCGAACGCGCCAAGAGCAAGGCGGCGGAGCGCGGCCTTTCAGTCCGGTTCGAGCAGGCCGACGCCGAGCAGTTGCCGTGCGCGCCGGCCAGCTTCGACCTCGCGATCAGCCGTCATGTGCTGTGGACTTTGCCCCATCCGGAAGCCGCGATCGATGAGTGGATTCGCGTGCTGCGGCCGGGAGGGCGGCTGGTTGTCGTCGACGGCGCCGTGCTCGACGGCAGCGATCGTGTCGCCGATGCGCAGCCGGGGTGTCAGGAGAATGCCCGCACCAGCCCCGAATACGCCGCGGTCGGCAACCGGCTGCCATTCCTCGGCGGCCGCCCGAGCGAGCAGATCGAGGCGCTGCTGCGCGCACATGGCCTCGTCAATATCGGCGGCGATCCGCTTGCCGATCTGGTCGAGGCGCAGGTGCAGCGCATGATCGAGGAAGGGCTTGAGCCGCGGCGGCGCAATCGCTACGTCGTCTGGGGTGACGTCGCGCGCTGAGGTCGCGATGCAGCAAGGCCGCGGCGGAATGGGAAGCCGCAAGCACGGCACCTCCGGACATGCCACGCAGAGCCCGCGCTTCCGGCTCGGCAAAAAGCTCGCTGCCGAGCGCGGCGAATACCATACCCAGCCGAGCCGTCGCCCATTGCGGCCTCGCTTCGATACGGTGCGCGAGGCGTTCGACGCCGAGGGTAGGCCGCGCCGGCCCTGATCTCGCCCGGGCTCGTCAGCGATTGCGGAAGGCTGGTTTGCGCTTTTCGATAAACGCGGCCATGCCCTCCTTGCGGTCCTCGGTGGCGAAAGTCGAATGGAACAACCGTCTTTCGAAGCGGACGCCCTCGGCCAGGGTGGTCTCATAGCCCCGGTTGACCGCTTCTTTGACCATCATCGCGATTGGCCGCGACATTTGCGCGATGCGCTCGGCGACTTTGATCGCCTCGCCAAGCAAATCGGCCGCCGGCACGATGCGGCTGACCAGCCCCGCGCGTTCGGCCTCGGCGGCATCCATCATCCGGCCGGTCAGGCATAGATCCATCGCTTTGGCCTTGCCAACAAAACGGCTCAGGCGCTGGGTTCCGCCGGCGCCCGGCATCGTGCCGAGTTGGATCTCTGGCTGTCCGAAGCGCGCAGTGTCGGCCGCGATGACGATGTCGCACATCATAGCGATCTCGCAGCCGCCGCCGAGCGCAAACCCGGCGACTGCCGCGATCACCGGCTTGCGGCATTGCCCGACCCGTTCCCAGCCGCGGGTTATGAAGTCTTCGAGGTAGATTTCAGGATAAGTCTTGCCCGCCATCTCCTTGACATCGGCGCCGGCGGCAAAGGCCTTGTCGTTGCCGGTCAGAATGATGGCCCCGATCGCGTCATCGCTTTCGAACATGTCCAGGGCTAGGGCCAGCTCGCTGATCAGCGCAGCATTCAACGCATTCAGCGCCTGCGGCCGGTTTAGGGTGACGATGCCGACGCCACCCCGACGCTCCACGAGGATGTTCTGGTAGACGGACGTTTCGCTCATCGGATCTCCTCTCAACGCTGCCGCTTGGCGCAGTAAAAAGTCGAACGGCCCGACTGCACGATCCGCCGCACCCCCTCGGCGCAGTTGCAGCCAGGGCAGGGCTCGCCTTCGCGGGCGTAAACGGCCCAGCGGTGCTGAAAATAGCCAAGTTCGCCGTCAGCTTGGACATAGTCTCGCAACGACGAGCCGCCGGCAGCGATGGCTTCCTCCAGCACCGAGCGGATTGCCCCGGCAAGCCGGCCGAGCCGCGCGCGAGAAATTGAGCCGGCGAGCCGGCGCGGCGACAATCCGGCGCGGTAAAGAGCCTCACAGACATAGATGTTGCCGAGCCCGGCGACGATGCGCTGATCGAGCAGGGCGGCCTTGATCGAGGTCATCTTCCCCGCGAATTTAGCAGCGAGATAGGCACCGTCGAACCCCGGCTCGAGCGGTTCCGGCCCGAGCGTGGCCAATAGCGGGTGCCGGTCCGCCTCGCTGCGCCTGATATAATCGAGCAGGCCGAAACGGCGGGCGTCGTTGAAGCGCACGATCGTGCCGTCGTCGAGGGTCAGGACCACATGGTCGTGCCGCGCCTCCGCCTGCGCCGCATCGCCGGCGGTGATGCGGCCCGACATGCCGAGATGGAGCAGCAGCAGCCCGTCGGCATCGAGCTCGATCAGGATGTATTTGCCGCGGCGCGCGAGCGCGCCGATCCGGGCCCCCTGAAGCCGTTCGGCGAGCGCCGGCGGAAACGGCCGGCGCAGATCGGGCCGGCGCAGATCGGCGCGCACGATCTGGCGGCCGCTCATTTTCAGCGCCAGGCCGCGCCGGACGGTCTCGACTTCAGGCAGTTCCGGCATTGCACAGATGCGTTTCCCGCGCCTGCCGGCCGCGGCGTCGGCGCGCGCGGGCTCGATGGCGGTATCTTCCTGCCCGATGAGCGAGGAAGAGACAAGCGGCAGTGCCGCGCGCGACTATCGCCATGTCGCCGAGGACGAGAAGGCACCGCTAATCCGTGGCATCTTCGACAGCGTCGCGCAGCACTACGATCTGATGAACGATCTGATGAGCGGCGGCATCCATCGGCTGTGGAAGGCCGAAATGGTGGCGTGGCTGAAGCCGCAGCCCGGCCAGCGGCTGCTCGACGTGGCCGGTGGCACCGGCGACGTCGCACTGCGCGCGCTGAAGCACCTCGTCCCCGAGGGCGCAGCCCCCGAGGGGGGTGCGGTCGTCTGCGATACCAACCAGCGTATGCTCGAGATCGGACGCGCCCGCGCGCTCGACCGGGGCATACTCTACGGGATCGAGTGGCTGGGCGCCGACGCCGAGCGGCTGCCGTTCGCCGAGCGCAGCTTCGATCTCTATACGATCGCGTTTGGGTTGCGCAATGTGACCCGCATCGAGGCCACGCTCGCCGAGGCGAAGCGCGTATTGAAGCCAGGCGGCCGCTTCATCTGTCTCGAATTCACGCCCGGGGTAGGGCCGCCGTTGCAACCGCTCTACGACCTCTACAGCTTTCATGTCGTGCCGTTGCTTGGGCAGATCGTCACCGGCGACCGCGAGGCTTATACCTATCTGGTCGAGAGCATCCGCGGTTTCCCGCGCCAGGGCGAGTTGGCCGAAATGATCGCCGGCGCCGGGCTCGAACAGGTCAGATACCGCAATCTCACGGGGGGCATCGCTGCGCTTCACTCGGCCTGGCGGCTCTGAGCCTCTGCGCCCCGGCTTCGGGCTGCTGCGCAGCCTGCGCAATATCGCCCGCCTGGCTGCCATCGGGCTGATCCTGGCGCGCCACGATGCGCTGTTTCCGTTTGCCGGCGTCCCGGTGATCGCCTTTTACCTGCGCGTCGCCGGGCTGTTCTCGCGCCGGCGCCGGCTCGGGGCGGCGCGTCCGGGTCAGCGGCTCGCGGCGGCGCTCGACGAAATGGGGCCGAGCTTCATCAAGCTCGGCCAGCTGCTGGCGACCCGGGCCGATCTTCTTGGAGAGGAAATTGCCGCCGATCTGACGAGCCTGCAGGATCGCCTGCCGCCCTTTCCGGGGGCGCAGGCGCGCGCGGCGATCGAAGCCGAGTTCGGGCAGCCGCTCGAAACCCTGTTCACATCGTTCGACGAAATCGCGGTTGCCGCCGCCTCGATCGCACAGGTCCACTTCGCCCGAACCGCAGACGGGCGGGACGTCGCGGTCAAGGTGCTGCGGCCGGGAATCGCCGAGGCCTTTGCGCGCGACCTCGACCTGTTCCTGTGGCTCGCCGGCTGGGTCGAGCGTCTCCACCCGCCATTCCGGCGACTGAAGCCGGTCGAAATCGTGCAGACCCTGGCCGAGGTGGTCCGTTTCGAGATGGATTTGCGGTTGGAGGCGGCCGCCGCATCCGAGCTGGCCGAAAACTTTGCCGGCGATTTGAACTTTCGCGTACCGCCGATCGACTGGCAGCGCACCGGCCGCGGAGTGCTGACGCTAGCGCGGATAACCGGCAGCCGCGTCGACGACCGTGCGGCACTGCTCGCCGCCGGGCACCGGATCGACGACCTGCTGGCGAAAGCCGCCGGCGCGTTTTTCAATCAGGTGTTCCGCGACGGCTTCTTTCACGCCGATATGCATCCCGGGAACATGTTCGTTGACGCCTCGGGAGCGATCGTCGTCGTCGATTTCGGGATCATGGGGCGGCTCGACCGCGCCACCCGCTATTACCTCGCCGATATGCTCATCGGGTTTTTGTCGGGCGATTATCGGCGGGTGGCCGAGGTCCATTTCGCCGCCGGCTATGTCCCGCCCGACCGCTCGGTCGACGCCTTCACCCAGGCCTGCCGCGCGATCGGCGAGCCGATCCTTGGCCTCCGATTGCAAGACATCTCGGTCGCACGGCTGCTCGCCCAACTGTTCCGGGTCACCGAGCAGTTCGGCATGGAGACCCAGCCGCAGCTGTTGCTGCTGCAAAAGACGATGGTATTGGTCGAGGGAGTGGGCCGCCGCCTCGATCCCGAAGTCAACATCTGGGCCTTGTCGCAGCCGTTGATCGAAGGTTGGATGCGCGACAATCGCGGCCCCGAGGCGCAATTGCGCGCAGCGGCTCGAAACCTTCACCGACATCATCGACCGGCTGCCGCAGCTGATCCGCAATCTCGACGCCCTGGTCGGCGACATGGCACGTGACGGCGTGGTTCTGCACGCCGAGACGATCGCCTCTCACGCCGCCGAACAAGCCAAGCGTATGTACCTCGCGGTGATCCCGCTGTGGCTCGCCGCGGCGGCGCTGGTCGCCATCGCGCTCGCACTCGTCTTGAGGCATTAGCGTGCTATCCTCGGCTGCTAAAGCGGTAGCGGAGGGGGAAATCTGATGAAGATATCGAGCATTCGTTCGCAGATCCTGGTCCTGCCCGAGGCTGATCCGCTGGCCGATACGCCGGAAAATCCGAACGCGGCGCGGCGGATCGTGATTGTTAGGATCGGGACCGATGACCTTGGCCGGCGAGGTATCGCCGAGCAGAGCGAGCTGGGTCTTCATCTCGCGGAAGCCTTTTTCCTTAAGCTTTGCTGCCGCGGTCACGGAGGTCGAGCGCATGCGTCGCGTGCGCGAGGCAGCCACGTGATCCCGGAAATCCACGCCCATCTCGTTGCAGCGGCGCCGAATGGGCTGACAGTCGAATACATGGGCTGGATGCTGAAATTGTTCGATGGAGTTGCCGAATTCGATCCCGCCGCCGGCGAGCTGGCTTTATCCGACCGCCCTGGGCTCGGCCTGACCTTCCGCGGAGACACGATCCGGCAGTACGGAGTGGCATCATGAAGATCACACGGGTTGAGACCGGAATTGTCGCGCTACCGAACGACGAGCCGCTCGCCGGCTTTTCGGAAAACCCGAACGCCAAGAACCCGATCGTCTTTCTCCGGCTCGGAACCGACGAAGGCGTAGAGGGGCTAGGCGTGACCTATTTCGGCGGTGCCTTGACCCGCACGCTTAGGCACGCGGTCGACGAACTAGGCGCGCTGGCGATCGGCGAGGATCCGATGCGGGTCGAGGCGGTCGCCGCCAAACTGCGCGCGGCGGCGGTCTCGGCCGGTCCGGCCGGCATATTTATGATGGCGCTGTCGGCGATCGACGTGGCGCTGTGGGACATCAAGGGTAAGGCGCTCGGCCTGCCATTGTGGAAATTGCTGGGTGGCGGGCGCGACCATATCGCGACCTATGCGAGCGGGGCCCTGCGGCGCGGTCTCAAGCTCGAGGAGGCGGTGACCGCGGCGGAAAGGCTTCGCGAAAAAGGACATCGCCAGACCAAGATGCAGCTCGGCCTGCCGGGGGTCACCTCACCGGCGCGCGAGGTGGAGCAGGCCCGGCTGATCCGCCAGGCGGTCGGTCCCGACATGGATTTGATGTGCGACATCAACCAGCGTTGGCGAGTCGAGCAGGCGATCGACATCGGTAAGCGGGTCGAGGATGCCGGCGTTGGCCTGTTCTGGCTTGAAGACGTCACAACACATGACGACTACCCTGGGCTCGCGCGGGTGGGTGCTGCATTGGCGACGCCAGTCTGCGGCGGCGAATATCTTTACGGCATCGCGCCGTTCCGCCATATGCTGGAAGCCCGCTCGGTCGATATCGTGATGATCGACCAGGTGCGCTCGGGCGGCATCACCCCCTGGCTCAAGATCGCCGGCATGGCCGAGGCCTTCAACCTGCCGGTCGTCAGCCACGGCGTCCCAGAGATCCATGTCCATCTGGTCGGCGCCGTCCCCAACGGCCTGACCGTCGAATACATGCCCCGCCTGTTCCAGCTGTGGGAGGAAGTCCCAATGCCCCAAAACGGCCTCCTCGCCATGCCGACCGCCCCCGGCCTTGGTCTCAAATTTAGCGCCGAAGCGATCAAGCGGTTCAACGTCGGGTGACGCTTCTTCGGTTCGCTCGCCGGGTGCGCGTCTGGAGAGAGCGCTGCAACCGGCAAAAAGGAAAGGGTGTCGCGGCGGGAAGACGGATCCCGACCTAGAGCTTAGCCCAACCGACGTCGGACCTCAGAGACCGATCGCGGTCATCGGGCCTCCTGAACTTGTTAGGATGGTAATGCGAACCCGCGCATCCTCTATTGCCGTTGGCGGATTGGCGAAAACGTGATCCGCGGATTGCTTGCCGTAATTATTGGGGTGTTTATCGGCCTGCTCAGCGGGTGCGGTGATGACGGCATCATCGCGCGGTTCATGCTGAAGCCGGACCACATCATTATCGAGCGGCGCCCGAACCCCGCCTACGAGAAGCTCTTCCCCTATTATGTGGAACTGTGTGCAACCAGCCAATTCCGTCCCAAGCTGAAGGGCGAGGGCGGGGTCGCGGGCCACGCGGTAATGTATATCAAAGGTGCCTGCAAGGATGAGCGGGCGCCCTACCCGCAGCTGCGGCGATGCCACGGGGTAGCGACCGACCTCGACGACCCCGAGCACGGCGCCGGTGTGAGCGTGGGGCGCTGGTTTCGCAACGTCAACTGGGTGGCGGTCCCCGGCTATAAGCTTTTCTATGAAGGCAACCTCAAGAACGGCGAGCGCCTGACCCAAGCCCATTTCGAAGCCACAGTTCACGATGCGATCGACAAAGGCGTCTACAAGGGCGTCGAGTTTCACGACTACCCGACCGCGAGTGCGCAATCGGGCCTTGAAGATTTTGTTGTGAAAGAGGGGGTCGGCACCGACTTTGCGATGCTGTTCGCGCGGTCAGCCTTTTGCGCCCGCCTTCCGGTGACCGAGCCGATGGTGGACGAGGTGATTGCCTTTTTGAACGACAAGAACCGCGAATACGCCGAGGGAGAAGCCGACTACAATTGGAGTGTTTGGGCCGACAACTGTGTCCATACTTTGCGGAACGCCTTGGCGGCGGCAAATGTCTGGTCACCACTGTCGGTGCGCGCCGTGAAGTTCCTTCAAATATTTAACCTCGCAGTGCCTGCAAACGAATTCGTCAATCTGGCCGAACTCGGCACCGAGGGGGAGATCGAGGATTACCGGGAAGTCCAACGAAACGGACCTCAGCGCGACGCACTCCATGAATTCGGCTGGCTGCCCACCCGCCAGGGCGCATTGCTGAAGACATTGCCGGTTCACGAGCCGAACGACATCTACGATACGTCTTTTCGATTGTTCACACTTCAGTCGCCGTTCAGGATGCCTAAAACTGCGCATGCCATCGAGCTGCTCTCGGACGATCGGTTTGTAAATCTGAGCGCGAACCTCCGCTATTTTCTGCAAAAATACGAAGCAATCCTGGCGGGCCATGACGAGCGGCGCGACACGCTTGCCAGTGTTCGCGGCACGCCCTACCGCCGGGCGGAGCGGCTCTTTTACGATTATATCAAGGCTCAGCACGACGAGGTCGAAGCCATGTTGGCCAGGCTTCCGGCATTGGAAGGCCAACCGGTCGAGTCAAAGGCCAAATAAGAGCTCTGTCAGGCGATCGGCCGGCGGGTTTCGAAGTATCTTAAAATCGCAAAGCAGGCGGCCGCGGCGCTAAGGTGCTTTAGCGTGTGGCCGCTCAACAAGTATCCCGCCGAAAAAATCGCATGATCCAAAAATTCAAACACCTTGGCGAGCGCGTAAAGCCCTACAGCGATGATCCAATAATATGTACCGGTGTACTTTGGCGGATACAGTAAAAAAAGCGGCAGCAATGCGAGGCCGGGGAAAAACTGCACCCAGAAGTAAAGCCGCAGATCGTCGGTCCAGAGCCAAACCAACAAGCTGAACAATCCGATCGCGAGCGCCGGCCACAGCAGAATGGCTCCTGCTCTTGCATTCACGCGCTCTACGACCACAAGGGCGAGAATGGCAGCAAAGGCGAGCGTCATCGGCAGCCGATCCCAGAACAAGGTGCGGTCATTCGGGTTCCAGTGATAGTAGGACGAGCCGATACCGGTCAGAAAAATTCCCAGGAAGAGGACGATCGTCGCGGGATCATTCCGAAATCGCCACAGCCCTAGGGCGCCGACCGCGAGGAAAGGAAGATTCGATACGACGTTCCAAAAATTCGGGATGCCGAAGATGGCGCGCTGGTCGGCGAATTGGTGATAGCTTTGATCCTGCGGGATTGGAGGCAGCAGCAATAATCCGGCGAGGGACGCCGACATCAAGCCCAGGAGGACAACCACGGGGGCAGAGAATTTGATCATGCGCCCGCCGCTACGGTGGCTGTAGCTCGACCGCCGCAGCGGATCACAGCCGATGCACGCTCTTTGACGGAGCCCGATCCGCGCATCGCGGCGATGCAGCTCGCCTCGCGTCTTCTAAAAGGCTTCGCTCCTCTCGACCAATTAGTTGTTGATCCACTCCCTCTCGAAGCGAGCATAGCACTCGCGTTCGCCCGGCATCTTGAGCCAACCGGCGAGCAGCCGCGGCGTGGCGAGCAGCAAACGGTCGCGCAAATGCGTCGAGTTCAGACCGTATTCCTCGAAGGTCGAGACCGTGATCTTCTGGTTGTGCGGATCGTCCTGAAAGCGGCAAGCGCAGAGCGCGACGGTTTCCTGATAGGCACGGCGGTCGGCACCCGATTGCAGATAGGCGTTGGCGACCGCGGTGGCGCGCGAATAGTCCAATGCCATGATCGCGTCGTCGAGTTCGCCGAGCAGCGCTCCGGGAGCGCGGCCCGACGCATCGAACCCGGCACATTCCTGCTCGATGACCGAATTGTAGAGTTTGTTCTCGTGGGCCACGTCGTTGATGAAGCTTGCCATCAAATAGAGAATACGGGGCTGATAGGGATTGTCGCTGCGCCGCATCCAATTGTTCGCAACATTGCAATAGTCGAATGGATGCTGGCCGTTGGTGAACTGCCGCGGCACCGTGGTGCGCAGGATCAGCTCGGCTGCGCCCAGCTGGATCGTGTCGCCGAGGCTACGGATCGACTTGCCGCTTTTCAGATGCCCAGTGAGCAGGTCCCAGACCGCACCCGCATCGGCGGTCATCAGCTGCTCGATCATCTCCTCGACTTCGGCCGGGGAGAGTGGCATCTGGTTGGTTTGACCAAGAGTTCTTGCCGGCGTCCGGAAACTCGGCGGCCAGCCTGACGCACACCGCGTCGTAAAGCGAGTAGTAGAGCGGGCCGATCGCCATGTCGGGCACGCCCATGTAATAGACGCCGTGCGCCTTGTCCCAACCGATCACATCGGCGAGATCGGTCACGGCCCGGGCGCGGATCGCCTTGTGTCCGGTATTGCGCGCCTTGCGGCCGACTACCGTGTCCTGCAAATCGATAAGGCCGAGATATTCCAATTGGTCGCGGAGCTGGGAGCGTAGCCGCTCGTCCTCCGCCAGACCGAGGAAGAGGCCATAGGACCGCCGCGAATCGCCGGCTACGGTAGCGATCATGTAAGCGTGCAGCCGCTCCTCGACCGAGCCATCTTCGTGGATCGGCTTCTGATCTTCGTTCCACACGACCGGGCCGTAGCTCGGCGGCGGCACGTTCATACCTTTCATTGTGGCGTAGCGGCCGGGGTATTTTCCGCGCAACTGGTTCCAGATGTCGAGCCCGGCCGGAATGTACCACACGCTTTGCAATAGGGGCAGCAGGCGATACTTCTCGGGCAGATACGGCATCAGATAAGAAGAAGCGCGCAGCCCGAGGATCGTGTGGTCGTTGTTGATCAGAGTGATCTGCCCGTCGCGCACATCAACGTGGCTCGGCACCTGAACAAACGGTGCCTCGGCTGCCGTCACCACGCTCAGCGCATCGCCGATCGAGCGCCCCTCCCGCGCCACCATCTGAAAAAAGAGGTCGGTGGTGCGCGGCTGATCGCGCTCGAGGATGGCCTCGGTCAGCGGGCCAAAAGATTTATCCTCACTTATCTCTGCGCGGTTGCGTAACATCGTAGCGCTCCGTTCGCTCTCGGCGGGTGACCATCTTTGCCGCGAGCGTAGCGCGATGATCAGCAAACCGTAAAGCGGCGATACCAGTTTGGCTGGTATGCTCAGAGCATGCACGGAGCCCGCCGAGCATGAAGCGGTGAGCACAGCGATCAAGCCCGGGGTCAGCGCTTTTAGCGCAGATGTATCGCGAACCCAATGAGCCTGCCGCCGTGGCGACGTAGAGAGAGCGTCTTTTTCGGTTTTACCAAGTGCGAGGTCGCAGCCGTTTCTATCGCTCAGGGCTAGCACGAGATCGCGATGCGTTCGTGGCCCTTAACGCGCATCCGCCAGCAGCTATGCCCGCCAATTCTGGTAGACGGCAGCAGCAGGGTCGGAAGATTTTCCATTCTGCATTGACAGATGCGCGCCGTAGCGCTAGATTTCTACGTACACTTGAATCAAAATGTTCGAAATCATGATCGGAGTAGGAAAACAATTGTTTATCTTTCTCGGATTATTTGGGTTAGGGATCGAACTCGAGGAGGTTTCGAGGCAGCCTGTTTGCGGCTGTCGCATCACAGGGCGGAGGGGTGGAGTAG
Organism: uncultured Alphaproteobacteria bacterium; assembly: GCA_963774345.1. Lineage (GTDB taxonomy): Bacteria > Pseudomonadota > Alphaproteobacteria > ATCC43930 > CGMCC-115725 > AP-15. The sequence goes on from CAVZFB010000048.1 coordinate 108,858, forward strand.
CCGCACGGACTGACAGAGCACCTCCCGTGAGAGGTTTACCGGGAAACGGATTCGGTCGAGAGAGAGCAGCATGGTCCCGACGGAGGGATGATGTGCCAACAGATCTAGGAGATATTTGGTGGCGATGCTGGTGGAGTTTCTGCACTATCTTAAGGTTCGAAAGAAATTCTGGTTGCTGCCCGTGATGGTTATGATGGTTATATTCGGCAGCCTACTCATGCTGCAGGGCTCAGTCCTTGCCCCGTTCCTTTATACGATCTTCTGAGGCGAAAGGAATGCTGCTACATCGGGGTCATAATACGATCCGTATCATTGTGCGGCGCTGATGATCGCCATTCTCTCTTCGCCGAGAAGGATTTGCGGAAAGGTCCTCAATCGGTTCGGTCGTCTGCCACCGCTTACGGCGTGCGCTCAGAATGAGACGCCACACGGCGGATCCCGTCCCACCAGGCCAGAAATGGCCACATTCCGGCCTCTCTGACACTTCCGGGCCATTCGCCGGTCGCCAACCCCGTCGCCGGCCATTCATCTCGCTCCGGTCGGCAATAGGTGCCAAACAGCACATCGTAAATCGGGAAGAACGCCGCGAAATTCTTATCGCGGTGTTCCGGTTCGATCGAGTGGTGAAGCCGGTGCAGCTGCGGGCCGACAACAAGTGGTGTTAGCGGACCAAGCCGAATGCGCAGGTTCGCGTGCTTGAAGCCCGCCCAAATATTGAGGACCATGCCGATAGCGGCGAATTCCGCGGCCGATAGATTGGCGACGATCAGCATCGGAATGGATATGAACAGGGTGCGCAGCGGCACCTCGAGCCAGTGGTGCAGCCCGGCGGTAATCACATTTAAAGAGGGGTCTGCGTGATGCAGCTTGTGTTCCTGCCATAGAACAGGCCACATGTGCTGCAATCGGTGAAGCCAATAATAAAAAAAGTCAAAGATAAGCAGACCAGCCAGCAGCTGGGCCGCGCGGGCCCAAATGCTCGCCCCAAAGGTCAGCCGGGACCCGCCGTCTCCCATCATCGTCACTGTCGTGCGCAACAGCGGCGCCATCCCAAAACCGAGGGCGACGCCGATTGCGCTAAAAGCCAAGAGCAGACGAAGCTTGAACAACGAGTTATGCAGAGGTGGCTCACGTTGTGCCGGGAAGTATTGCTCAAGGGTGAACCCGACCAGGATGATAAAGGCCAAGCCCCAAAGAGCTCCTAGGAGCCTGAGCAGCAGCGGGTAAAGGTCCATCGGGCGAATATCCGTCGCAGCTCAGCTTGATTCCGGTCGCCCGGTCCTGTACCGATCGTTCGCCACGGAGGCTAGCCAATTCCTTGCTGGATTGCCAGCTTCTCGACTGACCTGCCACCCATGCTCGTCGAACCCGTCTTGCCATATAACAGCAAATGATCGCGAAATTTCAAGTTGTAATTTAAGTAATCGGCCAAGACACTGGAAAGTGCGCATTGATCAATTTATTTGGAACTGATAAACAGCCGTAAACTCAGGCCCCAACACGCTAGCTCGGAAGGTCGGCTAAATGATCGGGTCAAGACGGTTTGGGTGGATACGCGATGCATTGTTGATCATCGGCGTCATCATTGCGTTGGACGCTGTCGTTAGTCTTTTTATCCCCGCACAGGTTCTGTCAGGTGGAAGTAAGGATCCGGACGTCTACGATCGCTCGGTCCCGTACACTCACGATTTGCTGCCAAATGTTGGGCCGGTGCAACGGTACTGGGGACGATCGCAATATCCATTTCAGACCGACCGATTTGGGCTTCGCACCGGAAAATGCGCTCCGACTGACCCCGCTGCCGCAAAAGATAATTCAGTTTTCGTAAGCGGCGATTCGATGACCGAAGGGTTGGGCTTGCCTTACGAAAAGACGATGGTGGGGCTCATGGCGTGCGCGTGGCGCGCCAAAGGTTTAGCAATCTGGAACCTGGGTGTTACAAGTTACAGTCCGGCCATATATTGGCGCAAAATAAAGGCGGTGGCCGCCAAGACCGGCATTCATCCGAAGGAGAATTTCATATTTCTTGACATGTCGGACGCTTCCGACGATGCCGAAGTCTACCAGGAGATGCCAGACGGCAGTGTTGTCGACCGTGCGCCAGACCTGATCGCAGGAGCCTTCCAGCTGGCTCCGCACGTCGAACATGCCCCGCCGTCCTGGCTCCATCGCGTTACCTACCAAAGTTATGAATTTCTTCGACGCAACTCCATGATTGTAGGATTCCTGGGGCAGTTGCGGGACCGCTTCCTGATCTGGACCACTAGCGGCGGACGCTTGGGGCTGCGGCGGGATTCCTGGCCAACCGATAAAGCATTGTTTGATGCGTATGGCCGCAGAGGCCTAGAAATCAACGCGACCAATCTCGACAAAATTGTCCAAATGTGCCGCGAATGGAATTGCAAGGTAACCCTTATTGTCTATCCGTTGCCCGATCAGATCGCGGCGCATGATCGCGACAGCATCCAGGTCCGCTATTGGCGTGCATGGAGCGCAAAACACGATGTGCGGTTCATCAACGGCTTTGAGCCGTTCTTTCACGAGCCCGCCGATATCGTCTTGAACAAATATTTCATACCGGGTGATGTGCATTATAACGAGGCGGGGCACCGCCTTCTCTTCGATACAATATCGCAGGCCGTTTGGGGGAATTCGAGCCCAACGGCGTCGACGGAGAAATGACCCGGCTTCCATGGAAGAGAGGGGTGCCGCTCGAAAGATGGCCTGCTCCTCTCGGAGGTGAAGCAAATTCTACTTAGCTGAGGTCCGGCTGGGAACTTGTGGCGTCGTCACCTCGATGCGGAAGACCCGCCATCGAACGCGGGCGCCGTCCCGACTACGGCCGCGTCAAAATCGTAGAGCCAGCGCAGGGTGTCGGGGGAGCGGTCAGCGGCCTTGGCCCATTCGGCATCGCGCGCCTCCTGCGCCGGTCCGTCGGGCATGTGGAAGCGGATCTTGTTGGCCCGCGACATCTCCTGCAGGCGGGTAACGCGCGGCAGGCGCAGCCGCTCGTAATGCCGCAAGGCCTCGGCCGGCTCGCCGGCTCCGGCGGCGAGGCAGGCGGCCAGGGTAGCGCCGTCCTCGATCGCCTGTGCGGCGCCCTGGCCCATAAACGGGTACATCGGGTGGCAGGCGTCGCCGAGCAGAGTGGTATGCCTGACCGACCAGCGCGGCAACGGCTCGCGATCGAACAATGCCCATATGAAACAGGTCTCGGCCGCGCCGATAATCCGACGGACCTGCGGATGCCAGCCTTCAAACGCCGCCAGCGCGCGCTCGATCGTGGCGCGATCGGTCCAGTCCTCTCGGTTCCAACGGTCGTGTTCGGTCCACCCGACAAAATTAAGCAGCTCCCCGCGCGAGACGAAATAGTGGACGAAATGGGCACCGGGGCCGACCCAGGATTGCGAGCCGATTTCGAGGCCGAGATCGGCAATACGCTCTACCGGCACCAGCCCGCGATAGGCGACGCAGCCGGCAAAGCGCGGCTCCTCTTCGCCGAACAATGCGGCGCGCACCGTTGAATGAATGCCGTCGGCGCCGACCAATACATCCGCCCGGATGCGCGCGCCGTTCTCGAACCAGGCCTCGGTCACGTCGCCGCAATCGGCCAGCCCGGCGAGACGGTGGCCCAGATGGATATGCTCGGCCGGGAAACCCGAGGCGATAACCGCCAACAGATCGGCTCGGTGCAGGGTCATGTGCGGCGCGCCGTACAGTTCCTCGCACAATGGATTGAGCGGCGCGCGCTGCAAGGTGCGCCCGTCCCGCCAGCGCCGCTGGTGCGAGCCGATCGGGCGCACCCCCTCGCGGTCGAGCCCTTCGGCTAGCCCGAGCCGGCGCAGGATACGCGTCGCGTTCGGGCCCATGTTGATGCCGCCGCCGACCTCGGTCAGCTCCGGGGCTTGCTCGTAGACCTCGACCGCGAAACCGGCGCGGTGCAGCGACAGGGCGGCGGTCAGGCCACCGATGCCGGCGCCGACCACGGCAACCTTGAGCGGGGCGGGCGTCATCGCGAGCGCGACCTTGCAATGCGGCGAGGCGTCCTTTGCCGCGCGATCGACGATTAGTGGCTTTTCGTCGTCTGCCAGCGAGCGAGCGCTTCATGCGGCTTCGATAGGGCGGGGTCCATGATTTCGCCGTGCAAGCCGGTGCTGGCGGTCAGCTCGATGACGTAGCCATTCGGGTCGCGGAAATAAATCGAACGCACAAAGCGGTGATCGACCGGTCCACGCACCTCGATTCCTTCCGCCTTCCCCTTTTGCAGCATGCGCTCGAATACGTCGGGTTCGACCCCGAGGGCGATGTGCAGATCCAGCGTATCCTGGCGTTTGAACTCGAACGGCGTACCCGGCACTTCGAAAAAAGCGAGGCAGGAGCCGTCATCCATCTCGAAAAAGGTATGCAGCGCGCGGCCCTCGTTGATTTCGAACGCGCTGACCAGCCGAAGTCCGAGAAAATCCTCGTAAAAGGTTCGGGTCTCCTCCGAATCCCGGCAGCGATAGGCATTATGGTGCAGACCTTTGATCATCTTAATCCTCCCTACGCATTGGCCACCCGTACGATATCGCCAATCGGGGACTGGCGCCATCGGCTCACCCGACCGCGAAGGAACGTCCGCGAAAGTGCGGCTGCCGCGGTCTAGAACCGGATGTCGGAGGGCCGCAGGCCGAATTCAGAGCGGGCGAAGATGAACGACGCGCGCTCGGGATTGTTGCCGGCATGCGCCCGCATCGCGTGCACGTCGCGCCAGGCGCGCTGGATCGGGTTGTCGAGAAAGATGCCGTGTCCGCCGCTCGCCTCGAATATCAGATCGACCGCGCGCACGCTGCGCTCGATGGCTTTGCCGGAGTCCCAGCGATAGCGGGCGCGATCGGCCAGCGGGATTTCCGCGCCGGCTCGCGCCAGGCGCATCATCTCGGCGAAATTGGCGAGCATACGGTCGCGCGCCGCGTCGATCTCGGACGCCGCCTCGGCCAACCGGTATTGCATGAACGGATCTTCGACCGCGCGCGAGCCGTCGCGGACATTGATGCGCTTCGCCGCCTGCTCGCGAAACGCCGCCAGAGCCCCCTGAGCCGCGCCGATTGCCGGCGATACGATGCCGTAGGTAAAGACCAGCCCGAAAGGCAGGCGATAAAGCGGCGCGCTGTTGACCGCACCGCCCGGATGGTTGAGGGCGAACGCGTCCCGGTATGAATGTGTGCGGTATTCAGGCACGAAGGCGTCTTCGACGACGATGTCCTTGCTGCCGGTGGCGCACAGCCCCATGACGTGCCAGTTGTCGTCGATCCGATAATCGCGGCGCGGCAGCAGAAACACGCGAGGATCGGGCGGCTCTCCGGGCGCTGCCGGCGCAACGGCACCGCCGAGCACCGCCCATTGGCAATAATCGCAACCGCTCGAAAACGACCAACGGCCGCGCATCCGAAACCCGCCTTCAACCCTTTCGACAACACCGGTCGGGGCCAGCGAGGTCGACAATTGGACGCTGTCGTCCGCGCCCCAGACCTCCTCCTGCGCCCGCGGCGATCGAGGATCGCCAAATGCCAGTTGTGGACACCGAGGACGCCGAGGATCCAGCCGCTCGATCCGCAGACCGCGCCGACCTCGATCACCGCCTGGTAGAAAACTCCGGGATCGAGCTCGTGGCCGCCATAGCGCTTTGGCTGCAACGCGCGGAACAGCCCCGCCTCCTGGAAATCGGCAAAGGTGTCGTCCGGCAGCCGCCGCAGCTTTTCCGCCCGCGCCGCACGCTCGCGCAGCGCCGGCAACAGGGAACGCACGCGGCCGAGATACGCTTCAGGCGTCACGATCGCGCCTCCGTTCTCCGTGATCGTCGTAGTCCCGGCGGTAGGCCGGGACCCATTTATCCCCTGTCTCGATCGCGGCTCGATGGATCCTGCCTTGCGCCGCGGTGACGATTACCCCAGGGGCCCCTGGAAGACCTGGTCGACATAGGTGTCCGACAACGGCTCCAGCGCTTCGGGCCAGTTGCCGTTGACCCGTCGGCGCTCGGCCGCCGGACGGACCCGGCCGTCCCAGCCGATCTGCTCCATGTAGTAATAGAGCTGAATGCAGTGGCCGTCGGGATCGAGCGCGAAGGCCGAATAGTCGATGCCAGGGTAAAGCTCGGGCGGGATAGAATCGACAAAGGTGACACCGTGCTCCTTTAGGAAGGCGACCGCCGCCCGCAGTTGCGCATAGCTGCCGACTTCGACCCCGAACGACATGCAGGTCGTGTGTTCGCTAAGCCCCAGCGCGCGCCGCAGCTCCTTCGGGAACAGGCCCAGGCTGTGGTGCTCGGCGCCGCAGCGCAGGAATACGCAGCGGGCCCCACGGTAGATCGCCTCTTCGCTGCGGACAAAGCCGAGGCGCTCGCGGTAGAAGGCTTCGGCGCGGTCGACATCGTCGACGAACAGGCTGACCGGCCCGATCTTGGTGATCTTGAACGGGCGCGGCAGCAGCACGCCTTCGACATCATAGGTCGCGGGTAGGGTTTCCTTCGGCTGGTGGCCCGACAAGACACGTCGATACCCTTTTCATACCCGTCGGCGAGTTCGGCAGCCTCGGACATTTGCGGCAGGTCGGCTTTTCGTTGAATCCGCGATAGTACATCTCGCGCGGCTTGCTCAGCTGGTTCCAGCCGATCTGCTCGATGCCGTAGTAGAATTCGTTGGTGTGGCCGTCGGGATCGTAGACGTAGACGTGCCAGTTGCTGCCCGGCATGTCGCGCCCGACGCGCTGGATGCGGACCTGCTGTTCTTCGAAATAGGTGTGCGCGTCGGCGATCTCCTTGAGGCTGCCGCACTGCCAGGTGATCTGGTTGATCGTGACCTCGGGCGCGAATTTGCGGTCGGCGCGGTGGTCCATGACCCGCTTCGGGAACAGCACGAAGGCGTGATGGTCGGTGCCGTAGCGCATGAAATAGCCGCGCGGATCGCCCAGATCGGCGTCCTTCGGGAACCACGGCGCGCGCGAGAAATCGAGCGTGTCGGACGCGGTGAAGCCGAGCAGATCGCCATAAAATTCGCGGCCCTCGGGCGAATTTCTCGACATTGAATCCGAAATGCCCGAGCCGGCGAACCTTGAACGGCCGCGGCAGGAACACCCCGCCGACATTGTAGCGCTGGACAGCGGCTGACATCGCGATCGCTCCCTCCTCTGCGCGCGCCAGATCTATGGCGCAGTTCGTCTCCGGTAATTATCGCATCCGCGCGCCACCGCCAAGCGCAGCCCGCCCGTAGCCCGTGGCCGGGAACTCCATACCCAGCAGCGTTCGGCTCGTCTTCCGGGCGGTGCTCGGGCATAGTGGCCCGATGCAGCACCGGGTTGCGATTGCTCAGGATCTGGTTCTGGTCGGCGGCGGGCACGCCCATGTCCATGTGCTGAAGAGCTTTGGCATGCGCCCAGTGGCGGGGCTGCGCGTAACTTTGGTCGCCCGGGATGTCGAGACCCCGTATTCGGGCATGCTGCCGGGTTGGGTCGCCGGGCATTACGCTTTCGAAGAATGCCACATTGATCTCGGCCGGCTGGCCCGCTTTGCCGGCGCGCGGCTGATCCGCGACGAGGCGATCGGTCTCGACCGCAGCGGGCGCCAGCTGTTGTGCCGCAGCTCACCCGCCGATCCGTTACGACTTCTTGTCTCTCGACATCGGCTCGACCCCGCGGGCGGACGAAGTCCCCGGCGCAATCGAACACACGATCGCGGTCAAGCCGATCGCCCGTTTTGCCGAGCGCTGGGAAGCCTTGCTGGCCCGCGCCCGGGAGATGCGGGGGCTGCGGCTCGCCATCGTCGGCGGCGGCGCCGGCGGCGTCGAGCTGGCGTTGTCGGCCCAGTACCGGCTCGCCGGGCTGGGTGTTGCGCCACTGGAGGTGGCCCTCATCACCCGTGAGGCGTTACTACCGTCGCACAACCGTCGGGTCCGCCATTTGTTCGAGCGGATTTTCGCCGAGCGCGGGATCGATGTGCTGACCGGCAACACGGTTGTTCGCGTCGAACCTGGCACGCTTATCCTCGCCGACGGCCGCCGGATCGGTTTCGACGAGGCCCTGTGGGTGACCGAGGCGGGTGCGGCCCGATGGCTCGGCGAGACTGGGCTGCCCTTGACGTCAGGCGGCTTTGTCGCGATCGACGAGACCCTGCGCTCGCCGGGCGATCCGCGCATCTTCGCGGCCGGCGATGTCGCGACCATGGTCGCCCATCCGCGCGAGAAAGCCGGGGTCTACGCCGTTCGCCAAGGCCCGCCGCTCAGCTCCAATTTGCGCCGCGCGCTCGCCGGCAAGCGGCTGCGTCGTGCCGTGCCGCAACGCCGCGGGCTGGCCTTGATCGGGACCGGCGATGCGCATGCCGTCGCCTCGCGCGGGCCCTTCGCGGCCCAAGGGGCATATTTGTGGCGTCTCAAGGACCGGATCGACCGGCGCTGGATGCGGCGCTATCGCGAATTGCCCGAGATGCGGCCCGAGCCGGGCGAGGAGCAGATGCGCTGCGGTGGCTGCGCCGCTAAGGTTCCGGCCGCCGTTCTCGGCCGCGTCATGGCGCAGCTGCAGCCGGCGACAAGCCGCGCAGTCATGATCGGCCTCGACAGCCCCGACGACGCCGCGGTGATTGCCTTCCCCGGCGCGCCGCCATTATTGCAGACCGTCGATTTCTTCCGCGCGATGGTCGACGACCCGTATCTGTTTGGGCGGATCGCCGCCACCCATGCGCTCGGCGACATCTACGCGATGGGTGGCCGACCGGAGACCGCTCTTGCGATCGCCACCCTGCCGGCGGCGCGTCCCGATATCGTCGAGCACGATCTCTTTCACATGCTGCGTGGCGGGCTCGACGTGCTTGAGCCGGCGGAGGCGGTGCTGATCGGCGGTCACAGCGCCGAGGGAGCCGAACTAGCGCTCGGCTTTGCCGTGACCGGCCGCGCGACCGCCGGAAAACTCATGCGCAAGGGCGGGCTGCGCCGCGGCGACCGGCTAATTCTGACAAAGCCGCTCGGCACCGGCGTGATCCTCGCCGCCGATGGGCGCGGGCTGGCGCCAGCGCGCGCGATCGACGACGCGCTGGCGTCGATGACGCAATCCGCCGCCGGCTTCGGCCGCATGCCTCCTTGCGCATGGCGCCACCGCCTGCACCGACGTGACCGGGTTCGGCCTTCTCGGCCATCTTCTCGAAATGCTGCGCGCCTCGGAGATGGACGCGGTGCTCGACCCCGACGGCGATCCCGGCGCTCGACGGCGCCCTCGACCTCTTTGCCCTCGGGATCACCAGTTCGCTGCATACCGACAATCTGGCGGCGCTGACCGCACTCGACGCAAGCCAGGCACATCCGATCGCGGCGTTGCTGGTCGATCCGCAGACCGCCGGCGGGCTGCTCGCCGGCGTCCCCGCCGAACGGGCCGCCGCCTGTTCGGGCGAGTTGCGACGGCTCGGCTACCGTGCCGCCGTGATCGGCCGTGTCGTATCATCGAGCAGCGCTGAGCCGCGCATTCTTCTTGAACCCGACGCGGCGGAGGTCTTGCTCGAACCCGCCGTCGCGTCATGACCGCGGCGGAACGTAAGGGCCGGGCCGCCCTGCCGGCCGTCGACCGGATCCTGCGCTCCGACGACGGTTGCGCACTAATCGCGCGATATGGGCGCGCGCTGGTGCTCGACGCCGTGCGGGCGGCACTGGCCGAACGGCGGAATTCGGGCGAAGCTGCCTCCGTGTCAGCGATAGTCGCCGACGGCAGGGACCGCCTGATGCATCTGCTGCGCCCGTCGCAGCGCCGCGTCTTCAACCTGACCGGGACCGTATTGCACACCAACCTCGGCCGCGCGCCCTTGCCCGAGGCAGCGATCGCTGCGGCGGTCGCGGCGATGCGCGACCCGTCAACGCTCGAATACGACACCGAGACCGGCCGGCGCGGCGAGCGCGACGATCATATTTCGGGCTGGCTCGTCCGGCTGACCGGAGCCGAGGCGGCGCTGGCCGTCAACAACAATGCCGGCGCCCTGGTGCTGGCGTTGAATGCGCTGGCGGATGGGCGCGAGACGATCGTATCGCGCGGCGAGCTGATCGAGATCGGCGGGTCGTTCCGCCTGCCCGACATCATGGCACGCGCGGGGACACGACTGCGCGAGGTCGGCACCACCAACCGCACCCACCTCGCCGATTTCGCTGCCGCGATCGGCCCCGACACCGGGCTGATCCTGAAGGCGCATACCAGCAACTACGCGATCGAAGGCTTTACCGCCGCAGCGCCGGCGGCAAAGCTCGCGGCCCTCGCCCGAGAGCGCAGCATTCCGTTTGTCGAAGATCTCGGCAGCGGCTCCTTGGTCGATCTCGAACCCTGGGGTCTGCCGCACGAGCCGACTGTCGCCGAAGCGTTGGCGCAAGGCGCCGATCTCGTGACCTTCAGCGGCGACAAATTGCTCGGCGGGCCGCAGGCGGGGCTTGTCGTCGGCCGCGCCGATCTCGTCGCCAAACTGGCGAAGAACCCGCTGAAGCGCGCTTTGCGGCTCGACAAGATCCGACTCGCCGCGCTCGAAGCGGTGTTGCGGCTATACGCCGACCCCGATCGGCTGGCCGAGCGCCTGCCGACATTGCGGCTGCTCTCTCGCCCCAAAGCGGAGATCGACGCCGTTGCGCACCGCTTGCTGCCTGGGGTCCGAGAGGCATTCGCCGGTATTGCGGAGGTCGACATCGTCGAGACCCGTAGCCAGATCGGCAGCGGCGCCTTGCCCTTGTCGTTGTTGCCGAGCGCCGCCCTAGCGCTTCGCCCGGTCGGCGTGACGAGATCCGGCGCCGCCGTCGAAGCCTGGGCGCGTGCCCTGCGTGGCTTGCCGATCCCCGTTATCGGTCGGATCGAAGCCGGCAATGTCTTACTCGACTTGCGTTGCCTCGAAGACGAGGCCGCCTTCCTCGCCCAACTCGGCGAACTTCGTGTGACGCCACCATGATCCTGGCGACCGCGGGGCATATCGACCACGGCAAGACGGCGCTGGTGCAGGCGCTGACCGGTGTCGACACCGATCGCCTGCCCGAGGAAAAAAGGCGGGGGCTGACGATCGATCTGGGGTTTGCCTATGCGGTCCTGCCCAACGGCGGCGAGATCGGCTTTGTCGACGTTCCCGGGCACGGGCGGTTCCTGCCCAACATGCTGGCCGGGGTGTTGTCGATCGACCGCGTATTGCTGGTCGTCGCCGCCGATGACGGGCCGCGCCCGCAGACGATCGAGCATCTCGACATCCTCGAGCTGATCGGGGTGGCCGAGATCACCGGGGTCGTCACCAAGATCGACCGCGCCGCTCCCGACCGGGTCGAGCAGGTCGTCGGCGGGGTCAAGGAATTGCTGGCCGCGGCGGGTTATGCCGACAGCCTGATATTCCCGGTGTCGAGCCGCACCGGCGATGGCATCGCCGCGCTGACCCGGCATCTCGAAAAAACCGCCGCTATCGCCGCCGTGGAGCGGGCCGAGGCGATCGCATCGGGCCTCTTCCGGATGCCGATCGACCGTGCCTTCACCCTGCCGGGGATCGGGCTTGTCGTGACCGGCACGGTCGCGGCGGGCGCTGTCGGGATCGGCGACCGGCTCACGGTCAGCCCCGGCGGCGCCACCGTGCGGGTGCGCGGGCTGCATGCGCAAAATCGGCCGATCGAGGGCGCCTCTGCCGGAGAGCGATGCGCCGTCAACATTGTTGGGTCTTTCGCCGAAGGCGGCGAGCCGCGCCGCGGCGATTGGCTGGTGGCGCCGGAGCGGCACCTGCCGGTGCGACGGCTCGATCTCTTCCTGCGCGCCTCGCGCTATGCCACGGCGCCGCTGCGCGATGGGCTGCCGGTCCATCTGCATCTCGGCACCGAGGATATCGTCGGCCGCGCCGCGATACTCAGCGGCCGAGCGATCGCCCCCGGCGAAACCGGCTTTGTGCAGATCGATCTGGAGCGGCCGGCGGGTGCGCTCCACGGCGACCGTGTTGTTTTGCGCGACCATGCCGCGCGCCACACCTTGGGCGGAGGCCGGGTCGTCGACCCGCTGGCGCCGCGGCGCGGGCGGCGCCTGCTTACCCGGCTGGAACTGCTCAGAGCCATGGCTCCGGCCGACCCGGCGAAGGCATTCGGGCAATTGCTCGCCGCCGAAGGGGTCGTCGATTTGGCGCATTTCGGGTTGGTGCGCAATCTGGCGCCGGCAGAGTTGGACGCCCTCTGCGAGACCGAAAGCGCGCAATTTATTAGGGCAGGGCCCGAGCATGCGCCAGTCGCCGTCACACCGGCTCGCTTAGCCGCGTTCGCTGACATGATCCTCAACGCCCTCGCGGCCTGGCACCAGGCCCAGCCCGACTCGCTCGGACCGACCCGGCCGGCGCTGATCACGCGATTGCGCGCGGCTGCGCCGGAGGCAGCGCTCGACGCCGCGCTGTCGCAGCTCGCCGCCACCGGCCGTGCGGTGCGCGAGGGTGGCATGTGGCGCCTCCCCGAGCATCGGCCGCGGCTGACCAATGCCGACGAAAAGCTCTGGGAACGCGTCCGCCCGCTTCTCGCCGCTGGTGAGCTGCGTCCGCCGCGGGTGCGTGAGATCGCCGGCGCGCTATCGCTCGAACCCGAAGCGGTCAAGCGGCTGTTGAACCGCGCTGAACGCCTCGGCCGCGTCGCCAAGGTCGCCGACAATCGCTACTTTCTTCTCGACACCCTGGCGCGGCTCGCCAAAATCGCCGTTGAGCTGGCCGAGGCCTCGGCCGAAGGGGCCTTTACCGCGCAAATGTTCAAGGATCGTTCTGGCGTCGGTCGCAACCTGACGATCGATATTCTCGAGTATTTTGATAGGATGGGGGCCACTCGGCGGATCGGCGATGCCCGCATCGTGCTGGCTGTCGGCGAACTGCTTGCCTGATCGCAAGGCAGGCGGACGCGGGAAGAGTATCGTCCCCGGTGGGGCGCGCGGTCTTCAAAACCGTTGGGAGGCGCGAAGGCGTCTCCGGTAGGTTCGACTCCTGCCTCTTCCGC